>NZ_QDFT01000008.1 GCF_003075375.1 Microbacterium testaceum | reverse complement strand
CGCTACRGMTGCGCCGCCCGTCGTGCAGCCGCAGGTCGACGCGGGCGGTCGAGCCGTAGCGGTACCAGGTGATCGTGCGGGTGCACTCCCCCGCGTCGGTGGGGGCGATGCGTTCGCCGATCAGGGCGTTCAGCAGCGTCGACTTGCCGGCCTTGACGATGCCGGCCACGGCGAGCCGCAGGGGCTCGCGCAGGCGCGCGCGGAACGACTCGAGCACCTCGACGGCAGCCGCGTCGTCGGCGTACACGCCCAGGGCGTCGTCGACGATGCGGGCGACCTCGGGAAGACCCGCGCTCATCGGGTGACCGCCGCGCGCGCGGGGCGGCCCGACGAGAGCTCGGCAGCGGGGATGCGGCCGCGCAGCGCCTCGATGTCGCGCAGCTGCGCGTGCAGCTGCTGGATGCGCTTGTCGCGGTCGGCGGTGTAGCTCGCCGCGGCCTGCTTGGCGACGAGGACCGAGTCGCTGAGCGAGCGGTGCAGCTCGTCGGCGATCGAGCCGAAGTGGTCGCGCGCCGTGCGCTGCACGATGCGCAGGCGGTCCTTGAGCTGCTTGCCGACCTGGAAGACGGTGTCCTCGATGTGGCGGCGCAGCAGGTTCTTCGCCTCGTTCTGACGGCGCAGCAGACGCGACGACATGTCCTCGCGGAACGCGCGGCGCCCCACCAGCACGCCGGCGAGGAGCGACAGCGGGTTGATCAGCGAGAGCCCGACGATGCTGGTCGCGAGACCGACCATCAGCACACCGCCGTACGAGCCGCGGACACCGATGTAGATCTTCTCGGCCGCGCCCATCTTGCCGTCGTCGAGGTGCTGCAGCTCCTCGACCGGGTCGAGCAGGCCGTCGGTGCCGGCGACGTCGATCAGCGGGATGGACTCCTCGCCCATGCGGAACTCGTCGACCACCTGCTCGGCGAGCCACTGCGAGCGCTCGTTGGTCCAGACGAACGTCTCGGACACGGCGGCGTTCACGCGCTGGTCGACCCACTCGGCGATCTGGTCCCAGATGGGGCCCGGGTCGCCCTCGTCGATCGCGGCCTCGCCCTCGCGCTGCACCTTGCGCAGGCGGTCGCGCAGGTCGTGCTCGGTGTCCGAGATGAGGTCGGCGATGCCGTCGGACAGCGTCACCTGCCACCGGCTCGTGCGGCTGCGGAAGTCGTCGGCCTTGGCCTTGGCATCCTCGAGTCGAGCGATCATGCCCGGCGTGTCCTCGGGGTGCTCGAGGGCGTTCAGCTCGGTCTTGACGGTCAGCGACAGCTGATCGGCCACCGTCATGAGGTCGTGCACCGCGCCCTTGCGGTTGATCTCCTCGGCCTTGCCCAGCACATCGCGGCGCAGGTGCGCGACGAGCTCGGGGAACCCGGACTCGTCGTTGAGTTCGCGATCCTGCTGCTCGGCGGCGAGCAGACGCAGGTCGCTCGAGACGGCGAACACGGGCACGTCGTCGATGTCGACGCCCAGTTCGTTCAGGTGCTTTTCGTCGACGCGCTGGATGTCGCGCCACTGCGGGTACAGGTCGGTCTTGGACAGCACCGCGGCCACGTTCGGCGAGATGCGCATCGCGTGGCGCAGGAACTGGATCTCGGGCTCGGTGTACTCCTGCGAGGCGTCCGAGACGAGCAGCACCGCGTGCGCGGTCGTCAGTGCCGCGAGCGTCGCGAGCGACCGGGTGGACTCGAGTCCTCCGACGCCGGGCGAGTCGACGATGCGCAGACCCCCCTTGAGGATCTCCCGGGGAAGCAGCACCTCGGCGCCGACGACGTCGCCCTCCTGCTCGTCCTCCGCGCGGGCGGTGACGTAGTCCGAGAGGCGCTCGAAGGGGATGTCGACGCGGCGGATCTCATGCGCCTCTCCGCTCTCGCGGCGCACCAGCACCGTGGCGGAGGGCTCTTCGGCGTAACCGACCGAGGTGGGGACCGACGTGGCGATGTCGTCGTCGACGGCGCACGCGGGAGCGTTGATGAGGGCGTTGACCAGCTTGCTCTTGCCCTGCTTGAACTGACCGACGATGACGACCCGCACGTGCGGGTCCTGCAGGCGCGACCGGGTGTTGCCCAGCTTCTCGGCGAGGTCCTCGCGGCCCACGGCCGCCGAGAACCGGCGCGCGCGCTCCACCAGGGCGGCCAGCTCGGCGGGCGACGGCGGCGGGTTCTTCGCGTCGGCGGGAGCGGCGGGGGACGTGGTGGGCTGGGCCGGTGCGGACACGCAGGGCACCTCTCGGTAGATGCCGACGCCTCTTCGGCGTCGAAGGGTTCTGGGGACGACGATAGCCCCGGGCGGGGAATCCCGCCCAGGGCTACCGTTCAGACGCTGAGATCGTTACGGATGATCTCTCAGTCCTCGATGTCGTCGGGCAGCTGCACGTCGACGACCTCGGAGTTGCCGGAACCCCAGATGACGTCGGCGTTGATGGTCCAGTCCTCCGACTCGGTCGAGCTGAAGTCGTCGTTGAACGAGTCCGTCAGGTCGACGTTCGTCGACGCGTCGTTGTACGAGTTGTCGATCGTCCAGTCCTGCGACGCGTCGGTGAGGTCGACCGAGATGTCGGTCGTGTTGCCCACGTTGTCGTACGAGGTCAGCTCGGTGGTGTTGTTGATGTTGATGTCGCCCTCGGCGTCGAAGTTCGTCGACGCGTCCAGCGAACGCGAGATCGAGACATCGCCACCCGCGGCGACCGAACCCTCGCCCGACGCCGAGACGGCGCTGTTGGCGAAGCCCTGGGTGACGTCGCCACCGAGGATGTTCTGGTTGACCGACTGGTCGAGGATCGTGGCCTGGCTGTAGATCGAGGCGTCGCCGCCGCCGAAGCCGCCGAAGCCCTCGAAGCCCGTGTTGTACGCACGGACACCGGCGTTGGTCGAGTTGTCCTCGAAGGACTCGTCCAGGTAGGTGTTGTTCGAGTCGATCGTGACCACCGCGTCCACCGAGTTGTCCGAGTTGTCGGAGTTGTCGTTGTACGAGCCGTCGATGTCCCAGTCCGTGTTGCCCGAACCGACGTTGCCGGAGTCGACGACGGTCGTGTCGGACGTGTTGGTCTCTTCGAACGTGTTGTCGACGTTGCCGACGTTGTTCAGGTCGACGGCCAGGTTGTTGCTGTTGTTCGTCGTCGACTGGTTGCCGACGTTGACCCAGCCCTCGTTGCCCGAGTCGTCCACGTCACCGATGTTCCACACCATGATGTTCGTTCCTTATTTCTTGAAGAGGCTCAGGCCAGGGGCAGGTTGAGGTCGGCCGTGTTGAAGCTGTCGACGACCTCGGTGTAGTCGATGTCGATCGTGGTCTCGCTGTCGAACACCTCGGAGGTGTTGAACGAGCCGTCGGCCGAGTAGTTCTCCGAGAAGTCGTTGAACGAGTCGGTGACGTCGATCACGGTGGACTCGTCGGTGTACGAGTAGTCGAGGTTGTACTCGTTGTACGAGTCGACGACCGTGGTGACCGTGGTCTCGTTGCCGATGTTGATGTCGCCACCGGCGATGATGTTGGTCGACTGGTCGACGTCGTAGCTCCAGTCGACGTCGCCGCCGGCCGCGATCGAGCCCTCGCCCGAGGCCGCGACGGCCGAGTTGCCGAAGGCCTGGCCCACGGCGCCGTCGGCGGCGATGTTCTGGTTGACCGACTGGTCGAGGATGGTGGAGTTGCTCCAGATCTCGGTGTGGCCCGAGCCGGCAGCGCCGGACTCGGCAGCCGAGGCGCCGCCCCACGCGCCGAAGCCCGTGTTGTACTCGCGCACACCCGCGTTGATCGAGTTGTCGGTCTCGGAGGCGTCGGTGTACTCGTTGTACGAGCCCTCGGTCCAGTCCAGGTCGACCGAGTTGTCGGAG
The DNA here is from genome assembly GCF_003075375.1 of Microbacterium testaceum. Classification (GTDB taxonomy): domain Bacteria; phylum Actinomycetota; class Actinomycetes; order Actinomycetales; family Microbacteriaceae; genus Microbacterium; species Microbacterium testaceum_E. The sequence continues at coordinate 96,926 of NZ_QDFT01000008.1, read as the reverse complement.
TTGTCCGAGTTGTCGTTGCCCGAGTCGGTGATGACGGTGGACTCGTTGTTGGAGTCCTCGTTGAACGAGCCGTCGACGTCGACGGTCGACTCGTTGGTGACCGTCTCGTTGGTGGTCTCGTTGAAGGAGTCCTCGGCGCTCAGGTCGGTGTTGACCGAGTTGTCCTCGTTGACCTCGTTGAGCGAGTCCGCGATGACCGTGTTGAGCGAGTTGTTGATGTCGCCAGTGGTAGGCATTTTTCCCATCCCATTTCTCGGGCCGCGGCCCGCAGGTGCTGTTCGTAGTTCCGAGATTAGGAACGGCCCGCGTTTCCGACATCGGGGGGACCCCCGGTATCGCTTTCGGGGTACCCCGGGGTTTCGTCCGGGGGGAGGGGGGAGGTACGGGGTTCCGTTCCCCCGGCAGGGGGGTGGATGCCGTCCCCCCGACGCCGGGGCACGGCATCCCCTCCCACCTAGGCTGGACGGGTGGACACCGCCGAGCTCACCGCCCTGCTGACCCCCGAGGGGCTGCGCCTGCTCGACGACGTGGGACCCATCGAGTCCACCGACGACGCGGCCCGCGTCGTGTCGCGGCTGCGCGCGGCGGGCCACTCCCCCGCGCTCGTCTCGGCCGTGGTGGGGCAGGCGCGCCTGCGCGTCCGGGCGGCGTCGAAGTTCGGCGCGTTCGCCGATCGCATGCTCTTCACCCGCGCGGGCCTCGAGCAGGCGACGCGCCTGCCGATCGCCGCACGTCACGCGGGACGCTTCCGCGACGCCGGGATCGGAAGGGTCGCCGACCTCGGCTGCGGCATCGGCGGCGACGCCCTGGGCCTGGCCGGGCTCGGCATCCGGGTGCACGCGGTCGACGCCGACGAGGTGACCGCCGCCATCGCGGCGTACAACCTCGCTCCCTTCGCCGACGCGGCGACCGTGCAGCACGCGCGCGCCGAAGAGGTGGATCTGAGCGGAATGGATGCCGTCTGGCTCGACCCCGCGCGCCGCACGGCCGGTCACTCCGAGACGCGGCAGGTGGCCTCGAACGAGTGGTCCCCGTCGCTCGAGTGGGTGTTCGACCTGATCTCCCGCGTGCCCGGCGGCGTGAAGCTCGGGCCGGGCTTCGACCGCACGCAGATCCCCGATGACGTCGAGGCCCAGTGGATCAGTGCCGACGGGTCGACGATCGAGCTGGTGCTGTGGTCGGGGGCGCTCGCGCGCGAGGCGGTCCGCCGCGCGGCGCTCGTCGTGCGCGGCGGCGAGGCGTGGGAGCTCACCGCCCCGGCCGATACCCCCGACGCCGAGCCGCGCGAGCTCGGCGCATTCGTGCACGAACCCGACGGGGCCGTCATCCGCGCCCGGCTGATCGGAGAGGTCGCGAGGGCGCTGAATGCCGGCATGCTCAGCCCCGGGATCGCCTACCTCACCTCGGACGCGGCGATGACGAGCCCGTTCGTGTCGTCGTTCCGGGTGCGCGAGCAGCTGCCCGCCGACCCCAAGAAGCTCGCCCAGGCGCTGCGTGCACGCGGCATCGGCACGCTCGAGATCAAGAAGCGCGGCGTCGACGTCGACCCGGCAGTGCTGCGCAAGAAGCTGTCGCTGCGCGGTGACGAGTCCGCGACGCTCCTGCTCACCCGCGTGGGATCGAAGCGCCTCGCTCTGCTGGCCGACCGCGTCTGACGGGGGCTAGACGACCGCGAGCTGCGAGAAACCCCAGATCAGCCATCCGGCACTGAACGCCACCGACAGCAGCGCGAGGGCGAGAGCCCACCCGGCGAGTGTGCGATTGTCGCGGGGCCGGCGCAGCGAGACCAGCGCGAGCACCGCGGCGACCACGCCGAGCGGCACCAGCCACCCGGTGAACAGGGCCGCCAGCAGGGCGATGATCGCCGCGGCGAGCGCCCAGGGAGCGAACGACCGCGGGGGCGGGGGCGCGGGCGGCACGTAGGGGATGACGTGGTCGCCGAACGCGGCCATCTCGAGCTGCGCGGTCGGCAGGCGTTCGGGGTCGGACGCGTCGGCTGAAGTCGGCGCCTCGGGCAGCGCGGCGGCGAGAGCTGCGGCCTCCGCAGCCGGAAGGGTGGGCACCGGGGGCGTCGCCGCCTCTTTGCGCGTGCGTCGCGTCGGCAGCGGCTCGCTCACGCGGCGCCGCCGGAGCGCGGTCGAGGAGCCTCGGCATCCCCGTCCTCGGCCACCTGGATCTCGGTGACCGGCAGCGTCGAGTCGGCGCCGAACGCGAGCGTCGACGGCCGCCGGCCCGACGAGATGAGTTCGGCCGCGAGCGCGGCGATCATCGCCCCGTTGTCGGTGCACAACCGTAGCGGGGGGATGCGCACGGCGACACCGGCCGCCTCGGCCCTCTCGAGTGCGACGTCGCGAAGGCGCTTGTTCGCGATGACGCCGCCGCCGAGCAGCAGCCGCGGCACCCCGTAGCGCGCGCACGCGTCGAGGGCCTTCGTCACGAGGACGTCGACGACCGCCTCGCGGAACGACGCCGCGACGTCGGCGACCGGCACGGGCTGTGCTGTGGCCTCGTGCTGTTCGACCCACCGGGCCACGGCCGTCTTCAGCCCCGAGAACGAGAAGTCGTAGCGGTGGGATGCCATGTCCGACGCCCGCGACAGCCCCCGCGGGAAGCGGATCGCCGTGGGGTCGCCCTCGGCGGCCGCGCGGTCGATCTCGGGCCCGCCGGGATACGGCAGCCCGAGCAGTCGTGCGACCTTGTCGAACGCTTCGCCGGCGGCGTCGTCCATCGTCTCGCCGAGCAGTTCGACGTCGCTGGTCAGGTCGCGCACGAGCAGCAGAGAGGTGTGGCCCCCGCTGACCAGCAGGGCGACCGTGGGGTATTCGAGCTCTCCGGCGTCGGCATCCAGGATGTCGGCCGCGATGTGGCCCACGAGGTGATTGACGGCGTAGAGCGGCTTGTCGAGCGCCACGGCGAGGCCCTTGGCCGCGCCGACGCCGACCATGAGGGCCCCCGCGAGCCCCGGGCCGCTGGTCACCGCGACCGCATCGAGATCGGCGAGTGTGACGCCCGCCTCGGCCAGTGCCGCGTCGATCGAGGGCTGCAGCGCCTCGAGGTGGGCGCGCGCGGCGACCTCGGGGACGACGCCGCCGTAGCGGGCGTGCTCGTCCATGCTCGAGGCGATGGTGTTGCTCAGCAGCCGGCGTCCACGAACGATGCCGATGCCGGTCTCGTCGCAGCTGGTCTCGATACCCAGCACGAGGGGCGCGTCCATCAGCACCATCCCTTTCCGTCGGTCGGATCAGCGGGTATCGGTCCGCGCGCGTCATCGCCGGTCGCGGCGTCGCCCCGCCGGGCGACCCACCCGCGCAGGTCGAGCTGCATCACGATCGCGTCGACGTCGTCGGGCTGGTAGTAGCGGGGACGGCGCCCCACCTCGGCGAAGCCCTCGGACGCGTAGAGCGCCTGGGCGACGGGGTTGTCGGCGCGCACCTCGAGGAAGACGTCGTGCACGCCGCGACCCACGGCCTCGTCGAGCAGGGTGCCCAGCAGCGCCCGTCCGCGCCCGCGCCCGCGCGCGGACTCCGAGATCGTGATCGTCTGGATGTCGGCATCCCGCGCCCCGCGCACCGCGCGCAGACCCGCGTAGCCGACGAGACGCCCGGCCTCTTCGACCACGACGTAGAAGCCGTGCGGCGACGAGAGCTCCTCGCGCATCATCGCGGGGCTCCAGGCGTCGGTGGGGAACGAGGCGTGCTCGAGGGCCATGATGGCGTCGAGGTCGGCGGGGGTCGCGGCGCGCGTGGTCATCAGCTGACCCGCTTCGGGGCGTGCGCCGCGACGACGTCGGGGCTGCGCAGGTACAGCGGCTCGGTGCCCGCGAGGGTGCGGCCGGCGTCGAGCGCCCGAGCGGCGGCGAGCGCGATCATCGCCGCCGACACGCTCGTCGCGTCGTAGCGGCGGGCACCCACCGCCTCGAGGGTCGCGTCGAGGTCGTCGCGGGGGCTGAGCGCGGCGTCGGTCACGCGGATCGGCAGCCCGTCGTCGTCGATGCCCTCGTAGACGCTGAACGCGAACTCCCGGCGTCGCGCGTCGGTGACGACGGCGAAGCGTCCCGTCTCGGCGCCGATCACGGCGTCCGACAGCAGCAGCCCCAGGGCCACGCCGTCGTGGCTGGGCACGGGCACCGCGGGGACGCCCCGTCCGAGCGCGTACACGCGCGCCGTCGCGATGCCCACGCGGAGCCCGGTGAACGGCCCCGGTCCCATGCCGATCGCGACGTGCGTGGGCGTCGGGGCGACGGCCGAGGCGCGGCGCAGCAGGTCGCCGATGACCTCGGCGTGGCCGAGCGGGTGGGAGCTCTGCTCGTCCGCGAGCACCTCTCCGTCGCGCGCGATCGCCGCGACGGCGGTGCCGAGCGAGGTGTCGATGCCGATGATCACGTTTCCAGGGTAGTCGGCGCCCCGACACGGCATCCGTCCACCCCCTCCGCTCCGAACAAGAGGCATGGATGCCACCGACCTCGGCCTGCGCCGCGTCGTCGTGCCCACGGGGGTGGGGCCGATCGTCGTGCGTGCGGGCCGGGCGTCGGGCAGTCCCGTGGCGACGGTCATGCTGCACGGGGCCGCCGGGTCGTGGCGGACGTGGCAGCAGCTGATCGCGGCGTCGGACCGACTGCGGCTCCCGCTGTCGGACATCGTCGCGATCGACCTGCCGGGCTGGGGCGAGACGCCCGGACCCGTTCCCGATCCCGCCGATCTCGCGGTGGCGATCGCGGCCGTCGCCCGGGCTCTGGGGTATCCGCGGTGGCGGATCGTGGGTCACTCCCTCGGCGGCGTGATCGCGCTCGATGTGGCAGCGCGGTTCCCCCGCGAAACCGTCGCCGTCGGCGTCGTCTCGCCCAGCGGAGCCGGAGCGCGCGCGGTCACCCGACGCCCGGTCGCCGGCGGGCTGCGCCTGCCGTGGCTGGCGGGCATGGTGTGGGCGATGCGCATCCTGCAGGCGCTCGGGCCCGTGGCTCGTCCCCTGCTGCGGACGCTGCGGCGCGTGGGCGCGTTGCACGCACTCGCGCGCCCCCTGTTCCGCCACCCCGACGGCGTCGACCGGTCGGTGACCGACGCGCTCGCCGACGAGATCCGCCCCTCGGCATTCCTCGCCGCGGCGAAGGCCGCGCGCTCGCACGACGACGGGGTCTGGCGCCGCATCGCCTGCCCGGTGCGCTCGGTGCGCGGAGAGCACGACGTCTTCGTGGCGGCCAGCGACGCTCGCGAGTGGACGCGTCTGATGCACGACTACGACGACCGGGTGCTCGCCGACAGCGGGCACTTCGCCCACGTCGAACAGCCCGAGGCGGCCCTGCGCGCCCTGCGCGAGGTCTGGGCTGCCCACCGCGCCCCGGCGCGGGCCGGGCAGGACGCCCGGAGCCGACCGCGCAGTGGCCGCCGGTTCAGGGACGACGCGAGATCGTGACCGTGCGCGGGGCGTCGGCGTCGAGCTCGACGGTGTGCACCGCGATCTCGCCGCACGCGTTGTCGACCCCGCGCCCCCCGGTCTGACGCGAGATCTCGATCTCCCACCAGCTGTCGGCGAGGTGTTCGGCGACCCCGCGCCCCCACTCGACGATGACCGCCGACCCGGAGACGTCGATGTCGAGGTCGTCCAGCTCGACCGCCGCGCCGAGGCGGTAGGCGTCGACGTGGACGAGCGGCGTCCCCCCGACGAGCGAGGGGTGCGTGCGCGCGATGACGAACGTGGGACTCTGGACGGGCCCGCGGATGCCGAGTCCCTCTCCGATCCCGCGGGTCAGGGTCGTCTTTCCGGCGCCGAGCGGTCCGGTCAGCACCACGACGTCACCGGGGGCGAGCGCCGCGCCGATGAGGCGACCGAGTTCTTCCATGTCGCCCGGGCCGTCGATGACGCGCTCTCCGAGCAGGTCGTCGGGAACGCTCATGCTCCCCCCTCTCGCCGGGGCACGCGCGCACCCACGCGAGTGACGATCTCGTAGTCGATGGTGTCGGCGGCATCCGCCCAGTCGCGTGCCGACGGCACGCCCAACGTCGGATCGCCGAAGAGGACGGCCTCGTCGCCCACCGCGACGGGGTGATCGCCCACGTCGACCACGAACTGATCCATCGCGATCCGCCCGGCGACGGTGAAGCGACGGCCGTTGATCGACACCGGACCGCGGCCGGACGCCTGGCGGGGCACCCCGTCGGCGTAGCCCAGGGGGATGAGCGCGAGCGTCGTGTCGCTGCCCGTGCGGTAGGCGTAGCCGTACGACACCCCCGTTCCGGCCGGTACGCGACGCACGGCCGCGACGGCGCCGCGCAGGGTCATCGCCGGTCGCAGCCCCAGGTCGGCGGCGGATCGGTCGTCGAAGGGCGAGACGCCGTACAGACCGATGCCGATGCGCACGCAGCCCAGGCGCGCCTCGGGCAGCGCGATCGCGGCGTTCGTCGCGGCGATGTGGCGCAGCGGCGGGGTGAGCCCGGCCGCTGCGGCGATGACGACGCCCTCTTCGAAACGCGCCAGCGCCGCGCGATCGTCGTCGGGGCTCGTGTTGGACAGGTGCGAGAACAGTCCGACCACGCGCACGCGCCCGATGCGCTCCAGCCGCGCCGCCTCCGAGAACACCTGGCGCCAGTCGGCGGGGGCGATGCCGTTGCGCGACAGGCCCGTCTCGATCTTGAGGTGCACCGCGGCGGGTCGGTCGCCCTCGGCGGCCGCTCCCGCGCGCAGCAGCTGGTCGAGGTCCGAGATCCCGAGCTCGATGTCGTGGTGCACGGCCTCGGCGAACGAGGCGCCGGGGGCGTGCAGCCAGGCGAACAGCGGCGCCCGGATGCCCTGACGTCGCAGCGCGAGCGCCTCGTCGATGTCCGACACGCCGATCCGCGCCGCCCCGCCCCGCAGGGCGGCGACCGCGGCGCGATGGGCTCCGTGCCCGTAGCCGTCGGCCTTGACGACGGCGATGACCTCGGACGCGGTCAACCGGCGCAGGTGCCGGACGTTCTCGGCGATCGCGTCGACGTCGACGATCGCTTCGCGCAGTACTCCGGATGCCATCCTCATGCGGGGTCCTCTCGGGTCGGGACGGATGCCGATGGCACCTGCGCCTCGGCGATGACGTACGCCGTGGCCAGGCCCGCGTCGTGCGACATCGACAGGTGCAGGTCGGTGATGCCGCGCGCGGCCACCGTCGTCGCGGTCTCTCCGCTCAGGGCGAAAGCGGGCCGGCCCGAGGGCTCGGTGGTGACCTCGATGTCGGTCCAGTGCACGCCGTCCGACCCGCCGAGGGCCTTGATCAGCGCTTCTTTCGCCGCGTAACGGGCCGCCAGCGAGCGGGGCTTGAGCACCCGCTCCCCCGGAGCGAACAGCCGCGGCAGCAGGCGCGGCGTGCGGGCGAGGTGCTGCTCGAACCGCGGAACGTCGACCAGGTCGACGCCGATCCCGACGATCATGGGCCCTCCTCTGGCATCCCCTTCATTCTGCCCGTGCGCACCGACATCGACGGCCCGCGTCACGGACGACGACGGGGCCGGATGCCGTGGCATCCGACCCCGTCAGAAACGCCATGCGCTTACTCGACCGTCACCGACTTCGCGAGGTTGCGCGGCTGGTCGACGTCGAGACCCTTCGCCTCGGCCAGGCCCATCGCGAAGATGTGCAGCGGAACGACGGCCAGCAGCGGCTCGAACAGGGGTGCGGCCAGCGGGATGCGCAGCACCTCGTCGGCGGCGGGGAGGACGGCGACGTCGCCCTCTTCGGCGATCGCGATCACGCGGGCGCCGCGGGCGCGGATCTCTTCGATGTTCGAGACGACCTTTTTGTGCATCTCGCCCGAGCCGCGGGGCGAGGGCACGACGACGAACACCGGCTGGCCGGGCTCGATGAGGGCGATGGGGCCGTGCTTGAGCTCGCCCGCGGCGAAGCCCTCGGCGTGGATGTACGCCAGCTCCTTGAGCTTGAGAGCCCCCTCGAGCGCGATCGGGTACCCGACGTTTCGGCCCAGGAACAGCACCGAGCGGGTGTCGGCCATCCAGTGCGCGAGCTGCTCGATGCGCGCCTGCTCGGTCTCGAGCACGCGGGCGATCTTGCCGGGGACGGACTCGAGCTCTGTGACGGCCTCGACGGCGACGACCGGGTCGACCGCGCCGCGCACGCGGCCCACGTGCAGGGCCAGCAGATAGAGCGCGGTGATCTGGGCGACGAAGGCCTTGGTCGACGCCACGGCGACCTCGGGGCCGGCGTGGGTGTAGACGATCGCGTCCGACTCGCGCGGGATCGTCGCGCCCTGCGTGTTGCAGATCGACAGCGTCTTGGCTCCGCGCGAGCGCGCGTACTTGACCGCCATCAGGGTGTCCATGGTCTCGCCCGACTGGCTGATCGAGACCACCAGGGTGCGCGCGGTCAGCACCGGGTCGCGGTAGCGGAACTCGTGGGCGAGCTCGACGTCGACGGGCACGCGGGTCCACGTCTCGAGCGCGTACTTGCCGACCATGCCGGCGTAAGCGGCCGTGCCGCACGCGATCACCAGGATGCGGTCGATGTCGGCGAGGAAGTCGTCCATCCCGTCGAGCTCGGGGATCTCGACGCGACCCTCGTGGATGCGGCCGCGGATCGTGTTGGCGACGGCCTCGGGCTCTTCCGAGACCTCCTTGGCCATGAACGACGACCATCCGCCCTTCTCGGCGGCCGACGCGTCCCAGGTCACCTCGAACGCCTCGACCTCGACGGGAGCACCCGAGAAGTCGGTGACCTCGACGCCCTCGGGCGTGATCGCGACGATCTCGTCCTGCCCGATCGCGAGGGCGTTGCGGGTGTGCTCGACGAACGCGGCGACGTCGGAACCGAGGAAGTTCTCACCCTCGCCCAGGCCGATCACCAGCGGCGAGTTGCGACGGGCGCCGACGACCAGGCCCGGGTGGTCCTGGTGCATGGCGAGGAGCGTGTACGCCCCCTCGAGTCGCGACACGACGGCGCGGAAGGCGGCGACGAGGTCGCCCGTCCGGGCGTACTCACGACCGATCAGGGCCGCCGCGACCTCGGTGTCGGTCTCGCTGCGGAAGGCCACGCCCTCGCCCACGAGCTCGCTCTTGAGTTCGGCGAAGTTCTCGATGATGCCGTTGTGGATGACGGCGAGCTTGTCGTCGTCGGCCAGGTGCGGGTGGGCGTTCGCGTCGGTCGGGCCGCCGTGCGTCGCCCACCGGGTGTGGCCGATGCCGGTCGTGCCGTTCGGCATGGGCGAGGCCTCGAGGTCGTCGCGCAGCACCGCGAGCTTGCCCGCGCGCTTGCGCATTCCGAGCTCGCCGTCGCCGTCGATCACGGCGATGCCGGCGGAGTCGTACCCCCGGTATTCCAGACGCGACAGCCCCGCGAGAAGGATGTCCTGGCTCTGCCGAGGACCCACGTAACCGATGATTCCGCACATGGACGTCAATCCTACGCGGCGGGGCTGAGCACCCCCCGACGGATGCGACCGAGTCGGGCGGCGGCGCGCAGCCACGTGCCGTCTCGGACGAGAAGCAGGTCGAGGGCGATCATGGCGAGCGAGAACGGCCACAGACCGAGCAGCACGGCGATACCGAGGTGCATGCCCGTGATGAGCACGACCGCGACGTAGCGCGTGGGCTTCCACAGGATCAGCACCGGGAAGAGCATCTGCACCCAGAGGGCGGTCCATGTCGCGAGCGCCACCACGGGCGCCGACTGCCACGCGAGCTGGCTGAGGGCGGGCATCACGTGGAACTGGTCGATGCTGAGCGCGTAATAGATCGCCGTGCCGTTCACCCACTCCTCGCCCTGGAACTTCAGCACGCTCGAGACGAGGTACACGAGCAGGATCTGGAACACGCACAGGATCAGCACCGTGTTGTGCGCCCACGTTCCCGTCCACGACGGCACCCAGCGCGGCATCCGGGCCGCGAAGCGCGAGGGGCGGGAACCGCGACGCGAGCGCATCCACGCGTCGACCGAGAAATGGCGGCTGAGGTCGGCGAAGACGACGAACAGCAGCACGATGCGCATGAGCGTGTCACCGCCGTTGCCGAGCAGCGTGCTGTTCGTGGACAGTCCCACCCAGAAGACCAGGAGCACCGGCGTCACCCACCGGGTCTGGAATCCGACGAGGAACAGCACCGCGAGAAGCAGCAGCACGTGGAAGGAGGTCTCGAAGACGACCGCGTTGTCTTTCGGGAACAACAGGCGCAACGGCTCCCACCACCCGCGTCTGCTCGCCTCGGGCTCCACCCACCACGCGCCGGCCCCCCACAGGTACCGCCGGTCCGCGTAGCTGGGCACGAGCACGATGAGTATCGCGATCCCGAACAGGATCCGCAGGATCGAGAACCCGATCGTGGAGTGCTTGCGCCCGGTCAGCCACCCTTGCAGCCGCTCCCACAACGCCGCGGGCCCCAGACGCTCCCGCAGACGCGACTTCTCGACGGGCGGCGCCTCGTCGACGGATGCCACCTTGCTCATCGCCCCGTGTACCTCTCGATGACCTCGTCGTAGATGGCGCGGACCTCGTCCGACGGCGCCACGGCGGGCTGACGCCAGCCGAATGTGGTGTACGACCGCTCGCTCTGACGTTCCTCATCGAATCGGTGCAGGAAGTCGTTGGGACGGTCGTGCTGGATCCGCCAGCGGACACGTTCGACGTCGCGGTCGAAGTAGGCGCCGCCGAACGCCGACGCGAAACGCACCAGCATGTAGTCGTAGCGCAGGTAGCCCACCAAAGCCGAGCGACTGCCGCCCAGGTCGTCGAGGTCCTCCAGCAGCGCCTCGGGATCCATCGGAGCGAAAGCCCCGTCGTTCGTCCTCCGGATGAAGGTGTCGCGCACCCGATCGCGCTGGTCGGCGCTCAGCGACTGATACCGCGTCAGGTAGGCCTGCGCGGCGTTGAAGCTGTTCTTCGAGATCCGCGAGGGAGTCGGGATGCCACGGGCCGACGTGAACTCGATATCGGTCACGTCCACCCACTCGCTGCGCTGCAGCTCGCCGTCCTCGCGCCACTGGACCTGGATCTGGAGGGAGCGGTTCACCTTCATGATGTTCGGCGCGAACACGTTCCACCGCTGCGAGAAATAGGGGGAGAAGGCGTCCGACACGGCGGGACGCGTCGGGCTCGAGGGAATGGTGAACGACACCGCCACGAAGGCGTAGCCGAGAACGATGGCGAGGGTCATGGCGGCGGCGACCGCCGCCATGACCCCGCCCGACCGCCGGGCGGAGGGACGCCCCTCCGACACCCCCGCTTCGGGGGCGCCCTCCGCCGTGGTGGTCATCGTCAGCGCTGTTCTCCGCTGGCGCTCCGTCGACGCAGGGTCCACAGAGTCGCACCAGCGAGGATCAACGCCGCCGCGATGCCGCCGGTGAGCGGACCGTTCAGGTCCATACCGGTGGCCGGGAGGGCTCTGCCCCCACCGCCGGCCGCGGGGACGGGTTGGGCCGTCACCGTGAAGGCGGTGTTCTCCCGCTCGGTCGGGAGTTCACCCGAGACCGAGCCGCGGACTTCCACGCGGTGCCCACCGAGCCGGAAGTCGGCGCCGACCGCGAAGGTCATGCGCGCCGAGCCCGAAGCGTCAGCGGTCACCGGAGTGAGGTCGAACGGGGTGGAGTTCACCGTGGCCGAGATCGTCTCGCCGGGCTGGAAGCCCGTGAGGATCACGGTCTGGGTCGCACCGGTTCCCCGGACGATCTGCGTGAGGGCGACGTCGGCGCGCGCCTGGGTGGTCACACCACCGTCGGTCGCGTCGCTGTCGGTCGCGTCGGCGTCCGTCGCGTCAGCGTCGGCGTCCATCGCGTCAGCGTCGGCGTCCGTCGCGTCAGCGTCGGCGTCCATCGCGTCAGCGTCGGCGTCCGTCGCGTCAGCGTCGGCCACGTCCACCGCGTCAGCGTCGGCCACGTCCGCGTCCGTCGCGTCAGCGTCGGCCGCATCGGCGTCCATCGCGTCAGCGTCGGCCGCATCGGCGTCCATCGCGTCAGCGTCGGCGTCGGCATCCATCGCGTCAGCGTCGGCCACGTCCGCGTCGATCGCATCGATGTCGAGCTGGTCCAGCGCATCCGCGATGTCCAGCTGATCCAGCGCATCCGCGATGTCCAGCTGATCCAGCGCATCCGCGATGTCCAGCTGATCCAGCGCATCCGCGATGTCCAGCTGATCCAGCGCATCCGCGATGTCCAGCTGATCCAGCGCATCCGCGATGTCCAGCTGATCCAGCGCATCCGCTACGTCCAGACCGTCGGCATCGATGTCGAGCACGTCCAGCCCATCCGCATCAGCACCGTCCGCATCAACACCATCCGCGTCCGCCATATCGGCATCGCCACCATCGGCATCGATGTCGAGCACGTCCAGCCCATCCGCATCAGCACCATCCGCATCAGCACCGTCCGCGTCAGCACCGTCCGCGTCCGCCATATCGGCATCGCCACCATCGGCATCGATGTCGAGCACGTCCAGCCCATCCGCTTCAGCACCATCCGCATCAGCACCGTCCGCGTCAGCACCGTCCGCGTCCGCCATATCGGCATCGCCACCATCGGCATCGATGTCGAGCACGTCCAGCCCATCCGCATCAGCACCGTCCGCGTCAGCACCGTCCGCGTCCGCCATATCGGCATCGCCACCATCGACGTCGATGTCGAGCACATCGGCGTCGGCGGCCTGCGCGCTGATCGAGAACGACACGGTGTCGCTCGAGCCGTCGATGTCCTGGACCGCGGTCGCGGTGAACTCACCCACGCCCACCTCGGCGAACGTGACGGTCCACGATCCGGTCGGCAGAACGGTCGTCGTCTCGATGTCGCCGTTCGAGAGGGTGACCTCGATCTCGGCACCCGCCTGGCCGGTACCCGAGACGGTGACCGACCGGGTCGCGTCCGGCTCGCCGACGAGGAAGTCGGTGCCGTCGACCGGTGCGGTGATCGTCACCGGCGTGGCCAGCACCACCGAGAAGTCAACCGTCGCCTGGGAGCCGTCGACATCCTGTGTCGCGGTGGCGGTGTACTCGCCGATCGGCAGATCGGCGAAGTCGACGCTCCACGAGCCGTCCTCCTCGACCACGTCGGTCTCGGTGTCGCCGTTGTCGAGCACGACGGTCACGGTCGCGCCCGGCGAACCGGATCCGGAGACGGTCACCGTGGTGACGTCGTCCTCCTGCCCGACGGCGATCTGCGTGCCGTCAGCCGGCTCCTCGATCACGACATCCGGCGTCTCGGCGATCGAGAAGTCGACCGAGTCGGTCGACCCGTCGATCTCCTGCGTGACGACGACGGTGTAGTCGCCGATCGGCAGGTCCTCGAACGTCGCCGTCCAGGTGCCTTCAGGGGTGACGGTGACGGTCTGGGTCTCGTCGCCGATGACGACCTCGACATCCGATCCCGGCGAGCCGGTGCCGGTGACGACCACGTCGGACGTGTCATCCGCACCGGGGACCACGAAGATCTGATCGGGCGTGGGGGTCAGGATGGCCACGTCGGGCGCATCGACGACCGAGAAGTCCACCGTGGCGGTCGAGCCGTCGACGTTCTGCGTGGCCGTGGCGGTGTATCCGCCGACCGGCAGATCGGGGAAGGTCACCGTCCAGGTACCGCCCTCGCCGACCGAGGCGACCTGGTCATCCTGACCTTCGATCGAGACGGTGATCACGGCGCGGGGCTCACCGGTGCCGGTGATGGTGACGTCCGAGACGTCGTCCGCGTCGGGCACGACGAAGGCGGTGCCGTCTTCCGGGCTCTCGATGGTCACGTCGGCGTTGGCGTCCAGAACGTTCGGTCCGACGGTGGCGTTGGCCAACTCGATGGTCGTCGCGATCGATCCGGGAAGGATCGTCACGATGACCCCCGTCTCCGAGAACACGCCCGGCGAGGGCTCGCTCTGGTTGTTGACGGTCACGGTGACGAGCTCCGGCAGAAGCTGGTCCAACGCGGGTGTCAGCACGGTGGTCACCGGGGTGGCCACAGCATCGACGGTCGCCCCGAGGTTCGTCAGCAGCGTCTCGAGGGGTGTCGTCAACCCGTCGATGAGGCCTTGCGCTCCGATTCCGAGGTTCGCGCCGATGCCGAGCAGCTCGATGCCGGTCGTGTCACCGTCGAGAATCGCCCCGACCGTGGTGTTCACCTCGAGGACGTCGACGTTGAGGAGCCCGAGGCGGACAGAGGCCCCGCCCGTGACGCTGAGTCCACGGACGGCGGCGACGAGAGCCTCGTTGACGTCGTCGACGAGGCCTCCGACGAGCGCGGAGACGGCGTCGCCGATCTTCCCCACCGTCTCGGACCCGAGGATGTTCGTTCCAGGAGCGAGGCCGTTGAGGGGCTGGATCGCGTCGAGATCGACGATGATCTCGCCCGTGGACAGATCGATGACCACCCCGGGGTAATCGGGAGAGGTGAGCTGGCCCTGCAGAAGATCCGCGATCGCATCGGTCAGGCTCGTCGTGTTCACGGTGAGGTTCGCCGTGACCGCACCGCCGAGCGGTCCGAGCAGCGCGGCGAGCGTGCTGTTCAGACCGGTGTCGACGTTGTCGACCGTGCCCTGCGCCTCGGCGACCGCGGCGTTGAGGTCGGCGGTGAGGGCAGCGAGGGTCGCGCTCTCGATGACGAGTCGACCGCCGGCGATCGTGTAGTCGCGGACGAGCTCGGGCTCGCCGTCCTCGGTCGCCTGAAGAGAGGCGCGGGCGGAGACGGCATCCAGCGTGAGATCCACATCTCCGAGCTCGGCGACGAGGTCCTCCGCAAACGACCCGGCGAGGGCGTCGACCGCCCCGCCGAGGCTGACGTTCAGCGGACCGGTCGCGGGAGCACCCGTGCCGATGACGCCGCCCGAGCCCACCGCGCCCGAGGCGCCGACCGACGACCCGTCGGGATCCGCTTGCGCGTACTGTCCGACGACGCCGAGGTCGCCGAGGTCGACGGGGATCTGGATGCCGCCGTCCACCTCGATCGTGACGACGCCGAGGGCCGTGAGGTCCAGGGTGTTGTAATCGGTGACCGTCGGCTGCGTACCGTCGTTGGTCGCCTCCGCGCCCTCGATCTCGGCGACGGCGTCGAGATCGATCAGGCTGAGGATGGAGCCGCCCAGGAACGTCCCGGTCGCGTTCGAGGTGTCACCGGGGGCGGCGGAGGCGGCCGTGACGCCGCCGAACAGACTCAAGGAGGCGGCCCCCACCGCCGCGGCCGTCTTGACCGCCGTCCTTCCGATTCGGGAGCGAGACCACAGTCCGCTCCTCTTCCGTGTTCCGGAGCGCCCGGGCGATGCCCCGGACGTCCCCACATCCTCGCGATCCATAGCGATGCTCCTGTACCTGGTGCTCGGGGAACCGCGACTGCAGCACCCTCTGCGGCCTTCCGACAGCCGTGCGAACCATTCAAAGCGGCTATGCGCAGGCTGTGAACGCCCGGGGGTACGGGGATCGCTACCGGTCCGCCGGCCCCGGTGGCGTGGCTAGGTACTACTGGCACCGGTACTTTCCGAGCGGCGCGATCGGCACCCCCCGGGCGACGCGGACCACCGCGCGGGCAGCCGCGATCCGCGCTCAGAGCTTGCGGAGCAGCACCGACTCGACCGTGTGGTCGGCGCCCTTCTGCAGGACGAGCTTGGCGCGGTGCCGAGTCGGCAGCACGTTCTCCTCGAGGTTCGGCAGGTTGATCTCGCGCCAGTAGCCGAGGGCCCGCTCGACGGCCTCGTCGTCGCTGATGTCGGCGAACACGCGGAAGAACGACGTGGGGTTGGTGAAGGCGTTGTCGCGCAGAGCGAGGAAGCGATCGACGTACCAGCGCTCGATGTGCGCGGCGTCGGCGTCGACGTAGATCGAGAAGTCGAAGAGATCGCTGACCGCGACCTCGTTCGGCGACGGCGGCGGCTGCAGCACGTTCAGCCCCTCGACGATCACCACGTCGGGCCGGTGCACGGTGACGTGGGCGTCCTCGATGATGTCGTACCGGACGTGCGAGTAGAACGGCGCGCGCGCCTCGTCGGCGCCCGACTTCACCGTGCTGAGGAACTCCACGAGCGCTCGTCGGTCATAGGACTCGGGGAAGCCCTTGCGCTCCATGAGTCCCCGCCGCTCGAGCTCGGCGTTGGGGTACAGAAAGCCGTCGGTCGTCACCAGTTCGACGCGCGGGGTGTCGGGCCAGCGGCTCATCAGCTCGCGCAGCAGGCGCGCGATGGTGGATTTGCCCACCGCCACGGATCCGGCGACCCCGATGACGAAGGGGGTCGTGGCATCCGGTTCGCCCAGGAAGGCGCTCGTATCGGCCCCCAGGCGTCGCGTGGCCCGTGCGTAGAGACTGAGCAGACGGCTGAGGGGCAGATAGACCTCGGCGACCTCGCGCGGGTCGAGGCGGTCGCCGATCCCGCGCAGCTGCACGATCTCGTTCTCGGTGAGGGGCTGCTGGATGCCCCCGGCGAGGCGGGCCCAGTCGTCGCGACCGATCTGGCGGTAGGGACTCAGCGACGGTGCGGGAACGGCTGTCTCGGCGGCGGACACCCGCTCATGCTACCCGCGGGGCCGCGGAGGCCCCGTGCCCCGCGCGTCGCGCGCGTTTCGCTACGCTCGGACCGTGCGCCTGGGAGTCCTCGACATCGGCTCGAACACCGTCCACCTGCTGGTCGCGAACGCCCGGGCGGGCGGGCGCCCCACCGCGACGAGCTCGCATCGCTCAGTTCTGCGCCTCATGCGCTACCTCGAGCCGGACGGATCGATCTCCCCCGAGGGGGTGCGCGGACTCGTGGATGCCGTGACCGCCGCCCGCGACCGCGCCCGCGCCGAGGGGGTGGACGAGCTGCTCGCCACCGCGACCTCGGCCGTGCGCGAGGCCACCAACGGCGAAGCGGTGATCGCGCTCATCGAGCAGACGCTGGGTCAGCCGCTGCAGGTGCTCGGCGGAGAGACCGAGGCCCGGCTGACCTACCTGGCCGTCCGCCGGTGGTTCGGCTGGTCGGCGGGTCAGATCCTGCTGTTCGACATCGGCGGCGGGTCGCTCGAGATCGCCGGCGGCGCCGATGAACTGCCCGATCTGGCCGAGTCCGTCCCCCTCGGCGCCGGCCGCTCGACGGTGCGGTTCCTTCCCCACGATCCCCCCAGCGAGACCGAGATCGATGCGATGCGCCGGCACGCGGCATCCGTCCTCGCCCCGGTGGCCGAGCGCTTCGCCGCCCTCCCCCGTCCCGACCACGTGATCGGCTCGTCGAAGGCGATCCGCTCGCTCGCCAAGCTGGCCGGCTACCCGGTGCCGGGCTGGTCGGGCATCGACCGCATGGTGCTGCCGCGGCGCGAGCTGAAGGATTGGATCCCGCGTCTCGCCCGCATCCCGGCCGACGCGCGCGAAGCGCTGCCGGGCATCACCGCGGACCGCACATTCCAGATCGTCGCCGCAGCCGTGGTCGTCGAGCGCGCGATGAAGGCGATGGACGTCGAGGAACTCGAGGTCTCGCCGTGGGCCCTGCGCGAGGGCGTGCTGCTGCGGTACATCGAGTCGCTCGAGTACTGACGACGAAGGGCTCGGCGCCCCGCCGGAACGGAGGGCGCCGAGCCCATCGGAAGACGCCGTGCTTACAGCGCCAGACGCTCCCGCACCACGGCGGCCAGGGTGTCGGCGTGCGCACGGGCGGTGTGCTCGTCGGCGGCCTCGACCATGACGCGCACGAGCGGCTCGGTCCCCGACGCGCGCAGCAGCACGCGGCCGGAGTCGCCGAGCGCCGCGCTCGAAGCGGCCACGGCCTCCTGCACGCCCGCGTCCGCGACACCGTCGCGGTCGACGCCGCGCACGTTCACGAGCACCTGCGGGTAGACCGTCATGATCGACGCGAGTTCGGCGAGGGTCTTCTTCTGACGCGCCATCTCGGCGACGATGTGCAGTCCCGTCAGCAGGCCGTCGCCGGTCGTGGCGAACTCGCTCATGATGACGTGGCCGGACTGCTCGCCACCCAGCGAGTACCCGCCCTCGTTCATCGCTTCGAGGACGTATCGGTCGCCGACGGCGGTCTGCAGAACGCGGATGCCGTGCGCCTGCATCGCGCGATGCAGACCGAGGTTGCTCATCACCGTCGCCACGAGCGTGTCGTCCACGAGCGCGCCGCGTTCCTTCATCGCGACGGCGAGGATCGCCATGATCTGGTCGCCGTCCACGACGTTCCCGTGCGCATCGACGGCGAGGCAGCGGTCGGCGTCGCCGTCGTGCGCGATGCCGACGTCGGCACCGAGGCGCACGACGGCCTCGGCCAGGACGTCGAGGTGCGTCGAGCCGACCCCGTCGTTGATGTTGAGCCCGTCGGGTTCGGCGCCGATCACGGTCACCTGGGCGCCGGCGTCGCGGAACGTCTCGGGCGAGACCCCGGCGGCCGCGCCGTGGGCGCAGTCGAGGACCACGTGGATGCCGTCGAGCCGGTGCGGCAGCGACCCCAGCAGGTGCAGGACGTACCGGTCCTCGGCGTCGGCGAAGCGGCGGATGCGGCCGACGCCGGCGCCCGTGGGCTGCAGGCGCTGACCCTCGAGGGCGCTCTCGATGCGCTGCTCGACCACGTCGGGGAGCTTGGTACCGCCGCGGGCGAAGATCTTGATGCCGTTGTCGGGGGCGGGATTGTGCGAGGCCGACACCATCACGCCGAAGTCCGCGTCGTGGTCGGCGATGAGGAAGGCGGTGGCCGGGGTCGGGATCACTCCGGCGTCGAGCACGTCGACGCCCGAGGAGGCGAGTCCTGCGGCCACCGCGGCGGCGAGGAACTCCCCCGACACCCGCGGGTCGCGCGCGACGACGGCCGTCAGTCGACGGCCCTCCGCCTTGCGCGCCTCCGCAGAACGGCCCTGGCCCAGGACGACAGCAGTCGCCTGGGCCAGGTGCAGCGCGAGTTCGGCGGTGAGGAGGCCGTTGGCCAGCCCCCGCACCCCGTCCGTGCCGAAAAGAGGCATACGGAGGATCGAACTCAGCGCTTGGAGTACTGAGGCGCCTTGCGGGCCTTCTTGAGACCGGCCTTCTTGCGCTCCTTGACGCGAGCGTCGCGCGAGAGGAAGCCGGCCTTCTTCAGGGTCGGGCGGTTGTTCTCGGCGTCGATCTCGTTGAGCGCACGGGCGATGCCCAGGCGCAGCGCGCCGGCCTGACCCGAGGGGCCACCACCGGAGATGCGGGCGATCACGTCGTACGAGCCGGCGAGCTCGAGGACCGTGAACGGGTCGTTGATCAGCTGCTGGTGCAGCTTGTTGGGGAAGTAGTCCTCGATCGTGCGGCCGTTGACCGTGATCGTGCCCGAGCCCGGGACGAGACGCACGCGGGCGATGGCCTGCTTGCGACGGCCCACGGCTGCGCCGGGGACCGAGAGCACGGGGCGCTCGGTGGCGACGGCGGACTGCTCGGCCGGCGTCTCGGTGCTGTAGCTGCTGGAGTCGATGTTCGACACTGTTTCGTCCTTATCCGGCGGCGCTTACTGGGCGACCTGGTCGAAGGTGTATGCCGTGGGCTGCTGGGCACCGTGGGGGTGCTCGGCGCCGCGGTAGACCTTGAGCTTCTTGAGCTGCGCCGCGCCGAGGCTGTTCTTGGGCAGCATGCCGCGGATGGCCTTCTCGACCGCGCGGACGGGGTTCTTCTCGAGGAGTTCGTCGTAGGTGACGGACTTGAGGCCGCCCGGGAAGCCCGAGTGGCGGTAGGCCTTCTTCTGCGAGAGCTTCTGACCCGTGAGCGCCACCTTCTCGGCGTTGATCACGATGACGAAGTCGCCGGAGTCGATGTGGTTGGCGAAGGTGGCCTTGTGCTTGCCGCGGAGGAGGACCGCCGCGTGGGAGGCGAGACGGCCGAGGACGACGTCGGTGGCGTCGATAACGACCCACTCGCGCGTGACCTCAGCGGCCTTGGGGGTGAAAGTGCGCGTCACAGTAGTGCTGCTTTCTTGATCGAACGGAGGAGTTCGTGAATCCCGCTCCGGTGGTCCGTTGCCCCGTCGATGCCGGGAGAACAGGGCCGGTGGAGGGCTCACGTTCGGGCAACCCGCTCGCAGAGAGGCGGTCACCAAAGAGCAAGACTACGGCATCCGGATGCCAGCGCCAAACGCGCACGCTCTTCTCACGCGAGCAGGGTGCCGACGGCGAGCAGCGCGAATCCCGTGGCGTTGAACACGAGGTGCGTGACCACAGCCGGAGCGAGGCGGCTCGTGGTCATCGTGAGGATCCCGGCGACCAGTCCCAGGAGGGCGAGCGTCAGCAGGTCCGCTCCACTCTGCGGCGCGGAGAGGGCGTGGGCGACCACGAAGAGGGTCGTCGAGAGCGCGATCGCGGCGACGGCCGCGGCCGAGGAGCCCGCGACCGGCCGGAGCAGGAGCACGAGGCTGACGAGCACGACACCGCGGAACAGCGTCTCCTCCACGATCGGCGTCACCAGCGTTCCGGCCGCCGCCCGTCCCCAGAACTCACCCGGGATCCCCCCGTCGGTGGTGATCAGCGCCGGCCACGCGGCAGAGACGCCGCCGATCCCCTCGATCGCGCCGTCGGCGAGGCGCAACAGGATGCCGAGGAGCAGCCCCGCGGCCACGTCGATCGTGCGGATCGCGAGCAGGTCGCGTGGTCGCGACCGTCGCAGCCCCAGGAGGACCGGGATGCCGAGGGCGATCCAGACGAGCGCCTGCACCGTCGCCGATCCCGCCGGACCGGGCAGGACGTCCGGGATGAGGTGCCCGATCACCGTGGCCACGCCGATACCGACGACCGCCCACCCGAACAGCTCGGCGCCCCACCCGTCGACGACCGCGTCGTCGGCGGTCCAGGACCGTCGGACGGCCCCTCGCCTTTCGGAGCGCCGGGTCGGGTGGGTCATGGACGCAGGCTAGACCGGGGATCATCCGTCCGGTCGGGTGCCTCGGGTGGGCGGCGGCATCCCGCCTCACCCTTCACCCACCGACTCACCCGCATGGTGAGGACGCACGCACGAATGCCCCGTCGCGCAGGACGGGGCATTCGTGGAGCCGGACATCCACCGCGGGTGCGGGCGAGAGTGCGGATGCCGAACGGCTCAGAAGGGCTGCCTGCGGGGAAGGAGGCCCTCCCCCGCAGGACGTCCTCAGCGCTTCAGGAAGTCGATCAGGACGCGGTTGAACTCATCGGCGTGGCTGACGTTCACGCCGTGGGGCGCACCCGTGACGACGTGCAGCTCGCTGCCGGCGATCGCCTCGTGCGTCCGCTTGCCCGAGCCCTCGAAGGGCACCGTCGAGTCGCTGTCGCCGTGGATGATCAGCGCCGGGACGGTCACGTGCGTCAGATCCTCGCGGAAGTCGGTTGTGGCGAACGCCTCCATGGCCTTGAGCGCGGCGTGGTGGTCGGCCTGGTTCGCCAGTCGCTCCGCCTCGGCCTGCTCCTGCTGCGGAACGGCCAGCGAGCCGTTCACCGAGAAGAAGTCGGTGGTGAACTGGTGGTAGAACGACTTCTCGTCATCCGTGAGCCCCTGCTTCATGCCGTCGGCGGTCGCATCGTCGAGAGGGCCCTCGGGGTTGTCCTCGGTCTGGGCCAGGTACGGCGGGACCGCGGCGGCGAAGACGACGCTGTGGACGCGGTCGCTGCCGTGGCGGGTGAGGTAGCGTGCCACTTCCCCGCCGCCCATCGAGAAGCCGACGAGGGTCGCGTCGCGCAGATCGAGCGTCTCGAGCACCGCCTGCAGGTCGTCGGCGAAGGTGTCGTAGTCGTATCCGGTGCGCGGCTTGTCGCTGCGACCGAATCCGCGGCGGTCGTACGTCACGACGCGGTAGCCGGCCGACTCGAGGGCCGGAACCTGGTGGCCCCAGGATTCGCCCGAGAGGGGCCAACCGTGGATCAGGACGACCGGGCGACCGCTGCCGCCGGTGTCGTCGACGTGCAGGTCGATGTCGGTCAGGAGTCCGTGGTGTGCGGTGATCTCGCTCATGCCCCAGATGGTTCGCCTCCATCCTGGACGACGGCCGACGGTTGACGGAACGGTCTCGGATTGGTAACGAGCGCAGAGCATCGACCCGTCAGCACACGAGGGTCCCCGGCGCAACGGTTCGGATCGAGCCCGAGACGATGGTTAGCCTCTCGCCATGGTCCCGACCCGCATCCCCGCCGTCGCCCTCCTCGTCGCCGTCGCACTTGCGGTGACCGCCTGCGCACCGTCCACCGGCGACGGGGGGTTCACCGACCGCGAGGGCGTCCGCGCGGTCACCACCGCCGAGTCGGCCGCGGGCGGCCGGGGTTTCGAGCTCGACGTCGACGACGGACGGTGGGAGATCCACGTCGCGGTCGGCGACCGCGAGGTCGACGTCCGGGTGAGCGCCGACGGGTCCGCCGTCGAATCCTCCGAGGACGACGGCGACGGGATCGACGCCGACGACCGTCGGGCGCTGGAAGCGGCCACGACCACCCTTGCCGATGCGCTCCGCATCGCGGCATCGCAGAGCCCCGGTGACGACCGCATCGAGAGCGCCTCGCTCGAACGCGAGAACGACAGCGCCGTGTGGAAGATCGAGTTCGAGGGCGATGCCGCGGTCCGCGTCTCGGGCGCGGACGGCTCGATCCGCTGACCGGGCAGATCCCGGACCGGCGCGCAAGCCCCGCGAGCGAGGAGCGCCTGTCCCGTCGCGCTCACTACACTCGGCGCATGATTGCAGCGCGTGGCACCGACGGTCATCATCCGCGCGCCCGGGTGACCCCGGGCGTCCGCGGTACGACGACGGGGGCCGGTCGATGAACGACCTCGCCCTCAACATCGTCCTGGTCGTCGTGTTCGTGCTCATCGGCGGGGTCTTCGCCGCGACCGAGATGGCACTGGTGACGCTGCGCGAGAGCCAGGTGAACGCCCTCGCCGCGCGCGGCAAGCGCGGTCGCAAGGTCGCCGATCTCGCCCGCAACCCCAACACGTTCCTCTCCGCCGTGCAGATCGGCGTCACGGTGGCCGGTTTCGCCTCTGCCGCCTACGGCGCCTCGTCCATCGCGCCGTCGGTCACCCCGCTCTTCACCGGGCTCGGCCTCGAGCCGGCCGCCGCGGCGACGGTCGCCACCATCGCCCTCACCCTGGTGATCGCCTACCTGTCGCTGGTGCTGGGCGAACTGGTGCCCAAGCGCCTCGCGATCCAGCGCAACGCCGCCTTCGCCTACGGCGTCGCCCCGGTCCTCAACGGTTTCGCCACTCTCATGCGACCCGTCATCTGGCTGTTGTCGATCTCGACCAACGTGCTGGTGCGTCTTCTCGGCGGCGATCCCGACAAGACGGGCGAGGAGCTCACCGAAGAGGAGCTGCGCGACATCGTCTCGAGCCACGAGGGCCTCCCCGCCGACGAGCGCCGCATCCTCGACGACGTCCTGTCCCTCCGCGACCGGCACGTCAGCGAGGTCATGCGCCCCCGCCCCGAGGTCGTGACGCTGGATGCCGCCGGCACGATCGCCGAGGCCCGCGAGCGCGTGCGCGACCTGCCGTTCTCGCGTTACCCGGTGGCCGAGCAGACGATCGACGACGTGATCGGCTTCGTGCACGTGCGCGACCTGTACGACGACACCGCGCGCTCGCTGACCGCGGTCGTGCGCGAGATCCGCTACATCCCGTCCACCGCGCGGGTCCTGCCGACGCTCACCGCGATGCGTGCCGAGGGGAGCCACATCGCCGTCGTGGTCGACGAGTACGGCGGCACCGACGGCATCGTCACGCTCGAGGACCTGGTCGAGGAGGTCGTGGGCGAGATCTTCGACGAGTACGACACCGATGCCGAGCAGCCGCTCGCCGAGGGCGAGCACGGGACGGTGGAGGGCCGGCTCAACCTCCAGGACTTCGAGGAGGCCACCGGGGTCGCCCTCCCCCGCGGCGCGTCGGACACGGTCGCGGGATTCGTCATCGAGCGGCTGGGGCGCTTGGCGCGCGTCGGCGACACCGTCGAGGTGGACGGTGCGACCCTCCAGGTCAGCGCCGTCGATCGTCGGCGCGTCGCCGAACTGCTGGTCACCCGGCATCCGCTCGACGACGCCGACGACGACGCGGACGTGCGGGACTGACCCGGCCCTCGCACGGCGAGGCGGGGCTCAGGCGATGTCTCCTCCGAGCGGGGCGATGCCCTCGCCGAGGTCGAAGTGGTGCCCGTTGATGGCGAGCAGATCACGGTCGCCGTCGGGAAGGAATCCCGCGGGTCCCGTGGCGCTCGCGTCGCTCCGGCTGATCATGCGACCCATGCTCGCCGTCCGGGCGGAGCGAGGGCAGGGCTTGACATCGGCCGACCACGCTCGCGCGCCGGAGAAATCACATTGTGCGCAATTGAATTGTGTGCAATAGTTCTGTCATGCCCGCCGTCGACTCGCTCGTGTGCTTCGCCCTCTACGCCGCGAACCGCACGACCACCCAGGCCTACCGCGTGCTGCTCGAGCCCTGGAACCTGACGTACCCGCAGTACATCGCCCTGGTGACGCTATGGTCCGACGGCCCGCAGACGGTGGGCGGCCTGGGCGACGCGTTGCAGCTCGATTCCGGCACCCTGTCGCCCATGCTCGCCCGCATGGAGGCCGCCGGCTACGTCACGCGCACCCGCGGCGGCGACGACGAACGCGTCGTCACCGTCTCGCTCACCGCCCGCGGCTCCGCCCTGCGCGACGAGCTCACGCACGTCCCCCGCTGCATCGCGGCGGGCGCAGGACTGACGGATGCCGACAGCGCCCGCGACCTGATCGACGCGTTGCACCAGTTGACCGAGGCGATGAAGAGCCTGCGCGATCACCCCGGCACCGTCCTCGACGCCGTCGGAGCGCCCCGCCGCCGGGCGTGACGCCCGCTCCCACCGACCGTCCCCAGAAAGGAACATCATGGACGTTCTCTACACCGCAGAAGCCGTTTCGACCGGCCACGGCCGCACCGGTCACGTGACCGCCGGCTCGTACATCGACCTCGAGGTCGCCCCTCCCACCGAGATGGGCGGATCGGGCGCCGGCACCAACCCCGAGCAGCTGTTCGCCGCCGGGTACGCCGCCTGCTTCCACGGTGCCCTCCACGCCGTCGCGCGCGGCCACAAGGTGAAGCTCGAGGACTCCTCGGTCGGCGGCCGCGTGCAGATCGGCCCGAACGGCCAGGGCGGCTACCAGCTCGCCGTGCTGCTCGAGGTCGTCCTGCCCGGCATCGAGTCCGAGCTCGCCCAGCAGCTCGCCGACGAGGCCCACCAGGTGTGCCCCTACTCGAACGCGACCCGCGGCAACATCGACGTCACCGTCACCGTCTCGGAGGACTGACCTCTCCCGACCCCGGGGCGGGGCGCTGAGCCCCACGTATCGCGCCTCGTCCCGGCCTGCTCGCGCAGGACCCGATGCCGCCCGCCCTGCGCGGGCGGCGTCGCTGCGTCCGGCGCGTCACGCCAAGCGCAGCTCCGCATCGCCCTTGGCGTACGAGCGGCGCAACCATTGACCGAACCCGGGCTGCGCCAGACACGCCGCCGGTCCGTCGCACGTCACGACCGGGTCGTGCGCGGCGTACGTCTCGTACACGTCGACCTTGCCGTCGAGCTCGGTGCCGAAGACGTTCGCCGGCTCGTGCTGCGAGGGGTAGCCGATGTAGTAGGTCACGGCATCCACCGCTATCCCGACCGCCGGCGCGACCGCCCGCACCAGCGAACCGACGCACGAGTGGTCGGGGTGGTCGCCCCGGGCGAACGCGCTCTCGTGCGGGATGTTCGTCGTGATGCGATCGGCCCCCGCGGCATGGATCAGCTCGGCGATCGTGTCGGACAGACGGCCCGCGTCCAGCGTCGGACCGTCGTCGATCGGCTTCAGCGCCGGAACGATGCCGTTGATCAGCTGCGTCAGACCGGCATCGCCCGTGCTGGGGAAGCCCTTCGCGCTGAGGTTGCCGTCGGGCAGACGCAGCACGGTCACCGAGAGGCGGGGGTCGTCGCTCGGCACGAACCGCGTCACCCGAGCACCGCTCAGCAGGGTGATCTCGCGCGTCTGCCAGGGCGCCGTGCTGCCCCGCATCATGTCGTAGGCGGCGCGGATGCCCGCTTCGCGCTGCTGCGCGTACGCCAGTCCGCGACCCGCGTCGCCCGCGGTCACGAAGATCGTCCGCAGCGTCGCCCCCGAGGCGATGACCGTGCTCAGGTGCGGGTTGGCGAAGATGATGTCGTCGTCGGCGTGCGCCCACACGGCCACGGTGGTTTCGGTGCCCGCCTCCTCGAACGCGGGCGACTGCTCCCGCGGCAGCGCGTCGGGCACGGGGACGATCGGGCTGAGTTTGACCCACGTGCCTTCGGGCCCGGCGGAGCGACGGATCTCGCGGTACACCAGGGCACCTCCGCCCAGGGCGGCGAGTCCGCCGACGGCGATCCCGCCGAACAGCAGCGCTCGACGACTGAGCCCGGGGCGCGCGGGCGCCCCCTCGGGCGGGGAGGGTTCCCCGGTCGAAGGCTCGTCGATGTCACTCACGGCGACTCCGTCCTGTCATGCGCCCCCCGGCGACGGATCTCGGATTCCGCACCCGTGGGCGCCATCCGACGCTATCGCGCCCGGGGCGGCATCCCGGACACGCAACCCCGCGGAGCCACCGCCGGGCGGGCGTGTGAGCCGGTCGCGGCGATTCATCATCCGACGGGTGAACCGACAGCCCCCGCAGCCCGCACCGAACGCATCGACGATCCTCAGCGAGAACCTAAGGAGCCCGTCGACACTCGCCCTATGCAGACGTCCTCACCGCCGCGGTCACTGTCGCCCGTAGCCCTCCGCGTCCGTGCGGTCCTCAACGAGTGGGACCCCATCGGCGTGCATCTCATCGGCCGGGGGTGGCCCGACGACGAGTACGACGACCTGATCCTCCCCATCCTCGAGGCCCTCGACGTCCGGCCCTCCGTCGATGATCTTGCCGCGGAGCTGCGCGGCGTCGTCGAGATCGACTACGGGCTCCCCGCCCCGGACGGATGCCACGACGCCGCGCGCTCGCTGCTCGCCCTCCCCCGCTGAGCGCTAACCGCCCTCCGCGGGCGATGCAAGCCCTCCGGCCCCGTCAGGGGGCCGCGTTATGTTCGCGCCCATGGCTGATCTCACGCGTCCCCAGACCCCCGACCCGTATCCGCTGCTCCCCGCCGTCGCGTCCTTCGACGTCACCAGCGACGACGTCTCCGACGGGCGGCCCCTGAAGGACGATCAGGTCGCTGAGAAGGGCAACACGTCCCCGCACCTGCGCTGGTCCGGTGCGCCCGAGGGCACGAAATCGTTCGTCGTCACGGCCTTCGACCCCGACGCCCCGACCCCGAGTGGTTTCTGGCACTGGGTCCTCGTCGACGTGCCCGCCGACGTCCAGGAACTGCCCACGGGAGCGGCCGGCGCCACACTGCCGGACGGAGCCTTCCACGTGCGCAACGACGGTGGCGAGTCGGGATTTATGGGCGCCGCGCCCCCGCAGGGCGATCAGCCCCACCGGTACTTCTTCGTCGTGCACGCGGTGTCCGAGGAGACCCTCGGCGTCGACGCGGACGCGTCTCCCGCAGTCGTCTCGTTCAATCTCGCCTTTAAGACCCTCGGCCGCGCCATCCTGCACGGCACGTACCAGCACTGAGGCCGGTCATGACGACGCGCGACCAGGACTTCGACAAAGACGAGACCGTGGCGGAGGTCGAGGAGCGCGTGCAGGCGCGCTTCCCCGCGGCGCCCGACGAGGTCGTCCACGATGAGGCGGCGGCCGCCGTCGACAAGTACGCCGACGCCCCCGTCAAGGACTTCATCGAGATCATTGCCGAACGCGACGCCCGAACCGCGGTCGCCGGGACCCTCGACGGTGCCTAGGCCCGCTCAGCCGAACTGCAGCTCCGCCTCGGTCTTCGGGTAGGAACGCTGCAGCCACTCGCCGAACTTGCGGGTCTTCAGGCACGCGGAGCGGTCCGCGCACCGGATGACCTCGTCCTGCTGCGTGTAGATGCGGTAGGTGTCGACCTTCGCGTCGAGCACCGCACCGTCGAGGTTGCGCGGCAGGTCGAGAGAGGGGTATCCCACGAAGTAGCGGATGCCGGGCCCCACCGTCGCATCCGCGCTCAGCGCGTCGCGCACGATGCTGCCCACGACCGAGTGGTCGGGGTGGTCGCCCGGGGCGAAGGCGGAGCCACGGGGGATGTGGGTGAGGGTCACCGCCGGGGCGAGAGCGGTGCCGATCTCGCGGACGGATGCCAGCAGCTGGTCCCGCATGACCGCCGGACCCCCGTCGATCGGGGCGAAGCTCGAGATGCCGCCGTCGTAGAGCTTGCTCAACGTGGCGTGCCCCGTCGCGTCGAAGCCTGCTCCCGTGATGTTGCCGTCGGGCAGACGGAGGAAGATCACCGACATCCGCTGGTCGTTCTGGGGGGTCAGACGCCGCGCGTGCATCCCCGTGTTCAGCGTGAGCTCGGTGGCGTCCCATAGTCCGTCCGTGCCCCGCATGTGGTTGTAGGCGCGCAGGATGCCGAGCTCCCTGGCATCCACGTATCCGCCGCCCTTGCCCGCGTCTCCCGCCGTGACGAAGACCGTGCGGACGCACTGACCGGCGGCGATGGCGTCCGAGATCGTGGGGTTGGCGAAGATGATGTCGTCGTCGGGGTGGGCCCACACGGTCATGACGGTGGTCGACCCCGGGCATCCCTGGGCGGCGGGAGACGCGGGGACGGCCGGCGCGGTGGGGGTCGGTGTCGACGACGCCGTCGGGGTCGGAGCGGGTGACACGGTCGGGCTGAGCGTCGGGGTGGCGGTCGGGCGGGAGGTAAAGGTCGACGGACTTGCAACGGCCGGGCCGACGGTCGCGGACTCGGGACGCAGGAGCGCGAAGGCGAAGACGCCCGTGACGGCGGCGACCACGATGACGGCGGCGGCGATCGCGGCGATCAGGCCCGCGGGCACGCGGCGGCGCGGCGGCGGGGTCGAGGCGCGGGACATCGTGACCTTCGTGCGGTGGGCGGTTCATCTCCCCCGCGGCGCGGGGCGATCTCGCGATCGCCGGTATCGGCTGACCTGCGCCGAGTGTATCGAAGCGGCCTGCTCCGGCCGTTCCTCACCCTCGGGGTGAGCAAATGTCGTTTTCCGTTCACGTTTCGCGCGCATGAAAAGCGATGACGGGTGACTTTCCGGGTGATCTTTGCCTGTTATCGTTCGCAGGGGGAACCGGCACGAGCCGGTGGAGGAGGGGCGCGGGACGTGACGTTCGATCTTCGCGAGAACGCGTCCGAACCCGACGCCGGCCGGACCTCGACGGCGAGCCCCCACCTGCATTCCGCGCCGCCCGCGGCATCCGCGCTCCCCGCACCCGAGCCCGTGAGCGCGCCCTCGCACGCGCGCGACCCGTGGCGCGCGCGGTACCGGCGCAACCTCGTCGTCACCGACTTGGCTTCCTTGATCTGGGTCGTCTACGGCACCCAGATCCTCTGGTTCGGACTCGGCAATGCGCAACTGGCGGCCGGTCGCGACAGTCGCATCAGCGATCTCTCCTACTGGGCGTTCTCGGCGATCCTCATCGTGACCTGGATGTGGGCGCTCGCCTTCGTGGAGTCCCGCAGCGACCGCGTCGTCGGAACGGGCTCCGCCGAGTACGTCCGCATCGCCGACGCGAGCTTCCGCCTCTTCGGCGCAGTCGCGATCATCGCCTTCCTCGTGCAGATCGACGTCGCCCGCGGATACCTGCTGGTCAGCCTGCCGCTCGGCATCATCGTGCTCTTCCTCACCCGCTGGATGTGGCGGCAGTGGCTCGTCGTCCAGCGCTCGCGCGGACGCTATTCGGCGAACGTGCTGCTCGTGGGCTCACTCCACTCGGTCACCCAGCTCGCGCGCGAGTTCGCCCGCACCCCGAGCGCCGGGTACCGGGTCGTCGGGGCCTGCGTCCCGAACGGCAAGATCGCCGACGTCATCCCCGGCACGCAGATCCCCGTCATGGGCCACGTCGGCGACGTCACGAGGGCGCTGCAGGCGACGGGTGCGGACACCGTCGCCATCACCAGCGCCGACGAACTCCCGGCGGACAAGGTCAAGCAGATCTCCTGGAGCCTCGAGGCGGGTCGCCAGCACCTGGTCCTCGCCCCCAGCATCGTCGACATCGCCGGCCCGCGCCTGCACACGCGTCCGGTGGCCGGACTCCCCCTCATCCATGTCGAGACCCCCAAGTTCTCGCGCGGGCAGAGCTTCCTCAAGCGCAGCGTCGACCTGATCGCCGCCTCCGTCGGGGTCGTCCTGCTGAGCCCGCTGCTGATGTTCCTCGTCATCGCGGTCCGACTGTCCAGCGAAGGCCCGGTCTTCTTCCGTCAGACGCGCGTCGGCTTCCGCGGCCGCGAGTTCACCATGATCAAGTTCCGGTCGATGGTCGTCAATGCCGAGGAGCTGCTCGCCCAACTCGCCGCGCAGCAGCGCGACGCGGGCAACGAGGTCCTGTTCAAGATGAAGAACGACCCGCGCGTGACGCCCATCGGGCGGATCATGCGCAAGTTCAGTCTCGATGAACTGCCCCAGCTGTTCAACGTCATCGGCGGGTCCATGTCGCTCGTCGGCCCGCGTCCCCCGCTGCCGTCCGAGGTCGCCGTGTACGCCGACCACGTGCACCGCCGCTTCCTGGCCAAACCCGGCATCACGGGCCTGTGGCAGGTCAGCGGACGGTCCTCTCTCTCGTGGGAGGAGTCGGTCCGCCTCGATCTGTCGTACGTGGAAAACTGGACCCTTCTGAGTGACTTCGTCATCCTGGGCCGCACAGCCCGCGCCGCTCTCGCCCCGGGCGACACCGCCGCATGACTCACCCCCTCCCCGCCGCGCTCCCGCCCATCGGCGGAGGACGGCACCGAACTGAAAGGCTCTCGCCATGCGTCTGTCTGTTGTAGGTTGCGGATACCTCGGAGCCGTGCACGCGGCTGCCATGGCATCCATCGGTCACGAGGTCGTGGGTATCGACGTCGACGAGCGCAAGATCGCCGCCCTCTCCAAGGGTGAGGCGCCCTTCTTCGAACCCGGCCTGCAAGAGATCCTCACCGAGGGCATCGCCTCGGGTCGACTGTCCTTCACGACCGACATGGCCGCTGCCCAGGGCGCCGCCGTGCACTTCGTGGGCGTCGGCACACCCCAGCAGGCGGGCGGGTACGCGGCCGACCTCACCTACGTGGATGCCGCGATCGACGGACTGCTGCCCTTCCTCGCCGAGGGCGACATCGTCGCCGGCAAGTCCACCGTGCCCGTCGGCACGGCCGCGCGCCTCGCCCCCCGCGTGTCGGAGCGCGGGGCCACCCTCGTCTGGAACCCGGAGTTCCTGCGCGAGGGCTGGGCGGTGCAGGACACGATCGACCCGGATCGCCTCGTCGCCGGCGTCCCCTCGGACGACGGCGCCCCCACTGCCGAGGGTGAGCGGGCGGCCGAGATCCTGCGCGAGGTGTACCACCCCTCGGTGGCCAAGGGCACGCCGTTCATCGTCACCGACTACGCGACGGCGGAGCTCGTCAAGGTGTCGGCGAACGCGTTCCTGGCCACGAAGATCAGCTTCATCAACGCCATGGCCGAGATCGCGGAGGTCACCGGCGCCGACGTCACGACACTCGCCGACGCGATCGGACACGACGCCCGCATCGGTCGTCGCTTCCTGGGCGCCGGCATCGGTTTCGGCGGCGGCTGCCTGCCCAAGGACATCCGCGCCTTCTCGGCTCGCGCCGAGGAGCTCGGCCGAGGCGAATCGGTCGCCTTCCTCCGCGAGATCGACGCGATCAACCTCCGCCGGCGCGACCGTGCGGTCGAATTGGCGACGACCGCACTGGACGGCAGCGTCTTCGACAAGAAGATCGCCGTGCTCGGCGCGGCGTTCAAGCCCCACAGCGACGACATCCGCGACTCCCCCGCGCTCGACGTCGCCGTGCGCCTGCACGGTCTCGGCGCCCGCGTGACGCTGACCGACCCGGCCGCCATCGACAACGCGCGGCGCCTGCACCCCCAGCTCACGTACGACAGCGACCTCGACGCCACTCTTCGCGATGCGGACGCCGTGATCGTCGTGACCGAGTGGGACGAGTACCGTCGCCATCTCTCCCCCGAGCACGCGGCGTCCCTCGCCCGCGGGCGCGTCGTCATCGACGGGCGCAACTGCCTCGACCCCGCCGCGTGGCGCGCGGCCGGGTGGACCTACTACGGGATGGGGCGTCCCTGACGCCTCGCGCCCCGAGACGCCCCGGCCCCGGCTGGGGCGTCTTCCATATGCGCGGGGCCCGGTCAACGGGCGCGACGCCCTCACTCGCGCCGCGTAGACCGGAGAGTCCCCCCGGCGAAAGGCTCCACGTGTCCGCACCCACCGCAGCACCCGACTCCCCCACCGACCTGCACGCACGCTCCTGGAAGTACGTCCTGCGCAAGACCGTGCGGGAGTTCGGAACCGACCAGTGCACCGACATCGCCGCGAGCCTGGTGTACTACGGCGTCCTCGCGCTGTTCCCCGGGCTCATCGCGGTGTTCTCCCTGCTGGGTGTGATCGGTCAGAGCGACGCGGCGGCCGAAACGGTGCTCGGAATCATCCGCGATGTCGCCCCGGGCGGCTCCGCCGAGATGCTCAGCGACCCCATCCGGCAGCTGGCGGCCTCCCCGGCAGCGGGCTTCGCACTGGTCACGGGCCTGGTGCTCGCGATCTGGTCCGCCTCCGGGTACGTCCGCGCGCTCGGACGCGGGATGAACCGCATCTACGAGATCGACGAGGGCCGCCCCTTCCTCAAACTCGTGCCGGTGCAGCTGCTGCTGACGCTCATCACGGTGGTCCTCGTCGCCCTCGCGGCGCTGCTGCTGATCGTGTCCGGGCCCGTCGCCGAAGCGGTGGGCGAGGCCCTCGGGCTGGGCACCGCCGTCGTGACCACGTGGAACATCGTCAAATGGCCCGTCCTCCTGGGGGTCGTCGTGCTCATCCTCGCGGTGCTCTATTACGGCTCGCCCAACGCGAAGCAGCCGAAGTTCCGGTGGATCAGCGTCGGAGCCCTCACGGCCATCGTCATCCTGGCCCTCGCGACCGCCGGCTTCGGCTTCTACGTGACGACTTTCTCGAGCTACGACCGCACGTACGGATCGCTCGCCGGCGTCATCGTCTTCCTGCTGTGGCTGTGGATCGCCAACATCGCGATCCTGTTCGGAGCCGAATTGGATGCCGAGCTCGAACGCGGCCGTCAGCTCCAGGCCGGCATCCCCGCCGAGCGCGAACTGCAGCTGCCGCCGCGCGGCACCGCGAAGCTCGAGAAGGCGCGCGAGCGCGAAGAGAAGGACGTCGCCGAGGGCCGCCGCATCCGTCTCGCGCGCGGTCACGACGACTGAGCGCGCGCCGCGCGTGACGAATCCCCCGCTCGACACGTCTTTTCCCTGACGGGACCGCCGTCTCGCCCTCCCGGGCGGGGCCCCGAGCGGGAGAGCCCGTCCGAACGGAGGATGCCATGCGCAACAAGATCGTCCTGATCGGCGCGGTCGCGGTGATCGCCTATGTCGTCGGAACACGCACCCCGCGCGTGCAGATGAAGAGCCGTGAGTCGGTGGGCCACCAGCTGGTGCGCCTGTGGAACGACCCTCGCGCCCGCAAGCGCCGCCACAAGGCGGCGAAGAAGGCCGCAGCCGCGGCGCAGAAGCGGGCCGAGAAGACGTTCCGCGAACTCCGCAAGTGAGCACCGCTCGCGAGAGGAGTCGATGATGCGCACCACCGCCCCCGGCCGTCTCGTTCGGTCGCGCCAGAGCCTGATCGCCGCCGTCACCGGCACGGCCGTCGTCGTGCTCGTCGCGCTCGGACTGTTCCTGCCTCTCGCGGGACTCCTGATCGGCGTGACCGCCTCATCCGCGGGTCTCGTGCCCTTCCCCGGCCTGAGCGTGACGGCCGTGACCCTGGTGGGGATCGTCGTCGTGGCGGCCCTCCTGCTCTTCGCGGTGACGCGCCGTCGTCCCGCTTCCGCGTGGGCGGCCGCCGTCTTCGCGGTGCTGGTCTCCCTCGCCGTGACCGCGTTCCCGGTGATCGCGGTCGCGGCCGGCTCCGCGGAACGCGTCAGCGACGTCGGGCCGCTCCTGGGCGACCTCTGGCAGCGGTTCACCGGCGGCTCCTGACCCGCCCCACCTCGTCGCGCGGGGTCGGCGAATCCGGCGGAGCCGCGATCCCCGCCGGGATACGCTGACCCCGTGGTCGCCAGCATCCTCATCTCGATCTCCGCCGTCGTCTCGGCGGTGCTCGTCGGATTCGTGGCGCGTCGGATCCTGGGTACCGCGGTCGGATGGCCCCGCAGCATCGTCGTGGGCCTCGTCGTCTTCTTCGTCGGCGTGCCCTCGACCGCCTGGACCCTGCGTCAGACCGGCCTCGATTCCGCGGGGGCGGTCCCTCCCGACGACCTGTGGCTGTGGATCGGCGTGACGGTCCTCTCGCTGGCGTGGGTCTTCGCCCTGGGCGTCGCCGCGCTCGTCGCGAGCGAGGCCATCTTCCCCACCCGCCCCCTGCCCAATCCGATCGACCTCGTCCGCGCGGCCCTCCGTCAGCGCAAGCGCACGCGGCGCTACATCGACATCCTCGCGATCGCCTCACGGCACGGGGTCGGGTGGCTCTTCCACGGGGGCCGCGCCCGTGTCGAGGAGCAGCTCAGCACGTCGGAGGAGCGCGCCAACGCGATCGTCGCGACCATTAACGACGCCGGCGTGAGCTTCGTCAAGTTGGGACAGGTGCTCTCCACCCGTCGCGACCTCGTGCCCGAGCCGTATCTGAGCGCCCTCGCCTCGCTGCAGACGAACGCCACGACGCTGCCCTGGCAGACCGTGCGCGCGGTCATCGAGGGTGATCTCGACGTCCCCCTCGACCAGGTGTTCGCCGAGGTCGACCCCGTTCCCCTGGCCGCAGCCTCGGTCGCCCAGGTGCACCGTGCGCGTCTGCTCGACGGTACCGACGTCGTGGTCAAGGTGCAGCGGCCGGCGGCCCGCGCCCAGGTCGAGGCGGACGCCGACATCATCCTGCGGCTCGCGCACCGGGCCGAGGCGCGCACGCGCGTCGGCCGCGATCTGCGCATCGAGTCCGTCGCCCGGGGGTTCACCACGACGCTCCTCGAAGAGCTCGACTACCGTATCGAGGCCCGCAACACGCAGATGATCGGCGCCACCCTCGACCGCATCGACCGGGCCGATCCCCTCCGGCGGCGCGCCGTCACGGCTCCCGCGATCTTCCCCGCCGCTTCGCACCAGCGCGTCCTGACGATGGGACTGGTCGACGGCACCGCGCTCAGCGATTCCGCGGATCGGCTCTCGCGGATGGATGCCGCCGCGCGCGACCGCCTGGCGGAGGTGCTCATGTCGACGGTCATCGAGCAGATCCTCGTCTACGGCGTCTTCCACGCCGACCTGCATCCGGGCAACGTGCTGCTGCGCGAGGACGGCACGCTCGGCATGATCGACTTCGGCGCCGTCGGGGTCATCGAGCGCAGTCGCCGTCAGCACCTCACCGCCCTGCTGCTGGCCGCGCTGAGCGAGAACGACGTCGCGGCCGTCGACGCCCTCCTCCTCATCGTGGAGGCCCCCGCCGACCTCGACCTCGAAGCCTTCCGCCACGACGTGGGCGTGGTCCTGACGACCGAGCACCTGCGCAGCGACGCGCACGCGTCCATCTTCACGCGGATGGTCGACGTGATCCGGCAGCATCGCCTCGCCCTCCCCGGTGAACTGGCCTCCGCCTTCCGCAGTTTCGCGACACTCGAGGGATGCCTGCGCGTGATCGTGGACGATTTCGACATGGCCGGTCGCGCGCTCGCGCTCATGCCCACCCTCCTGCGCCGCACGCTGTCCCTCTCACGCATGGCCACCGACGTGCAGGCGAACGCGGTGATCGGCATGGCGCGCCTCGAACAGATCCCGCGTCGGTTGGACGCGCTGCTCACCGGTGCCGAGAAGGGGTCGATCGGCATCACCCTGCGCGGCGAGGACGGCCGCGACCTGCGCGGCCTTCTCGACCGCGCGACGGCGGAGATCGCGTCGACGCTCGTGTCGATCGCGGCCGTCGTCCTGGCTGTCGTGCTCATCGTGAGCGGTGGTGGCCCCGTGCTCGGGGGATCCATCACGCTCTTCGCGGTGCTGGGCGCAGGAGTCGGGCTGTTCGGTTTCCTCGGTCTGCTGCGCATCGTCCGTCGGACGTTCGCCAGGAAGGATTGAGGATGCCGCGGCCCGCCCGCTCCCCCGCACGCACGCCGCCGTGGGGCGTGCGTCCCCGGGGGCCGGCCTCAGGGCGAGGTGCGCGGCCGGGCCGCGAGATCAGCGCCCGTCGGCGCGCCGTCCTGGTCCTGGGCGGGCTCTACGCGGCGGGGCTGGCCGTGATCCTCCTGTGGCCCGACCATCTCGATCGGGACGCGGGCTTCGCCTACGGCGTCATCTACGCGGTCTTCCCCGGCGCGGACCCGTTGCAGGTCGACTTCGCGCTGAACGTGCTGTTGTTCGTGCCCTTCGGTGTCCTGCTCGCCGTCTTCCTGCGGCGCTGGCCCTGGGTCGTGCTGGTCGTGTCGCTGGGCGTCCCGACGATCATCGAGACCGCCCAGGCGGTCCTCCTCCCCGGCCGCACCGCGAGTGCGGGGGATGTCGTCGCCAATGCCGTGGGCGCCCTCGCCGGCGTGACCGTGACCGCCCTGGTCTGCCGACGAGTCACCCGAAACCACACCCGAAGTCGGGTTTGAGGTCACCCGCCACGGGGCGATACTTTCCGGCGCGTCCGCGGACGCGACCTCGCGAAGCACCCGACGAGGGTCGAGACGGCGCGGGTCGTATTCCCTCCACTCGGGGGCCGCGGTCTCGAGTTCGCGGAGTACCTGCGAGCGCCCCTGCTGGTACAGCGCGTGAAGACGACCGATGCGACGGGGCAGCTCCCGGCTCCACTCGCGCAGGTGACCGGGTCCTACGACGAGACCGATCAGGATGCCCACCAGCACCAGCTTGTCGATGTCGAGGCCCAGCATCGTCAAGCCCCCCGCACGACCGGGTGCGAGGAAGCGCCGACGGAGCGGCGGCGATACTCCCGCCGCGTCATGGGTCGCGGCTCGCTCGTGGCGGATGTCGGAACGGAGAGCGTCGAAACGGCCCCCAGGATGCTCGACACCGCCAGAGTGGCCTGGCGTTCGAAGTCGCGCCACACCGACCGCGAGCCGCCGATCGGGTCGACGATGTCGTCCTCGCCACCTCCCTCGCCGGGCGTCGCGAGGCGCTGCCGCCCCGCCGCCCGAACCATCGACGGCCAGTCGGTCGCCTCGCCTCGCGCGCACACCGCCTCGGCGCGTCGCGCGAACTCGCGCACCGTGAAGACCGACGAGACCAGGTCTGGTCGCAGGTCGAGGACGACCCGGCGATGCGCGCGTTCGGCGCACAGCACCGTGTCTCCCGGCTGGAGGATGCCGTCCGTCAGTCGCCGTGCGCGGTGAGTGCTGAGGTCCATTCCGTACGTCCGTGCCACCTCCAGCACCTCACCGGTCGCCGAGGCCCCCGGCCGAGCGGCCGTCCCCGCGCTCTCCAGATGGAGCCGAACCTGAGGGGATGAGGCCAGCCGCGATGCGAGCAGGCCCGCTATGAAAGGCGAGCGGATCATGTTGGCGGTGCACACGATCACCAGACGGTCACGCATCATCGAACGGCCTCGAGCATCGCACTCTCCTCTCGCGCGTCATTCACGCACGGCGTCCAGTACACCGCCCTCCTCTTCCGGACCTCCTCACCCCCGGAAATCATCGCGTCCCCGTGGTGCGGGTGAAGTAGGAATGGCGGACGGGCGAGGTTGAGCCGGTAATCCCCCGGCGATGCGGCTCGCGCTCGCACGATGGGAGGATCCACGACAGAAAGGTCGCCATGGGCATCTTCGGAAATGCGTTCTCGGGCTGGCATCTACTGCTCATCCTCGCCGTCGTCGTTCTCCTCTTCGGCGCGGCGAAGCTCCCCGCGCTGGCCAAGAGCGTCGGCCAGTCGGTCCGCATCCTGCGCTCGGAGACGAAGGACTCCGCGTCGGAGCCCGGCCGTTCCACCGACGAGACCACCGAGACCGGTCGCCCCGACACGACGACGTCGACGACGTGATCCGCGGGACGCGGCATCTCCCGACCCCGGAGGGGGCCGGGGACGGGGGCCGGATGCCGCTCCTCGCCCATCTGTCCGAATTGCGGCGTCGCGTGACCATCTGCGCGATCGCCGTCGCTGTCGCCGGTATCGCCGGGTTCGCGATGAGCGACCTCGTGATCGCCGCCGCAGCCGAGCCCCTGCGGCATCTTCAGGGCCCCTCGCTCACGGGGCTGAACTTCACCCGTATCGGCGAGGCCTTCGACCTGCGCTTCAAGATCGCCCTCGCGCTCGGCATCGTGCTCGCGGCGCCGGTCTGGATCTTCGAGGGGTGGGCGTTCCTGGTACCCGGGCTCACCTCGCGCGAACGGCGCGCCGGCCTCCTGTTCGTGGCGACTGCCGTTCCCTTGTTCTTCGGCGGCGTCGCCTTCGGATGGATGGTGGTGCCGCAGATCGTGACACTGCTCGCGGGCTTCGCCCCCGCCGGATCGACCACGATGCTGACGGCGAGTCAGTACTTCGATTTCCTCCTGAAGCTCGTGGTCGGGGTCGGCCTCTCCTTCGTGTCGCCCCTGGTCTTGATCGCGCTGAATGCGGTCGGGGTGCTCAGCGGGCGCACGATCGTGCGGGGGTGGCGGGTCGCTCTCGTCGTGATCATCGTCTTCTCCGCCGCTGTCACGCCCCCCGCCGACCTGCTGAGCATGCTCGTCATCGCCCTGCCCCTCTGCGCCCTGTACGCCGGCTCAGCGGTGTGGACCTGGCTGCATGACCGACGCGTCGAGCGCCGCAATCGTTCCGAGAGCTGAGCCCCCGCTTCACGCGATCGAGGATGCCGTCGGGGGAACGGCGACCCCGCGTGCCCGATGCGTCTCGCGGAGGATCCGGCGCCCGATAGCCGCGGCGTCGTCGAGGTGGATCGCGACCGACGACCGCTCGCCCGTCTCGATGACGATCCAGGTCGAATCGTCGTCCTGGCGCCGGAGGACACCGATCTCGACGTCGACGGTGTCCCCGTCGCCGTGCGTCCGCACGTCTCTCGCCCTGATGGTCAGGGCGAAGCCCTCGCTGCGGTGGTCCTCGTCCGCGGGGTGGACTGTTTCGCCGTGTGGGGTCGCGCACCATGCGAATGCGCACCGTCGGACCGACGGGAGGTTACGGGGGGTCTCGTCTTTCATGGCGTGCACCTTCCTCGAGGGACCGTCGCGCGCGACGGTCCGAACATCGGTGGGCACGAACACAGTGAAACGCACACCTCCGACATCCCCCTCACCGGCCGGTTGCGAGACCTTCCGGAGGGACGGGCAGAAGGTCGCTGAGAGGGACATCCAGCACCTCGGCGAGAGCAACGAGGGTCCTGAGACGCGGATTCGCGGCAGTACCCGGATTGGACTCGCCCTTCTCCAGCTTGCGATAGGTGAAAGTCGCGAGGCCGGCGGCATGAGCCACCTGCTCCTGAGACATCTGCTTCTCCGCGCGGGCGCGGAGCATCCGCACTCCGAGCTCGCGGGCGAAATCGGTCCAGGGGTCGGTCAACTCGCTCATGGCTCAAGCCTGAGCGATGGGCCATTCTCACATGAACATGTAAACATTCTCGGCGCGCTCGTCGGGACGGCGCCCCACCGCGTCGATCGCATGGTGAATGCCTCGGTGGGCGGGGTGAGAACTGAGGCGAGAACCGGTTGCTCTGCACGAGACGGGGGCCACTGTCGGCATCCCGCTCTCGGTGGCCATCGACCTCGACGGTGGTCGAGCGGAACGCGGTCGACGACGCTCCGCACGAACCCCTCACCCGGCCAGCACGCGGTGTCGGTCGCACGGCTCGCTCCGAGGGCGGTGGCAGAGTCATCGCGCTCAGCGGCGATGACGGACGAGCGCCGTGCAGAGAGAACGTCCTCGGACGCGGAAGGCGGACCATCCGTGAAGGCACTTGTTTCGCACCACGACTCACCCGGCTTTTCGCCCGATGCGGGGCGTAAGCGACCGACGAAGAGAGCCCCCTGGCAACGACGCTACGCACGCTGGGTACTCCTCGCCGATGCCATCGTCATCTCGCTCGTCGTCTTCGGCACACAGTTCATGTGGCTGGGATCGCGCTCGGCGGAAGTGGCCTCATCGAATCTCGACTACAGCGTGGTCTCGATCGTCGTGGGCGCGGCCTGGATGCTGGCGCTCGCGCTCGGAGGTTCACGACAGGAACGCATCATCGGCTACGGTGCCGTCGAGCTCCGACTGGTGGTCACCGCATCGATGCAGGTGTTCGGCATCGTCGCCATCGCCGCCTACCTGACTACCGCCGACCTTTCACGCGGATACTTCCTCCTCAGCCTGCCCCTCGGCTGCATCTCGCTCGTCATGGGGCGCCTGCTCTGCCGCCGGCTTCTCGCACACCGACGTCGCGCGGGATCGATGGGCACGCGCGTCGTGCTTGTCGGCAGTTCGGATGAGAACGCCCGGGTGTCCGCCGAACTCGCCCGGCAACCGTCGGCCGGCCTTCGGGTCGCCGGCCTGCACAGCGTCGGCCACGTCGTGGGCGTTACATCCTGGTCGGACGAGCAATCCGATCTCCTTCGTCGCCGACTGGACGACCTGGACGCCGACGGGGTCCTCGTCTCCGGCGGCTCCGTGCTCGACCCGCACGACATCCGACGCATAGGGTGGAGCCTCGACCCCCGCCGGCGACAGCTCATCGTGGCGGTGAACCTGACCGATGTGGCCGGACCGCGCCTGCACACCAGACCGG
Source organism: Microbacterium testaceum (assembly GCF_003075375.1). Taxonomy (GTDB): domain Bacteria; phylum Actinomycetota; class Actinomycetes; order Actinomycetales; family Microbacteriaceae; genus Microbacterium; species Microbacterium testaceum_E. The sequence continues at coordinate 56,303 of NZ_QDFT01000008.1, read as the reverse complement.
TTGCGGGTCTTCCGCTGATCCACGTGGAGACCCCCCGCTACTCGCGGGCTCAACAGCTGTCGAAGAGGATCTTCGACGTGGCGGGGGCGAGCGTACTGGTCATCTTGCTCTCCCCTCTCCTCGCCGCCGTCGCGGTGATGGTCGGAACGTCGAGTCCGGGACCGATCCTGTTCCGTCAGGAACGAGTAGGGCAGGGCGGCATCCCGTTCGACATGTTCAAGTTCCGCTCGATGGTCGACGGAGCCGACACCGCGCTGCAGGAGCTTCTCCGTGCGCAGGGGCGGGCCGACACTCCTCTCTTCAAGGTCGAGCAAGACCCCCGGATCACTCCCATCGGCCGTTGGCTCCGCCGCTATTCGCTGGACGAACTGCCCCAGCTTTTCAATGTCATCCTCGGCCAGATGAGTCTCGTCGGTCCCCGCCCGCAGCGTGACGCAGAGGTCGCCTTCTACGACGACGACGCGCGGCGTCGGCTCATCGTGCGTCCGGGAATGAGCGGCCTCTGGCAGGTCAGCGGGCGGTCTTCTCTGGCGTGGGAGGACGCCATCCGACTCGATCTTTTCTACGTGGAGAACTGGTCGCTGGTGGGCGACATCGCCATCCTCGCGAAAACCTTCCGAGCCGTCGTCGCTCCGGGCGGCACCGCGCACTGACTGCGCCCACCGATCGGTTCGCCTCAGCCCCGACGGTCGTCGCCCGCAGGCCCGGGGCGACGGCGACTCCGCGGGTCCGATCTCGAGTGCGGGAGCCTGCGACGAGCGTTCCGCCTCGCGTGCCCACGCCTCGCCGTCCGACGTGGATCCGGCGGTCACCCATCAAGCGGGTCCGCCGATCACCACCAGACGGGCCCGCCCCGTCCGGCACCTTGACCCAACGCCTCACCCGCGGCTGCGACGAACCTCACCCGAAGCCCCGACTCGGGCATCGTCCGAGGCCGTACCGGAGCGGCGACGCGGGCCCGTCGCACCCGGAGCGCCCATGACCGAGGAGGGTCGCCGATCGCGACCTCTCGTCCGCTTCGCCCCTTTCCGAGTGTCGGCGTCGGGCTCGCTGTACCCGTAGGCTCCGCCGTAGCGGGCTCCGTAATAGGAAGAGTCCGGTCCGCGCAGGGGCGCTCGGTTGAGGACGATACCCAGCAGGCGCCCCCGCGTCTTCGACAGGTTGTCGACCGCGCGGGTCAGCATGTCATCGGTCGTCCGACCGGCTGTGACCACCAGCACCACCCCGTCCGCCCAACTCCCGATGACCGCGGCGTCGGCGACCGCGAGGGTCGGCGGCGAGTCCACAATCACCACCATGTCCTCGGCGAGCTTCCGAGCGAGCGCTTGCATGCGCTGGGAACCGACCATCTCGGTCGGATTCGGAGGGGTTCGCCCGGCGGCGACGACGAAGAGACGCCCATGATCATCGACCTGATGCGCGACCTGCTCGATCTGCGCGCGGGAGGCGAGCACGTCGGACAGTCCGACGTCGTCCGAGAAGCCGAACACCCCGCCCATGACCGGGCGACGCAGGTCTGCGTCGATGAGGATCACCGACTGCCCCGTCGCGGCGATGCTGACGGCGAGGTTCGCGGCGGTCGTCGACTTGCCATCGCCCGGGAGCGGGCTCGTCACCACGATGACCCGTGGGGGGTGATCGACGTCGACGTACTGCAGGTTCGTGCGCAGCTCCCGGACCGCTTCTTTGTGCGCGAAGGAGCCCCGCCCATCGTGGGTGTCGGTGAAGGAGAACACCGCCCGTCCGTTCGCGAGCTCCTTGTCGATGGGGAGGACGCCGACAACCGAGGCACCGACCGCGGCGGTGATGTCCTCGACAGTTCGGACGCGCCGGTCGAAGGTGCGCCTCACGAGTGCGAAGACGACGCCGAGCACGCCTCCGGCGATCGCCCCGACGGCCACATCGACTTTGACGTTCGGCGAGGAGGGCGACGTCGGCAGGCGTGCCGAGTCTCCGGCGATGAGCCGCACCGCGCCTTGACCGGAGCCTCCCGTCTCGAGTTCGTCGACCTGGGTCGTCATGCCACGGATCCACGCCTCTGCGAGGTCCCGCGCCGACTCGGGAGTCGACCCGGTGGCATCCACCCGCACATTGACGGTTTCGACGGGGTTCGAGACCCGCACGCGCTGAACGAGCGACTCCGGACTGTCCTCCACGCCGAGGGACTCCCGCGCGGCCTCGGCGACGCTGCGCCAGTACCCCATGTCGACGAACGACTTCACCTTGGAGAGCGCCAATTGATCACCCGCGAGGGCGGATCCGGTCGATCCGTCGGACGAGACGGTTGCGACGTACCCGCTCGCGTCGGCCGTGTAAACCCTCGGCTGCAGCGCGCTCCACCCCAGACCGACCAACGCTCCCAGCGCGAACAGGGCCCCGATCGTCATCCAATAGGCGCGCAGGATGCGCACCACTCGCTGCATGTCCACTCGAACTCCGCCTTCCCATCTCGACGAGGGCGTCGTCGAGGTCGCAGGCAGCCTAGGGCCGGATCCGCGACACTCCTGACGCCGCCCTCAGACGCGGCGGGGGACGAAGCCGGAGCCGAGGGCAAAAGGGTGATGAAAAGGGTGATGCAGAGGGGGGTGATGAGGGGATGACGTGGGGGATGAAAGTGGCGGATTTGGTCGGTCCGCGCCGAGCGTCACCCTCAGGATCGTTCCAACGCGACCGCTCCTTCGTCGCGTCGACGCGACTCCTCACCCGAAGAGGAGCCGTCATCCCAGCTACTGGAGGTAACGATGCTGATCGACGTGGATTCTGTCACCCCTGGCGCCCGCACGAGCCGGCGGACGAGCCGGTTCTGGGCCACGCGGTCGGCATCCCTGGCCCGCCTGCGCGAGGCGCTGTCCGGCGACGTGGTACTCGTCCGCGGTCCCGCCGGAGTCGGCAAGAGCTCTCTCCTACGTCAGTTCGCCGCCCTTCTCGACGAGGAACAGGACCTCGGCGTTCAGTTCATCGACGGTGCTCAGGCGGGCCCGGATGCCGCGGAGCGCATCGCGGACGCCTTCGCGACAGGCCCCTCCGCACACATACTGCTCGTGGACAACCACACCGATGCGTCCGGCCTCTCGACCGACCGGCTCGTGGAGCTCCTCCGCGCGGACACCGACCTGCGGATCGTCGTCGCAACCCGTCACGCGACGGGGCTGGAGAGCCCGCTGGTCGCGCTGGAATTCGACGTCCACGTGGTCCCCGCCGACGCCCTGCTCATGACTCGAGACGAAATCGCAGAGGTGCTCCGACTGAACGAGGTGGTCACCACGGAAGTGGCGATCGATGATCTCGCCGCGAAGATCCACGGCTGGCCCGCCTTGGCGCAGTTGGCGGCCTCGCGTCTCCGGCTGGAGGCCCTGCCCCTGCGCACGCGCGGCGAGGCCGCCGTGCTGGCCGACTTCGCGGCGACCGCGCTGACGACGGAGTTCGAGCACCGATTGAACGTGCCGGTGACCGACGACATCCGCATGCTCGCGGTGGCCCCCTACGTGACCGCCGACATCGCCGACGCCCTCGGCGTGGATCCGTCGATCGGCTCTCCGGGCGAGCTCCTAGCGCGCTTGCAGGACGCCGGCCTGGCCTGGCCGAGTTCCACCCGGCTGACTCTGGCCGAGCCCGTTCGCGAGAAGTGGTTGCGCGACATCACCGCCCGGGATCCTGACCGCGTGGGCCGCTCGAGGATCCAGCTCATGGAGCATCTCGTCGACACCGGCGAGCCTCTCCTGGCTGCTCAGCTGGCCGCGGACGCCGGCCAGAGGGACTCCCTGGCGAGGATCCTCCACAGTTCGGGCCCCGAGATCTGGGCTCGTGACGCCGAGTGCCTGCCCGCACTCCTCGATGAGCTCGTGACCAGCGGGCCTTCGTCGCCGCACGCGGTGGATGCGCTGCTGTCGCTCGACCCGCGCACCGCATCATCCACGGACACGCCGGCTCTCGCGGTCACCGCGCTCTCTCAACTCCCGGATGCCAGGACCCCCGTCGGAGCGAGCGTCGAGGCGCTCACGCTCCGCGTGGGTCTGCTGCGCGCAGCGGGAAGGTTCGCCCTGTCAACCGAATCGTCCGCCACCCTCGGCGAAGCGCTTCGACAGGCCCGGGGCCTGAGCCCGGAAGCCGCCTCTGAAGGGTGGTATCAGGTCGGGATGACCGCCTTCGCCATGGGAAAACTGCGTGACGCGCGGATCGCGCTGACCCAGTCGGAACGCACCGCTCCCCCGGCGCGGCGGCTCCGGGCTCGGGGAGCGACCGCGATCCTGGAGCTGCTCGAGGGAGATGTCGCCGGCGCCCGGAGCCTGGTCGAGGCGAACGCCGACGAGACGTGGAAATCGTCGCCCTGGGGAGAGGGCCTCCGTATCGCGGAGGCGTGGCTGCACCTCGAGGACGGCGATGCCGCGCGAGCGCGGGCCCTGCTCGACGACCTGCCCGCGAACGCGGGTGCGCGCGAGCTGTGGCCCTATGCGGCATCCGTCCACGCTCTCTCCTTCCTCCTCTCGGGTGCCGCATCCGATGCCCTCGGCCTCCTGCGGGCCTGGACGGCCCGAACCCGGAGCACACCCCCGTCCCACTTCCAGTCGATCCACCTGCTGACCGCACGGGCGAAGGTCCTCATCGCACTCCGACAGGCGAGGAAGGCGATCTCGCTCTTCGAGGGCCCGTACACGCTCTCGGCCGCCACCGCTCCCGCGATCGCGTTGTCGAACCTCTACGCGGGACGTACGCACGAGTCCTACGTGATGAGCGTGAAGTGGGGATTGCATCATGAGCCCTCCCCTCGGGCGGCGTTGGAGAGCCTGGTGGTGAGCATCGTCGCCGACGTACGCCTGAACGGATCGGCCGCGCACCGGACGACGGTCCAACGTGCCGAGGCACTGAGCATCCGCCACGATCTGTGGAGTCCCTGGAGCGCGGTCGCGCCCGAGGACCGAGCGGTGGTCCACAAGATGCTCTCCTCCGAGACACGGGATCGCCTGGAGGAGCGCCGGTCGTTCTTCGCCTCGTCGGTGAGCGTGCCGCACCTGACCAAACGGGAGCAGGTCGTCCTGGCGCAGCTCACGCCCACGTCGACCATCGCCGATATCGCGCGTGCGCTCGTCGTGTCGCCGAACACGGTCAAGACCCAGTTGCAAGGTCTCTATCGCAAGTTGGAGGTTTCCGACCGGTCGAGCGCGATCCGCGCCGCGCACGCGTGGGGACTCATCGAGACCGACTCGGAGATCTGAGACGGCGCCGGCGCCCGCGCCGCCATCCGATCACCGCGCGCGCGGTGAACAGGAACAGCATCACGACCAGGACACCCGGGAACGACAGGGGAACACCGGCGCCACGGAGGACGGCGAGGATGACGAGGAGCGAGACGAGAGAGATCAGCCACGACAGAAGAGGCCGCAGACGACGCAGGACGCCCGGAACTCGAGACCGTCCTGTGGGCGTGCTCACGGGACGCGCCCCTCATCGGCAGGCCGTCCACCGTCCGCGGCGAGCGCATCTGCGGCGACCTGCAGGCCGAATACCCCGAACCAGACGATGGCGAGCGTGGCCGCCGCGAATTCGAGATTCCCCCCGAACACGGTGTCTCCACGGAAAAGCGCGATCATGGCGCCGGTGAACGAGGTGACGCCCACGGCGGTGAGGGTTAGGGTGCTCACCGCCCGCATCCACGGACGTCGGCGCAGCATCGCCGTCTGCGCCATCGCCACGATCGCGAGCAGGAAACCGAGGACCGCGAAAGTGATGTGAACGAGGTCCTGTGGCAGCGAACCAGCGGTGAACGGGACGGGGCATCCCGGCGAGCACGTGACGACCGAGGCGAAGCCGAAGCACAGCCCGCACACCAGGAGCGTCGTCGCGATCGGCCACCCCGCGACGTACCCGACGCGGCGGGACAGGAGTGCGCGATCGACCATGACGGCTGCGATGGCCAGCAGCAGCAGGGCAAGATTGAACAGCGGCGCCGTCGGCATGCCCGTCGCACCCAGCTGGCTGACGTAGTGCACGCTCGGATCCTCTGCGCGACAGAACCAGATGAGAGCCGCACTCACGAACGCGCAGCCCGCGCCGAGTGTCGCGAGGCGCCGCGAGGAGTCGCGCGACCTCGCGGCGGGCTCGACGGTCCTCTCGAGGGTCTTCGACATCGGCTCCTCCTGGGTCGCGCCCGGCCACATTACCGCCTCCTCACCCCTCCCCCTCGAGTGGACGGGTGATCTGCCGCGGATCGTGGGTGATTTTGCGCTGCGACGGTCACTCCTCAGCCGCCGAGCGCGTGAAGCTGGTTCCGCGGGCAGGGCGAGAGCATCGCACGCGAGCCGGGGGGCCGCACCGCTTGATGCTTTCGCCCTGTCCGCGCCTCGAACGCCCGTGATCGCAGAGAAGGTCGAACTCGCGGTCGTCACCGCCTCAGTGCTTCGCAGCTTCGGCGCGGTCGCCCCGTGCCCGGCGTCGAATCTCCGCCTCGGACGGGCGAATCCTGGGGTGAGAAATGGCGACAATCCTCGGGGGCGCCATCCGGAATGTGTCAGCCTCGATCTCGGGCGGTCGTCGTGCGGCTCTCCCCCAAGATCCCACTCTCCCAGCACGACCGCTCATCCCCCGATGCGCGGTCTCGCAGACCCGTACCCCGCCTGCGAGACCGCGCATCTCCTCTGTCCGCCCCGCTCAGACCGTCGCCCCGCGACAGCCCGATGTCCCGCCGTCCGTTCGATGACCCGGGGCGACCGATTCCGGAGGAACCGTGAACAACACAGATGATCGAGGTCGCGGTGACCGGGCCATCGACGAAGCCCCCACGGTCCCGCCACCGCCCGCCGCCGAGTCCCCCCTGGACGTCCTCTGGGAGGCCACGGCATCCGATCCAGAGGCGCCGATGGTGTTCCCTGTCGGCTTCCGAGGGTACGACCGCGAAGCGGTGGACGACGCCGTCCGGACTCTGGCTGAGCGCGTTCGCCGGCTGACGGCGGAAGCGGCAGAGGAACGCGCCGGTGTCGCCGCGATCTCGGCCCGGGTGCAGGCCGACTTCGAGAACCGGTTCGAAGAGGCTGCGCGATCGCACGCGGACCAGCTCGCCGCGCTGAACGACCAGCTTCGCGCAGCCTCCGCGCGCGTCGCCGATGCCGAGAGCCGCGTCGCAGCCTTGTCCGAGAAGTTCGTCGCACAAAGCGGCACCGGCGCCGACCCCACCCAGGAGAGGCAGCAGTTCGAGGCGATCCTGCGGGTGGCAGAAGAGCAGGCCTCCGTCCTCGTGCAGAACGCGGTGGCCCAGGCCGATCGCCTCCTCGTCAGCGCCCAGGGCGAAGCGGCGTCGCTTCGCGAGGAGGCCGTCGCAGAGCAGGCGCGCTTGCGGGCCGAGGCGCAGCACGATGCCGACCAGGTGCGCCTCCGGATCGAGACAGAGGCGACCGCCCACGACGCACGTCTGGAGCGCGAACGCGCCCACGCCGCGGAGAAAGTCGCCCAGGCCGAGCGCGAGGCGACCGCGATCCGCACCGAAGCCGAGAAGGGAGCCGCGGCCCTGCGGAGCCTCGTGTCGCGCGAGACCGGCGATCTCCGAGCCAAGGCCGAGCACGACGTCCGTGAGATGACCGCCCGCGTCCTGGAGTTCGAGGAGTCGCTCACCCGTCGGCAGGACGAGGCCCAGCAGGAGTTCATGGTCCTGCACGATCAGGCCGTCGCGCACGCCGAGCGCATCACCTCCGACGCCAGCGATCAAGTGGCCTCGGCCCTCGAGCACGCGCGGCGCATCGGTGCGCGATCCGACGACTTCGAGCGCCTGTCCCGCGCGCAGGCGCAGCAGATCGAGGCCGACGCGCAGGTTCGGGCGCGGGCGGCGCTCGATACGGCACGCGACCGGGCGGCCCACATCGCGGACCGCATCATGGGCCACGCGACGCAGGCCCTGCGCGACGCAGAGGACCGCGCGCGGGATCTGCGGTGGCAGCAGCAACAGCTCACCAGCTTCATGGCCGAGCTGAGCGAACTGCTGCGCGCCGTCCCGCGCGAGCTGGAGGAGGACGGCGCGCTCGCCGAGCCTGCGTCCGCGTCCGCAGAAGACGCCTCCGCACCGCTCGATGACGCCGGTCGCGCGAACTCCGAGACGGCGGCCGAGTCCCGAGCCGAGCACGGCCACGAGGGCGAGACCGATCCGTTCCCCCCGGAGCCGCCGGCGGCGCACTAGCGTCGAGGGATGCGAACACTCCCCCTCGGCCCCACCGGCATGACTGTCCCCAACGTCGTCGCCGGCATGATGCGCATCGACGACAAGACCGACGACGACGTCAAAGCCCTCTACATCGCGGCTCGCGACGCCGGCATCGACTTCTTCGACCACGCGGACATCTACGCCCGGTCCCTCCACTCCGCCGAGACGAGGTTCGCAGAGGCCCTCGACCTCAGCTCCTCGGAGCGCGACGAGATCCGTCTGCAGACGAAGGCGGGCATCGTTCGCGAGGGGCCGTACTTCGACTTCTCGTACGACCACCTCGTCAGCTCCGTCGAGGCGTCGCTGCGCGCGCTGAGAACCGACTACGTCGACGTCCTCCTGCTGCATCGCCCTGATGCGCTGGTCGAGCCCGAAGAGGTCGCTCGGGCATTCGATCACCTCGAGGCTGCCGGAAAGGTACGCGCCTTCGGCGTCTCGAACCACACGCCCCGGCAGATCGACCTGCTGCGGACGGCCGTTCGTCAGCCCATCGTCGCCAATCAGGTCCAGCTGTCGATCGCGCATGCCCCGCTCGTCGTCCAGGGGCTCGCGTCGAACATGGAGAGCACCGGGCAATCGGTCGTCCGGGACGGCGGCGGACTCGTGGAGTACTGCCGGATCGCGGGGATCACGCTCCAGGCGTGGTCGCCGATCCAGGGCACGCGAGCCGGGGGCGGCACGTTCCTCGGGAACCCCGAGTACGCCGAGCTGAACGCCGTCATCGACGAGTTGGCGGCGCGCTACGACGTCACCGCTCTGGCGATCGCGGTCGCCTGGATCACTCGGCATCCGGCCGGCATTCAGGTAGTCCTCGGCACGACGACCCCGCAGCGCATCACGGATGCCGCGGCGGGATCGCAGATCGCCCTGACGCGCGCGGAGTGGTACGCGCTGGTCCGGGCGGCGGGCTACATCGTCCCGTGATCGGCGTCGTCAGTCGCCCCGCCGGCCACGTCGGCCGCGAGCGATGACGACGATCGCCCCGACGACCACGACGGCGGCCGCGAGGAGGGGGACGAGAACGAAGGCGAGCCGACCGCCCTCAGCCTCGGGATCCGGATCGGTCTGAGCGGGACCGTCTTCGACGACGCCGGACGAAGCGACGAGAGGGACGGACGCCGACGTCGCCGCGTCGATCGGTGAGACCACGAGGACCGGGGCGGGCTCGGCGAATACCGGCGACGCGGCGAACGCGGGTGCCGCACCACCGGTGACGAGGAGGGCTGCGACGGTCGTCGCGATGAGGGGGGAACGCATGGGTGTTCCTTTCGTCGGTCCGGTCACCGTAGCCAGCACCCGATCCGAAAGCGCGACGCTGGACGGATGGACGCGAGAGCGCTACGCGTCGCGCCTATGCTGGCCGCAGACACGGGAAGGGAGGTACACGGTGACGCGAGAGACGAGGTTCCCCCTCGGGGCGATCGCGAGTTCTGTTTCGGCGCTCATCTGCGCGGTGCCGACTCTGCTCTTCCCCGCCGACTCGCCCATCGCCCCGAAGCTCGGCTTCTTGACGGTGGGGGCTGTGTTCTTCGCTCTCGGCGTTCTGCGCATCCGGGCCGAGGGCCGGACGCCGCCCGCCGATGGCGAGGTGGACGTCACGCGGCAGTGACGGCCTCGAAATCCCCTGCGGTGATGATCGTGAGGGGCTCTGTGGGCAGATCCCAGGACGCGATGGGGTCCATCTTCTTCTTCCTGATGAGGTGTCGCCGGCACGGTTGCCCGACGGCGGGGTGAGACGTCGCGGCTGCGCCGGGATGTCGAGAGAAGCCGCAGACGGTCGGTTACGCGGCCCGGGCCAGCGAGCGTGCGGCTTTGGCGGGGGCGGTGCGCGCGGGGGTGCGGACGGCGGGCTCTTCGATGTCGATGTCCAGGCTGAGTCCGCGCGAGGAGTTGGCGTCGTTCGCCATGCGCTTGAGGAGGTTCTGGTCGAGGGCCTCGGGCTGCTCGGAATCGAAGACGAACCGCAGGGGGATGGACGGCTGCAACCAGATGGTCGAGCGCCCCACCGGCTCGTCCGCTCCGTGCACCCAAGACAGGGTGAAGCTCTCGCCTCGGCGCAGCTTGGTCGCCACGACCACCTTGACGTGCGCCAGCATGCGGTCATCGATCGTGATCGGCTCGGTGGTCGTGCCGTAGAAAAGCTTCGCCATGGTGTACCCCTCTGCTCGTTGCTTGAGTGACAACTTACTAGTTAGACTAGCGAATAGGCAAGTGAGTTATTAGGAGCGTGGATGAACGGGCACAGCACCTCACCTCCGTCGTACTGGTACAGCGAGAGCACCGAGGACGAGCGGGGCGCACGGGTGATGGAGGCCATGCGCCTCTACCGCGCGGCCGAGATGACCATGCGCCGGCAGACGCAGACGTCGATGGCCATGGGAGAGAACGAGTTGCTCGTCCTGCGCTTCCTCACGCGAGCGGGCGCCGCGGACCAGGACGTGACCCCGATCACCCTCGCGCGCCACCTCGGGGTCTCGACGGCGTCCGTCACGGCTCTCCTCGATCGACTCGAGCGCTCGGGCCACGTGGCCCGCGCTCCTCACCCGTCGGATCGTCGAAAGGTGGTCGTGTCCCTCACCTCGCACGCGGACGCGGAGATGCGCGAGACGCTCGCCGCGATGCACGCACGCATGATGCAGGCCACGCGGGGCATGAGCGAGGGCGAGACGCAGGCCGTCACCGCGTTTCTGCAGAGGATGCGGTGCGCGGTGGCCGATGTCTGCGCCGAGTGGAGCCTCGGCTGCTGCGGCCTGGCGAGCACGGCTCCGGAGTCGTCGGCGTCGGCTCCCCTCGTGCCGGGTGCCGCCGCATGAGGGCGACGGTCTCGGTCAACCTCGTTCTGCGCGTGGGTGCCGACGCCGACGTGGTCCTGTCGATCGCGCCGCCCGCCGCATGGGTCGACGACGAGGAGCTCGTCGTCGTCGCCGTCGATGAGCCGGTCGAGGTCCTCGTGAGCCCGGACGCGCACGGAGGCAGACTCCACCGCGCCAGCCTCCCCCGGGGACCCGTGACGGTGCGCTATAGCGCGGAGACCCGCGCCCCGGCCGCCCCCGCGCCATCCGACGAGCTCGATCCCGTGCGCTACCTGCGACCCAGCCGATACGCCCCCTCCGACGCCCTCACCGAGGCGGCGTCGCGATTCCCGGACGCGTCCGCACGTGACACGCTTCACCATGTGTCCCAGTGGGTCCACGATCATCTCCGCTACGTCCCCGGCTCGAGCGGTCCGACCGATTCCGCCTCCGAAACGCTCCGCGCCCGTGAGGGCGTCTGCCGCGACTACGCGCATCTGACGATCGCTCTTCTGCGCGCCCGTGGCGTGCCGGCCCGCCTGGTCTCGGCCTTCGCCCCCGGGCTGGACCCGATGGACTTCCATGCCGTCGTCGAGGCATTCGTCGAAGGGAGATGGGAGATCGTGGATGCCACGCGACTCGCGCCGCGTCCGCACCTCGTCCGCATCGCCACGGGCCGCGATGCCGCCGACACAGCCTTCCTGACGACGCTCTCCGGCGCGATCGCGGTCGAGGAGATGGTCGTGACGGCCGTGGCATCCGATGCTCTCGAGAGCGACGACCACGTCGGAACCGTGCTCCTCCCCTGAGCGCGCGCGGCCGGTCGAGTCAGCCGGCGAGGCGGATGACCTCCGCCACGACGCGCGGCGAGGCGAGGACGCGGAAGTGCCCACCCTCGGCGAGCTCGATGTTGCGCGCTCCCGCGAGCTCACTGCCCTCCGGTATGTGCGGATCGAAAGGGCCGTAGATGGACACGATCCGGGTGTTGACCTCGGCGGATGCGGCGAGCGCTCGCATCGTGGCATCCCCCGTCGCGAATGCGCGGAGCGAGGGGGTCGGCATGACGCGGCTGTAACGCGAACCACCGAACGGCGTCGCCACCGCGACCATTCCGCGGATGCGCGCACCCACGGGGTCGAAAGCCATCACGTGCTTTCCGATGAGTCCACCCTTGCTGTGCGCGAGCAGGACGACCTCGTCGAGCCCGCGAGCCTCGATGAGCGCCGACACCTGGGCCGCTGATGAGGCGATGGGGCGCCTGTTGCCACCGAGCTCGGTCACCACGTGGACGGGATGACCGTGGGCATGCACGGCTGCGGCGAGCGGCTCCAGGAACCGCCACGTCTCGTAGATCCCCGGGAGCAGGACGATCGGGACCCCCGGTCCCTCGGCGAGCGGGTCGGGCGCCGTGCGGCCGGTGAGGGCACGGGTCTGACCTCGAACCGCGAAGACGTAGTCCCGCGCCCACCACTCGAGGCGTTGCCGCAGGTTGATCGCCGGGGTCACGGCATCCATCGACATGCCCCCATCTTCGCCTCGAGCACGACGAACGCACGGGGGTTGCGTAGGGGTGCGCTCCACATCCTCGTCGGGACCGCAAGCCCGGGATCGGTGGTTCCGGCCCGACCTATCGTGTCGCCATGAACATCTCGGACATCACCTGGAACGAGCCCGCCCGCCAGAAGATCCTCGACGACGCGGACCGTGTCCTGCGCGAGGCCGTCGTCGCGGTCGCACGCGAGAACGACGGCATCTCGTCGGACGAGGCATTTGCCCAGATCAACGGACGCATCAAGGATCGCTTCATCGACTACGAGCCCGGCCCCGACATCCGCACCTACGCCGATGCGATCGCCGCGGGCGAGATCCCGACCGACGACGCGGAGTGACACGAAGGCTGCGCGCCTTCGGATCCGCTGGGACCCGCGAACGCTTCGACGACTCCCGTTCGTGGAGCCCGCCCCCCAGCGGGCTCCGGACGGGAGTCGTCCGGGACTCAGCGGTCTTCGCCGTATCCGCGGATGCTGCGCAGATCGTCCTGCAGGTCCTCCTGCGCGGCGTCGTCCTCGACCGCCGCATCGGCCGCGCGCTGCTCGCGCGCTCCGTCCTTCTTCTCGTCGACGCCGGCGTCGGTCGCGCCGTCCATGACGGGGGCGTCCTGGGTCTCTTCTCGTTCGGTCATCGTCATCCTCCTCGGAATGGGGTGTTTCGGCATCCTCTCGGACCCCGTGGCGACGCCGCCGGGGCTTGCGCGCCACCCCGAGACGTGTTCGCCGCGACTACCACAGCGGCTCGAGACGTGTCCAGTCCGCACTCTCCCAGGCGGCTCCCGTAGAATCGCCTGAGCAAGGGGAGTACTCCCGTCGCGACGATCCCGTCAATACGGTCCACGCCATCGTGGACCCGGGACGTCGGCCCATCTCGCCGGGTGGAGGAGACCTTGGTGTCTCGTCGTACACCGATTTCCCTTGGAGGCCGCCGTGGGCGTCACCCCCCTCATCTGGATCATCACGATCGCGATCACGATCGCATTCTTCGTGTTCGAGTTCTTCGCGCACGTGCGCAAGCCGCATGAACCGACCATCGGAGAGTCAGCCCGCTGGTCCGCGTTCTACATCGGCCTGGCGTTGCTGTTCGGCGTCGGCATCGGCGTCGTGTCGGGCTGGACGTTCGGCGGGGAGTATTTCGCCGGGTACCTGACCGAGAAGGCGCTGTCGATCGACAACCTCTTCGTCTTCCTCATCATCATGACCGGCTTCGCGGTGCCCAAGAAGTACCAGCAGAAGGTGCTGATGATCGGCATCGTGATCGCCCTGATCATGCGCGGCGCGTTCATCGCCGTCGGCGCGGCCCTGATCGAGAACTTCTCGTGGATCTTTTACATCTTCGGCGCCCTGCTGCTCTTCCTGGCCTACCGGCAGGCGTTCTCGCACGGTGACAGCGACCCGGCGAACGGCAAGTTCATGCAGTTCGTGCGTCGCGTGCTCCCCGTCTCCGAGGAGTACAACGACGACAAGCTGACCGTGAAGAAGGACGGCAAGCGCTTCGTCACCCCCATGCTGCTCGTCATCATCGCGATCGGCTTCATCGACCTCGTCTTCGCCGTCGACTCGATTCCCGCCATCTACGGCCTGACCAACGAGGCGTACATCGTCTTCACCGCCAACGCCTTCGCCCTGATGGGTCTGCGTCAGCTGTACTTCCTGATCGGCGGTCTGCTCGAGCGCCTCGTCTACCTCGCGCAGGGTCTGGCCGTCATCCTGGCCTTCATCGGCGTCAAGCTCGTCTTCCACGCCCTGCACGTCAACGAGCTGCCGTTCATCAACGGCGGCGAGCCGCTGCTGTGGGTTCCCGAGATCCCGATCTGGTTCTCGCTGCTGTTCATCGCCGCCACAGTCGCGGTCGCCACGGTCGCGAGCCTGCGCAAGACCCGGAACGACGCGCAGAAGAAGGAACGTGAGACCTTCGACGGCGAGAAGGTCATCCACGCCCCCGAGGACTGAGCCCTCGGCGACACGGCGGGCCCGAGGCATCAGCCGCGGGCCCGCCGTCGTCTGCCGCATCACGGCGCGGAGCGCAACCCCGCCGAACCCGTTCCGCGCGCGTCCTACCGTGGCCGCATGACGCGATTCGGCTACACCCTCATGACCGAGCAGAGCGGCCCCAAGGCTCTCGTGGACTACGCGATCGGCGCCGAGCGCGCCGGCTACGACTTCCTCGTCTCAAGCGACCACTACTCCCCCTGGCTGGCCAGTCAAGGCCACGCCCCCTACGCCTGGACGGTCCTCGGCGCCGTCGCCCAGGCCACCACCGACGTCGAGCTGATGACGTACGTCACGTGCCCGACCGTGCGCTACCACCCGGCGGTGGTGGCGCAGAAGGCCGCGACGCTCCAGTTGCTCTCCGACGGCCGGTTCACCCTGGGTCTGGGTTCGGGCGAGAACCTCAACGAGCACGTCGTGGGTGAGGGTTGGCCAGCGGTGCACGCCCGACAGGACATGCTCGTCGAGGCGATCGAGATCATCCGCGCCCTGCACACCGGCGACCTGGTCACCTACGACGGCGAGTATTTCCGCGTCGACTCGGCACGCGTCTGGGATGCCCCCGAGGGTGGGGTCCCGATCGGAGTGGCGGTCTCGGGCGAGAACTCCATCAAGGCCTTCGCCCCGCTGGGCGACCACCTCATCACCACCGAGCCCGACGCCGACATCGTGTCGGGGTGGGACGAGCACCACGACGGCGAGTCCCGCAAAATCGGTCAGATCCCGATCAGTTGGGATCCGGACAAGGATGCCGCCATCGCCCGGGCGCACGACCAGTTCCGCTGGTTCGCGGGTGGATGGTCGGTGAACGCCGACCTGCCCACGCCCGCGGGGTTCGCCGGCGCCTCGCAGTTCGTCCGTCCCGAAGACGTGGCGGAGTCGATCGCGTGCGGCCCCGACCTGGACGAACTCGCTGAGAGCGTGCGGCCCTTCATCGACGCCGGCTTCACCGACATCGCGATCGTGCAGGTCGGCGACGCCCAGCAGCAGCGTTTCGTCGACGAGGTGGCCGCGCCGCTGCTCGACAAGCTCCGCGCCCTCTGAGGCACCAGTGGGGGTGCGGCGCGAGCCGTGCCCCCGCGCTTCAGCGGACGGTGTATCCGGACTCGGCGACCCACTGCTCGAGGCGCCACACCGGCAGCCGGAAGACGCGCGCGACCGCGGGAAGCGGGTGATCGGCCTCGGTGACGGCTGCGACCGCGAACTCCCGCAGCGATCGGAAGTTCCGGCCGGCGAGAACCCCCTCGCGCAGGTCGGCGAAGGTGCGCAGCTCTTTCGGGGCCCCCGCCCCCGGCGCGACCAGCACGTAGCGCGACGTCCCACCCATGCCCTGCTCGGCCGCGCGGCGGTGCACCTCAGAGGCCGCAGAAGCCCGTGATGCCGCACCGGCCACCGGGCGCGGCTCCGGTGGAGCCTCGCGGCCACCCCCGTTCCCGGGGGGAGGGGGTGCCGGCACCGCCGCGTCCCATGCCGCAGCCGGGAGAGGCCCGCCCCAGGTCTGCTCGGTGGCGACGAGATGACCGGGTACGACCGCGCGGGGCACCTCGCGAGCCGGAGCGCTCGGAGCAGAGGGCGGTTCGGGCATTTCGCGGGGAGCGATCGAGTCGGTCCACGGGGCGGGAGGCAGTTCCCCTCCCCAGACCACCTCGCTCGGCACCACGTAGGCACTCGCCGTCGCAGCGGGCGTGGGTGCCGCCGTCAACCATGGCGCCGGGGGCAGTTCCCCACCCCACGCGACTCCACCCGACGAGGCCGCATCGGCGACCGATCGCTCGGGGGCGGGTTCGGCGAACAGCTCCGAGACACTGATCTCGAACGTCTCGGCCAGGGCCACGAGGGTCGCCAACGACGCCGTGGTGCGGCCCGCCTCGATCGCCCGCAGACGCGATTCCGACAGACCCGACTCGAACGACAGCTCCACCAGCGACAGGTCGCGGTCCTCGCGGAGCCGGCGCACGCGGCCGGCCAGGGTGCGCAACACGTCGTCGAGACGACTGTCCAAAGACGGGTCGGCGGTCACGACGGCATCCCCTCTCCACGGGTCCGGAAACGGTCCGCGGACGTTCCACGAGTAGACCGACACGCCCGGAAGACTGCGCCCCGAGGGCGGAAAGACGAAACCGATCGCCGTCTCATCCGTGCCTGTGACCCCACCCGCATGCGCCTCTCGTCGAGCGATCGATAAAACCGTGTCCGGGGAGTGACGTCTGAACAATATCGCGTCCGGCCCGCGGCCTCCGCCAGGCGGACGCCGAAGCGCGTCAGGCCCGGAACGCCGCCGAGCCGAGCACGCGCTCGACGGTCATCTCGAGAACGACCCGGTCGGGGTTGACCCGCGGCTGGCGGTAGCGCGCCGCGTACAGGTCGACGGCGCGGGCGACGGCGTCGGGATCGTCCGTGACCCGCGCCGGCCCCTCGAAGCTGATCCACTTCGCCCCGTCGACCGAGCAGATCGACGCCCGCCCGTCGCGGGCCGCGTTGACGAACTTCTGCGTCCCGCGGGATCCGATGACCCGGACGACACCGTCCTCATGGGTGAAGCCCACGGGGACCGCGTGGACACGACCGTCCCGTCCGATCGTGGACAGGGTGGCCAGATGGTACTCGCGCAGGAATTCGCGCGCTTCGTCGGTCAGCACGTCTCCAGCGTGCCATGACCGACGAGGTCCGTCACGGTCCGGGACGCGGCATCCCACCGACGCAGTCCCACGGCGCGCGCCGGGAGATCCTGCTCGCCTGTCTCGGACCATACGGCGAGCGCCTCGCCGACGCGCTCGATCGGAACCCGCCGCGCAATGGTGACGTGGGGCGTCCACGCCCCCGGACGCGTGTGATCCGCGTCGCCCCCGGGGCCCGCCGTCTCGTGCACGCGGGCATGCAGCGCCAGCAGCCCCGCCGTCGGGACGACCGATCGCGCGATGACGCGCGTGCGGCCCGCGCCGAAGAGCAGGGGCGCTCCCAGGGTCAGCGGCAGGGGGAACAGGGGCGACAGCGGCTCCGCGGCGACCTGGGCGAGGCCCGGACGCACCAGCAGCGTGATGTGGGGGCGGTTGCTCTCGCCCTTGTGCTGCGCCTGGCTGGGCAAGCCCGCCTGCGCCAGCGCATCCCACTCGGCGCGCACCGCGGCATCCGTCTCCTCGTCCAGAAGGAGTTCGAGACTGACGACGTCCGTCATGAGTCAGCGCGTCGACCACCAGGCGGCGGCCACCAGCCCGGGTTGGAAGAACAGACGCACGAGACGCTTTCGATCGGTGTCGAGACCGAAGGCGGAACGACCCTTGCGCCACTGATCGATGTTGCCCGGGAAGATGGCCACGAAGAACGCCGCCAGCGCCGCACCGATGCGCCGCCGCTCGCGCGGCAGGGCGAGCAGGGCGAGCCCGAACGCCGCTTCGACGACACCGGATGCCACGACCACCGCGTCGCGATCGAGGGGGCCCTTCTCGACGAGGGCGTCCGGCACCTGTGCCTGGAAATCCTGCCGGGCGAACGTCAGGTGGGACACGCCGGCGAAGAGCATCGCCAGGGCCAGAGCCCAGCGCACGACAGATCTCATAGGGGAACGCTAGCGATCGCTCCGAATCGATCATGCGGGCTTGACGTCCACGCCGTCGCCCTTCCGCCGCTGCCGACGGGGCGCTAGATCACCCGTCCCGATTGCGCAAGCCCAGGCCGCCGACGGCCGCGCGCGGTTGACTGATCCAGACGAAGGAGGTGTCCATGACGATGACCGATGCGGCGAGCCCCGCCACCACAGACGACGATCTGGACGCCCTTCTGCGGCGTGCGGCGACCGGCGATTGCGACGCGTTCGTCGCGTTCTACGATGCGACCGCGCCCCGCGTCTACGCGGTCTTGCTGTCGATCACGGGAATCGCGGCTCGCGCCGATGCCCTCCTGGAGGGCATCTATGTCGAGGCGTGGGAGCGCATGCGCGGTCGCGCCGCTCCCCCGTGCCCGGGAATGCAGTGGATGTCGGCCATCGCCCACCGTCACGCAGCGGGTCGCGCCTGAATCATCCCGCCGGCGCCGTCGCGGCGGCGCCGTGCTCCTCGAGGTCGACCGTCAGGCCGCTCGACGAGTTCGCCGATGTGGCGTAGGCCTGCAGCAGAGCGGGGTCGAGCATCTCGGGCTCGGTGGAACCGAAGACGAAACGCAGGGGGATCGAGGGCTGGATCCAGATCGTACTGCGACCCGCATGCTCGCCCGAGGGATGACGCCACGACATGGTGAAGCTCTCACCCCGCCGGAGCTTGGTGGCGATGACCACTTTGACGTGCGCGAGGACGCGGTCCGGGACGCGGATCGGGCTCTCGGAAGAGCCGTAGAACAGTAAGCCCATGAGCCTCTCCTTCCGGGAATCCCGGTATCGAATATTTTACTAGACAACCTAACTATCGCAAGTGACGAGGATGGGAATTCCCGACGTCCGCGGGTTTTTAGACCGGGCTGAATTAGATCGGTCAACTGGAATCTCGGCGACCGAACTACACTGTCCGACGGGGGCCTGACACGCCCGAGGAGACTGATGACGATCGAGATCGACGACGACCAGGCCACGGCAGCGGCGCGCGCGGTCGAACGTCTGCGGCTCGCCGAAGCCCGTCTCGCCCGCCGCCGCCAGACCGACTGCGGCCCCAGCGAGAACGCGCGGGCGGCCATGCGCCTCATCCTCGAACGCGCGGACGCGGGAACAGGCGTGACGCCGACCGAGATCGCTCAGGCTCTCGCCATCTCGACGGCCTCGGTGACCGGGATGCTCGACCGCCTGCACGCGGGCGGCCTGATCGGCTTCGTCGCCAACCCCTCCGATCGGCGCAGCAAATACGTCGTCCCGTTCGATCGGGATGCCGATCCCGACGCCATCGACCCCGTGACGGCTCGGATCCGGGAGTTCGCCCTGGCCCTCCCCGAGGACACCGCCGGCCAGCTCGCCGCCTTCCTCGACCGCGTACGCGAGGTCGTCGACGCCGAATGCGCGTGACGACATCGGCGAGCCAAGCGGCCGCTCAGACGGCGGACGCCGACTCGGGATCGGGTTCGGCCACGATGCTGAGACCCTGCGGCGCGCTCGCCTCGTTCATCAACTCGTCGACCCAGCGCCGGTTCAGCTGCGGCGCGCGGCTGCCGTAGAAGTGGAAGACGAGGGGGATGGACGGAGAGATCCACAGGGTGCGCGTGCCGCTGCCGTCGCCCATCGGGAAATGGAACATGAACGGCTCGCCGCGGCGCAGCTTGTTCATGAACACCACACGGAGGTGGGAAAGCGTGCGGTCCTCGATGTCGAACGAGTGACCGAGTGTGTTGTAAACCAGTTTCCCCACCCTGACAGCCTATCCCGACGAATGGACTTAACTACTCCGATGCCGCTCGACACTCCCTCGACTAGAGTCGGAAAGTGACGATGAGACGACGGATCACCGAGCGCGCGCGTCGCATCCCCCGCTCGGTCCTCGCGATCGGCGCGGTCGTCGTCGTCGTGGCCCTGGTGGTCGGAATCGCCGTCGTGGGAAATCTCGTCACGACGCTCTTCCGGACCCTGGCGGCCGCGCCCCCGGCCGTCGACACGAAGATCGTGGTCGCCGACGAATCCAAGGCCGCGCAGGCGGCGCGCGGCGACGGCGCCGACGCGGATCAGACGGCCGCCGCGCAGTGGCTGGCCGCGCAGCCCACCACGTACTGGCTGACCCCCGAGATAGACCCGATCGACGAGGTGTGGGACCGCGTCGCCCACCTCGCCGCCGAAGCGCGCGAGCAGAAGGCGACGCTGTCGGTCGCGGTCTACGGCCTCCCCGATCGGGACTGCGGCAACCACTCCGCGGGCGGCCTCGACCCGGACTCCTATCGGGAGTGGACCGCGCGCATCGGCGACGCGCTCGCGAACGCCTCGGATGTCCGCAAGATCGTGATCCTCGAGCCCGACAGCATCGCTCTGGCCTCCTCGTGCGGTTCGATCGAGGACCGCGCCGGCTACCTTCGGACGGCGGTCGACGGCATCCGCGGAATCGACACGTGGATCTACCTCGACGGCGGCCACTCGGCCTGGCATCCTCCCGCCGAGATGGCGGGGCTCCTGCGGGCGACCGGACTGCTCTCCGACGTGCGGGGCGTGGCTTTGAACGTGTCGAACTACCAGGACACGGCTGCCGAGTTCGACTACGCCCACGCGCTGTCCGACCAGCTCGGAGGACTTCACGCCGTGATCGACACCTCGCGCAATGGTGCGGGGCCTGCGGGATCCGAGTGGTGCAACCCCTCTGGCAGGCTCGTCGGGAGCCCGGGCGGCACCTACGGCGACGGAGTCGTCGATACCAACCTGTGGATCAAACCGCCGGGCGAGAGCGACGGCTCGTGCAACGGCGGTCCGGACGCGGGCACGTGGTGGCCGGATGCCGCCGTGGAGCTGACGCGCGAGCAGCGCTGACGCGCGCATCACGGGATGCGCACGCGAAATGTGCCAAGATTGCGCTCGTCGCGTCGCGACGCCGTGTCTCGGGGGAGTACGCGGGCACGATCTCGTGCGAAGCCGGAAGAGTGGGTCAAATGAGCGACAACACCGAGCTGCTGAAGACAGCCGTCATCGTCGAAGACGATCCCGACATCAGACACCTCCTGGTCGAGGTGCTCGAGTCGGCCGGTTTCTCGACGGTGTCGGTCGGTAACGGCATCGACGGCGTCCGCGCCGTGATCGCGTACCAGCCGCTCATCACCACCCTCGATGTGAACATGCCGGGTATCGACGGGTTCGAAGCAGCCCGTCGCATCCGCGCGCAGAGCGACACCTACATCATCATGCTCACGGGCCTCGAGGAGGAGGCCGACGTCGTCCTCGGACTGGGCGCCGGAGCCGACGAATACGTCGTCAAGCCTTTCCGTCCCCGCGAACTCCGAGCGCGGATCGAGGCCCTCCTGCGTCGTCCGCGCAGCGGTGACGCCGTGCCCTCCTCGGCTCCCCGGCAGGACAGTGTGGGCCCGTCGTTCCCGGCACCGCGGACCGAGACTCCCGTCGCGGCTCCCGCGCCCGCGCCCGCTGCCGCGGTGGTCGTCCCGTCGTCGCAGGGTCCCGAGCCCCGCGCAGCCGCACCCGGCACCGACATCGCGCACCGCGCCCCCGCGGGTGAGCTGACACCCACCGGCGGCACCTGGGTCGCGCATCGCGACCTCCAGCTCGATCCCGACAGTCGCCTCGTTCGGGTCGCGGGCGAGGAGCTCGACCTGACCCGCACCGAATTCGACCTCCTCGCGACCCTCATGGAGTCCAAGCGCCGGGTGCGCAGTAAGGCCGACCTCACCCTCGTCCTGCGCGGCGAGTCCTACGTCACGAGCTACTTCGTCGGCGAGGCCGACAAACGCGCCATCGAGGCCCACATGACCAACCTGCGTCGCAAGCTCGGCGACAACCCGGCGAACCCGCGCTACATCGAGACGGTGCGCGGTGTCGGGTATCGCCTGACCTCGGAGCTGCTCACCGCGCCGTGAACGCCACCCGCGCATGACGGATGCCTCGACCCTCCCCAGGGCCGAGGCATCCGTGTTTTCTGACGCGTTCGGGCGATCAGATCGGGGGTCCGTCAGACCTTGAAGCCGTGCTGGCGACGGACGAGCTTGGAGAACATCAGGAGGGTCTGCAGCACGGTGACCACCCCGACGATGGGCCACCCGATCCACAGGATCGAGGACTGCACCATCGGGCCGACCATGACCCAGATCACGGCGAGCGCGATCGCCACGGCGATCAGCACCACCATGGGCGTCCAGTGGCCGAGACCGCCACCGCGCTCGGCCTTGGCCTGCATCGCCCAGTTGTCCACCTTCTTACGGGAGAGGAAGCGGGTCCACGAGCGGACGAAGTGACTGATGCGGATCCACATGAACAGCTCCGCGGGCAGGAAGAGGATCGCGAAAAGGATGTCCGTGCGGTTGACGTTCTTCATCGTGCGGGCGATGCGCAGGTTCAGCAGCATGGCGATCACGGGCGGGATGAGCCAGAGCGGAGAGAAGACGAAGGCGCCGATCGACAGCGAGCCCGCCAGAAGGGTCAGGAAGGCCACGCGCACGAACAGGTTGGTCAGCATGCCGAAGTTCTCGAACCAGCGCAGGCGCAGGTTGGGGTGGAACGGCTGCCCCTTGGTGTCGCCGCGCTGGCCGGGCCACATGAGCTCGATCGCACCGTACGTCCACTTCACCTGCTGCGCGTCGTACCCCGACAGGGTCGTCATGCCGCCCACGTCAGCGCGCGCGTAGGGGCTGATCTTGGTCAGGTAGCCGGCGCTCTTGATCTGCAGCGAGAGCAGCGAGTCCTCCACCTCGGAGTCCTTCACCCACGGGGTCGACTGGTGGTTCTGCTTCATCGCATCGCGCAACGCGTTGGTCGAGAAGATCGAGAACTGTCCCCCGAGCACGGCCATGTTGCGGCCGCGCAGCATGTTCTGCAGGTTGAAGGCGGCGAACTGCGTACGCTGACCTGCGGTCAGGAATCGCGCCATGAGGCCTTTGATCGGCTTGTCGTCGATGGTGTAGATCGCCGAGATCCCGCCGATGCGCGAGTCCGAGACGGCCTCGGTTTCGAGGTATTCGACGGCCTTGCTGTCGGCGATCGTGTCGCCGTCCACGCCGAGCAGGTAGTCGTACCCCTCGACGAGCGAGTAGCCGTAGTTGAGGGCGCCGACCTTCTTATCGGGGTTCTTGCCGATGTCGT
This sequence comes from Microbacterium testaceum, assembly GCF_003075375.1. Classification (GTDB taxonomy): domain Bacteria; phylum Actinomycetota; class Actinomycetes; order Actinomycetales; family Microbacteriaceae; genus Microbacterium; species Microbacterium testaceum_E. Next base: position 33,086 of record NZ_QDFT01000008.1, on the reverse strand, counting down.
GGACGAAGACCTCGGTGAACTGCTCGCCGAGTTCCGTGTGGATCTCGTGGGGCCCGCTGTACTCCGAGGCGATCTTGACGGTGGCGTCCGAGGTGTTGTTGACGACGACGTGGATGACGTCGGGCACACGCGTCTGCGCGAGCAGGGCCTCGATCACGTCTGCGATCGACTCCTCCTCGTTGTACGCCGGGATGACGCATCCGATCGTCGAGCGGTGCACCGACGTGTTCTCGAGGACCGCGGCGAAGTCGTCGGCGAAGCCGTGCTCCTCTGCCGCCGTCAGCTCGCGCGGGTGCAGGCTGAACCCGCGGGCGTCGGAGGTGAAGCTGCGCGCATCGGTCATGGCGTTGTCTTCCTGTCGGTGGAGTGGCGTATCGGCCATGTCCCACTCTGGTAGGTTCACCGCAAGACGACCGCCTCCCACGGCGACCGTCTGCGCAAGATTCCCTCAAGATTGCGTCGGCGCCGCAGAAGGAGACGACTCGTGATCGTCCTCGCCCTGCTCGCATCGATCCTCGCCGCCGGCGTCGCCCTGACGATGCTGATCGTCGCCCACGGCCGCCCCGAGGACGACCGTGGCGGACCCCGAGCCGACATGGTGCGGTATTTCGGTCTGGCTGCGGTGGCGGCCCTCGTCTGCGGCGCGATGAACGCGCTCGAGACGGCCGGCGGCGGTGTCGGCGCCGCCGCCGGCGGCAACGCGGCGAACCTTCTCGCCCCCGGTCTTCTCTGGGCGGGCGCTCGACGCCTGAACGGCCGCCGGGCGATCGGCGCGGTCAGTACCGGCGCCGGCGCCATCCTGATGTTCGGTCTGACGTTCCTCGTCGCCCTCGAGGATGCGACGCTGCTCAAGACGGCGGGGCTGGTCGTCTTCGGCGCCCTGGGTGCATTCGAGTGCGCTCGACGACCACTCGGTGGTCTGCGCGCAGCTCGCCTGCTGTCGTGGACGCTGGGCGTCTACGCCGCGTACAACCTGGTGCGCCTCGCGGCCGCGGCGATCGTCGGCCCCGAGGCACTGACCTCCGCGGGGCCGGTCTCGGCGGAGTCGACGGCGGCGGCGAGCGCAGTGGCGATCGTGTGCGTCTCGGTAGGCGCGGTGTTGATGGGCCGGCAGCTCGACGACGCCCCCGCGCCCGGGACGCGCGCACACGACCGCGGCGCGTTGCGCCGTCAAGCGGTCCGCCTGCTGAGCGCGCACGAGACCGTCCGCGCCACCCTGGTGCGCGTGCCCGAGATCGACCTCATCCGGGCGGCCCACACCATGGAACGCGGCGAGGTGATGCTCAAGACCGTCGCTGAAGCCCTCGAGGACGCCGTCCCCGGGACGGTGACGGGGATGCCGGCCCGCGACACCGTCTTCTCGGTCGCTGCCGCGACCGTAGACGCGGCCGAGGTGGAGAGAGCGGTGCGACGGGCCTTCGCCCGGCGCATGCCGTCGATCGATTACGACGACGTGCCCGACCTGTGCTTCGAGCACTACCTGATCATGGATGTCGACGATCTGTCACTGCTCATGGAGAGCAGGAGACTCGGGCCCCGCGAGGGACACCCCGGCGGAGTCTGAATCCGCGCGAGCGGATCAGCCCTGGCCGCCGGTCTGGCCCCATCCCGGCGCGCGACCGGTGCTGCTCGACGAATCCCCGGCCTGCCCCGATGTCGACGCCTGCCCTTCGTCGGCGAAGATGGCGATGGGCAGGTATTGGTACACGGTCTGCTGCGAGAACGACGAGTCGGTGTTCGGCGCCCCCTCGACGGCCACGTTCAAGGCGAACTCGAGGGTGATGCCGTAGGTGTCGACGGGCAGCTGCCGGATCGAGGTGGTCGGCACCAGCAGACCCCCCTGGAAGCTGTTAAGCAGCAGCCCCCGGTCGGACCGCAGCGTGTCCGAGGGCACAAGGGTGCGCGGGTCGGCGCTGAACTGGAACGGGTTGGACACCTGACCACCGGTCTGCGCCGTCTGAGAGGTGACCGAGATCGACGACACGTAGACACGACGCTTCTGCGTCAGCACCGCCTTCTCGTCGACGCGCCGATCCACGACGTTGACGGCGAAGCCGAGCTGCTTCTCGTTGGTGGGCGTCCACTCACGCGTGCGCTTCGGTTCGACCGCCCACACGTCCAGCCGCAGGTCGAGACCATCGGCGACCTCGGACGTCAACGACACGGACCCGTCGTAGGTGAACTGCGAGTCGAAGGGCTTGGCATCGTCCGTCGTCTGCGGGACGGGCGTCGCGACGACGACGGATGAGCCGCCGCCCATCTGCCCGGGCAGGGCGTTGAACGCCTGCGCGACCTGCGCGCACCCGCCCAGGGCCAGGGGGGCGACGAGGGCGAGAGAGAGGGTCAGGGCGGACGCGCGAACGCGTCGGCGAGTGGTCGGGCTCACGGTGGTCTCCTGAGGAAGAAGCGCGGAGTGCGCAGAGGTCGCTGAACGACCATCACGCTGCGGGATGCAGGCCTCAGGGGGAGTCTGACCGGGCGTCGTGACGCAGGATCACGCGCGGCGAGCAGAGACAGGATGGCGCGCAGAAGACTACACCACTCTCTATACACTCGAACTCATGGCATCCCTGAGGAACGTCCCCCCGGCGGTTCCTCCGGATGGCCTGCACGAAGACGAGGCGACGGCGCCGAGCAGCCGCACCCGCACCGTGTGGCTCCTGCAGCTCGTCCTCGGGGCGAGCGTCGTCATCACCGTTCTGCTCGTACAGGCGCTCGAGCCGTCCCTCTTCACCCACTGGCCGTTCTCGTCCGGGGTGGGGGTCGTCATCGCCTTGACGGCGGCGGCGATCGTGGTCCCCTGGCACCGCCTGCCCCGCTGGACCATCTCGCTCCTCCCCTTCGGCGATATCGTCGGCATCGGTCTGCTCAGCTTCGGGACCGATCTGCGATTCGGCTTCTTCTGGGTCTTCCCCATCATCTGGATCGCCACCCACTTCACCCTCGCCTACCTCGTCTCCGCCCTGGCCGCGGTGGGCGTCATCATCGTCGTGGACACGACCGTCAACACCGCCGGCCCCACGTCGGCCCTGCGGTTGATCGTCGTCCTGCTGTCGCTCACCTTCATCGCCATCACGTCCTTCCTGTCGGCGCGCCAGACCCGGGCGTTCAAGCAGTTGCTTCGCCGCCAGGCGAGCCGACTCCAGGGCACGCTCCAGCGGGTGTCCGGCCAGGAGCGACGCGTATCGCAGATGCTGAACGGCCTGGACACCGGCATCGCGCGCCTGTCCGCGGACGGTGAGGTGCTCGCCCTCAACGACACCTACGTCGCGCTCTACGGCGTCGAGCGCGACGAGCCACAACGACCGGGCAGCGCCGTCGAATACGCCACCCTGCGCGGTGAGCCGCTGCCGGATTCCGAGCGTCCCTTCGCCCGTGCCGCCCGGGGCGAGCAGTTCGACGACGAACGCGTCTGGCTCTTCGACCCGCACGGCGAATGGCACGCGCTGTCCGCCTCGACCCGCCGTCTGATCTCGTCCGACGAGCCCGAGAGCACGTTGCTCATCGTCCACGACATCACGGCACTCATCGAGTCCGAGCGCGCGCGCGAACGTCTCGCCGCCACCGTGTCGCATGAGCTGCGGAACCCTCTCACCGCCATCGTGGGACACGCCGATCTGGCCCTGGATGATCCCGATCTCAGCCCGAAGGTGCGCGAGCAGCTCGAGGTGATCGCGGGTGCCGGAGAACGGATGCAGAAACTCATCTCCGAGATCCTGGCCACCTCGAGGGGCGTGTTCCGAGACTCGGCACCTCCCGCGGCCGCCGACGCGAGCCGTATCATCGCCTCGTCGCTGGCATCGTTCCGCCCCGCGGCGAGCGCTCGTCGGGTGAGCGTCGTCGACGACCTGCCGGCATCGGCCGAGGTCAGCGGCGATGCGTTCCGGCTGCGCCAAGCGTTCGACAACATCCTGAGCAACGCCATCAAGTACACGCCGGCGGGGGGAACGATCCGGATCTCCGGCGAGGTCTCCCCTGACGACGTGATCCTGCACTTCTCCGACACGGGTATCGGCATCCATCCCGACGATCTGGCACGGGTCTTCGACCCGTACTTCCGCGCGCAGGCGGTTCGCGACAGCTCGACACCGGGCACCGGTCTCGGGATGGGGATCATCCGCAGCATCGTGGAGGACCAGGGCGGTTCGCTCTTCCTCGAGAGCGAACTGGGAACGGGGACGACGGTGACGGTGGTGCTCCCGACCCGCAGCGATTCCGCCGCCGCATGATGCCCGCGGACGTCCTGTCGAACCTCGGGCTGGCCCAGGCCACCGTCGCGACCCTCGGGACGGTGATGGTCATCGGCCTGGGGTTCCTGCACCGGCCGTCGCGATCGGCATTGCTGTGGTCGCTGGCGTTCGTCCTCGCCATGACGAGTACGTGGGTGTCCGTGACGGGCACGATCCTCGAAGAAGAGGGCGTGCGACGCGCCGGGCTCGGCCTCATGCTGGGAGCTCCCGCGCTCATCTGGTCCGGCTTCCGGGCGCGTCGCGGCGTGCGTGCGCTCCCGTGGGTCGGAGCCGTCTACGCTCTCGCGACCGCCGTGGTGTTCACGACCGTCACCGAGCCGGGCGCCTACGGCCTGTGCTTCCGTCTGGCCTTCGTCGGCGCCTCCGTCTTCGCGGGGCTGACGGCGGCCGAACTGCGACGAGCGGCGGACCGGCTCGAACGGCTCGCGCTCCCCCTGGCCGTCGTGTGCGTCGCGTTCGTCGCCGTCGGGATCGCCATCCTCGTCTCGGGCCTGGCCGCCCCGGCCGCGATCGGCGACCTCGCCCTCGCGCGCGTCATCAATGGCTTGGCGATGCTGATCTTCCTCGTCTGCGCGACGGTGTCGCTGCTGTATTTCACCTCGGTGTCGCCGAGCGGCCGCAGCTCCGCGACCAGCTGGCCGCACTTCGTGGTGACGGCGACGGATCGACTGCGCCGCGCCCGCCGCAGCGAAGAACCGCACTGGGCGGTGCTCAGCATCCGACTCGACGACCCCGCGCAGGTGCGCAGCGCCGCCGGCGAGAGTTCCTGGCAGCGGTTGGCCGCCGTTTTCGAGACGATCGTCGCCGAATGCCTCCCCGCCGAGGCCGATCTCGGGAGTGAGAAGCGCGGTCACGTGGTGGCCGTCGTCTGCCGCCCCGACCCGGCCCTGCGTGGCCACGTGCGAACGATGCTGCAGCGGGTCACCGATCTGGATGCATCGACCCTCGTCGACGTGCAGCTGTCGGCCAGCGTCGGATGGGTTCCCGCCGAGGCCGGCGACTTCGACCTGACCGCGCTCATCGGGGCCGCAGACGAAGCGGCCGCTGCCGCGACCCGCCAGGGTGGAGATCGGTGGGAGCGCGTTCGACTCTGATCAGCCGCCCGTGCTGCCGTCGCCGCCGGCGATGGCGACCGTGAGCGTGTCGCTCGCCGTCTGTTTGGCGAACTCGTTCGACGTCGGGGTGGACTGCACCAGGTACTCGAAGGTGAACTGGAGGGTGACAAATGTCGCGTCGGCGGGGACCTCGCCGACGTTGAACGTCTGCGAGTAGCTGTACGGCGAGAGGACGAGGTAGCCGGGCGCATCGGTCTGATCGACCTGCGCCGGGAGCGGAGAGAAGGACTGCGACGCGTTGCCCGGCACCGCTGTCATCGTGGCCCGCTGCAGGTACACCTTCTGACCGTCGTCGGGGGTGACCGTGGTCACCATGGACAGGCTGACGGGCTTAAGCGCCGTCGGGGTCCAGCGGTCCATCGAGAGCGTCGACCAGTAGTCAACCGTCGCCCCCACGGCGCCGGCGGTCAGCGTGCGCTTCGTCGATCCGCTCGAGAGGTCGTTGCGCACCGGCTGCGGAGCCGCGGTCATCGAGGGGGCGGCCGAGGTCGGGGCCGGCTCCTGCCCGCCGCCCTGCGCCCACGGAGGGGCACCGCACCCGGTGAGGAGGATGAGGGCGCTTCCGATCGCAATGACGCCCGAGACGACCTTGCCGCGTGCTGCTGCGGAACCCATGAACACTCCCCCGGATCGGCTTCTCAGTCTAGGTGGGGCGGGCGGCCGTCGAGGCGCCCACGCTCGAGACGCCCCTAGGGTGTTCGCGTGATCGACTGGGCTTCGCCGGGACGACGTCCGCGCCGGCTGCGTGCCGTACTCGTCTGGGCCGTCTACCTCGCCCTCGCCGCGGGCGCCCTGGTAGCCGTGTGGATCGGAGTGCGCGGAGCGCTCGCGGTCGATCACCTGAGGTCGGCGCAGTCCACGGTGACCGCCGCAGCGCAGGCCGCGGACGACCCCGCGGCGGCCGTCGCGATGTTCGCCCCGGCGGGCGCCGACACCGGATCTGCGCGCGCGTTGACGAGCGACCCGCTCTGGCGTCTCGCGGAGTCGGTGCCCTGGGTCGGGCCTCAGCTGCGCGCCATCGAACGAACCGCCGCGGCGACCGACGACGCGGTCACGAAGGGTCTCGCGCCGCTCGCCGCCATCGCCGGCGACCTCGCACCGGAGGCCCTCCAGCCCGCGGGCGGCGTCATCGACGTCGCCCGATTGGCATCCGCTCACCCCGCCGCCGCCGGAGCGGCCGGCGCGCTCCGACGAAGCGCCGACGAGGTACGGGGGATCGATCCCGCTCCCCTGCTCGGACGTCTGTCCGACACCCTGTCGCACGCCGCGGACGTCCTCGACGCCGCGGCCGATCGCGCCGATGCGCTGGGGCGGGCGACAGCGCTGGTGCCGCAGATGCTCGGGGCGGACGGCCCGCGTTCGACGCTGGTCCTGTTCCAGAACAACGCCGAGTGGCGTTCGCTGGGGGGCGTGGTCGGCGCCGTTGCGCAGATCGACGCGGACGGCGGACGCATCGCGCTCTCGGCGCAGGGATCCTCGGGCGACTTCGCGCAGCTGAGTGCGGAACCGGTGGCTCCGCTACCGGCCGACGTGCAGGGCCTGTACGACACCCGACCGGCGCGGTACGTCCAGAACGTGACCCAGGTGCCGGACTTCGCGGTGGGAGCGCCCCTCGCCCGCGAGATGTGGCGACGCGTGCACGGGTCGGATGTCGACGCCGTGGTCGCCGTCGATCCCGTCACGCTGTCGTACGTGCTCCGAGCGACGGGTCCTGTGCGCCTGCCTTCCGGCGATGAACTGACCGCGGATTCGGCCATCCCGTTGCTGCTGCACGACGTGTACGCGCGCTACGCGGATCCTGACGCGCAGGACGACTTCTTCCGCTCCGCGTCGGTCGCGGTCTTCCAGGCCGTCACCGAGGGGCGGGCCGAACCTGCCGCCCTCATCGACGCCCTCGCACGTGCGTCCTCCGAACGACGACTGCTCATCTGGAACGCGGATGCCGAGACCCAGTCGATCCTGGACGGAACCCCCTTGCAGGGGTCGCTGCCGGTCTCCGACTCGACCCGCAGCACGGTGGCGGTCTACCTCAATGACGGCACGGGTTCGAAGATGGATTACTACCTGCATCCCCGCGTCGAGACGGCATGGTGCTCCGCCCGAACAGCCTCCGTGCACGTCGAGCTGCGCAGCGACGCCCCCGATCCCGCACAGCTGCCTCCTTACGTCACGGGAGCCGGCGTCTACGGGGTGACCCCCGGAAACGCGCTCACGGGCGTGTACCTCTACCTGCCACCGGGGGCTTCGGTCCTCGACCAACGGACGTCGGGCGATGCTCCGGTGACCTCCGGCTTCGCCGGGGGCTCGCACGACGGAAGGCCCGTCGTGAAGTGGTCGGTCGAGATCCCGCCCGGAGCCCTGGTGTCGCTGGATCTGGAGGTGGCGCTCCCCTCCACGCCCATCCTGGACGCCGTCATGACGCCGACACGGGACCCGGGGGAGGTTGCCGCCGTCGGCACGTGCCGCTTCGCGGGCGTCGTGGACTGAGCGCACTCGTCAGGCGACCGGGTGAACTACAGGCCCGGCGTTCGTGAAAGAAGAACCCGTTCACCGACAACGAGAGCCCGCCCGCACGAGACTTCCTACAAGCCATGCGACGCGCAACGGATGATGCGCAGCGCTCAACCGGCCAGACCACGCCAAGCAGATGGGGCACACCATGAAGACCACGATCCTCCGAGCCGTCGTCGCGCTCTCCATCGCCGCCGCCGCCGTGATGGCGCCGACGGCCGCCAACGCCTACCCCGACCAGACCGTGGCCGTTGCGTCCCCGTCGGTCGTCGGTCCGGGCGGAAAGACGACGTTCACCTCCAGCCGCCCCGTCTTCCAGAATGACGAGGACGTGCTGATCTCGATAACGGGCATCAACGCGAACGGGATCACTCTCGCCTCCGTGGCGCCGCAGACCAACACCAGCCTGCGCAGCAAGGCTGTGAGTGGCTCGCTCCGCGTACCCCTCACCTTCCCCCAGAACGCGAGTGGGCGTTACGACGTGACGTTCACCGGCGCACGCAGTGGCGTCGTTCTGCGCGGTTCCGTCACCGTCAGCGGAGCACCCTCATCGCCTGCGAAGGGTGGACTCGCTGTCACCGGCTTCGATGCCGCCAGCACCACGGGGATCTGGCTCGCCGGCGCGGGCCTCGTTGTGGCGGGCAGCGCGGTTGTCGCAGGTGCTGCAGTGCGGCGGCGCCGTCGGCGCACCATCAGCGTCTGAGTTCGCCGCACGAAGGAGGGCCCCGTCATCGACGGGGCCCTCCTTCGTCATCGCCTCCGCCTTTTCAGGCCGTTCGACCGGGCTGCGGAGTCGTCACCTCAGCGGTGACGAGGATCGGCAAGTGATCGCTCAGTCCCTGCGGCAGGGTCCTGATGTGGGCGATGTCGAACCCGACCGACGTCGCGAAGTCGTAATGGCCCTTGAAGAACCGGTAACGCGTGTACGTCCGCGCGTCGCTCAGGGTGAGTTCGTAACCCTGGTCCCGGATCTTCTGGCCCAGGTTCTCTTTGAAGACCGGGTAGTTGTAATCCCCCACCATCAGGGCGGGGAGCCCCGGGCCCAGATCCTGGAGTTCGGACAACGCGGTCCGGATCTGGTGCCGTCGCAAAGAGTTCAAAGCCGTCAGCGGCGCCGCGTGGAACGAGGCCACGATGACATCGCGACCATGGTCGATATCGCGGAGCCGCACACCCAGCATGCGCTCCTCAGCAGGCTTGAGGACGTAGTCGTGAAGGGATTTCTTCAATCCGATCGCGCGGACGTCCTCGGCACGGAACGTGTTCTCGCGGTAGTAGACCGCGAGACCGAGGCGGTTCCGCTGCGTCGCCTCGGCGAGACGTAATCCGCCGATGCGGTCGGGGATGTCGCGGGAGTCGCACTCCTGCAGGCACAGGATGTCCGCCTCGTGCTGCTCGACGAGGGAGACCAGCTCTCCGGCGGCGCGGTGCTTGTTCAGGTTGTACGAGATGACCTTCATGGCCTGCACAGCCTACGACCGCCGTCGATGCCCGGGGCGAGGGGTTGCACCCGTGCGGAGGGGGTGACTCACGATGCCGGGTCGTCGGCATCCCGTCGTCGACGCGTCTGTTCGGCGCGCGCCGCCAGGAGGTCGTCAGCGGGATAGCCGACCTCGGTCAGGACGAGTCCGCGGGCGGCCAGGACCTTGGTCTCGGGGATACGCATGCGGGCATCGCGGATGGCGACGACGTCGTCGACCGCGATGCGCCCCTCCCCCACGGCCACGCACGCGCCGACGAGCGCACGGACCATGCTGTGGCAGAACGCGTCCGCGCGGACGTTGGCGACGAGGACACCGTCGTCGCCACGTCGCCAGTCGTACTCGAGCAACGTGCGAATGGTCGTCGCCTCGTCGCGGGCCTTGCAGTACGCCGCGAAGTCATGCAGACCGATGAGACGGTTCGCCGCAGCATCCATCGCGTCGACGTCCAGAGAGCTGCGGAGCGTCGTCGTCCACTGACGCGCGAGAGGGTCGTATCCCGTCGACGTGTCCGCCAGACGGTACGAATAGCGACGCCACACGGCAGAGAAGCGCGCATCGAACCCCTCGGGAGCGAGCGACGTCCTGCGAACGGTGACGTCCGGGTAGGCGCCCAGGACCCCGCGGATCCTGCCGGCGAGAGCTCCGACCGCGTCGGCTTCGTCGCCGTCCCGGCGACGACGCGGCAGACGTGACACCTGGCCCTCGTCGAGATCGATATGGGCGACCTGACCGGACGCGTGCACCCCGGCATCCGTCCGACCGGCGACGATCAGCCGCGGTGCGCCCCCGACGATCCGGGTGAGGGCGTCTTCGAGCTCACCCTGTACGGTGCGGAGGCCGGGCTGGCGAGCCCATCCACGGAAGTGCGTGCCGTCGTAGGAGATGTCGAGACGGATGCGCACCCCACCAGCCTACGAGCGTCTGCGGCCCCGGAACGACGAAACCCCCGCCCGAAAGGGCGGGGGTCTCGTTCGAGCCGGAGGCTCAGGCCTTGGCGTCGTCCTGGACGGCGTCCTCGGCCGCGGCCTCGGCAGCCGCACCCTCGGCGGGCGACTCGGCACCGGCCTCGGCGGCCTCGTCGTTCGCCGTCTCGTCGGCGGCGGTCTCGTCCGCGACGGGCTCCTCGGCGGCGGGGGCAGCAGCAGCGGGAGCCGCGGCCGACTTGTTCGACGCCTTCTTCGCGACAGGCTCGAGGACGAGCTCGATCACGGCCATGGGGGCGTTGTCGCCCTTGCGGTTGCCGACCTTCGTGATGCGGGTGTAGCCGCCGTCACGCTCGGCCACGAGGGGCGCGATCTCGGTGAAGAGGGTGTGCACGACCTCTTTGTCGCCGATGACGCTCAGCACGCGACGACGCGCGTGGAGGTCGCCACGCTTGGCGAAGGTGATGAGGCGCTCGGCGAGCGGACGCAGGCGCTTGGCCTTGGTCTCGGTCGTCTTGATGGACTTGTGCGTGTACAGGGCTGCCGCGAGGTTCGCGAGAAGCAGACGCTCGTGGGCCGGGCCGCCTCCGAGGCGGGGACCCTTCGTGGGCTTGGGCATGTCGTGTTACTCCAGAGAAAGGTTCGATCGGGTCCGACGAGGTCAGACGGTTTCTTCGTCGTAGCCGCTGTAGAACTGTGCACCGTCGAAGCCGGGCACCGAGTCCTTGAGCGACAGGCCGAGCGAGGTGAGCTTGTCGCGCACCTCGTCGACCGACTTCTGACCGAAGTTGCGGATGTTCATCAGCTGCGTCTCGGAGAGGGCGACCAGCTCCGACACGGTGTTGATGCCCTCGCGCTTGAGGCAGTTGTACGAGCGGACCGACAGGTCGAGATCCTCGATCGGCATCGACAGCTCGTTGGAGAGGACGGTCTCGACCGGCGCGGGGCCGATCTCGATGCCCTCGGCCTCGACGTTCAGCTCGCGAGCGAGGCCGAACAGCTCGGTCAGGGTACGCCCGGCGGAGGCCACGGCGTCGCGCGGGGCGATCGAGGCCTTCGACTCGACGTCGAGAACGAGCTTGTCGAAGTCGGTGCGCTCACCGGCACGCGTCGCGTCGACGCGGTAGCTCACCTTCAGGACGGGCGAGTAGATCGAGTCGATCGGGATCTGACCGGCCTCGGCGTACTCGTTGCGGTTCTGCGTGGCCGAGACGTAGCCGCGGCCGCGCTCGATGGTGAGCTCGAGCTCGAACTTCGCCGTGTCGTTCAGCGTGGCGATGACCAGCTCGGGGTTGTGGACCTCGACACCGGCGGGAGCGGAGATGTCGGCGGCGGTGACCTCACCGGAGCCGGTCTTGCGCAGGTACGCCGTGATGGGCTCGTCGCGCTCGCTCGAGACGACGAGCTGCTTGATGTTCAGGATGATCTCGGTGACGTCTTCCTTCACGCCCGGGATGGTGCTGAACTCGTGCAGCACGCCGTCGATGCGGATGCTCGTGACGGCCGCGCCGGGGATCGACGACAGAAGGCTGCGACGCAGCGCGTTGCCGATCGTGTAACCGAAACCGGGCTCCAGCGGCTCGATGACGAAACGGCTGCGGAACTCCCCGATCTTCTCCTCGGTCAGAGTGGGACGCTGTGCGATGAGCACTATGTGTTCCTTTCGATCACGTGCCCGCTATATGACACGTGTAATGGGGTGAGGTGTTGAGTTGTACTCGCCGGCTACCGCTGGCCCGAGGGCGCACGTCGGCATCCGGAAAACTGTTGCGCGGGAGCGCAACGTTCCCGGGGAGCGACGAGCACTCCCCGGGAACGAGACGCGTCAGACGCGGCGACGCTTGGGCGGACGGCAGCCGTTGTGGGCCTGCGGCGTCACGTCCTGGATCGAACCGACCTCGAGGCCGGCGGCCGTGAGCGAACGGATCGCGGTCTCACGACCCGAACCCGGACCCTTAACGAAGACGTCGACCTTCTTCACACCGTGCTCCTGCGCCTGGCGGGCAGCGGACTCCGCGGCCATGCCGGCGGCGTAGGGCGTCGACTTGCGCGAGCCCTTGAACCCGACACCGCCGGACGAGGCCCAGCTGATGACGGCGCCCGAGGGGTCGGTGATCGAGACGATGGTGTTGTTGAACGTCGACTTGATGTGGGCCTGGCCCACGGCGATGTTCTTCTTCTCTTTGCGGCGCGGCTTGCGCGCGGCGGACTTGGCCTGTGCCATGTGCGTTCTCCTGAATCCTGACGCTCAGCCCGCGGCTTAGCGCGCCTTCTTCTTGCCGGCGACGGTGCGCTTGGGTCCCTTGCGGGTACGCGCGTTCGTCTTCGTGCGCTGACCGCGCACCGGGAGGCCGCGGCGGTGGCGCAGGCCCTCGTAGGAACCGATCTCGACCTTGCGGCGGATGTCGGCGGCGACCTCGCGACGGAGGTCACCCTCCACCTTGTAGGTGCCTTCGATGTGGTCGCGCAGAGCGACCAGCTGGTCGTCGGTGAGGTCCTTGACGCGAATGTCCTGGCTGATGTCAGTGGCGTTCAGGATCTCGACGGAGCGGGTGCGACCCACGCCGTAGATGTAAGTAAGTGCGATCACCACGCGCTTGTCGCGCGGGATGTCGACGCCGGCGAGACGTGCCATGCGGCTCTCCTCAGAGTGTCGTGGAGGTGTGGAGCAGGATCGGTGCTCGGGCCTCCGCCCCGAGGTGTCCCCCGCCCGCTCTCGCGGGTGGGATCTGATCCTGCCGGTGTGTATTCAGTTGGAAAGATGTGGAGCTGAAAGCTCAGCCCTGGCGCTGCTTGTGGCGCGGGTTGCTCTTGCAGATCACCATCACGCGCCCGTGGCGACGGATCACCTTGCAGTGGTCGCAGATGGGCTTGACGGAGGGGTTGACCTTCATGATGTTCCTGTTTCGCTGTCTTCGACCCGCGCGTGCGGGTCGTTACTTCTCGGCCGGACTCAGCGGTAGCGGTAGACGATACGACCGCGGGTGAGGTCGTACGGGCTCAGTTCGACGACGACGCGGTCTTCGGGGATGATGCGGATGTAGTTCTGCCGCATCTTTCCCGAAATGGTGGCCAGCACCTTGTGACCGTTCGTCAGCTCGACACGGAACATCGCGTTGGGCAGTGCCTCGGACACCGTGCCCTCGATCTCGATGACACCGTCTTTCTTCGCCATAAACTCGCTCACGCTCAGTTGCAGACCGGCCGGTCTGCGGTGGATGGGATTCGGTACTTCGACACGCCAATGACGGCGCAACGCACCAAAGGACAAGCATACGTGGTAGAACGCACCCCGGCAACTCGCCGGGTGTGTCGTCAGCCGGCGAGGCGGGCCACGATGTCCTTCTGCGGGTCCCCGGTCAGGTCCGTCTGGTTCGCCAGCACGGTGCCGTTCACCGCGATCGTCGGCGTCGCGATGCCCTGGCCGCCCGGCTGGACCGGGGTCTTCTGCGTCATCGCGGTGACGAACTTGGAATAGGTCCCGTCGGAGATGCACGAGGACACGGCATCCGAGGCCCCCGCGGTCGTCGCGATCGAGGTGAGTGTCGCATCGTCCAGACCGGACGTGTTCTCTTTCGGCTGCTGGGCGTACATCGCCTTGACGAAGCCCGGGATGTTCGCGGCGTCGTCGACGGCCACGCAATAAGCCGCATTGGCCGAGCGCGTCGAATACTGGGTGCCCTGAGACGCCCGATCGAGGATCGAGATCGGGTGGATGTTCAGGGTGATCGTGCCATCGTCCACCAGCTGCTGCAGCGTGGGGCCGTAAGCCTGCTCGAACGAGTTGCACACCGGGCACATGAAGTCCACGTACGTGTCGACCGTCTTCTCACCCGTGCCCACCGCGATGGCACCGGTCTCGGTGTTCACGGCCGAGGTCTCGGGCAGCGTACCCGGACCCGCCGCCTGACTGTTGGCGAACCAGACCACACCACCGACGATCAGCACGATGACGACCGCTGCGGCGGTCACCCCGAGCGCGAACCAGTTGGTGGATTTACGGGCGGCAGCCATCATCAGTCGATCTCCTTCGGCACCACACCGAACGGCGCCAGCTTCTCGGCACCGCCGTCGTGAGCGGTGAGGACCCAGATGCCCCCATCATGCACGGCGACGCTATGTTCCCAGTGGGAGCCGTCGGTGCCGTCGATGGTGGACACGGTCCATCCGTCGTCCTCGACCTCGGTCGCCTGGTCGCCGATGACGACCATCGGCTCGATGGCGACGGCCAGACCCGGCCGCACCTCGGCCCCGCGCTCGCTCGTCGCGTAGTTGAAGATGCTCGGCGACTCGTGCATCTTGCGACCGATGCCGTGACCGACGTAGTCGCGCAGGATGCCGTACCCGCCCTCGGGAGCATGCTCGTCGATGTACGCCTCGATGGCGGCACCCACCTCACCGAGGTGCGACGCGCGACTCAGTGCTGCTATCCCCGCCCACAGCGACCCCTCAGTCACCTCGGACAGGCGGCGGCGCGGAGCCGTCAGCTCTTCGGGTGCGTCACCCGGAACGATGACCGTGAAGGCCGAATCGCCGTTCCACCCCTTGTACTGCGCGCCGGCGTCGATGGACAGGATGTCGCCCGCCCGGAGCGGACGATCGTTCGGGATGCCGTGGACCACCTGTTCGTTGACCGACGCGCAGATCGTGTGGCGGTAGCCGCGCACCATCTGGAAGTTCGATTCGGCGCCGCGCTGTCCGATGACCCGCGCCGCCTCCGCGTCGAGCTGGAGGGTGGTGACCCCTGGCTCGACGAGCCGGCGGACCGCCGCCAGCGCGTCGGCCGTGATGAGGCCCGGCTCGATCATCGAGCGCAGCTGCGCGGGCTTCTTGTAGACGGAGGAACGCAGGCCCACGTCAGCGGGCCTGGATGCCGCGCGCCTCGAGGGCGGCGAAGATCCGTGCGGTGACCTCGTCGAGGGTCCCGACGCCGTCGATCTCGTCGACGATGCCGCGCGTGCCGTACACGTCCAGGATCGGTGCCGTCTCACGCTCGTAGATGCCAAGTCGCGTGGCGATGGCCTCTTCGGTGTCGTCCGCGCGACCCTGCTCGGCGGCGCGAGCGGTCAGACGCGAAAGGGATTCGTCGCGCGGGACGACGAGCGCGATGACGGCATCCAGCGACTCGTCGCGCCCCTCGAGGAATTCGTCGAGGTGCAGCACCTGAGCGAGGTTGCGGGGGTAGCCGTCGAGCAGGAAACCCTCGGCGGCGTCATCCTGGGCGAGACGGTCCCGGACCACCGCACTCGTCAGCTCGTCGGGCACCAGGTCTCCGCCGTCGATGATCGACTTGACCTGCAGGCCGAGTTCGGTGCCGTCCTTGACGTTGGCCCGGAAGACATCGCCGGTCGACACGACCGGGATGCCGAGGGCGTCGCCGACGCGAACGCCCTGGGTGCCTTTGCCCGAACCCTGGGGTCCGACGATCAGAAGCCGTGCGGTCATCGCAGAAGCCCTTCGTAGTGACGCTGCTGGAGCTGCGCGTCGATCTGCTTCACCGTCTCGAGACCCACGCCCACGATGATGAGGATCGAGGCTCCGCCGAAGGGGAAGTTCTGGTTGGCGCCCACGGTCGCGAGAGCGACCAGCGGAAGGAGCGCGATGAGGCCGAGGTAGATCGAGCCGGGCAGCGTGATACGCGTGAGAACGTAGTCGAGGTACTCCGCCGTCGGACGACCCGCGCGGATGCCGGGGATGAAGCCGCCGTACTTCTTCATGTTGTCGGCGACGTCGACCGGGTTGAACGTGATGGCCACGTAGAAGTAGGCGAAGCCGATGATGAGGAGGAAGTAGATCAGCATGTACAGCGGGTGGTCACCGCGCGTGAGGTACTGCGAGATCCACGTCACCCAGGGAGCGGGCTCCTGTCCTGCCTGCGGCTGATTGAACTGGGCGATGAGCGCCGGGATGTACAGCAGCGACGAGGCGAAGATGACCGGGACGACGCCCGCCATGTTGACCTTGATCGGGATGTAGGTGTTCGTCCCGCCGTAGGTGCGACGCCCGACCATGCGCTTGGCGTACTGCACGGGGATCCGTCGCTGCGACTGCTCGACGAACACGACGAGGGCGACGATGACGATGCTGACCGCGAGGACCAACAGGAAGACCTCGACGCCGCGGGCGTTGAGGATCGAGATCATCGCGCCGGGGAAGGTCGCGGCGATCGAGGTGAAGATGAGGATCGACATTCCGTTGCCCACACCGCGCTCGGTGACCAGCTCGGCGAACCACATGACCAGGCCGGTACCGGCTGTCATGGTGATGATCATCAGCAGCTGAGCCCACCAGATGTCGTTGGTCAGCAGCTGCTGGCACTCGGGAACACCCGCCGAGCCGAAGAGCTGTCCGGAGCGCGCGACGGTGACCAGCGTCGTCGACTGCAGGAGCGCCAGCGCGATCGTGAGGTACCGCGTGTACTGGGTGAGCTTCGCCTGACCCGCCTGACCCTCTTTGTAGAGCGTCTCGAAGTGCGGGATGACCACGCGCAGGAGCTGGACGATGATCGTCGCCGTGATGTACGGCATGACCCCCAGCGCGAAGATCGACAGCTGCAGCAGCGCACCACCCGAGAAGAGGTTGACGAGCGAGAGCAGTCCCTCGGTCCCCCCGGACTGGTTCAGGCACTGCTGAACGTTGGGGAAGTCGACGAACGGCGTCGGCACATGGGCACCCAGCCGGTAGATGGCGATGATCCCCAGCGTGAAGGCGATCTTCCGCCTCAGGTCGGGCGTGCGGAAAACCCGCGCGATGGCGCTGAACAAGGGAGAGTCCTCCAGAACGATCTCGGCGCGCGACGAAGCGCACACCCCAGCAGACTAACCCAGAAGGGGCCGACGGCCATAAGGCCGCCGGCCCCTCCGGGGTCGGGCGTCAGTTGACGGTGCCGCCGGCGGCGACGATCTTCTGCTCAGCGGAGCCGGAGACCTTGTCGACCGAGACGGTCAGCGCGACCGAGATGTCGCCGGTGCCGAGCACCTTGACCTTCTCGTTCTTGCGCACAGCACCCTTGGCCACGAGGTCGGCGACGGTGACGTCTCCGCCCTGCGGGTAGAGCTCGCCGAGCTTGTCCAGGTTCACGACCTGGTACTCGACGCGGAACGGGTTCTTGAAGCCGCGGAGCTTCGGGGTGCGCATGTGCAGCGGCATCTGCCCACCCTCGAAGCCGACCTTGACCTGGTAACGGGCCTTGGTTCCCTTGGTACCGCGACCGGCGGTCTTACCCTTGGAGCCCTCACCGCGACCGACACGGGTCTTCGCGGTGCGAGCGCCCGGGACGGGACGCAGGTGGTGGACCTTCAGCACGCCGGGGCGCGCCGCGGGTGCTTCTTTCGTGCCGGCCGTCTTACGGGCCGAAGCCTTCTTCGGGGCGTCGACCGTGACGGTCTCGTCCTTCTTGTCAGCCATTAGTCGATCTCCTCAACCTTGACGAGGTGGGCGACGGTCTTGACGTAGCCGCGCGTCTGCGCGTCGTCCGGACGGACGACCGAGTCGCCGATCCGCTTCAGACCGAGCGAACGCAGCGTGTCACGCTGGTTCTGCTTCTCGCTCACCTTGGACTTGATCTGCGTGACCTTCAGACGCTCGGCCATCAGGCACCTACCTTCTGAGCGGCGGCCTCGGCGCGCACGAGGCGGGCCGGGGCGACCTGGTCGAACTCCAGGCCACGGCGGGCGGCCACGGCGCGGGGCTCCTCGAGCGACTTCAGCGCCTCGACGGTCGCGTGCACGATGTTGATCGTGTTCGACGAACCGAGGGACTTCGAGAGCACATCGTGGATGCCGGCGCACTCCAGGACGGCGCGGACCGGACCACCGGCGATAACACCGGTACCGGCGGCGGCGGGGCGCAGCAGCACCACACCGGCGGCGGCCTCACCCTGGACGGGGTGGGGAATGGTCGAACCCGAGCGGGGAACGCGGAAGAAGTTGCGCTTGGCCTCTTCGACACCCTTCGAGATGGCGAGGGGGACTTCGCGGGCCTTGCCGTAGCCGACACCCACGACGCCGTTGCCGTCACCCACGACGACGAGCGCCGTGAAGCTGAAGCGACGACCACCCTTGACCACCTTGGACACGCGGTTGATCGTCACGACGCGCTCGAGGAACTGGCTCTCGTTGCGGTCGCGCGAACCACGGTCGCGCTGGTTGGTGTTGCGCTCGCGACCACCGCGACGCGGCTCGCGCTCACGCTCGGCGGGGGCCGTGGCCGCAGCCGCACCCTCTGCCGGTGCAGTCTGCTCGGTCACTTCGGTCTCCTTGTTGTCACTCACAGGTTCAGCCCTCCTTCGCGAGCTCCGTCGGCGATCGCGGCGACGCGGCCGGCGTAGCGGTTTCCGCCACGGTCGAACACGACGTCGGAGATGCCCACGGCCTTGGCACGCTCGGCGACGAGCTCGCCGACCTTGCGGGCCTTGGCGGTCTTGTCACCGTCGAAACCGCGCAGGTCGGTCTCGAGGGTCGAGGCAGAGGCCACGGTGTGACCCTTGCTGTCGTCCACGACCTGGACGAACACGTGGCGCGCGGAGCGCGTCACGACGAGACGGGGACGCAGCTCGGTGCCGACGACCTTCTTGCGAAGACGCGCGTGACGACGAGCACGAGCGACGGACTTTGTCTTGACAGCCATGGTCACTTACCACTCTTTCCGGCCTTGCGGCGCACGACCTCGCCCGCGTACCGCACACCCTTGCCCTTGTAGGGCTCGGGCTTGCGGATCTTGCGGATGTTGGCGGCGGCCTCGCCGACGGCCTGCTTGTCGATGCCGCTCACGGTCAGCTTGTTGTTGCCTTCGACCGTGAGGGTGATGCCAGCGGGCGGGTCGATCAGGACGGGGTGCGAGAAGCCGAGCGCGAACTCGACCGAGCTGCCCTTCTGAGCGACGCGGTAACCCGTGCCGACGACCTCGAGGCCCTTGGAGTAGCCCTGAGTGACACCGATGATGTTGTTGTTGATGAGGGTGCGGGTCAGGCCGTGGAGCGACCGCGACTCGCGCTCATCGTCGGGGCGGGTGACGAGAACCTGGTTCTCCTCGACCGACACCTCGAGGGGCTGGGCGATCGTGAGCGCCAGCTCGCCCTTGGGGCCCTTGACGGAGACCTCCCGGCCGTTCACCGAAACGGTGACACCGGCGGGGATGTCGATGGGAAGACGTCCAATACGCGACATGTCAGATCACCACACGTAGGCGAGGACTTCCCCGCCGACGCCCTTCTGCTCGGCCTGACGGTCCGTGAGGAGACCGGAGGAGGTGGAAAGGATGGCCACGCCCAGGCCACCGAGGACCGTGGGGACCTCGGTCGACTTCGCGTAGACGCGGAGGCCGGGCTTCGACACGCGCTTGATGCCGGCGATGGACCGCTCGCGGTTCGGGCCGTACTTCAGCGTCATGTTGAGGGTCTGGCCGACACGGGCGTCCTCGACGCTCCAGTCGGCGATGTAACCCTCCTGCTTGAGGATGGCGGCGATGTTGGTCTTGAGCTTCGAGCTCGGCATCGACACGGAGTCGTGGTGCGCCGAGTTCGCGTTGCGCAGACGGGTCAGCATGTCTGCGACCGGGTCTGTCATCGTCATGTGTTGCTTCTTTCTTTCATGAGGTTTCGGCTGCCGTTACACGACAGCCGACCTTCGATGACGGGCCCCCGGAAATCCCGGGGGCCCGAGTGTTCAGGACTGGGCGTCGGCCGACTGGAACGGGAAGCCGAGCTGGCGCAGCAGCGAACGGCCCTCGTCGTCGGTCTTGGCGGTGGTGACGATCGTGATGTCGAAACCACGCACGCGGTCGATGCGGTCCTGGTCGATCTCGTGGAACACGGACTGCTCCTGGAGACCGAAGGTGTAGTTGCCGTTGCCGTCGAACTGCTTGGCCGACAGACCGCGGAAGTCGCGGATGCGGGGCAGAGCGAGGTTGACCAGGCGGTCCACGAACTCCCAGGCACGGTCGCCACGAAGGGTGACGTGCGCGCCGATGGCCTGGCCCTCGCGCAGCTTGAACTGCGCGATGGACTTGCGGGCCTTCGTGACGACGGGCTTCTGACCGGTGATCTTGGTGAGGTCGTCGACCGCACCATCGATCACCTTGCTGTCACGAGCGGCCTCGCCGACACCGGTGTTCACGACGACCTTGACCAGGCCGGGGATCTGCATGACGTTCGCGTAACCGAACTCCTCCTGCAGGGCCTTCTTGATCTCGGTGTTGTACTTCTGCTTCAGGCGGGGCTGGATCTTGCCAGCCACCGCGGCAGTGTCGGTGCTCATATTCAGAGGTCCTTGCCGCTCTTCTTCGCGAAGCGCACGCGGACGGTGCGCTTGACGCCGTCCTTCACCTGCTCCTCGACACGGTGACCGACACGCGTCGGCTTCTTGGTCGAGGGGTCGACGAGCGCGACGTTGGAGATGTGGATCGGGGCCTCGAACGTCTCGATGCCACCGGTCTTGGTGCCGCGCTGGGACTGGCCCACGCGGTTGTGCTTGGTGACGTAGTTCACGCCTTCGACGATGACGCGGTTCTGCTCGGTGAGGACCTCGAGGACCTTACCCTGCTTGCCGCGGTCGCCGCCGCGCTCGGGCTTGGCGCCCGAGATGACCTGAACCAGGTCGCCCTTCTTGATTTTCGCCATGATCAGATGACCTCCGGGGCGAGCGAGACGATCTTCATGAACTTCTTGTCGCGAAGCTCACGGCCGACCGGTCCGAAGATACGGGTGCCGCGGGGCTCCCCGTCGTTCTTCAGGATCACGGCGGCGTTCTCGTCGAACTTGATGTACGAGCCGTCGGGACGGCGGGTCTGCTTGACGACGCGGACGACGACGGCCTTGACCACATCGCCCTTCTTGACGTTTCCACCCGGGATCGCGTCCTTGACCGTGGCGACGATGACGTCACCCAGGCCGGCGTAACGACGGTTGGAGCCGCCGAGCACGCGGATGGTGAGCAGCTCCTTGGCGCCGGTGTTGTCGGCGACCTTCAGCCGGGATTCGTTCTGAATCACTGTTTACTCCTTGGGTTCCAAGCAAGCCGCGAGGCTTACTTGGCCTTCTCGAGGATCTCGACCAGGCGCCAGCGCTTGGTGGCGCTCAGCGGACGGGTCTCGTTGATGACGACCAGGTCGCCGATGCCCGCCGAGTTGGTCTCGTCGTGCGCCTTGACCTTGGAGGTGCGGCGGATGACCTTGCCGTAGAGCGGGTGCTTCACGCGGTCCTCGACCTCGACGACGATGGTCTTGTCCATCTTGTCGCTGACGACGTAGCCACGACGCGCCTTGCGGTAACCGCGGGCGTTCTCGTCGCGAACATCGTTCTCGGCGTGCTCGTGACCGGCGACCTGCGCCTCGGCCTTCTTCGCGGTAGCCATTACTCCGCCTCTTCCTTCGCGGCGTCGTCAGCGGCATCCGCCTTCTTCGCCTTGCTCTTCTTCGCCTTCGCCGGGGCCTCGACCGGAGCCGGGGTGGCGCGGATGCCGAGCTCGCGCTCACGGATCACCGTGTACAGACGCGCGATGTCGCGCTTGACTGCACGGATGCGTCCGTGGCTCTCGAGCTGGCCGGTGGCCGACTGGAAGCGCAGGTTGAACAGCTCTTCCTTGGCCTTACGCAGCTCCTCCACGAGGCGCTGGTCTTCGAACGTGTCGAGCTCGCTCGGGGCGAGCTGCTTGGTGCCGATCGCCATTACGCGTCGCCCTCCTCGCGCTTGATGATGCGTGCCTTCAGGGGCAGCTTGTGGATGGCACGGGTCAGTGCTTCACGAGCGAGTTCCTCGTTCACACCCGCGACCTCGAAGAGGACGCGGCCCGGCTTGACGTTGGCAACCCACCACTCGGGGGAACCCTTACCGGAACCCATGCGGGTTTCGGCCGGCTTCTTGGTGAGGGGACGGTCGGGGTAGATGTTGATCCACACCTTTCCACCACGCTTGATGTGACGCGTCATGGCGATACGAGCGGACTCGATCTGACGGTTCGTCACGTACGCGGGGGTCAGCGCCTGGATGCCGAACTCACCGAACGACACCGTGGTGCCACCGGTGGCCTGGCCCGAACGGCCGGGGTGGTGCTGCTTGCGGTACTTGACCTTGCGGGGGATGAGCATTACGCCGACGCTCCTTCTGCCACGGGGGCCTCGTTGCGCGGGCCACGACGACGGTCGCCACCGCGGTCGTCACGACCGCGCGACTTGGGCGCGTTGGCCTGCTCGCGGGCGAGCTCCTTGTTGGTGAGGTCGCCCTTGTAGATCCAGACCTTCACGCCGATGCGGCCGAAGGTCGTCTTGGCCTCGTAGAAGCCGTAGTCGATGTTCGCGCGGAGGGTGTGCAGGGGCACACGGCCTTCGCGGTAGAACTCGGAGCGGCTCATCTCGGCGCCGCCGAGACGACCGGACACCTGGATGCGGACACCCTTGGCGCCGGCGCGCTGCGCGCCCTGCAGACCCTTGCGCATCGCGCGGCGGAACGCCACACGAGCGGACAGCTGCTCGGCGACACCCTGCGCGACCAGCTGAGCGTCGGCCTCGGGGTTCTTGACCTCGAGGATGTTCAGCTGGATCTGCTTGCCGGTGAGCTTCTCGAGGTCGGCGCGGATGCGCTCGGCCTCGGCGCCGCGGCGACCGATCACGATGCCCGGGCGGGCGGTGTGGATGTCGACGCGGACGCGGTCACGCGTGCGCTCGATCTCGATGTTGCTGACACCGGCGCGGTCGAGCGACGTGGTCAGCAGGCGACGGATCTTGATGTCCTCGGCGAGGTAGTCGGCGTAACGCTGACCGGGCTTCGTCGAGTCCGAGAACCACCGCGACACGTGGTCGGTGGTGATGCCGAGGCGGAAGCCGTACGGGTTGACCTTCTGTCCCATTACTTGCTCGCCTTCTTGTTGGCGCGAGCCGGGGCCGCCTCGGCGGTCTCGGGCGTCGCGAGCACGACCGTGATGTGGCTCGTGCGCTTCTTGATCTGGAAGGCGCGACCCTGAGCGCGGGGCTGGAAACGCTTCAGCGTCGTGCCCTCGTCGACGTACGCGTTCTTCACGTACAGGTCGGCGTCATCCAGGTATTCGTTCGTCTTGTCGGCCGTGACGCGAGCGTTCGCGATAGCCGAGGCGACGAGCTTGTAGATCGGCTCGCTCGCACCCTGGGGTGCGAACTTCAGGATCGCGAGGGCCTCTTCGGCCTGCTTGCCCTTGATGAGCGCGACGACGCGACGAGCCTTCTGAGGGGTCACGCGGATGTGTCGCACACGTGCGATGGACTCCACCATTTCTCTCTCCTCCTCGGTCGCCTTAGCGGCGACGGCCCTTCTTGTCGTCCTTCACGTGGCCGCGGAAGGTGCGGGTGGGCGAGAACTCGCCCAGCTTGTGGCCGACCATGGTCTCGGTCACGAACACGGGGATGTGCTTGCGACCGTCGTGCACGGCGATGGTGTGTCCCAGCATGGCGGGGATGATCATCGAACGGCGCGACCAGGTCTTGATGACGTTCTTGGAACCGGCTTCGTTCTGCGAGACGACCTTGCGAAGCAGGTGCTCGTCGACGAAGGGGCCCTTCTTAAGGCTGCGAGGCATCTTCCTCTACTCCTACTTGCGCTTCTTGCCGGCGGTGCGACGGCGGACGATCAGCTTGTCGCTTTCCTTGTTCGCGTGGCGGGTGCGGCCCTCGGCCTTACCCCACGGCGAAACAGGGTGACGACCACCGGAGGTCTTACCCTCACCACCACCGTGCGGGTGGTCGACCGGGTTCATGGCGACACCACGCACGGTCGGGCGGACGCCCTTCCAGCGCATGCGGCCGGCCTTGCCCCAGTTGATGTTCGACTGCTCGGCGTTACCGACCTCGCCGATCGTGGCGCGGCAGCGCACGTCGACGTTGCGGATCTCGCCGGAAGGCAGACGCAGCTGCGCGTAGGGGCCGTCCTTGGCGACCAGGCGCACCGAGGCACCGGCCGAACGGGCCATCTTCGCTCCGCCGCCGGGACGCAGTTCGATCGCGTGGATCACGGTACCGGTGGGGATGTTGCGCAGCGGCAGGTTGTTGCCGGGCTTGATGTCGGCGCCGGCACCCGACTCGACGACGTCGCCCTGCGACAGCTTCGCGGGAGCGAGGATGTAGCGCTTCTCGCCGTCCGCGTAGTGCAGCAGCGCGATGCGCGCGGTGCGGTTGGGGTCGTACTCGATGTGGGCGACCTTGGCGTCGATACCGTCCTTGTCGTTACGACGGAAGTCGATCAGACGGTACTGGCGCTTGTGTCCACCACCGATGTGGCGGGTGGTGATGCGGCCCTGGTTGTTACGGCCACCGGTCTTCGACAGCGGGCGCAGCAGCGACTTCTCGGGCGTCGATCGGGTGATCTCGGCGAAGTCGGCCACCGACGAGCCGCGGCGACCGGGAGTCGTGGGCTTGTACTTGCGAATAGCCATTGTTCTTGTCCTCTATCCCGACCGTCAGCCGACAGACGTGAAGATGTCGATGGTGCCCGACTTCAGCGAGACGATGGCGCGCTTGGTGTCCTTGCGCTTGCCGATGCCGAAGCGGGTGCGACGGGCCTTGCCCACGCGGTTGATCGTGTTGACCGAGGCCACCTTGACGCTGAAGATCTTCTCGATCGCGAGCTTGATCTCGGTCTTCGACGCGCGGGGGTCCACCAGGAAGGTGTACTTGCCCTCGTCGATGAGCGAGTAGCTCTTCTCGGAGACGACCGGCTTCAGGATGATGTCGCGCGGGTCCTTGTTGACGGCGGTCATGCCGAGACCTCCTCGGTGGCGCCGGACTTCGACGAGACGAACGCGTCGTAGGCGGCCTTGGTGAAGACGATGTCGTCGGAGACGAGCACGTCGTAGGCGTTCAGCTGACCGAAGGTCAGCACGTGGACGTACGCGAGGTTGCGCACGCTCTTGACGGTCAGCTCGTCGTCGCGGTCGATGACCACGAGGACGTTCTTGACGGCGCCGAGGGCGTTGAGCACGGTCGCGGCGGCCTTGGTCGAGGGCGCGCCCTCGATGCCGAAGCTGTCGACGACGTGCAGACGCTGACCCCGAGCGCGGTCGCTCAGCGCACCCAGAAGGGCGGCGGCGATCATCTTCTTGGGGGTGCGCTGGCCGTAGTCACGGGGCTTCGGGCCGTGGACGATGCCACCACCGGTCATGTGCGGCGCGCGGATCGAGCCCTGACGGGCGTTACCCGTGCCCTTCTGCTTGAAGGGCTTGCGGCCGGCACCCGAGACCTCGCCACGACGCTTGGTCGAGTGCGTTCCCTGGCGTGCCGCGGCGCGCTGCGCCACGACGACCTGGTGGATGAGGGGGATGTTCGTCTTGACGTCGAAGAGCGCGGCGGGCAGCTCGACAGAGCCGGCCTTGTTGCCGTCGGCCTTCACGACGTCGAGCGCGAGAGTCGAGTCAGCCATGATCAGGCACCCTTCACTGCGTTGCGGACGTAGACGATGCGGCCACGAGCACCGGGGACGGCGCCCTTGACGAGCATCAGACCCTTCTCGGCGTCGACGGCGTGCACCGTGAGGTTGAGGACGGTCACGCGCTCGCCACCCATACGGCCGGCCATGCGCATGCCCTTGAAGACGCGGCTCGGGGTCGACGAGGCGCCGATCGAACCGGGCTTGCGGTGGTTGCGGTGCGCACCGTGCGAAGCGGAGACACCCTTGAAGTTGTGACGCTTCATGACACCGGCGGTGCCCTTGCCCTTGCTGGTGCCGACGACGTCGACGAGCTGGCCGGCCTCGAACAGACCGTCCACGGTGAGCTCCTGGCCCAGGGCGTAGTCGGCGGCATCCGCGGTCCGCACCTCGGTGAGGTGGCGGCGCGGGGTGACACCGGCGGCGTCGAAGTGAGCCGTGAGGGGCTTGTTCACCTTGCGGGGGTCGATCTGGCCGTAGCCGATCTGAACGGCGTTGTAGCCGTCCTTCTCGAGCGAGCGCAGCTGGGTCACGACGTTCGGGGCGACCTCGATGACGGTGACGGGAACGAGCTTGCCGTTCTCGTCCCACACCTGGGTCATGCCGAGCTTGGTGCCGAGGAGGCCCTTGGAGATCTTGGAGTTGATGTCAGCCATGTCGAACCTCAGAGCTTGATCTCGATGTTGACATCGGCCGGGAGGTCGAGACGCATCAGCGAGTCGACGGCCTTGGGCGTCGGGTCGATGATGTCGATGAGGCGCTTGTGGGTGCGCATCTCGAAGTGCTCGCGGCTGTCCTTGTACTTGTGGGGCGACCGGATGACGCACACGACGTTCTTCTCGGTCGGAAGGGGAACCGGGCCCACCACGGTGGCGCCGGCACGGGTCACGGTGTCGACGATCTTGCGCGCCGACGAGTCCAGTCCGGCGTGGTCGTACGACTTCAGGCGAATGCGGATCTTCTGTCCCGCCATTGTCTGCTCTCTCTCTTTCAGCGTCTTACCCGACCTGGGGCATTGGACGCACGGTGGTGCTGACGCACCCTGGCACTTCCCCTCGCTCACGCGAGAGATGCTGCACCGCTGTTCAGCTGTCAAACCGGATGCCATGGCCTCCGGCCCGCCCCGCGCACGCACGCGTGCGAATCCCGTGAAGGATGTGGGGTTCGGTGTGATGTTCTGCTGCCCGCGGCCCAGGACCCTGCGCTCGCGCGCCGCCTGTGCACTGCCCTGGCAGTGATCCTGGCGCACGCCGAGCGCGCACCGGAATGTGGAACTGCATTAGTCTACGGAGCGCTCGGGGATGGCGCAAACCCGGGCGTGTCGCGCTCGGCTGATGCTCAGCCTGCACGCCCGACGCGACGATGCCGTCCCCGCCCGGCGGGAACGGCATCCGATCGGAATCGACGCGTCAGACGTTGCCGATGTTCTTGTCGACGTTCGCGCGAACCTCGTCGATCTTGGCGTGATGCTCCGCGGGAACCACCTTCTTGATGGCGTCGGCCGCTCCGTCGAGCACCTTGTCGCTGACCTCTTCGGCCTTCTCGCTCTTCAGCGCCTCTTCGATCTTGTCGCGATTCTCGTCGAGGAGCTTCTTGCCCTTCGCGATGATGTCGTCCACGCCGCTCATGTGCGCCTCTCTCGGTGAAGCGGCTCGACCCGATTGACGACCGCTTCGTCATTCTGGACCGGAGCACACCCCCGACGGAACCCCCACCTCTCCGTGCGGGGGAACGACAAAGGCCGGGCCCGAAGGCCCGGCCTGTGCCGAGTGAAGTCTGGAAGGACTTACTTGATGATCTTGGTGACGGTACCGGCACCGACGGTGCGGCCACCCTCACGGATCGCGTAGCCGAGGCCCTCTTCCATGGCGATCGGCTGGATGAGCTCGACCGACATCTCGGTGGTGTCACCGGGCATGACCATCTCGGTGCCCTCGGGCAGCGTGATGACGCCGGTCACGTCCGTGGTGCGGAAGTAGAACTGCGGGCGGTAGTTCGTGAAGAACGGGTTGTGACGGCCGCCCTCTTCCTTGGACAGGATGTACGCCGTGCCCTCGAAGTTGGTGTGCGGGGTGACCGAACCGGGCTTCACGACGACCTGGCCGCGCTCGACGTCGTCACGCTTGGTGCCGCGCAGGAGCAGACCACAGTTCTCGCCGGCCCAGGCCTCGTCGAGCTGCTTGTGGAACATCTCGATACCCGTGACCGTGGTCTTCTGCGTCGGGCGGATGCCGACGATCTCGACCTCGGAGTTGATCGCGAGGGTGCCGCGCTCGGCGCGACCCGTGACGACCGTTCCACGACCGGTGATGGTGAAGACATCCTCGATGGGCATGAGGAACGGCTTGTCCTTGTCACGCACCGGGTCGGGGATGGAGGAGTCGACGGCCTCCATCAGCTCGACGATCGAGTTGACCCACTGCTCGTCACCCTCGAGAGCCTTCAGGCCCGAGACGCGCACGACGGGGGCGTTGTCGCCGTCGAAGTCCTGCGACGAGAGCAGCTCGCGGACCTCGAGCTCGACGAGCTCCAGGATCTCCTCGTCGTCGACCATGTCGCTCTTGTTCAGCGCGACGAGCAGGTAGGGCACGCCGACCTGCTTGGCGAGCAGAACGTGCTCACGGGTCTGAGCCATCGGACCGTCGGTGGCGGCGACCACGAGGATCGCGCCGTCCATCTGAGCGGCACCGGTGATCATGTTCTTGATGTAGTCGGCGTGACCGGGGGCGTCGACGTGAGCGTAGTGACGCTTGGGGGTCTCGTACTCGACGTGCGAGATGTTGATCGTGATGCCGCGCTGACGCTCTTCGGGCGCGGAGTCGATCGACGCGAAGTCACGCTGAACGTTGGTGGCCGACGGGAACTTGTCGGCGAGCACCTTCGAGATGGCAGCGGTGAGCGTGGTCTTGCCGTGGTCGACGTGACCGATCGTTCCGATGTTCACGTGCGGCTTGGTCCGCTCGAACTTGGCCTTAGCCACTGGGTCCTCCTCAGGACGGTAGATGCGGATCGCGGGCGCTGGATTGCGACCGGTTCTCCGCGGGGATGGTTCTCAGGTTACTAGAGAGTCGGTGTTCAGTTTGAGTGGATGCCGGGAACCCGACCGGAGCCGCGCTCCCGGCATCCATCAGAGCGGTTTTACTCGCCCTTGTTCTTCTGGATGATCTCGTCGGCCACGGCCTTCGGGACATCGGCGTAGCTGTCGAACTCCATCGAGTAGACGGCGCGGCCCGAGGTCTTCGAGCGCAGGTCGCCGATGTAGCCGAACATCTCGGACAGCGGCACGTTGGCGCGGACGACCTTGACGCCGGCGGCGTCCTCCATCGACTGGATCTGGCCACGACGCGAGTTGAGGTCGCCGATGACGTCGCCCATGTACTCCTCGGGCGTACGCACCTCGACGGCCATGATCGGCTCGAGGATGGTGGGGTTGGCCTTGCGGACAGCCTCTTTGAAGCCCATCGATCCGGCGATCTTGAACGCCATCTCGGAGGAGTCGACGTCGTGCGATGCACCGTCGAGCAGGATCGCCTTGACACCCACCATGGGGTAGCCGGCGAGCACGCCGACGTTCATGGCGTCCTGGAAGCCCTGGTCGGTCGGCGAGATGTACTCGCGCGGGATACGACCACCGGTGACCTTGTTCTCGAACTCGTAGGTCTTGTCGGCCGTGACCTCGAGGGGCTCGATCGCGAACTGGATCTTCGCGAACTGGCCCGAACCACCGGTCTGCTTCTTGTGGGTGTAGTCGTGACGCTCGACCGACTTGCGGATGGTCTCGCGGTACGCCACCTGCGGCTTTCCGACGTTGGCCTCGACCTTGAACTCGCGCTTCATGCGGTCCACGAGGATGTCGAGGTGCAGCTCGCCCATGCCCTTGATGACCGTCTGACCGGTCTCGGCGTTCTGCTCGACGCGGAACGTGGGGTCTTCTTCGGCGAGCTTCTGGATGGCGACACCCAGCTTCTCCTGGTCGGCCTTGGTCTTGGGCTCGATGGCGACCTCGATGACCGGCTCGGGGAAGGTCATCGACTCGAGCACGACCTGGTTGGCCGGGTCGCACAGGGTGTCACCCGTGGTCGTGTCCTTCAGACCGATGACGGCGTAGATGTGACCCGCGGTGACGGAGTCGACCGGCATCTCCTTGTTGGCGTGCATCTGGAAGATCTTTCCGATGCGCTCCTTCTTGCCCTTCGTCGCGTTGACGATCTGCGCACCCGAGTCGAGGTGACCCGAGTAGACGCGGATGTAGGTCAGACGACCGAAGAAGGGGTGCGTCACGATCTTGAACGCGAGGGCCGCGAAGGGCTCTTCACGGTCGGCGTGGCGCTCGATGACGATCTCTTCGTTCTTGGGGTCCTTCGCCTCGATGGCGGGGACGTCCAGGGGCGAGGGGAGGTAGTCCACGACCGCGTCGAGCATGGGCTGCACGCCGCGGTTCTTGAACGCCGAACCGCAGAGCACGGGGTAGAGCTCGGAGTTGATCGTCATCTTGCGGATGGCGCCCTTGATCTCGGCGACCGTGAGCTCCTCACCGCCGAAGAACTTCTCGAGCAGGGCGTCGTCGGACTCGGCGACGGTCTCGAGCAGCTGCTGACGGTACTCGGCGGCCTTGTCGGCGAGGTCGGCCGGGATCTCCTGGATCTCGTACTTCGCACCCATGGTCACGTCACCCTTGGCGTCGCCGGGCCACACCAGCGCGCGCATCTCGACCAGGTCGATCACGCCGACGAAGTCGTTCTCGGCGCCGATGGGGAGCTGGATGACCAGCGGCTTCGCCTTGAGGCGGTTGACGATGGTGTCGACGGTGAAGTAGAAGTCGGCGCCCAGCTTGTCCATCTTGTTGACGAAGCAGATGCGGGGGACGTCGTACTTGTCGGCCTGACGCCAGACGGTCTCGGACTGGGGCTCGACACCCTCTTTACCGTCGAAGACGGCGACGGCACCGTCGAGCACGCGGAGCGAGCGCTCGACCTCGACCGTGAAGTCGACGTGGCCGGGGGTGTCGATGATGTTGATCTGGTTCTTGTCCCAGAAGCAGGTGACGGCGGCGGAGGTGATCGTGATGCCACGCTCCTGCTCCTGCTCCATCCAGTCGGTGGTCGCCGCACCATCGTGCGTCTCACCG
Organism: Microbacterium testaceum; assembly: GCF_003075375.1. Lineage (GTDB taxonomy): Bacteria > Actinomycetota > Actinomycetes > Actinomycetales > Microbacteriaceae > Microbacterium > Microbacterium testaceum_E. The sequence goes on along the minus strand of NZ_QDFT01000008.1, from coordinate 2,290 downwards.
ATCTTGTGGTTGACGCCCGTGTAGAACAGGATGCGCTCGGTCGTCGTCGTCTTGCCGGCATCGATGTGCGCCATGATGCCGATGTTGCGGACCTTGTGGAGGTCGGTGAGCACGTCTTGTGCCACGGGTGTCTTCCTTACCTGTTGGGAGGTTGATGCCGGGCCCATCGGAGGGTCCGTGACCGGGGTTCGATCACGGACCCTCCGCGGGTTTTACCAGCGGTAGTGCGCGAAGGCGCGGTTCGACTCGGCCATCTTGTGGGTGTCTTCGCGGCGCTTGACCGCGGCACCGAGGCCGTTCGAGGCGTCGAGGATCTCGTTCTGCAGACGCTCGGTCATCGTCTTCTCACGACGACCCTTCGCGTAGCTCACGAGCCAGCGCAGCGCGAGCGTGTTGGCGCGGTGCGGCTTGACCTCGACGGGAACCTGGTAGGTCGAGCCACCGACGCGGCGGCTCTTGACCTCGAGGGTGGGACGGACGTTGTCGAGCGCCTTCTTGAGCGTGGCGACGGCGTCCTGGCTGTTCTTCGCCTCGACACCCTTGAGTGCGTCGTAGACGATCGACTCGGCGATGGACTTCTTGCCGTCGACGAGGATCTTGTTGACCAGCTGGGTGACGACGGGGGCGCCGTACACCGGGTCGTTGACGACGGGACGCTTCGGGGCGGGACCCTTACGAGGCATGGTTCTCAGCCCTTCTTCGCGCCGTAGCGGCTGCGCGCCTGCTTACGGTTCTTGACAGCCTGGGTGTCGAGCGCACCGCGGACGATCTTGTAGCGGACACCGGGGAGGTCCTTCACACGACCACCACGGACGAGCACGAGCGAGTGCTCCTGGAGGTTGTGGCCCTCACCGGGGATGTACGCGGTGACCTCGGTGCCGTTGCGCAGCTTGACGCGGGCGACCTTGCGCATGGCCGAGTTCGGCTTCTTGGGGGTCGTCGTGTACACGCGGGTGCACACGCCGGCCTGCTGGGGGTTCGACTTCAGCGCGGGAGCCTTGGTCTTCGAGACCTTCGGCGAGCGGCCCTTGCGAACCAACTGCTGAATGGTTGGCACGTTCTCTCCTTGATTGGCCGGGCGGATCCTGGGGAACCGTCCGGGGTGCTGCACGGTGACAGCGGTCGTGTCTCCCCCGGCGCGCCGCTCATCTTGCGATTCGTGACGTGTCGGGCTCACGTGTGATCCGCCGCGCGGCAGAATGATCGGACGCGGTTGTGGCGGATATGCCGTGGGGGTGACCTGTTCGCAGGCCAGTCCCTGAGATGGTGCGAGCGTTGATCCGGTCGACATGCCCGGAGGCACGACGCACGGCGCGCGTGAACGCACACCCGGTCAATGATACGCGGTTCCGGGGGGAGCGGCAAACGAATCCGTGGTCGGTCGATTCCACCCGCGGGATGCCGTCGCTCAGCCGAGCAGCAGGGCCAGGCAGATCGCGGCCGCCGCGACCACCACGGCCACGACGACGACGAGAGTCACCACCCGGGCGGCCCCCCGACGGCGTCGGGGACGGACGACGGACGCATCCCTCTCGGAGCGGACGGGGGCGGCGGGCGACCGCGAGACGCGGACGGCGTGATCCCGGTGCGGCGCGTACGTCTCGCGGGCGAGCGCGGCCGGAGTGAGCGGCTGACGCGCCGCGTTCACGGGCAGGGCGGCCACCTCGGGCTCGGGCTGAGCGGCCTGCCGGCGGCTACGTCGACTGCCCGCCTCCGTGTCGCCGCCGTCGCCCTCGTCGATGCGGCGTCGCGGGCGGGTCGCCTCGTCGATACGTGCGTCATCGAGGGGCTGGGCGTCGGGTGCGGCCGGAGCGGCGCGGCGGGGCGCGGTCGTCTCGGCATCCGCCTCTTCGTCCTCTACGAGCTCGACGGCACGCGACAGCACCGTGTCGGCCGCGGCGGACTCCCCCGCCGACAGCACCGTGTCGTCATCCGGCTCAGCGGCACGCGACAGCACCGTGCCGGCCGCGGCGGACTCCCCCGCCGACAGCACCGTGTCGTCATCCGGCTCAGCGGCACGCGACAGCACCGTGCCGGCCGCGGCGGACTCCCCCGCCGACAGCACCGTGTCGTCATCCGGGTCAGCGCCACGCGACAGCACCGTGTCGCCATCCGGCTCAACGGAACGCGAGACCACCGTGTCGTCGTCGACGTCATCGACCGCGGATGGCGGCGTGGGCCACGCGCGCAGGCGCCCCGCCCACAGGGTGACCTCGTCCGGGTCATCCGCGCGGTCGTAGGGTCCGCTCACGCCTCGCTCCGGGCGAGGCGTSAGCGGACCCTACGACCG
>NZ_QDFT01000007.1 GCF_003075375.1 Microbacterium testaceum | reverse complement strand
TCTTTGGGGTGCGCCCGTCGCCGCCTTGCCGAAGGATCAAGGTGGTTTATCGCTGGGCGCCAGCAAACGACTACATCAACCCGTGGAGTAGTGCGCGGGCCCTAGGTGCGCACGCACGACTTGATCTGCGGCTTTATGCTGTTGCAGGTGTAGGCGGGTACCGGACCACGTGGCACCCGTCGCCGCCTGGGGCGTCGTTGACCGGGAGCGAGCATTGGGGTGGACGGCCTCCATCTCGCTCGAAGAGGGCATGGAGCGCACGGTCGCCTGGTATCGCGACCACGTCGACACCATCCGCGAGTAGATGTACCGACACGTTGTGCTGTTCCGGGTCCGTGACGACGTCACGGACCCGAACGTGTCTCGAGCGATCGACCTGCTGCGCGGGCTCGGCGACCAGCCGGGAGTGACCGCGTGGGACATCGCCCTGTCGCTCGACACGCGAAAAGGACGCGTCATCGTCGAGGACGGGACGTTCGCCGACGCCGCGGCCTTCGCCGCCTGGCGCGTAAGCGCAGACCACGTGCGCGTCGCGGAGCACGTGGCATCCCTCGCCGACTGGATCGTGGGGGACTGGGAACGCTCATAGCCCGCTCAGAGACGACCGCCGCTGTCAAGAGCCATCCGTCTGAGCGCCGGTGGTCCAGGCTGACCCCACAGTGGAACGTTCAACGGCCATGGGGGCCGGCACCAACGGAGGACGGCGTTCGGGGGCAGGGGCACCTCGCGACGCCCTCAGCGGCGCGCCTGCCGACGTGTCCACCCCCGCGGGCGTCGCCCGTCTGCTTCGCGAGCAGTACGACCTCGACCTGACCGGCCTCGAGCGGTTCGAGGGCGGGTGGGACTCCGCGGCGACCATGTGGACCGGCGTCGACGCCGGGGGAGCGCGCTACGCGCTCAAGATCACCTCACGCGACGTGCAGTTCGGGCTGTCGCTCGCAGGATCCACGGGACTCGCCGCCGCCGGGGGAGTGCTGCAACCCGTCCCCACTCGCGACGGAGCGCTGTGGGCCACCGCGGCCGGATACCTCATCACTGTCTCGCACTGGGTCGACGGCGCCGACGCGGTCGACCTCGGACCCGACCACGTCGACTGGCGCGAACTCGGACGCGTCCTGCGCGCGGTGCACGACCAGCCCGTCCCCGAGGGGGTGCGGCCGCAGCGCAGTGGCATCCGTCGCTCTTCTTCTTCTCCCCGCGCCCTGATCGACACCGTCGACCGGGCCTACCGCCGCGACGTGGCCCCCGAGCTCACCAGCAGATGGGATGCCGCCCACCCCCGGCTGCTCCACCTCGCCGCCGTCGCCCGGCAGCTCAAGCGCACCCGACGGCCCACCACTCGCGTCACCGCCCACGGCGACCCCCACCTGGGCAACGTACTGCTCGACGACGGCGGACGCCCGTGGCTCATCGACTTCGACGAAGCGACCATCGCCCCGCGCGAGGTCGACCTGATGCTCGTCGAACTGGGCGTCATGTTCGATGCGCCCCTCACCGAGAAGCACCGCGAGCTGTTCCGCGACGGATACGGCCACGACGTCGCCATCGACCGCGAGCGCGTCATCCGCTTCGGCTGCGTGCGCGCTATCGAAGACGCCACCTCGTCGTTTCTCGCCGCCCTCGACGGCGACCCCTCAGACCCTGCCCCCTTCCGGATGCTCGACGGAATCCTCGGCCCCCACGGGCTCGTGACCCTCGTCGAGAAAGAGCTCGAACGGCTGCCCCACAGCCCGACGCTCGCTGACACGAAAGAAGAACCATGAATCACACCAGAATGCTGAGCGCGCTTTCTCTCGCGGCCGTGACCGCCCTGTCGCTCAGCGCCTGCACCGGATTCACCGGCGGAGGCTCCACCGCACAGCAAGAAGGCACGCTCACCTTCACCACCTGGGCGAGCGAATCCGAGCAGACCGCATTCGAGAGCCTCGTCTCGCAATTCGAGTCCGAGAACGAGGGCGTCACCGTCCAGCTCAATGTCGTGCCCTATGACCAGATGTTCAGCAACATCGACGCGCAACTGTCGGCGGGCAATGCCCCCGATATCTTCCGCGTCGACTATGGCAACCTCGGCGTCTATTCGAGCCAGAATCAGCTGCTCGACGTCAGCCCCTATTTCACGCCCGAAGAGGTCGAGCAGTTCACCCCCGCCATGTGGGAGGCGGTGTCGTACGACGGCACGCCCTACGGCGTCCCGCACCAGACCGACGTCTCGGCGCTCCTCGTCAACACGCAGCTGCTCAGCGCCGCCGGGATCACCGACCTGCCGACCACCCAGGCCGACGCCTGGACGTGGGACGAGTTCGCCGACGTCGCGGCGAAGCTCAAGGCATCCCTCCCCGCCGACACGTACCCCTTCGTCTACAACTGGCAGCTGGGCGGCACACCCCGGTGGCTGAGCTGGCTGTTCCAGGCCGACGGAGCCCTGCTCGGCGAAGACGGCACCACCCCCGAGATCGACTCCGCCGCCGGCACCGAAGCCCTCGACTTCACCCGATCGTTCTTCGAGAAGGGCTGGGTGCCGCCCACCAGTTCGGTCAAGGCCGCCACTTACGCCGACTCGTTCTTCACCGAGGAGTCCGTCGCCATGGCCTTCGTCGGCTCGTTCGTCGTCCCCGACATCGAGAACCTCGCCGGCTTCGACTGGACCGCGCTGCCCATGCCCGTCAACGACCGCGGCGCCACCGACCTCGGCGGCAACGCCCTGGTCGCGACGCAGTCCTCGGCGCAGCCCGAGCTCGCCGCGAAGTTCCTGAAGTTCATGACGGATGCCGACAACATGACCGCCTTCTGCGCGGCCACGAACGAGCTGCCCACCCGGGTCGACATCGATCCGTCGTCCATTCCGTTCGCGGTGCGCCCCGATGTCATGCCGGTGTTCGTCGAGCAGGCGACGACGATCCAGCCGAGCGACGTCAAGCAGCTCACCTCGCCGTCGCTCGCCGCGATCGCCGTGTCGATGCAGGACCAGCTCGAGGCGGCCTTCGTCAACGGGCAGAGCACCGCCGACACCCTCGCGAACATCACCTCCGGCATCCGACAGGCGACCGGCTCGTGACCGTCGCGTCCGTCCGCGGTCGTCCCGTCGCCTCGACACGGCGGCCGCGGCGGGCGCGCGTGCAAGAAGCGCTGACCGGGTACGGGTTCATCGCGCCGAACATGCTCTTGATGGGCTTGTTCCTGTTCGTGCCGATCGTCTTCGCGGTGCAGCTGTCGTTCACCAGCTCGCGCGGATTCGGCGACCCCGAGTGGGTGGGCCTGGCCAACTACGCGCGCATGGTCGGCGACCCCGTGTTCTGGCAAAGCCTGGGCAATACACTGCTGTTCACCCTCATCACCGTGCCGGTCGAACTGCTCGGCGGTCTCGGACTGGCCGTTCTTCTCAATTCGGTGCTGCCGGCGAAGGGCGTCTTCCGCACGATCATCGTGCTGCCGCTGGTCATCTCGGGAGTGGCATCCGGAATGATCGCCGTCACGATTTTCAGCGAGGGCTCCGGAATCATCAACAAAGCGCTCACGTCGCTCGGGGCGGCGCCGATCGCGTGGCAGTCCGACGGCACCGCGGCTTTCGTCTCGGTGATGGTGACGGCGATCTGGCTGCGCATCGGGTTCAACATGGTGATCTATCTGGCGGGATTGCAGAGCGTGTCGCCGGAGCTGTACGAGGCCGCCCGCCTCGACGGCGCGGGGCGGTGGCAGCTCTTCCGCAGCATCACCGCGCCGCTCGTGGGACCGTCGACGTTCTTCCTGCTGATCATGAACGTGATCGCGTCGTTCCAGGTGTTCGACATCGTGTTCGTCATGACCGGCGGCGGGCCGGGGTTCTCGACGTCCGTGCTGGGCACCTACGCGTACCGCAACGGCTTCCAGATCCGCGAGCAGGGGTACGGCGCCGCACTGGGTGTCGTCATCCTGCTCCTCACCCTCGTGTTCACGTACCTCCAGTGGCGCACGAGCCGCTCGCGCGACACCGTCGAGTAGGGACAACCATGACTTCTTCCACGCTCACGCAGATCGCCCCGCTGGGGGAACCTCCGCAGAGCCCGTCACCGCGACGCCGGCGACGCCGCGACGGCTCAGCGCTGGGGCTCGGCATCCGCATCGCCCTTGCCGTCGTCGCCTCGACGGTGATCTTCTTTCCGCTGTACTGGATGGTCGTCATCGCCTTCTCGCCGCGCGGAGAGGTGTTCCGCCCGGGCGGGGTGCAGTTCTGGCCGAGTACCTTCAGCACCGAGAACTTCGCAGCGCTCTTCGCCCGTTTTCCGATCGCGGAGTGGTTCACCAACTCGCTCGTCATCGGCGCGTTCGTCACGGCGTTGACGGTGATCGTGAACCTGCTGGCCGGGTACGCGTTCGCTCGCATCCGGTTCGCGGGCCGCGGCATCCTGTTCATCCTGGCTCTCGCGACGATGATGATTCCGGTGCAGGCGATCATGGTCGCGCAGTTCCGCTTGGTGACCGGGCTGCAACTGACCGGGACGTACTGGTCGGTCATCCTGCCGGGAGCGGCCGCCGCATTCGGACTGTTTCTGGCACGGCAGTTCTTTTTGAGCATTCCCGAGGAGCTAATCGAGGCGGCGCGCATGGACGGGGCGGGCCACTTGCGAACCTTCTTGCAGATCGTGCTGCCGCTGAGCAAGCCGCTCATCGCAGTGCTGACGCTGCTGACGCTGCTGGGCAGCTGGAACGACTTCGCGTGGCCGCTCATCGCCCTGAAGGACCCGGCGTTGTTCACGCTGCCGATCGGGCTGCTGTATCTGAAGGGGCAGTCGACGCCGGACTACAGCGCCAGCATGGCGTTGGCGCTCATTTCGGTCGTGCCCATGGTGCTGCTGTTCCTGCTGTTCCAGCGGTACTTCGTGCAGGGGTTCGCGCGCAGCGGCATCCGCTAGACGCAGCGGTATCAATTTTGTCTCGCCCGCACAATGTCCCCCAAAAGGGGGACGTCTGGCGTATGGTTTGTGCATCGGCATCCAAACCGTTCCGGTGAGGGTTCCGAAGAAGCTACAGATCGACAGGCCGAAGTACTTCCGTACGCGTCTCAAAGGCGAGGAGCAATGCGAAACGACTACACGCAGCAGGCAGCAGCCCTGCCGCTCTGGGCGACACCCCTGGTCACCATCATGCTGTGGGCGACGGTCGTCGTCCTCGCGGTGGCCGGCGTCGTCATGCTGACCATCCACGGCGACACCGGAGTTCTTCTGCTCGTCGCCGCACTCGTCGTGGCCGCGCCTGCCGCCGCGTCGAGCCGCCACCGCAGTTATCTGTGAAAACAGTCTTGCCTGCTCGGTCGGGGGACCGAGGGCGGTACTGAGAGCCAGTGGGGGGATGGGGAAGCCCCGGGTCGAGAGGCCCGGGGCTTTCTTTTTTGCTGTCTGTTCAGCTGAGGGAGTGCCACGACTGCGTGACCCTGCGATCGGCATCGACGAGCAGTTCGGCGGCCTTCCGCGCGGCGTCGCTCGCGGCCTTGAGAGTGGCGCGTCGGTCGAGCATGTGCCACGACCACTGCGCATGGGTGCGCTCATACGCCTGCTGAGCCTGACCGCTCCACTGTGCGCGAAGGGCGTCGGATTGCGTTTCGAGCTCGGTCAGGTGGGACTCGATGGCGGCGTCGGCGTCGGCGAGAGCCTTGAGGTGTTGTGCGTGGCGGGCGGGGTCGAAGGAGATGGTCATTGAAGGCAGAGTCTCTGTGTCGGAGGGTGGCGATGGTCGACGAGGCGCCTTGTAGTGCCCTGGTTTGTGTCTCATTCGCCGGCCGAGCAACGCGATGTGCCGGAGATCGAATACACAGCGGGACCGGTGCCGAAAGACACCGCGGAAACGGGACCGCCGCTGCCGAACACGGCCAAGACTGGGCCATCCGATATCTTGACGCTCATGCCCAGGCTCTGCCAGTAATCGGCGACCTTCTTGGCATCGGCCCGGGGGTCTACCCCGAGGGAGGTGTTTATGGAGTAAGAGAACTTGACCCGTTCCTCCGAGCCGCAGGACTTCGAGTAGGGTCGGCCGACCACCTCATCCCACGTCGCGTCACCCATTTGTGCCGCTGTGTCGGTAATCAGCGACTCCAGGGCGTCTCGGACCTGATCTGACGTCATTCGAACATCTCCCTCTGTGTCGCAACCGGCGAGCGTCGTGGCAAGCATCAAGGCCGCAGCAAAGCTGAGGCTCCGGAGTGTTGTGGTGTACATCTCAACCTTTCGCCCGCGCCGGCGGGACGTATGGAGTGACCTGTTGACCTTGCCCCGTCGTTGCGAAGGCCACATTGAAGAGTGATTCCGTTCCCAAATCCAGGTATCCGTTCGACGTCTCAGTTGACGCATTGTGATCGAGAACCGGCGCGAGATTGCTTCCCGGGGTGTCGACGCCAAACCTCACAGCGCCGAAGGACTCAACCGTGGGATCAACGGGATGATCACCTCCAATCCTCCCAACCCATGCCCACTGGTCTCCACCATCGTTGGACAGGGGGGAGACATCGCGCGCCTGCCCAGCGAAGACTCGGTCAGCATGAAGATCGGCTGCATTATCGACGCTCGGGGTCAAGCCGGCACTTCCGACGGATACAAAAGTGTCGACATGAGCGTCGCCCTCCGACAGTGCGAACGATGCTGTCGTAGTTCCGTAGCTGTGCGCCAGAACGTTCAGCGTGGAAGTCGCATTCGTTGCGTTGAAGCCCGCTAGCGCCGAGTCGAGCCTGCGTCCGCCTTCCTCGGCTAGCTCGGAATGCAAGACGCCCAAATCTGGGTCGTCAAAGGATGGGACAGGCGGCGCCTTGTATCCCAGCCAAGCGACGACGGCAAGTTGAGCGTGTGGATCGGCAGACGCTTGCGCTGTATACACGTCCTGAGCCGTCCCGGCCCAATCGGGAAGACCTGCCGCCGACGACCCCATGCCCGGAATCGCGAAAGTAACATTCGTCGCTCGATCCATATCTCCGATTGCGACTGCCGCGAGAGGGGGGTGATCGTCAGTGAGCGAGATCAGTGACCGTGGAACGCTGTCTTCGGTCGCGAGCAAGCTTTCGCGAATTTTCCTGAGGGCCTCCGCGTCTTCTTCGGCAGCTTCCGCTCTTTTGGCCCATTCGATGACCTGCCCCTCGGAGGGGGGAGGAAACAACGGCATGGGAGATCGAGCTGCCGCGGCGCGCGCCTCTGCGTCGATAATGTGTTGGTCGAGCGCGAGGCGGTTGGCTCTGTCGCGCGCACCGTAGGTGACACCCTCAAGATTGCCGATAACGCGGGGCGCGTACATGATCAGCGCATGTTGCGCGCCCGTCGACAATGCGCTCCACCACTGATTCACCGCCTCAGGATTCAGCTGCTGCAGCAGAGCGACGAGGTCGGGACGCGCCGCGAGGACGTCGTCGATGTCGGACGCGGAAAGCGAGGCGAGAAGCGCGGCGGCCTGCTCCGGTGTCGAGACGGTCTCGCCGACGCGCTGCCACGCTGCGGGTGTCAGCTCGGGCTGTGCGGCGGCCGTGCGGATGATGCCTGCCGCGCGGTCACCCGCCTCGGCGACGCGCGTCTGCGCGTGGCGCAGGATCGACCACGCCTTCTCTCGCAGAGCTTCGACCTCGGCGGCGGCCGCCTGCGTGGTGGGGAGGAGGGGGGCCTGTTCTTCGGCCCGTTTCGCCTGCAGCCACGTGTCGATCGCGACGCCTGCTTGATCCCGGGCCCACGTCAGGGTCGAGCTGTACTCCTGCAGGGCGCCGGAGGCGACGGTGAGGGACTGCTGCAGTGGCATCCAGGTCGAGGCGACCTTGCGGATGTGGTCGGTGAACGCGACGGGAGCCGAACCCTGCCACCCGTCGGGCACGGCCAGTTTCGTGAGGGCCAGCCGGTTCTCTTCGGCGTGGTCAGCGCGAGCCTTCCACCCCCGGATGGCCGTGTCGATCGATGCGGGGGAGCCGGGGACGAGAACCGCGGGGTCGGTCGACATCGAGCCGAGCATCACAGCCCCCCGTCCGCTCGTCGCACCACTGCGGCTGCCTCGTTGTCGGCGTTCTCGTACGTCGACGCGCTGTCGTCCAGCGCGTCGGGAATACGGCGCAGGTCATCGACGCGAGCGCGCCACGCGTCATCGGTGCGTGAGGCGAAATGACCGATGGCGTCGGCGAGGATGTCGTGGCCGACGTCGGCAGGACGCTCCGTCGGAGTGCCGGCAGCCGCCGCGTCGACGAGCTTGCGCGCGACACCGGCGGTGCTCGTGAGGGCATCGGGATCGACCGAGAACGTTGACATGCGTTCTAGCTAAGAACGCGTGGCCCCGTCGACGGGGGTTATCCCCAGGTGAAATCGGCGCCGGATTGGGTGAACCTGCGACGCGAGAGGGCTGGCATCCGGAAAAGGCAGAAGGCCCCGGATCTTGCGATCCGGGGCCTTCTTCTTGTTGCGGGGGCAGGATTTGAACCTACGACCTCTGGGTTATGAGCCCAGCGAGCTACCGAGCTGCTCCACCCCGCGGCACAAGAGAAAACATTACGCCGAGATGAACGACATGGCAAATCCGGGCATACCGCCCGGGAGTGTCGCGAGAGAATAGGCCGGTGAGCAACACATTCGACGATCTCGACGACGGACGCCCCGAAACGCCCGCGCAGAGGGCCGACCGCAATTGGAACGAGATTCTGCAGGAACTCCGGGTGCTTCAGACGGGCACGCAGATCCTGACCGGCTTTCTGCTGGCGCTCGCGTTCCAGTCCTCGTTCGCCGACCTGTCGCCGACGCAGCGGACGTTCTATTTGGTGCTCGTCTGCCTCGCGGCGCTGAGCGCGGTGGTCGCTCTCGCGCCGGTCGCGCTGCACCGCGCGGTGTTCCATCTGCAGGTCAAGCCGGCCCTTGTGCGAACGGGGCACAACTGCCTGCGCGGCGCGCTCACCCTCGTGTCGCTGCTGCTCGTCGGGGTGGTGGTGTTCGTGTTCGACGTGGTCGTGAGTCTCGCGGCGGGCACGGCCGCGGGGGTCGTGCTGGGGCTGATCATCCTCGTACTGTGGATCGTGGTGCCGGTGTCCGTCCGACGCCGGGCGAGAGGGAGCACGCGATGAACCACGACACCGTCGGCATCGCCGTGGCCCAGTTCGCCCCCGTCGCGTCTCGGCAGAGCAACCTCGACGACATCGAGACCGCGGCGCACGCGGCAGCGCGACGCGGCGCGCGGGTGATCGTCTATCCGGAGTACTCGAGCTACTTCGTCAACCCGTTCGACGCCTCGCTCGCCGAGAACGCCGAAGACCTGGACGGACCCTTCGTCCGCACCCTGACGGCCCTGGCCGCCGACCTCGATGTCGTCATCGTGGCGGGGCTGCTCGAGAAGGCCGACGACGGCCGACGCGTGCGCAACACGGTCGTGGCGGTCGGGGGCGACGGCATCCGAGCGGTTTATCGAAAGCTCCACCTGTATGACGCCTTCGGCCAGCGGGAGTCCGACTGGATCGAGGCCGGCGAACTCGCCCCTGCGCAGACCTTCGTCGTCGACGGCCTGCGGTTCGGCCTGATGACCTGTTACGACCTGCGGTTTCCGGAGGTGGCGCGCTTGCTCGCCGACGCGGGCGTCGACGTCGCTCTGGTGCCCGCCGAATGGGTGCGCGGTCCGCTCAAAGAACACCACTGGCAGACGCTGCTGCAGGCGCGGGCGATCGAGAACACGTTCTTCGTCGCCGCGGCGGACCACACCCCGCCCCTCGGCGTCGGGCATTCGATGATCGTCGACCCGCAGGGGGTCGCGATCGCCCAGGTCGGTACCGCCACCGACATCGCGGTGGCGCACGTCGACCCGCAGGCCATCGCGCGCGTGCGGCGCGTCAATCCGGCTCTCGAGCTGCGGCGCTTTCGGGTCACGCCGCGCTGACGAGTCTCAGGACAGTCGCTGCGCGTGGCGGATGAGCGACACGCGACGCGTGCGCCACAGCCCCACGCGCACGAGCGCCATCGTGTAGCCCTCGCGCGTCAGACGCGCGACGGTTTCGTCGGTCAGGCGCAGATGCGGTTCCGCGCTCTCCCACCGCAGGTCTTTTCCGTAGAGCTCGACGACGCGAACGGGTCGCGAATCGTGCGTGCTTTTTCTTCGAGACATTCTTCGTACTTCCCCCCAGAACGCGGCGGCGAAAACCTCGTTCTGCGGAAAAGTACCACGGGCGCATTTCGTGTTTCGTCGTCCCCGTTACCGCGACGAAAAGATCACCCCGCGGGGTGATCGGCGGCTCAGCGACCGGGGCGAGCGATCAGGTGCGCGGCATGGCGGCGAGACGCTCGGCCGCGTCGGCGAGCACCTCCACGCGCTTGCAGGCGGCGAAACGCACGAGGGTCCGGTACTGATCGCGATGCGCGGGCGAGACGAAAGCGGTGAGCGGGATGCCGACCACCCCGGCGCGATCGGGCAGCTCGCGGCAGAACGTGTCGGCGTCCGTGGCGCCGAGGGGGGCGGCATCCACCACCGTGAAATACGACCCGCCCGGCGTCGACACGTCGAACCCGGCCGCGCGCAGACCCGTGCCGAGCAGCGCGGCCTTGGCCGCCATCTCGGACGCCACCGACGCGAAGAACTCGTCGGGCAGGCGCAGCCCCACCGCGATCGCCGGCTGGAAGGGCGAGGCGCCCACGTACGTCAGAAACTGCTTGACCGCGAGCACGGCCGACACCAGTTCGGCGGGGCCGGTCACCCACCCCGTCTTTCACCCGGTGAGCGAGAACGTCTTGCCCGCCGACGAGATCGACAGGGTGCGCTCCGCCGCCCCGGGCAGGGTCGCGATCGGCACGTGCGGACCATCGAAGACGAGGTGCTCGTAGACCTCGTCGGTCACGATGACGGCGTCATGCAGGTGCGCCAGGCGCACGATCTCGTCGAGCACCTCGCGCGAGAACACCGTGCCCGTCGGATTGTGGGGATCGTTGACGAGGATTACGCGCGTTCGATCCGAGACGGCGGATGCCAATCGCTCGAGGTCGGGCTGGAAATCCGGCCACCGCAGCGGCACCGGGACGAGCCTCGCCCCCGACAGCGCCACGCACGCGGCATACGAGTCGTAGTACGGCTCGAAGACGACGACCTCGTCGTCGGGGGAGTCGACCAGCGCGAGCAGCGTCGCCGCCAGGCCCTCGGTCGCGCCCACCGTCACGAGCACTTCGCGGGCGGGGTCGAGCGAGATGCCGTAGAACCGCTGCTGGTGCTCCGCGATCGCGGCGAGCAGCTCGGGGAAACCGCGGCCCGGGGCGTACTGGTTGACGCCGTCCGCGATCGCGCGGCGCGCGGCATCCATCACCGCCTCCGGTCCGTTCTGGTCGGGAAAGCCCTGGCCGAGGTTGAGCGCACCGGTCGCCGTGGCGAGCGCGCTCATCTCGGCGAAGATCGTCGGAACGGAGGAGCCGTCGGGCGCGAGGAGCCCCGCACCGCGGGCGGTGCGCTGCCAGGCGCCGGGGATCTGCTGCATGGATCCAGGATGCCGCACACCCGACCGGCGCAAGCGGGAATGCCATGGGGTGTGTACCTGCTAGACCCATAGAGGCGGCTCACGCTCGTCATAGGTGGCCCACAGGATCCGAGGTCATCGTAGAAGCGCCTGGAAGAAGGAGCATCCCATGAGCGACACCACGGACAACCGTCCCGAGGGTAACGACCACAGCCACAACACGGCCGACGCGCACGGCGGCGTCCCCACGTCGCCGCGCCACGACGCCCCGAACCTCGGCGAGAGCACCCCCGCCCCCGCCCCGCGCTACGACGTGCCCCCCGTGCCGACGCGCTCGCCGGCCGCGGCGGCCGCCGCCTGGCCCGCACCCGCGGCGGGCTCGGCGCACCCCGGCTACGCCTCGGCCCCCACGGGCGCCACCGCACCGACCGGTCAGGCCTTCGGCCCGGGCGCCACGAACGCGCACCCCACGCTCGCGATGCCTGACACGGTATCCACCGACAAACCCCGCAAGAAGAGCTCGGCGCCGCGCATCGCGGCCCTGCTCGTGGCCGCGGCCCTCGTCGGCGGCGGCGCGGGCCTGGGCGGCACCTATGCGGGCCTCAGCCTGTGGGGCGGCTCGAACGCGTCCACCGTCTCGGGCCCCACCGCCATCACGGTCAACGACCCGCAGGACGTCAACGCCACCGCCGCGGTCGCCAGCAAGGTCGTGCCCAGCGTCGTCACCATCAGCGCGACCGGCTCGCAGGCCGGCGGAACCGGATCGGGCGTCGTGCTGAGCGCGGACGGCTACGTCCTGACCAACACGCACGTCGTCACCCTTGACGGCCAGACCGGGAACGCCCGCATCTCGGTCACCACGAGCGACGGCAAGGTGTACGCCGCGACCGTCGTCGGCACCGACCCCACGTACGACCTCGCCGTGATCAAGCTCGAGAACGCCTCGGGACTGACCCCGATCGAGTTCGGCGACTCGTCGAAGCTCAACGTCGGCGACAACACCGTCGCCGTCGGCGCCCCTCTCGACCTGCCGAACACGGTGACCACCGGTATCGTCAGCGCTCTGAACCGCTCGATCCAGGTCGCTTCGTCGGCCGCCCCGTCGGACGGCTCCGACCAGCAGCAGACCGAGCCCGGGCAGGAGAGCCCGTTCCGCTTCGATTTCGGCCAGGGTCAGCAGTCGCAGTCGACCAATCAGACGATCAAGATCGCCGTCATCCAGACGGATGCCGCCATCAACCCCGGGAACTCCGGCGGCGCGCTCGTCGACGACGAGGGGAAGCTGATCGGCATCAACGTCGCCATCGCCAGCGCCGGCGGGTCGTCGTCGGGCGGCCAGTCGGGCAACATCGGCGTCGGCTTCTCGATCCCCTCCGACATCGCCAAGCGCATCTCGACCGAGATCATCGAGAACGGTTCGGCCACCCACGGTCTGCTGGGTGCCTCGGTCCAGGATGCCGCGTCCCAGCAGGGCGCGACCACCACCGGCGCGTACGTGGCCGAGGCCGTCAGCGGCGGTGCCGCGCAAGCCGCGGGCCTGCAGAAGGGTGACGTCATCACCGAGTTCAACGGCATCCCGGTCACCAACTCGATCGACCTCACGGCGCAGGTGCGCGCCCTGGCCGCCGGGTCCCAGGCGCAGGTCACCTACCTGCGCAACGGTCAGCAGCGGACGGCCGAGGTCACCCTCGGTTCGATGCCGACCAGCTGAGTTCCGCCGCTTCCCGGCACGAGGACGCCGCTCCGCTTCATCGCGGGGCGGCGTCTCGTGCGTTGTGCGGCGGTGGCGCCGCCTTCGCACGCCCGCGCGAACATGCCGCGGGGTGGGGCGGCGACACCGTTTCACCGCGCGAAAATGCCGCCCCACGAAGGTGAGGCGGCATTTGCGTGCGGGGGAGCGTCAGGCGGCGGCGAGCAGCTGGACGCGATGCGCGTCCTCGTTCTGCTGCCAGGTGGCCGCGTTGAGCAGCAGGCCCGAGGACATCGACGCCTGATCGGCGAGCTGGCGCAGGTACCCGCCCGACAGGGGAGCGGCCTCGACGGCGGTGTACTGGAAGCGCATCGAGATCGACGGCTGGATCCACAGGGTCGTGCGCTTGTGGCCGGCGGCTTCGTCGGTCCACGTGATGGTGAAGGATTCGCCGCGGCGGAGCTTGGTCGACAGAACCACCTGCAGGTACTGCAGGAGGCGGTCGTCGATGGTGATCGGCTGCGAGTCGGAGCTGTAGAAGAGCGTGCCCATGAGAGGACTCCTGGTGGTGCGGGTTTGTCAGAAAACGAGGGGGAGGACGACGGCGGCGCTCAGGGCGCACGTCGCGACGCTGGCCCAGACGACGACGGCGGCCAGACGCGAACCGGCGACGGCGCCGGCGGTGGGCACGAAGGTGGAACGGTGCCGCAGCGGTGCGGTCGTGGTGAGGGCGGTGCTGGTCATCGGGACGTTCCCTTCTTCGTGTCGACCGAGGATGATCAACCTCGGTGATCTGTAGCCTAGCAGGTATTTAAGTGAACTAATGATTACGAACACTGACATTCACGAAGACTGACCGCTAGAGCCGGTACCTAAGCTCGTTAGATATAGTGGGGGCGTCCGACCGACAGAAGGGGAGCGGACCGATGACGGAAGAGACCGGCGACACCTCGCCTCTCATGACGGCCCTGATCCAGTTCTGCCGCTCACGCGACGAGGCCGCAGCGCAGGCCCGCAAGCAGCTCGGCGTCAACGAACTCGACGCCAAGGCGCTCGCCTACGTCGGCGCGAACCCCGGCATCCGTCCGTCCGCCCTGGCCCAGCACCTCGGGGTGACCTCCGCGGGGGTCACGACCATGGTCGAGCGGCTCGTCCGCCGCGAGATCCTGCGGCGCGAGTCGGACCAGGATGACCGTCGCGTCAACCACATCCACCTCGCGGTCGACCTCGAGAAAGAGCCGTGGTCGCAGCTCGCGCGATTCGACGAGACGTGCCGACGCATCATCACCAGCCTCGACTCGCAGATCGAGATCGACCTCGCCGACTTCCTCCAGCAGACCACCAAGGCCGCGAACGAACAGGTCGCCCGGGTGGATGCCCTCACCGACGAAGCGGCGTCCGCGGCGTAAGCACGCGCCCCCGCCGCCGGGCCGGGCCCGGCGCACGCCGCTCAGTCGAGCGGCGCGAGCCGTCCGATCGCCGCGAGCGGGATCCCCACCCAATTGGGGCGGTTGCGCGTCTCGTAGATCGCCTCGTACACGGCCTTGTCGAGCTCGAAGGCCGCGAGCAGCGCGTCGTCGCCCGCGCCGGCGACCCCCGCGGTCTCGCGGTAGCCGCTCAAGAACGCCTGCTGCGCCGCGATGACCCACGCCCGCACGGACGCGCCGTCGTCATCGGCGACCGCTCCCGAGACGTAATCGAAGGAGCGCAGCATGCCGGCGACGTCGCGAACCGCCACGTCGGGGCGCAGCCGCTCCGAGATCGGACGCAGGGGCTCGCCTTCGAAGTCCAGCAGCACCCACCCATTGGATGCCGTGTCCAGCACCTGGCCGAGGTGCAGGTCACCGTGGACGCGCTGCAACGCGGGCCACGGAGCGGTCGCCGCGGCGGCGTACACCGCGCGGATCCGCTCGGCGTACGGCGCGAGCGCGGGGACCTCGGCGAGGGCGATCGCGAGCCGCCGCTCCCAGGCGCCGACGACCGCCGCGCGGTCGGCCTGGTCGGGCTCGACCGTGGGGAACTGCTGGGCGAGGGCGACGTGCATGCCGGCGACGCTCGCGCCGAGCGCGTGGGCGCGGGCGGCGAAGTCCTCTCCGGCGGCGGCCGCATCGAGGGCCACCCGCCAGGCGTCCTCGACGCCCTCGAAAAACTCCTGGGCGAAGGCGAGCGAGCCGCTCACCGGCACGCCCTCGGGCGTCACCCACGATCCGCGCACCTCGCCGATCGCGGCGGGCACGAACGCGGCACCGCCGGCCGCGAGGGCGGATTGCAGCTCGACATCGGGGTTGACGCCCGGGTTGACCTGTCGGAACAGCTTGCAGATCACGGGCCGACCCTCGCCCTCGGGGCGGAAGATCAGCGAGGTGTTGGACTGCTCGCCGCTCAGCACCCGCGCGGTCGCACGCGGCGCGGGCGCGTCCGCGGGGTCGGTCACCAGGGCGATGCCGATGAAGCCGTCCTGAGCGGTGCCCACTTCGCCGCCGACCGTGACCCACGTGTAGAGCAGGTCGGTGAAGGCGGGGTCGGTCGTGGCATCCGCCCACACCTGCCCCTCGCCGGCGGGACCGATCAGACTGCCCGGGGGAACGGACCCCTCGGTGCGACGGACCACCGGCACCTGGTACACGATCGCCGGTTGCACGGCTTCGTCGCGCACGAGCAGGAGGTGGCCCCCGGCATCGAGTGGCCAGTCGGCGACGACCGTGAGGCGCGGGTCACGGCCCTTCGTGCCGTACCAGCGCTGACGCGGCATCCAGAAGGCAAGGGATTCGAGGAGGTCGCCCATGCGGCGAGGCTAACGCGCGAACCCCGGGTGCGCGCGGGACTTGCGCCCGGGGTGTCGTCGATGAGAAGAGATCAGGATGCCGGGCCCTCGGGCGACGCGGTCGCATCGGCCCCGGAGGAGTCCCGCGTGCGGCGCCGCGGGAGGGCGTTCTTCGCCGCCGAACCGAGGGCGCTGCCGACGCGGCGGACACCCCCGGCGGCCGCGCGCTCGAGGGGCGCACTGCCCGGACGCGGC
Organism: Microbacterium testaceum; assembly: GCF_003075375.1. Lineage (GTDB taxonomy): Bacteria > Actinomycetota > Actinomycetes > Actinomycetales > Microbacteriaceae > Microbacterium > Microbacterium testaceum_E. The sequence goes on along the minus strand of NZ_QDFT01000007.1, from coordinate 95,793 downwards.
TCGAGATCGGCGGGGAGCTGCGCGGGAGCGGCGCCGAAGGCCCGGCGGGCGTTGACCAGCACGCGACGCCCGAGGATGTGGTTGCCCGTGCCGCCGACCACCGCACCGACGCCGAAGGGCAGCGCCTTGCCGACCCACGAGGCCCCGCCGCGGGTGGCGAACTGACGGACGAACGTCGTCTTGAGTCGGTCGACCAGCGGGCCGACGGCGGCGCGCGGAAGGGTCTTCGTGATCATCTCGCCCCAGTAGCCCGAGCGGCTGGTTCCTCGCCCCGAGGCCTGTGCGGCGAGTTGCGAGACGAGGTCGACGCCCTCTTTGCCGAGCATGAGCGCCAGGACGAGCGCGCGAGCGCGGTCGGGGTCGTCGACGGCGACGCCGTGCACCTCGGCGACCGACTGCGCGTACAGCGCGGTCGCCTCGAGGAAGCCGAGGGTTTCGACCCCGCTCAGGGCCAGGGTGACACCCGTGCCGATCCCGGGCACGACGGCGGTGGCTCCGACGGCCGCGCCGCCGGTGGTCACCGCCGCGAGGTAACGGCGCTCCAGGATCTTCAGGATCTCGGCGACCGAGGCGTCGGGGTGACGCAGCCGGATGCTGCGCAGGTGCGCGAGGACGACGGGCCGCTGAACCGACAGCACGCGGTCCAGCATGCGGATCGTCCGGGGGTGCTCCTCCGACCCGACCGGTGGCAATCCGCCCTTCCAGGGCGCGTCGTTCGGCAGGGAGTGGATGCGGTGCACCTTCTCGGACATGCCCTCATCCTCCACGCCCAGCCTGAGTGCCCGCCGGTGCCGGGACGCTCACCGGCATCCCGACCGTTCGCGGCACGCCCGGGCCGTTCCCACAAGGGTCGGGGGCTGTCGGAGGGGGTTGATAGTTTGGTGCGATGACAGCGTCGCTGCCGGAGCTCCCAGACACGTCCTCTTCCGAGACCGAGGGCGCCGCGGCGAGCGTCGAACCCGACGCGGCCGCCGCGTCGACGGCCGAACCGTCCGAACCGCGGGCGCCTCGCGCTCCCCGGGCGACGACCGCGAAACGCCCGGCGCCGCGAAAGACGGCGGCGAAACCGGCTCCGTCGGCGGACTCCGACTCGGCGCCCGCCTCTTCTTCGTCGACGGATGCCGCGACCCCGGACGCGTCCGCACCGACCGACGCCGCGAAGCCCAAGGCCGCCGCGAAGCCCCGCGCTCCGCGCACCGCCACGCCGCGTGCGGCGGGGGCCGCAGGCACGGCGAGCTCCGCGAAAAAGCCCGCGACCCCGCGCGCCGCCGGCGCGGCGAAGAAGCCTGCGACGCCGCGCGCCGCGGCCGGCACGGCCAAGCCGCGCACCGCGAGCGCGACCGGCGCCGCGAAGAAGCCCGCGACCCCCCGCACGACGGCCAAGAAGCCGGCTGCCCCGCGCGCCGCGGCTGCGTCCCCGGCGCCCGAGGCTGACGCATCGCAGGCGCCGACAGCGGCCGATGAGAGCACGCTCGAGACGAAGACCGCGGCGCAGAAGGTCGCCACCCCGAATGATGTGGTGTCCCAGCCGGGTCCCACCGCTCCGCCGGTCTCTCCCGTCCTCGAGCTCGACGACATCGTCGTTCCGCCGCGCCCGCCGCTGCCCGCGACTGCTTCCGTGGCGCCTGCGCCCTCGGCCGCACCGGTCGAGTCGTCGTCGACGGACGACATCGTCGAGGACGCACCCGCCGCGATCGATTCGACGCCCGCGGCGGATCCGACGCCGGCGGATGCCGCGGTGGAGGAGCCTGTGGTCGAGGGTGCGTCGGTTGCGGCGGATCCGACGCCGGCGGACGTCGCGGTCGAGGAGCCTGTGGTCGAAGATGCGCCCGTTGCGGCGGATCCGACGCCGGCAGATGCCGCGGTCGAGGAGCCTGTCGTTGAGTCGATCGACGTCGACGAGAACCCGGAGCCGGTCCAGGCTACCGATCCCGAGGAGCCGTCGACCGACGTCGAAGCCGCAGGGACGACGCCGGTCGATCCCACGCCGCCCGACGTGCGCGTCGACGAGCTCGATTCCGACGTCACGCCCGATGAGCGGACCATCGAGCCTGCGGTCGACACCGACGCCGAGGCCCCCGACGCCGAACCCCCGTCGGCAACCGCGACCGCCGTTATCGCCCAGCCTGCCCTCGAGGTCGAGGCCGTGGCATTCGTTTCCCCCGACACCGACGACGAGACCGCTGTCCCCGCCCTCGCGTTGCGGCACGTGACGAAGAACTTCGGCGAGTTGCGCGCCGTCGACGCGATCGATCTGACCGTGCCGGCGGGCTCTTTCTACGGACTGGTCGGCCCCAACGGCGCCGGCAAGACGACCACCCTGTCGATCATCGCCGGTCTGCTGCGCGCCGACACGGGGACGGTCACGATCAACGGCGTCGACGCCAAGAAGCGGGCCCGCGAGGCGAAGAAGCTCATCGGTGTGCTGCCGGACCGCCTGCGCACGTTCGACCGCCTCACCGGTCGTCAGCTGCTGTCGTACTACGGGGCGCTGCGGGGGCTGCCCAGCGGTCTGGTCGAGAGCCGCATGGCCGACCTCGCCCGCGCTTTCGACCTGGTCGACGCGCTCGCCCGCCCCGTCTCGGACTACTCCGCCGGTATGACCAAGAAGGTCATGCTCGCCGGCGCGATGATCCACTCCCCGCGGCTGCTGGTGCTCGACGAACCCTTCGAGGCGGTCGACCCCGTCTCGAGCGGCGTGATCCTCGACATCCTCGGCGCCTACGTCGATCACGGCGGGACGGTCATCCTGTCCAGTCACGGCATGGAGCTCGTCGAGCGCGTCTGCTCGCGCGTGGCCGTCATCGTGTCGGGCCAGGTGCTGGCCGAAGGCACCGTCGACGAGGTGCGCGGCGAGGGAACGCTCGAGCAACGGTTCCGCGAGCTGTCCGGCGGACTCGGCGACGTGGAGGGCCTCGAATGGTTGCACACGTTCTCCGCCTGAGGCTGGCCATGATGCTGGGCGCCCTCCGGGGCGACCGTCGCGACGTCATCCGCCGGTCGCTCGGCGTGATCGTCCTCATCGCCGCGACCGTCGTCGCCGCCATGAGCGCCGCCGGACTCGCGGATGCCGGGCGCCTGACGACCGCGGTCGTCACCGTGCTCGCCGGGTCGGCGGTCACCCTCGGCTTCGCCGTCGGGCCGCCCGTCACCGCCTCCGTGGACCCGCTCGATCCCCGACGCTTCGCGGTCGTCGGCCCCGAGCCGCGGCCCCTCGCCGGGGCACTGCTGCTCGCCGGATTCCTCAGCGTCCCCGTCGTGGTCGTGCTGGTTCTGGGGGTGGCGCTCGCCATCGCGTGGGGCGCACACGGCGCCAACGCCGTCGCGAGCGTGGCATCCGTCGTCCTGGGGGTGACCACGTGCGTGCTGTTCGCACGCGTCAGCATGGCCCTCGGCGCCCTGGTGCGCCGACCGCGACAGTCGCGCGAGCTGATGAGCGTGTACCTCGTGGCGGTGCTTGTCGTCGTCGTCCCGGTCGGGGTGTTCCTCGGCTCGCTCGAGTGGCGGGGGGTCGTGCCCTCGCAGCTCGCCTCGGCCGCCGAGATCCTGGCCTGGACGCCGATCGGCGCGGCGTGGGGGATCGCCCTGGCGCCCTCGGCGGGAGCGGCTGTCGGCAGCGTCGTCGTCGCGCTCGCCACGGTGGCCGTGCTCGCCGTGGCGTGGTTCGCGCTCGTCACCGTGCTGCTCACCTCGACGCCCCGCCCGGTCCCGGTGCGCGAGCGCGGCGGGCTCGGGTGGTTCGCGCTGCTGCCCGGCACGCCCGGGGGAGCGGTCGCCGCGCGCAGCCTGTCGTACTGGCTCCGCGATCGCCGCTACCTCGTCAACGTCGTCATCGTGCCGATCGCCGCCGTCGTGTCGACCGTTCCGCTGCTCGTCGCCGGTGTCCCTCTCGAACTCGCGGTGCTCCTGCCCGTGCCGATCATGGCGCTGTTCTTCGGCTGGCTCCCGCACAACGACCTCGCGTACGACTCGACCGCCCTGTGGATGCACATCGCGAGCGGAATGCGCGGAGCGCCCGACCGCATCGGCCGCCTCATCCCGGTGCTGCTCATCGGCATCCCGATCCTTGCGGTGAGCCTGCCGCTCGCGATCGTCGTGCACGGCCGCTGGGCCGTCTTCCCCGCGATGGTCGGCGTGTGCGCAGCACTGTTCCTGGCCGGTCTCGGACTGTCGAGCATCTCGTCGGTCCTCGCGCCCTACGCCGTGTCGCGGCCGGGAGACAGTCCCTTCCAGCAGCCGCAGCGCACCGGTTCCGGGGGTGTGGTGGCTCAGGGGCTCGTCATGGCCGGCGCCGTCCTCGCCTCCCTGCCGTCGGCGGTGCTGACCTGGCAGGCGATCAACGGCGACACCGTCGATTCCCTGTTCGCCCTCTGGGTCGGCGTCGGCATCGGCGCGGGCGTCCTGGTCGTCGGAGTCGCCATCGGTGCGGTGCTGTTCGAGCGTCGCGGAACCCGGCTCATGGAGTTCGCCGAAGCCACCTGACCCGGCCCCGCCGACCCGATCCCCGCGTCCGCGACTACACTGGCTCTCCATGAGCACGCCTCTCGACAGACCGGACAGCGGGGGCCTCGCAACCCTCGACCGCGAGCTCGAAGAGCTCATCCGCGAAGAGAACATCGAGCCCGGCGACCATGAGCGCTTCTCGCACTACGTGAAGAAGGACAAGATCCTCGAGTCCGCGATCACGGGAAAGCCCGTCCGCGCGCTCTGCGGCAAGAAGTGGACGCCGGGGCGCGACCCCGAGAAGTTCCCCGTCTGCCCGCAGTGCAAAGAGATCTACGAGTCCCTCGTCAATTGACGCCCTCCGGGTAGGCCCGGGCGTCACTCGGCGTCGCGGTACTCCGTCGGCAGCGCCGGGTTGGACTTGCTGAGCGCCAGCGCGCGAACGGGCAGCTCCTCGCGCACCCGTGCGTGGTGAGCGCGGGCCGCCGCCACCCCCTCGTGTCCGAGGGCCGCGGCATCTGCTTCTCCTCGCACCATCAGCGTGGTCTGCAGAGCGCGGGCGTCGGGGTGCTCGGCGGCCGTCGACAGCTCTTCGAACCCGTCGCTGACGACCACGAGCTCCGACGTGGCCGTGCCCGCGTCGAGCGTGCGGAAAGCGGCCTTGCGACCCCCGTGCGACGCTTTCTCGGCCGAGGCCTTGGCCACGCCCACCCAGGATCCGTCGGCGGCTTCGCGGGCGACGAGCTTGAACACCAGCCCCGCGGTGGGAACGCCCGAACCGGTCGCCACCGAGGTGCCCACCCCGTAGGAATCGACGGGGGATGCCGCCAGCGCCGCCAACGCGTACTCGTCGAGGTCGCTGGTCACGGTGATCCGCGTGCCGGTCGCTCCGAGTTCGTCGAGCAGGGCGCGGACGTCACCCGCGACGATCGGCAGGTCGCCGGAGTCGATACGCACCCCGCCGAGCTCGGTGCCGGCCACCCGGACCGCGGTGCGGACGCCCTCGGTGATGTCGTACGTGTCGATGAGCAGGGTGGTCCCGGTTCCCAGGGCATCGATCTGCGAGCGGAACGCGTCCTCTTCGGTGTCGTGAAGCAGCGTCCACGCGTGCGCGGCGGTGCCCATGGTCGGCACGCCCCAGCGGCGGCCGGCCTCGAGGTTGCTGGTGGCCGAGAACCCGGCGATGTACGCGGCGCGAGCGGCTGCGACGGCGGCTTCTTCGCTGGCACGGCGTGAGCCCATCTCGGCCAGCGGGCGGTCGCCCGCGGCGACGCTCATGCGGGCCGCCGCCGTGGCGACGGCGGAGTCGTAGTTCAGGATGCTGAGGGCCAGCGTCTCGAGAAGGACGGCCTCGGCGAAGGTGCCCTCGATGGTCAGCAGCGGCGACCCGGGAAAGTACACCTCGCCCTCGCGGTACCCGGTGACCGACCCCGTGAAGCGGTAATCGGCGAGGAAGTCGACGGTGGTGGCATCCACGATCCTCTCGTCGCGCAGGAACCGCAGTTCGTCCTCGCCGAAGCGGAAGTCGCGGATCGCCTCGAGCAGCCGGCCCGTGCCCGCGACCACGCCGAAGCGGCGTCCGCCCGACAGGCGGCGTCCGAACACCTCGAACACGCAGCGGCGCGAGGCGGTGCCGTCGCGCAAAGCGGCGTCGAGCATGGTGAGTTCGTAGCGGTCGGTGTGCAGGGCGGTGCTGCGGCTCATGGCGCCAGCCTATTGCGGCTCCCGCGCCCGCTCCGGTTGCCCCGCACCTGGTTGACAGGTCGCCCCGCCCACCCGCCCGCGCCGCCGGAGCCCGCCCGATAGGCTGGACCCCTATGAACGACGCGCCGATCGGGATCTTCGACTCGGGGGTCGGCGGTCTCACCGTCGCCCGGGCCGTGTCGCAGCAGCTGCCGCGCGAGTCGGTGCTCTACATCGGCGACACCGCACGCTCGCCCTACGGCCCCAAACCGATCGCCGACGTCCGCAAGTACGCGCTCGAGGTGCTCGACACGCTCGTCGACCAGGGCGTGAAGATGCTCGTCATCGCGTGCAACACCGCGTCGGCCGCGATGCTGCGCGACGCTCGGGAGCGGTACGACGTCCCCGTCGTCGAGGTGATCGGGCCCGCGGTCCGCACGGCCATGTCGACCACCCGCAACGGCCGCATCGGCGTGATCGGCACGGTGGGCACGATCGGCTCCCGCGCCTACCAGGACATGCTCGAGGTCAACGAGCGCCTGACGGTGTTCGCCGAGGCGGCGCCGCGTTTCGTCGAGTTCGTCGAAGCGGGCATCACCGATTCGCCCGAGGTCCTCGCCACCGCCGAGCAGTATCTCGCGCCGCTGCGCCACGCGGGGGTCGACACGCTCGTGCTCGGCTGCACGCACTATCCGTTCCTCGAGGGCGTCATCAGCTACGTCATGGGCCCCGACGTCAGTCTCGTCTCCAGCGACAGCGAGACGGCGAAGGACGTCTTCCGGCAGCTGGTCTCGCGCGACCTCCTCGCGAGCCCGGATGCCGTCCCCCACCACCGGTACGAGGCCACCGGGTCGTCGGCCGACGACTTCGTGCGCCTCGCGCACCGCCTCATGGGCCGGGAGGTGCGCGAGGTGCAACTCGTGCAGACCGGCGCCATCGACCTGCCGCGCTGACGCGTGGCATCCATCCCCGTTCCCCTGGAGGACCCCATGACCCGCAAAGACGGCCGCACGAACGATCAGCTGCGCCCCGTGACCATCGAGCGCGGATGGTCGGCGCACGCCGAGGGCTCTGCGCTCGTGACCTTCGGCGGCACTAAGGTGCTGTGCACGGCGTCGTTCACCAACGGCGTTCCGCGCTGGCTGACCGGCAAGGGCAAGGGCTGGGTCACCGCCGAGTACGCGATGCTCCCGCGCGCGACGAACAGCCGCAACGACCGCGAGAGCATCAAGGGCAAGGTCGGCGGTCGCACGCACGAGATCTCGCGCCTGATCGGCCGCGCGCTGCGCGCGGTCGTCGACACGAAGGCGCTGGGCGAGAACACGATCGTCATCGACTGCGACGTCCTGCAGGCCGACGGCGGCACGCGCACCGCCGCCATCACGGGTGCCTACGTCGCCCTGGCGGATGCCATCGCCTGGGGCCGCGAGAAGAAGTTCATCGCGCAGCGCTCCGAGGTGCTGCGCGACTCCGTCGCGGCGGTGTCGGTCGGCATCATCGACGGCGAGCCGATGCTGGACCTGGCTTACGTCGAGGACGTCCGCGCCGAGACCGACATGAACGTCGTCGTCACCGGCCGCGGACTGTTCGTCGAAGTGCAGGGAACCGCAGAGGGCGCCCCGTTCGACAAGCGCGAGCTCGACCAGCTGTTGGAGCTGGGTGTGAACGGCTGCGCCGAGCTGCGCGGCATCCAGACCACGGCTCTCGAGGGCTGAGATGGCTCGCGTCGTCCTCGCCACCCACAACCCGCACAAGGTCGAGGAGTTCCAGGCGATCGTCGCCGAGGTGCGCCCCGACCTCGAGGTCATCGGCTACGACGGCCCCGAGCCGGTCGAGGACGGGGTGACGTTCGCCGCGAATGCGCTGATCAAGGCGCGCGCGGCGGCGCAGCACACCGGACTGCCGGCGTTGGCCGACGATTCCGGTGTCGCGGTGGACGTGCTGGGCGGCTCGCCCGGGGTGTTCTCGGCCTACTGGGCCGGACACCAGAAGGATGCCACCGCCAACCTCGAGCTGCTGCTCGATCAGTTGTCCGATGTCGCGGATCCGCACCGCTCCGCCCAGTTCGTGTCGGTGATCGCGCTCGTGCGACCCGATGGCACCGAGGACACGGTCGAGGGTCGCTGGCCCGGTCGTCTGGCGACATCGCCGGCCGGGCCGGGCGGGTTCGGGTACGACCCGATCTTCGTGCCCGACGGTCAGCCGGCGGGCGACGAACGCACCGTGGGCGAGTGGACGGCGGCCGAGAAGAACGCGCAGTCGCATCGTTCGCGGGCCTTCCGGGAGCTGGTGCCGCTTCTCGTCACCCTGTGACGGTCGCTTCCGGGTCGCGGGGCTGCTTTCGACGGGACGAGCGCACGATGGCCGCCTGAGCTCGTCGTTTCGACGAGCGGCAGGCGGCCATCACACGGGGCTGTTGCGACGGGGTGGTCGTCAGCAGGTCTGCGGGCGTGCGCCGTACGCTCGCCACGCCTCGTTGCCCGAGGTGAGGAAGGTCTGGCCGAAGGTTGCGATGCCGGTCCGTTCGACGGTGCCGCCGAAGCCGTTCAAGAAGTCTCCGTTGGGGGCGAGGAATCCTGCGGCTGTTGCGGGTATCGAGCCTGCGGGGACATTCTGCGCGGCGATCTCGGACGCATTCCGAACGAGGGTGAACGACCCGTCGGTCTTCCGCAATGGCAGGTCCCAGTTCCCCTGGTTTCCGAGGTATTGCTCCAGCCAGATCTGGCCCCAGATGTCGACGTTGGTTGCGGTCACGGTCGCGGTGGCGCCATCGATGAGTCGTCCGTCGGTGGTGCGGAAGTAGGTGCTGGCGACGGGTTGCGAGCCGTTGGGTACTCCTTGGGCGGCCTTTTCGACGCCGTCTTCGAGGTAGACGCAGGACCCATCGGTCTTGAGGAGGGGGACCAGGGCGGTGAAGTTGGGCAGCATGAGGAAGATCTGTCCGACGGCTTTGACACCGGTGGCTTCGATGGTGCCGTCTTTTCCGCGGATCAGGCGGCCGTCCGCGGTGAGGAAGGAGCTGTTCCCGATCGGCCGGGAGTTCGCGGGGACGCCGACGGTGGCGGTTTCGGTCCCGTTCAGGATGAACGAGGTGGTGCCGTCCGTTTTGCGCAGCGGCAGGGCGTAGTCCTTCTTGGCGTCGGTGAAGATCCAGCCCCAGGTGTCGATGTCGTTCGCGAGGACGGTCCCGGTCTGACCGTCGACGAGTTTGTTGTCGGGGGTGCGGAAGTAGGAGTACGCCACGGCCGTCGATCCGGCCGGGGTGTTCTTGGCGGCGTAGTCGTAGGTGTAGCCGTACTGGTCGACGCGGAACAGGGTGGGGGTGGTCGTCCGGACGCTGAGGGGGATGACCCACTGGTTGTTGCCATCCACGAAGACTCCGCCGGGGGTCGCCACGTCCGTAGCGATCAGCTTGCCGGTGGTCCCGTCGATGACGAGTCCGTCGACGGTCAGGAACACCGCGTCGGTGAGAGGGGTGGAGCCGTAGGGCACGTCCACCGCCGTCTTCTCGGTGTTGTTCTCGAGGTAGGTCGCGGTGCCGTCGGTCTTCTGCAGGGGGGTGCGAGCGGGCGAGCCGGTGACGAAGGGGGTTCCCACCTTGGCCACGTTGGTGGCCAGGACGTTGCCGGTGCGGTCGAGCAGGCGGCCGTCCGTGGTGAGGAAGCCGGCTGCGGTGGGGGTGGACCCGGCGGGGATGGCGGGGCAGGGGATCTCGGTGGTGTTGGCGACGCCGGTGGAGTTCTGGGTCTTGCCCTGGATGTAGCTGAAGGTCCCGTCGGTCTTGGCCAGAGCGAGCCACCAGACGTGGGCGGCGTCGATCGTGATCGTGCCCACGGAGCGGATGCCGGTGGCGTACTGCTTGTTGGCGAAGCCGTCGACCAGACGCCCGTCGGGGCTGAGGAACACGGTGTAGCCGATCGGTGTCGAGCCCGGATCGACGTTGCCCGTCGTCGGAAGCTGCGTGGTGTTGCGGACGAGGCCAGTGGTGCCGTCGGTGTAGCGCGTCGCCAGCCAGGTGTCGGTGCCGTCTCTGAGCAGCGTGCCCGCGGCGTCGACGCTCTTGACGAGGGTTTTGCCCGTCACCGCATCGATGACGTCCTTGTCGCGGGTGAGGAACAGTCCGCCGGAGAGCGGCTTCGCGTTGGCCGGCACCCCCGAGCCGGCGGTCCTGGTGCCGGAACGGAGGTAAGCGGCGAAGGTGGGGGCGGTTCCCGTCAGCGTCGACGTCGTACTCGTGGCGCCGGACGCGGTGGCGGTGATCGTGCCGCTGCCCCCGACGGAGGGCACGTTGATCGCGAGCAGGGTGACCGTGCCGTCGGCTCCGGTGGTGGAGGTCGTCGACGAGCTGCCGTCCGAGAAGGTGTACCCGGTGGACAGCGATGCCGTCACGGCGATTCCCGCCTTCGGCGCTCCGGCTTCTTGAGCGGTGATCTTGACGCCCGAGATCGTGGAGCATCCGGGCGCGGTGTACGACGGCTGATTGAACGCCAGCGTCGGGCCCGACACCGCCAGCGCGGGAGTGGCCGCCGTGAGGGTGATCGCCGGCACCGCGAAAGCGGACCCGATCAGCACGGTTCGACGCGAGACCGAGGTGGGCGTCGCGGGAGACACCTCGGGGAGGGTCGTTTCTGTCACGGGATCGATCCTTTCGAACAACACGGTGAGGTCGTCCGGCGTTGCGGGACGACCGGACATCAGGTTCTTCTTACGGTCCACCCGCGCCCGCAGGGCCATCACCACCCGACCTGGCGGGGGGTGAGGGACTGTGAACAACTCGCTCATCGGGGCAAAGCTGTGGAGAAGCGGTGTTGCCGGCCCACCCACCGTCACCCCCACCATCACCCCCACCGACGACGCCACCCGCCCGGCTGCGGCGACACCGGTTCTCATTCCCGACTGCCGCCACACCGCGCGGCGCCGACGGCCCCGGTCCTACGCTGGATCCATGCACGATCACGCGCCCGCCGGTGGCATCCGCGATGCCGGCGACAAGCGCCTGCTCGCCATCGCCCTGGCGCTGACCGCCACGGTGATGGTCGTGCAGATCGTCGGAGCCATCGTGTCGGGGTCGCTCGCGCTCCTCGCCGACGCGGCTCACATGTTCACCGATGCGGCGGCCCTGGTCGTCGCGCTCGTGGCCACTGCGATCGCCGCGCGGCCGGCCGACGATCGCCGAACGTTCGGATACCAGCGTGCCGAGGTGCTCGGTGCGCTGGTCAACGGCGTCATCCTCATCGTCCTGTGCACCTGGGTGGGGGTCGAAGCGGTGCAACGTCTGCTGGTTCCGGCCGACGCCGAGGTGCAGGGCGGCCTCATGCTCGTCGTGGCGACCGTCGGCATGATCGCGAACGCGGTGTCGATGTGGCTGCTCGGTCGCGCGCAGAAGCGCAGCATCAACGTCCGCGGCGCGTATCTCGAGGTGCTGGGCGACCTGATCGGATCTATCGCGGTGATCATCGCGGCCGTGGTCATCGTGACGACCGGTTTCGTGCAGGCGGATGCCCTCGCCTCGCTGCTGATCGCGGTCATGATCGTCCCGCGGGCCATCGGGCTGCTGCGCGAGGTCGTGGTCGTGCTGACCGAGTCGGCGCCCGTCGGGGTGCACGTCGCGGAGATCCGCGAGCATCTGCGCGAGGCGGACGGCGTCGTCGACGTCCACGATGTGCACGTGTGGCAGCTCACCCGCGGTGCCCCGGTCTTCAGTGCGCACGTGATCGTCGAGGACGCCGCCCTGACCGATGGCCGCGCGGCGGCGATCCTCGCGTCGCTGCAGACGTGTCTGGCCGACCACTTCGACGTGGAGCACTCGACCTTCCAGCTCGAGCCCGCGGGGCACATCGAGCACGACTCGCGTCACGCCTGACCCGATCTCAAGAGCGGGGAATCCGTCGAGAATCCTCGGCCGGGCGGAGGGGCTCGGGTAGCCTGCGAGCAGACACCCACCCCCCGGAAGGTCTGCCATGTTCACCGCTGTCGTCACCGATCACTGGCTTCCCGCGCGAGCGGCGCACGTTCCCGAAGAAGAGGCGTTCGTCGTCGTCGATCCCGATCTGCCCGCCAATCGCGCGGTGTCGGTGGTGCGGATGGAGGGCGGTCCGACGATCGTCGCCGTCTCGGCCGGGCAGGCCGAGCGGATCGGTCTCGACGACGGCGAGACCATTCCCGCCGTCGAGGCCACGACGCGCATCGCCGCCGCGGGGGTCGCTCTGAACGACCCCGACCATCTCTTCTACCTGCCGGTCGAGGAGCAGGAGGCGGTCGCGGCCGAAGGGCATGGCATCCACACCCGCCGACTCACGGCGGATGACGCACCGGCTTTCGCTGACATGGTCGCCGCTGCGCCCGCGCACGAGCTCGACGAGGCGTTCGTCGAACTCGATCACTGGCTCGTGGTCGGCACTTTCGTCGACGCGCGACTCGCGGCGGTGGGCAGCATGTATCCGTGGGGAGCGACCCACCTCGCCGACCTCGGCGTGATCACGCTGCCCGAGTTCCGCGGTCGAGGGCTGGCACGGGTGACGGTGCGCGCGCTGTCGGCCGAGGCGCTGGCCCGCGGGTACGAGCCCCAGTACCGCTGCCAGCTCGACAACGCCCCCTCGATCGCCCTGGCGATCGCGGCGGGGTTCCGACGTTTCGGGGAGTGGACCGTCATCGACTCCTGAGCGCGTCGGGCTCGCATTGGGCGAACCTCCAGGTGCCCGCACCGCTGACGGGGTGAAGGAGTGGGTGTTTCGCGGGGCGCCCTGCCGCGTCTTTCCGAGACGAGTGTTCGGGATGACACGGCGGCCGCGCCATCGTGACGCGTGCCCTCCCGCTCGGCCGTCCGCGCCTTCGCTCTGGCTTTCGTCCTCGCGACGGCCGTCGGCCTCTCGTGCGCGCAGGCGCCCGCGCTTGCCGCGGTGTCGCCCGCGCCCTCGGGGACCGCGGTCACCACCGACCCCCTCGACAGCGACGGTGACGCCATCCCGGATGCCGTCGAGCGCGTCGTGTGCGGGTCGGTGACCTGCGCACGGACGGGAGCCGACGGCAACGGCAACGGCATCACCGATGTCGTCGAGATTCCGCCCTGCGGTTCGCGACGGTGCACCGATCCGCGCGGCGACGGGGATGGCGACGGCATCCCCGATTTCGTCGAGCGATTCGTGTGCGGCACCGCCACGTGCTCGAACGGACGTGAGGATGCCGACCATGACGGCGTCCCGGACTGGGTCGAGTTCGTCGTCTGCGGCACGGCCGCGTGCGCGACCGGAGAAGAGGACCTGGACCGAGACGGGGTCGCCGATGCGGCGGCACTCCAGGCATATGCGGTCTACCGCCGGAACCTGGTTCCGACGCGCCCCGCCACCGATCGGACTCCCGTGGCGGTGTGGTGGGGCGGTGGCATCCTGGTCCTCCTCGCGGCGGGCGTCGTGGTGGGACGCGCACGGCGTCGCGCCGAGAGCGCCGTCGCCGCGGCGGCCGGGAGCCCCGTCTGCGACATCGCGCGAGCGAGTGCGGCAGCGGAGAGCGCCGACCCTCCGCTCGAGACGCCCCGCGGCGTCACTGCTCCCGGACGACCTCGTCCGGCGCCTTGTCCGGACGCAGCCCGCGCCACCGCGCCTGACGCAGGATCCCACCCGGGGTGAACTCGGCGAACTCGACCTCGCCCACCCGTTCGGGTCGTACCCACAGCGCATCCCGTGCGTCGGCCGCGGGCACTCCGACGAACGGGTTCTCGGTGGTGCGCAGCGGCTCCAGCACCTCGGCGAGACGCGCGAGGGTCTGCTCGCCGAATCCGGAGCCCACCCGGCCCGCATAGCGCAGGCCGTCGACCGTGGGGACGCCGACGAGCAGCGACCCGATCGATCCCGACCGGTGGCCCTTGCCGGGCCGGATGCCCCCGATCACGACCTCTTGCGTGCGCGAGTGCTTGACCTTGAGCCACTGCTCCGACCGCACCCCGCGGCGATAGGTCGACGAGGGATCCTTCACCACGACGCCCTCGAGGCCGAAGCTCGCGCTCGTCGCGACGGCGGCATCCACATCGTCGAAGACCGGGGGCACGACGACGGGCAGCCCCGCGCCCGCGGTCAGCTGCTCGAGCGCGCGCCGCCGCTCGCGAAGGGGGAGGGATGCCACGTCCCGCCCGCCCGCGGACAACACGTCGAACAGGTACAGCTGCACGGGCGCCCGCGCGGCCTCGCGCTCGATCTCGCGGGGCTGAGCGAGGTTCATCCGTTTCTGCAGCAGGGGGAAGCTGGGACGCCCCTGCTCGTCGAGGGCGACGATCTCGCCGTCCACCACGGCGGGGAGGTCGCCGAGTCCGAGGTCGGCCCCGGTCAGCTCGGGATACGTCGCCGTCAGATCGTTGCCGTTGCGTGACCGCAACCGCAGGCGGCGGCCGTCCCAGATCCCGAGACCCCGGATGCCGTCCCACTTCATCTCGACCCACGGCGATTCCCACCGCTCGGCGGCGGCGCGGGCGATCCCCGCGGTCGCCGACGTGGAGAGCATCGGCCGCAGCTCGGCGAGGGTCGGCTCGGCGGATCCCGCTACGGATGTCTCCGGGAGAGGGGTGAGGTCCGAAGCGCCCGCGTGATCCCGGGCCACGACGGGGTTCCCGTCAGGCTGGGGGCGGCCGTCGGCATCCGTCTTCATCCGGTGCAGCAGCCACTGGGACTTCTCGCCCCGGCCCTCGGTGCGGATGAGCGCGACGCGCACCCGACCGAGCGGCCCGTCCTCTCGCCCCTCGAGGGTCGCGATCACCTCGTCGTCCCGCCACTTCTCGAGCTCGTAGGTGCCGGTGTCCCAGACGGTCATGACGCCCGCCCCGTACTCGCCGCGCGGGATCTCGCCCGCGAAGTCGAGGTATTGCAGGGGGTGGTCCTCGGTCATGACGGCCAGGCTGTTCTTGGCGGTCGTGTGCGGAACGCCCTTGGGGACGGCCCAGCTGACGAGCACCCCGTCGCGCTCGAGACGCAGATCCCAGTGCAGCCGCGACGCGTGATGCTCCTGGATGACGAAGCGGGCACGTCCTTCTTCGGCCGGGGCGCCGTGCGGGGCGTCGGGGACCGGCTCGGGGGTGCGCCCGGCCGTGCGCTTGGAGAGGTAGGCGCGCAGGGGACCGTGACCCTCGTCGACGGGAGCCAGCGGGTCGCCGAGGACCGGCATCCGTTCCAGGACCTCGGTGAAGAGCAGCTGCCGCAGTCCGGGGTCGTCGAGTTCGTCCCACGTGCGGGGGGCGGCGACCGTCGGGTGGGTGCGACCGCGCAGAGAATAGGGGGCGATGGTCGTCTTGGAGCCGTTGTTCTGGCTCCAGTCGATGAAGACGCGCCCTTCGCGCACGGCCTTGGCCATCTGGCTGACCACGAGGTCGGGGTGATCCGCCTCGATCGCGCGCGCCAGCTCCTTCGCCACCGCGCTCACGTCGTCGCTGGACTGGCCGCCGTCGAGCCGCGCGTACAGATGGATGCCCTTGCTGCCGCTCGTGACCGGCAGGGGGTCCATACCGATGTCGCGCAGGATGTCGCGGGCCCAGCGCGCGACCTCGGCGCACGTCGCCAGGTCGACGCCCGGTCCGGGATCGAGGTCGAGCACGAGCCGGTCGGGGTTCTGCCGCGCGCCCTCGCCCGAGAAGCGCCATTGCGGAACGTGCAGCTCGAGACTCGCGACCTGCGCGAGGTAGACGAGGGTCGGCAGGTCGTCGACCACGGGGTAGTCCTTGGCCCCGGACGAATGATCGATCGGATGCCGCCGCACCCACGCCGGCGCGCCCGGCTCGAGCGCCTTCGCGAAGAACGGCTGCCGGGGGTCGGTTTCGGTGCCGACGCCGTCGGGCCAGCGCTTGCGGGTCAGCGGGCGATCGCGGACGTGGGGGAGGAGCAGGGGCGCGATACGGGAGTAGTAGTCGATGACTTCGCCCTTGGTGGTCCCGGTCTCGGGGTACAGCACCTTGTCGAGATTGGACAGGCGCAGCCGACGGCCCTCGATCCGCACCGTCTGCTCCGTCATCGCCCCAGCGTAGGACGGGAGGGGGCGGGGATGCCGCGGGGCTTGCGCGCGGGACTCGACTGCCGCGAAACAACCCCCTCGGCATCAACCGCCTTTTCGGTGTTCACTGGGCGCATGCGATCGATCTGGAAGGGCGCCCTGACGTTCGGGCTCGTCAACGTGCCCGTGAAGGTGTACTCCGCGACCGAGGATCACGACGTCTCGCTGCACCAGGTGCACAACAAGGACGGCGGGCGCATCCGCTACCAGCGCATCTGCGAGATCGACGGCGAGGTCGTTCCGTACCAGGACATCGACAAGGCGTACGACGACGGCGAGCAGACCGTGGTGCTCACCAAGGACGATCTGTCGTCGCTGCCGAGCGAGCGCAGCCGCGAGATCGAGGTCGTCGAATTCGTCCCCAGCGACCAGGTCGATCTGCTCACCCTCGACAAGGCCTACTACCTCGAGCCCGATTCCTCGTCGCCGAAGGCCTACGTGCTGCTGCGCAAGACGCTCGAGCAGACCGACCGCACCGCGATCGTGCGGTTCTCGCTGCGGCAGAAGACGCGCCTCGCCGCCCTGCGGGTGCGGGGCGACGTGCTGGTGCTGCAGACCCTGCTGTGGGCCGACGAGGTGCGCGAAGCCGCGTTCCCGGCCCTGGACGAGAGCGTGCGGATCTCGGCGAAGGAGCTCGAGATGTCGGCATCCCTGGTCGACAGCTTCTCGAAGGACTTCGACCCCGAGGAGTTCACCGACGAGTACCAGCAGGAGCTGCGCACGCTCATCGACGCGAAGCTCGAGCAGGGCGATGCCCTCGATACGGATGCCACCTTCGGCAAGGCCGAGGACGACGACGGCGGCGAGGTCATCGACCTGATGGAGGCGCTCCGCGCGAGCGTCGAGCGCAGTCGGGCCGCGCGCGCGGGCGCGGCGTCGCCGTCGAAGAAGACCTCGAAAACGGATGCCGACGGCTCCACGGCGAACGACGAGGCCGCCGACACGACGTCGGCGGCCAAGAAGAAGCGGTCGAAGGCGTCGTGATCCGACGTCGGTTCAGTGGGCGGGCTGATCGCCCTCTTCGAGCGTCTTCGCGTCGAGGGTGAGCGAGTCCGCCTCGGCGGGGGTGATCGCCCCCTCGCGCTTGGCGGCGGCGCGCTCGCGGAAGTAGTGGATCGCGATGAACAGCACGGTCCCGGCGACGGCAGCGAGCAGGATGACGTCGATGTACTCCGTGACGATGTCGCGGATGAAGGGGATGTAACCCACGGCGTAGCCGATCATCGTCAGGCCGATGCCCCAGACGACGGCGCCGATGAAGTTGTACAGCGTGTACTTGCGCCACGGCATGTGGCCGACGCCCGCCGCGATCGGCGCGAACGTGCGCACCACGGGGACGAAGCGGGCCAGGATGACCGTCAGACCACCGAAACGCTCGAAGAACGCGTTGGTGCGCTCGACGTTCTTACGGCTGAAGATTCCGGAGTCCTTGCGCTCGAAGATCGACGGGCCGGCCTTGTGACCGATGTAGTACCCCAGCTCGCCGCCGATGAACGCGGCCACGCCGATGGCCAGGGCCACCCACCACGCGTTGAGCCCGAAGACGCCGTTGGGGGCGGCGGGCGTCGAGTGCGAGAGCAGGCCCGCCATGATCAGCAGCGTGTCGCCGGGCAGCAGGAAGCCGATCAGCAGGCCGGTCTCGGCGAAGATGATGAAGCAGACCACCAGGAGCGCCCACGGCTGCGAATTGGTGATGATCGTGGCGGGGTCGAGCCACGGGAGCAGCGCAGCGGTGGTGTGGATCACATCGGTCCCGTCGGGTGAGAGTCGGTGCAGGGGGATATCGGGGCTGACCGGGTGCGGCAAGGCCTCGATCGTGCGGAAGGGGGGACTTGAACCCCCACGCCCGAAGGCACAGGAACCTAAATCCTGCGTGTCTGCCGATTTCACCACTCCCGCGAGTGGGATCAGTCTAAAGGGGCCCGGTCGCGCGCTCGATGTGAACGAGCCGCTAAAGCGCTGCGCCGCGCACGGGGGAATTTCCGCGTCGCCGATCTGCTTGGGCCTTTGCATGAAGGCGATCTCGTACTCCCAGCCCGGTGACTCCTCCGTCCTCTCGCTCGTCGAGCGGCCCGTCCCGGAGCCCGGCCCCGGCGAGGTGCGCGTCCGCATCGTCGTCTCGGGTGTGAACCCGACCGACTGGAAGGCGCGCGCGACGACCGGTCGACCCCTCCCGTTCGACGAGGTGACGCCCAATCAGGACGGTGCCGGAATCGTGGATGCCGTCGGTGACGGCGTGGACTCGCTCTCGGTCGGTCAGCGGGTCTGGATCTACCTCGCCGCGCACCAGCGTCCGACCGGAACCGCCGCCGAGTACTCGGTGCTGCCCGCCGAGCGCGCCGTGCCTCTCGCCGACGACGCCTCCTTCGAGCTCGGCGCGAGCCTCGGGGTCCCCGCGATGACGGCGCACCGCGCCCTCACGGTGCACGAGGACGGCCCGTCGCGTCTGGCGCCCGGCGCGCTTGCGGGACGGACGGTGCTCGTCCAGGGCGGAGCCGGGGCCGTCGGGCACGCGGCGATCCAGCTCGCGGCCTGGGCCGGTGCGACGGTCATCGCCACGGTGAGCAGCGACGAGAAGGAAGCCCTCGCGCGGGCCGCGGGTGCACACCACGTGCTGCAGTACCCGAGCGAGACCCTGGCCGACGGCATCCGCGAGATCGCCCCGAACGGCGTCGAGCACATCGTCGAGGTCGCCATCGCCGACAACGCCGCTCTCGATGTCGCCGTCATCGCCAACGGGGGCACGGTCGGCTATTACGCCGACAACGGCGGGGCGGAGTTCACCGCCCCCGTCCGCGAGAGCTTCGCGAAGAACGTCCGGTGGCAGGGGCTGCTGCTGTACACCGTGGGGGAGCGCGCGCTCGCCGCGGCCGCCGAGGACGTGTCCGCCGCCGTCGCCGACGGTGTGCTCCCCGTCGGCGAAGAGGCCGGGCTGCCGCTGACCTTCTTCGACCTGGCCGACACCGCGGCGGCGCACGACGCTGTCGAGCAGGGTGCCACCGGAAAGGTGCTCATCCGCGTCTCCGGTGACTGAGCGGGCTTGAGAGGGGCGTCGGGGCTACGGCTCCGGCGCCCTTTCGCGTCGAGCGGCGGATCGTGGTGAAGGTCCTGGGTGACCGAGATGGTGAGGACGTCGTGCGGGTGTGCGTTCAGTCCTGGGTGCCGAGGCGCCTGGTGGCGCGGATGTCGCAGCCTTCACCCGGGCTTTCGGGCGAGCGGTCGGGGGTGGGGAGGAGCGCTGGCTCGGACCATGAAGCTCGAGTGGCGTGTGCCACCGCTAATGGGCGTCCCGGCGTTCGGGTCGAGAAGAGAGGGGCCTCATGGCCGCGCATGATGAAGTGGGTTCGGGTTCCGATCGCGGTGCGAGCGGGTTCGCGGGCGACGGTTCCGGCGTCGGGCGACGGACGGTGCTGGCCGGGGCGGCCTGGGCGGTGCCGGTGGTGTCGATGATGGCTGTATCGCCGGCGTTCGCGGCGTCGGGTGGCTCGTTGAGCCTGTCGAGTCCGGGCATGCGTGTCCAGGCCTCGGGTGCGGTCACGGTGACGGCGGTGAAGAAGGGGCCGACGGGGCAACCCGTCGCGGGGGCACCGGTGTCGTTCTCGGGTCCGGCGGGTTCGTCGTTCTCGCCGGCGTCGGCGACCACGGACGGTGGCGGGTCGGCCGGCTCGCAGTTCGACTTGAAGACGCCGTGGGCCAAGCCGGGCTCGACGGTGACGCTGTCCGCCATCTCGGGAGCGGACAACGCTGCGGGTTCGTTCTCGGTGATCGGCTCCAACCTCGCGGTCGCGGGTATGGCGTACTCGGTGGCGCTGGCGCAGTCGGAGGCGGTCTTCCCCTCCCCGGTGGTCAATTGCCTGGCGTCGAGCGCCGACTCGAAGACGAACCCCTGGTGGTTCATGGTCCTGTTGGAGGACGGGACGGTGTGGACCCGAGGGGCGAACATCGACGGTCAGCTGGGCGATGGCACGACGAAGGACCGTCTGCAGTGGGGACCGGTGCCGGGCATCTCGGGTGTCAAACAGATCGCGGCCAGCGCGGCCACCCCGTACGTCCTGCTGGCGGATGGGTCGGTGAAGGCCTGGGGGTACAACGCGCACGGAGAGCTGGGTGATGGAACGACCACGACCCGACTCACGCCCGACTTCGTGTCGGGTTTGACATCGGGGGTCACGCAGATCGCAGGCGGGGCCGGGCATGCCTTCGCACTGATGTCGGACGGATCCGTCCGGGCCTGGGGGTACAACACCACGGGACAGGTGGGCGACGGCTCGGCGACGAGCAGACTGACTCCGGTGCAGGTGGTCGGTCTGACCTCGGGTGTGACGCAGGTCGCGGCGTCGGGCTTCTCGTCCTACGCGCTTCTGTCGGACGGGTCGGTTCGTGCCTGGGGCTACAACAACGACGGCGAACTCGGAGACGGGACGCAGACCGAGCGCCGCACTCCCGTGCAGGTGTCCGGTCTCACCGCGGGTGTGACGCAGATCGCGACCCAGGCGTTCACGGCTCACGCCCTCATGAGCGATGGTTCGGTGAAGGGGTGGGGATACAGCGGCAAAGGCGAGGTGGGCGACGGGTCGACCGCGACCCTGCGCCTGACCCCGGTCGCGCTGCCGGGCTTGACCTCCGGCGTCAAGCAGCTGGGAGGCGGAGTCTCGAACGGGTTCGCCCTCATGACGGACGGATCGCTCAAGGCCTGGGGCGTCAACGACCAGGGGCAGCTGGGCGACGGCACCACCACGGACCAGCCCACCCCGATCGACATCACCTTGCCCGCGGGCCAGGTCGTGAAGCAACTGGCACGGTGCGGAACCTATAAGACCGCCATGCTCATGCTGGCCGAGAACCCGCTGACGGTTTCGACCCCGAAGCTGCAGGTGGCTGCGGCGGGGGCGGTGGCGGTGACGGCGGTGTTGAAAGACCTCTCTGGTCGCCCGGTACAGGGTGCATCGGTGTCGTTCTCGGGTCCGGCGGGTTCGTCGTTCTCGTCGGTGTCGGCGACGACGGATGCCTCTGGTGCGGCGTCGACGCAGCTGGACCTGAAAACGCCGTGGGCGAAGCCGGGGTCCTCGGTGACGGTGGGGGCGAAGTCGAGCACCCGGTCGGCATCGGCGGTGGCGACGGTACTGGGATCGAACCTGGTCGCGGCGGGGCAGGCGTATTCGTCATCCGTTGCGCAGTCGGAGCTGGTGTTCCCGTCGCCGGTGGTGGACGCGACATCGGGAGGTGCGGACTCTCAGGCGAACCCCTCGTGGTCGTTGGTGTTGCTGGAGGACGGCACGGTGTGGTCCAAGGGAGGCAACCCCGTCGGCCAGCTCGGCGACGGGTCGACGACGGATCGACCGACGTGGGCGCCGGTTGCGGGTCTCTCGGGTGTGACGCAGATCGCTGATGCGAGTCGCTCCGGTTTCGCGCTGCTGTCGGATGGGTCGGTGAAGGCCTGGGGCTACAACGGAAACGGCGAACTGGGTGATGGGACCCAGAACGACCGATACACGCCGGTCCAGGTGACGGGATTGACCTCCGGGGTGACGCAGCTCGCGGCCGGGGCCGGTCAGGTCTATGCCCTGCTGTCGGATGGATCGGTGCGGGCGTGGGGATACAACTCGGAGGGCCAGCTGGGGAACGGGACGGTCTTGCAAGACAGCTATGTTCCGGTCCAGGTGTCGGGATTGACCTCCGGGGTCACGCAGGTGGCGGCAGGCGGGTTCACGGGTTACGCGGTGATGAAGGACGGTTCGCTGCGGGCCTGGGGCTACAACAGGGATGGCGAGGTCGGCGACGGGACGACCACGAACCGGCCGACACCGGTGCAGGTGTCGGGTCTGGGGTCGGCGGTGACGCAGGTCGCCGCGCAGAGCTTCAATGCTTTCGCGTTGCTGGCGGATGGTTCGGTGCATGGCTGGGGCTACAGCGGCAGCGGCGAACTCGGCAGCGGCAGCGCGGGCGTGGCGCCGACCTCACCCGTTCAGGTCGTGGGACTGACATCGGGCGTGACGCAGATCGCGGCTGGTTTCCAGAGCGGGTACGCGCTGCTGTCGGATGGCTCGGTGAAGGCGTGGGGTCGCAATGTCCAGGGACAGATCGGTGACGGCACCACCACGGATCGCCCGAGTCCGGTGGCTGTGCGGTTGCCTGCTGGGCAGACGGTGAAGCGTCTCGCCACCACCTCGTGCGGGTCCAGGACCGCCCTGATCGTGATGAAGACCAACTGAGTGGCACCCTGCGGCGCCTCCCGTCGTCATGACGGGAGGCGCCGCGCTGTCCACCCGGGTACGAGAGACGGTGACGGCGTCAGCGCGCGCGGGGGACGTATCTCGGCACCCAGCGGATGAACCCGGCCGCGCCGAGCACCGCGATCACCCCCATCGCCCCCACGCCGATCGACAGCGACGCCACCGCCGTGAGCGCTGAGACGATCAGCGGGGCGATGGCGCCGCCGGCATCCGTCAGCGTCCTCCACGACCCGAGGAACGCCGCCGGTTCGTCGGGCGGGGCGATGTCGGCGCCCAGCGTGAGCAGGATGCCGCTCGACAAGCCGTTGCCGACGCCCAGGACGGCGGCGAACATCGCGTACCACATGGCGGCGGAGCCCAGCTCGTGGGTGAACGACAGGGCGAGGAAGCCCGAGCCCATCAGCACCATCGCCGGCAGCGCCGCCCACAAACGGCCGAAGCGGTCCATGACCTGACCGCTGGCGTAGAACAGCGCGAAGTCGATGGCTCCCGAGACGCCGACGACGACGGCGATGGTGCCGGCATCCAGTCCCAGGGAGACACCCCACAGGGGGAGCACCACCTGTCGCGCGGAGCGCACGGCCGACAGCGACGCGGCCGCGAGACCGAGACGCGCCAGCACCCCGCGGAACCGCCACATTGTGCGGAAGACCCCCGCGCGCTCGACGGTGGGGATCGCGCCGGTGACGGCCTCGCCGGTGTCCTCGGCCTCGCGGGAATCGCCGTCGCCGCGTCGAGGGGGAGCGCCCACGGGCACGGCCTTCTCGGGGTCGGGCCCCAGGAACACGAGCAGGATCGTCGCCACCTGGCACACGGCGAAGAAGACGATGGATGCCGTCTCGTCGCCGAACAGTCCCAGCAGCGCCGCCGAGATGAACGGCCCGACGAACATGCCCAGGCGGAAGGTACCGCCCAGCAGAGACAGCGCTCGCGCCCGGAAGGCGAGGGGGACCCGCGTGGTCATGAACGAGTGCCGGGCCAGGGCGAACGACGCGGCGCAGAAGCCGATGAGGAACACCGCCGCGGCGAAGAACACCAACGACTGCGCCAGGACGATGCCGGTGAGACCGCCGAGCACCACGATGCCCGCCACGCCCATCGTCACGCGCTCGCCGAAGCGGGCGACCGCCCACCCGGCGGGGATGTTGCCGCACAGCTGACCGACGACCAGGGCCGCGGCGACGAGGGCGGCGACCGCGACATCGGCGCCCAGGCGGTTCGCGATCACGGGGATGAGCGGGATCACGGCGCCCTCGCCGACGGCGAACAGCAGCGTGGGGCCGTAGATCATCGGTGCGAAGCGCACCAGCACGTTCCGGGGAGAGTCGGCTGTCACCGTCTCCACGATAGGCTTGATGTCTCATGCTCGAACTCGATTTGACCGCCGACATCCAGGCGCTGCGCTCGACCTTCGCCGATATCCAGGCCGTGGTCGACGTCGACGCACTCAAAGCCGACATCGATCGCCTCAGCGAAGAGGCCGGTGCCCCCGACCTCTGGGACGACGTCGACAACGCCCAGAAGGTCACCAGCCGTCTGAGCCACCGCCAGGCCGAGCTCAAGCGCGTCTCCGAGATCGAGCAGCGCCTCGACGACCTCGAGGTGCTGGTCGAACTCGCGATCGAGATGGACGACGAGGACTCCGCCGACGAAGCGCGCCGCGAGCTCGCCGCGCTCAAGGACGTCATCGGTCAGCTCGAGGTGCAGACGCTGCTCGACGGCGAGTACGACCCGCGTTCGGCCGTCGTGACCATCCGCTCCGGCGCGGGCGGCGACGACGCGACCGACTTCGCCGAGATGCTGCTGCGCATGTACCTGCGCTGGGCCGAGCGGCACAAGTACCCCGTCAAGGTCATGGACACCTCGTACGCCGAGGGCGCCGGCATCAAGTCGGCCACCTTCGAGGTCGACGTGCCCTACGCCTACGGCACTCTGTCCGTCGAGGCGGGGACGCACCGTCTCGCGCGCATCAGCCCCTTCGGCGGTGCCGACAAGCGCCAGACGAGCTTCGCCGCGGTCGAGGTCATCCCCGTGATGGAGGAGGCCGTCGAGGTCGACGTCCCCGAGGGCGACATCCGCGTCGACGTGTTCCGCTCGTCCGGCCCCGGCGGGCAGTCGGTCAACACGACCGACTCCGCCGTCCGCATCACCCACCTGCCCACGGGCCTGGTCGTGTCGATGCAGAACGAGAAGTCGCAGATCCAGAACCGCGCCGCCGCCATGCGCGTGCTGCAAACGCGCCTGCTGCTGCTCAAGCGCGAAGAAGAAGCCGCCAAGAAGAAGGAGCTCGCCGGCACGATCACCGCGAGCTGGGGCGACCAGATGCGCTCGTACTTCCTCTACGGTCAGCAGCTCGTCAAGGATCTGCGCACCGGTTACGAGGTCGGCAACCCCGCCGTCGTGTTCGACGGCGACCTGGACGGTCTCATCGCGGCCGGCATCCGCTGGCGCAAGCGCAAGGACGACGACGACTGATCGTCCCGACCTCGGTCGGAAGCCCCGTGGATGCCGGTCGCCCGGCATCCACGGGGCTTTCCGCGTTTCACGACACGGCGCGTCCTGACGGCGGGACCGGGACCCGCGCTTAGGCTCGTCGAGCCATGATCCGGTTCGAGAACGTCACCAAGCGGTATCGCGGCACCGCGAAGCCCGCCCTGAACGCCGTGGACTTCGAGGTGCAGCGCGGGGAGTTCGTCTTCCTCGTCGGAGCCTCGGGTTCGGGCAAGTCGTCCTGCCTGCAGCTGATCCTGCGGGCCGAGACCCCCAGCGAGGGGCGCGTCGTCGTGCTCGGTCGCGACCTGCGCACGCTGTCGAACCGCAAGGTGCCGTACTTCCGGCGCCATATCGGTTCGGTGTTCCAGGACTTCCGCCTGCTGCCGAACAAGACCGTGCACCAGAACGTCGCGTTCACGCTGCAGGTCACCGGCGCTTCGCGCGGGTTCATCCAGCAGGCCGTGCCCGAGGTGCTGGCGCTGGTCGGTCTGGACGGCAAAGAGAAGCGTCTGCCGCACGAGCTCTCGGGCGGCGAGCAGCAGCGCGTCGCGATCGCCCGCGCCCTGGTGAACCGCCCCCAGGTGCTGCTGGCCGACGAGCCGACCGGAAACCTCGACCCCGGCACGTCGATCGACATCATGCGCCTGCTCGCGCGCATCAACGCCGGCGGGACGACCGTGGTCATGGCCACGCACGAGGCGGGCTTCGTCGACCAGATGCAGCGCCGCGTGATCGAGCTGCGCGGCGGCGAGATGGTCCGCGACGAGCGTCACGGCGGCTACGGCGACACGTCGAGCCTGCCGCGCCTCGCGCCCGAGGTCGAACGTGGTGCCGCGGCGGTGGCCGCGCTGACGGCCGTGCTCGAGGTGCAGCGCGAGGTGACCGGGCTGACCGGTCCCGTCGAGCCTCTGCCGCGCGCGGATGCGCAGCGCGCCGACGCGCAGCGCCCCGACGCGCCCCGCCCCGATGAGCGGTCCTCGGCCGACGCGCCGCGTGCCACCCAGACCCCGGATGCCGCGGCATCCACCCCCTCTGTGACCACCGCGCCGGCCGAACAGCAGCGCGAGCCCGGGACCTCCACGCGATCCATCCCGGTGACGACTCCCGACGTGGAGGCTCTGGGCGTGGCCGACCGGCTCGGCCTCGGAGGAAAGAAAGACCGCAACGACGAAGTGGGACCCACGTCATGAGGTTCGGGCTCATCCTGTCGGAGGCCTTCACGGGTCTTCGGCGCAACGCCTCGATGGTGATCTCGGTCATCCTCGTCACGTTCGTGTCGCTGACGTTCGTCGGCGCGGCGATGCTCATGCAGATGCAGATCGGCAAGATGCAGTCGTACTGGTCGGACCGTGCGCAGGTGTCGGTCTTCATGTGCGCGACGTCGTCGAACGAGCCGACGTGCACCGCGGGCGAGGCCGCCTCGCAGGAGCAGATCGACCAGGTGCGCGCGACCCTCGACGGCTCCGCGCTGGCGCCCCTCATCCGCGACTACACCTTCCTCACCAGCGACGAGGTGTTCGAGAACGCCAAGCAGCAGCTGCCCGACGACATCGTCGGCGTGGTGACGGCGGACCAGTTCAACGCGACCTTCAACATCAACCTGGTCGACCAGAGCCAGTCCGACGTGATCGCCGAAGCCTTCAGCGGTCAGGTGGGCGTCGAGTCCGTCGATGATCAGCTGCAGTACCTCGAGCCGCTCTTCCAGGCGTTGACGGTCGCCACCTACGTCGCGGTCGGCATCGCCGGGCTCATGCTCATCGCCGCGGTGCTGCTCATCGCCACGACGATCCGTCTGTCGGCGTTCGCCCGTCGCCGCGAGCTCGGCATCATGCGCCTCGTCGGGGCGTCCAACCGGTTCATCCAGACGCCGTTCGTCGTCGAGGGCGTGCTGGCGGCGCTCATCGGCTCGGCGCTCGCCAGCGTGGCCGTGTGGGCGATCGTCGGCGTCGGCGTCAACCAGTACCTGCGGGGGAGCGTCGCGTTCATCACGTCGTGGGTCGACCTCGGCGACGTGGCGTTCGTCATCCCGGCGATCGTGGTGATCGGCGTGATCCTGGCAGCGCTGAGCGCGAGCTTCGCGATCCGTCGCTGGCTGCGCGCCTGACGCGCGGGGCGTCCGCCGTCTCGGCATCCGGTAGACTTCAAGGCTCTGTGTGCCCATGATCATGAGGAGGTGGCACCATGCCTCGTGAGCAGGGTGAGAAGCTCATCGCGTCGAACAAGAAGGCGCGTCACGACTACGCCATCGAGAAGACGTACGAAGCGGGCCTGGTGCTGACCGGCACCGAGGTGAAGTCGCTGCGCCAGGGGCGCGCGAACCTGACGGACGGCTACGCGTACATCGACGGCGGGCAGGCGTTCCTCGACGCCGTGCACATCCCCGAGTACTCGCAGGGGCACTGGACCAACCACTCCGCGAAGCGCACGCGCAAGCTGCTGCTGCACAAAGAAGAGATCATCAAGCTCTCGCACGCGGTGGCCGCGGGCGGCTACACGCTCGTGCCGCTGCGGCTGTACTTCTTGGACGGTCGGGCCAAGGTCGAGATCGCGGTCGCCAAGGGAAGGCGCGAGTTCGAGAAGCGGCAGACGATCCGCGAGCGCGAGGACAAGCGCGAGGCGGAACGCGCGATGCGCACGAAGAACCGCCTCGGCGAGTAACTCCGGTCACTCCGCCCGGAAGCGTCCCTCGACGACCGACGTCACGTCGATCTCGGGCGGCTGCAGACTGAACGAGGGGCCCCCTCCCGCCGACGCGGCCATCAGACGCGCACCCAGGGGAGCGGGAGACTCTGCGCGGGCGCCGAGGAGTCCGGCATCCGCGATCTCGACAGCGGCGACGGATGCCAGTCCCAGCGCGTCTGCATAGGCAGCGGCCCGCTCGACGGCGACGTGCACCGCCTCGGCGGCGACCTCGCGCTCGACGCGCGCGCGGGTGTCGGACGACAGGCTCCATTCGACCGCGGTCACCTGGACGTCGTCGGACTCGGCGACGTCGCCGAGCCACCACGAGAGGGCTCCCGCGTCGGTGAAGGTGGCCGACACCTCGACGCTCGCGTGGTGCACCAGGGGGAGTTGGGCGCCCTCGTTGTTCCACGGTCGGTCCGACCACACCGAGACGCGCGCGCTCGACCATTCCGACACCTCGCCGGAGCGCAGGTGTGCCACCAGTCCGTCCTGGATGCTCGAGGCGCGCTCCTGGGCGCGTTCGACGACCGGTCCGCGCGAGGGGCCGTCGGTGGACACGGTGACGCGCACCGCCGCCTCTTCGGCGCGGACGCGGGCGTGGCTCTCGCCCCGGACGGTGATGACGACGTCGCTCATGGCGTGAGCCTACGACGAGACCGCCGCGGGGAATACGGCGCCGCGCGATTCGTTGTAGGCTGTGATGCTCGGGTGCTTCGGCATCCGGGTTGGTAATTCAACAGCGTGACGACGACCGCTCCTTCACGGAGTTCCCGGGGCTGATCGGTTTCGACAGCGCCTGCGAACCTGCGAGAAGCGGGCCGAGGATGTGGGGTTATCTCGTAAACGCTCCCTGCAAAACAATAAGTGCCAATGCTAAGCGCACTGACTTCGCCCTCGCTGCGTAAGCGAGCCCGATAGTCCGTCAGACCGTGTGTGACCCCGCCACGGATCCTGGCGTCATTTAGGGGTCTTGCTGCGTGATGGCGTCTGGACGTCACGCGGGACTTTTCCCAGGCTGGGCCTGTCGACTTAGGTGTCTGTGACAAAGGTCGGGGCCGAGCAGAACGTCTGCACAGACTGCGCCCGGAGAAAACGCGGAGACCCAGCGTTGGACGGGGGTTCGATTCCCCCCAGCTCCACGAGTCGTCGTCACGTGAGAAAGCCCCTGCTCCCGCCCGTTTCGGCGGGGACAGGGGCTTTCTTCATGCGTGCGGGCGGGTATACCCGGGGAGTTCGACGGCGTATTACCGCCGCCGTCACGCGTCAGTCCGCGCTGCGGCTGAAGATCTCGCTGTCGCCCGAGGCGCCGTTCAGTTCGAGGTACACGCGTCCCTCGGTGCGGGTGAGGGTCGCGGTGTTGCGTCGCTCGATCGCCTCCGAGAGGCGTTCGACGAACCCGGGCTCGAAGCTGTGCAGCCGCACCTCGTCGGCGCGGTGGATGCGCTTGCCGGCCCACGCGGCGGCGACCTTGTCGGGGTCGCGGTGCGTGTAGACGGCGACCCGCTCGGCCTTCATGCTGCCCGTGTGGAGGCGGGCGGCATCCGGAGCCCCCACCTCGACCCAGGCGACGAGAGCCCCGGTCATGTCCTTGACCATCACGGCGGGTTCGTCCGTCGCGGCCACGCCCTCGCTGAAGGCGATGCCCTCTTCGTACTCGAGGCAGTACGCCAGCACGCGCGTGAGCATGTACGGCGCTGTCTCGGACGGATGCCGGGCGACCCGGAGGTTCAGTTCGTCGTAGACGCCGCGATCGACGTCCGAGAGCTGAACCGTGAATGTATGAATGGTCGCGCCGATAGCCACGAGGGTCGAGCCTACGCGCTCCCGGGGGCGCGCCCCGCTAGCGTCGGGGGATGCCCGACCCTCGCAGCGCTCGCATCGACATCGGTCCGTTCCACCTCGACCCCGTGCCGGACGCGGCGCGGTGGCGGGTCGCGGGACGCGACGGCGAGGACGCGATCGAGGGCGGGTGGAGCGACTGGGTCGCCCTGGCGCACCGGGTGCTGCGGGCCGACGAGCTGTGGCGGGGTCTCGAGGCGCGGGGCGACGCGTGGGACGAGGGGTTCGCGGCCGGGCGGGACCCGGGCGCGGTGAATCCGTACCGGTGAGCGGGGCGCGGGAACCCTACTGCGGCCCCTCGACCAGGACGAGACTCTGCTTCGTGTCGGCGAGCTTGACCCAGCCGTCGCCGAACAGGTACGTCAGGCCGTACCCGTCGACCCCGCGTCCGCCGAGCCACTCGGGGTTCTCGGTGACGTAGGTGCCCTCGTCGGCCTTCTCGACCTTCCATCCCGCGGCGACGAGGTCCTTCTGCGCCTGGGCGGCGTCGGCGGCGTCGATCGGCGCCCATCCGAAGATCTGCACGCGGTCGGAGGCGATCTTCGTGTCGCCCCACTTGCACTGGATGCCGTCATCCAGCGCGTTCGCGCCGATGCGGAACGGTTCGGACTGGAACGTCCAGCCCAGACTCGTGAAGTCGTCGGCCGTGGCCTGCGGAATGATGTTCTCGCAGGTCGGCTCGAGGGCTTCAGTCCCGGACTTCGGCGTCGCGGTGGTGTCGGGGGCCGCGATGGTCGGGCCCTCGGCGGTGGGGGCGACGCTGGGCGCGGCGTCGGGGGTGGCGGATGCCGCGCACCCGGCCAGGGCGACGGCGGCCGCCGTGACGAGGGCAGCGGCCAGCGGGGCGCGCTTCGCGGTACGGCGACGTCCGGTGAGGAGGGCGGGGGCGTGGCATCCGCGGGTCACCGTCATCGGGAGTCCTCTTCGTGCAGGAGACGGAAGAAGGCGTCGTGGAGGGTGCCGTTCGTGGCGAGCGACGACTCGGCGTCGAGGCGGTCGGAGCCGTCGAACGCGGTGAATCGGCCCCCGGCCTCTCGGACGATGGGGGCGATCGCGGCGATGTCGTACTCTTTGACGCCGAATTCGGCGACGAGTTCGAGGCGTCCCTCGGCGAGCCACATGTAGGGGAGCGCGTCGCCGTAGGCGCGGTCGCGCCAGACGGCGCGCGAGAGCTTCTCGAGCGTGGGGACGAGGTCGACGTCGTCCCACTGCTCGATGCTCTGGAAGCTGATGCTGGATGCCGCGACCTCGTCGATCCGCGACACGTGGATGCGTCGGGTGTCGCCGGACGCGGTGGTGGTCCACGCGCCATGGCCGACGGCGGCCCACCAGCGACGGCCGATGGCCGGCTGGCTGACGACGCCGACCTGCGGGACGCCGTCCACGGTGAGGGCGATGAGCGTCGCCCACACCGGGATGCCGCGCATGTAGTTGTGGGTCCCGTCGATCGGGTCGATGACCCAGCGGCGCGCCGTGTCGCCGGACGTGCCGTACTCCTCGCCCAGGATGGAATCGGCGGGGCGCTCGGCATCCAGGATCTGTCGGATCGCGCGCTCGGTCGCGAGATCCGCCTCGGTGACGTGCGTGCGGTCCGGTTTGGTGTCGATGCGCAGGTCGGCCGCGTCGAAGCGCTCCATGGCCACGGCGTCGGCCGCGTCGGCCAATCGCAGGGCGAGTGCGAGATCGTCGGTCAGGTCCGCGGGCGTCGCGGCGGGCTCTTCGATGCGGGACACGCGTCCAGGATAACCGTCGCCCTCGCCTCGATTTGGCGTGGTCGCGTCACGCCTGGTAACGTATTCCCTCGGCGCGGAAAGCGATTTTCACGCCGAACGGAACGCACCTCTAGCTCAATCGGCAGAGCAACTGACTCTTAATCAGTGGGTTCTGGGTTCGAGTCCCAGGGGGTGCACCACAGAGAAAAGGCCCGGGAAACCGGGCCTTTTCGCGTTGCGGGTGGCGAACGTGCGGCACATCGGAAGGGTCGTCCGCGTGAACGTCGGCGCGACGGGCGTCTTCCGGTGGTCGTCGTGTCGGCGGGCGTTGCGAGCGGCGGTGCCGACATCGGGCGTCCGGTGTCCTGGGGTTCGACGTGGGTCGATCGCGTCGCGCGGTTGCGAGGTGGACCCGTCGAATGGTCCGCTCTGACGGTGTCGCTCACCCGGCGTCGCTCACGCGGCGGGCTCGGTCCGGTTCGCGGAGCAAGGGGCGCTCGGGAGCGTTCTGGTCTCATCGTCGATGCGGTGCGTGCGCAGGGTCGTGGGCGCAGGCGGGGTCATGGCGGGCAGGATCGCGGGCGCGGGCGCGGGCGCGGGCGCGGGCGCGGGCGCGGGCGGGGTCGCGGCGCGCGGGCAGGATTTCAGCGCGCGGGCAGGATCTCGGCGCGCGGGCAGGGTCGCGGCGTACGTCGTTGCGGGTCGCGGTGACCCGTCACGATGCGACGGCGCCCCCGCGCAAGCTCCCTGGCATCTGCGGCGCTGCCCGGCATGATGAGCCTCGGGCGTGCGGGTGCGCGCTCGAGAGGGGGAGGCGCCATGGCCGACGATGAGATGTGGGATGTCACGGACGTCCAGGGGACACCGACCGGCGCTCTGCACCGGCGGGGGGACGGGCCGGTCCCGGCGGGCTCGTTCCACATCGTGGCATCCGTCTGTCTGGTGGGGACGAGCGGACGTGTGCTCATGAGCCTGCGCGCGGCGTCGAAGGACTATCCGCTCGCGTGGGAGTTCCCGGCGGGCAGTGCGTTGCGCGGGGAGTCGAGCCGCGCGGGCGCCCTTCGCGAACTCGCCGAAGAGACGGGTCTGCGCGTCGCGCCCGATGATCTCGTGCTGGTGGGACGGGTGATCGAGGAGCGCGCGCTGTTCGACCTGTGGGTGGCACCCATCGACGGGGAGCCGACCCCGACGCCGGACCCCGAGGAGGTCCAGGATGCCGAATGGGTGACCCTCGACGAGGTGGAACGCCGGTGGCATGCCGGTGTCTTCGCGACGCCGTGGAACGCGCGGTTCGAGCAGCTGTGGGAGGTGCTGATCGAGCGGGTGGCGGACGTCGGCGGGAACGGGGAGTGACAGGCTGCTGTCGTCGAGGGCCCGAGGCGGCGGTGAATACTGCCGGGGAGTCCGGCTGAACGATCAGAACGGCGGCGGATCGACCCCTGTCTCGTGACCGAGGGGGGATCGCCAGCGCACATCGCCGCTGTCGGGATCGCGAACCGGGGTCCACTTCGTTTCGTGACGCAGGCGGTGGTGAGGGCGGCACTCGGGTTCCAGATTGTCGGCATCGGTCGTGCCCCCGTCGGACCACGCGGTCAGGTGATCGATGTCGCACGCTCGGGCCGCGCGGCCGCAGCCCGGGAAGATGCACGTCGCAGAGGTGACCCCCAGCCATCGACGCAGAGCGGCCGTGACGCGGTAGGACGTGCGGTCGAGGGCGAGCGGGGCGCCGGTGAGCGGGTGCGTCAGCAGCCGGGTCCAGGTGGCGGACTCGCCGGCCAGCCGTCGAGTGGTGTCGAGGTCGATGGGGCCGTAGCCGTCGAGCAGGGCGGGCTCGTCGCCGGCGCCAAGGAGCGTCAGGGCGGGGACGGTGACGACGATGGAGGCGGGGCCGGGGCGGGCGCGGGACGTCGGCGTCGCGGCTGGCTGTGAACTGACGGGTGAGCCGGGCGCGACGGGCGGGCCGGACGCAGTGAGCGGGTGGGGCGCAGTGGGTTGGTCGGACGCAGTGGGCGGGTCGGATGCAGTGGGCGGGTCGGATGCAGTGGGCGAGTCGGGCGTCGTGGGTGGGCGAGATGCGGGGGCCCCGGCGGGGGTGACGAGAAGGCCGGCCATGACGTCTGCGCGGAGCTGCGCGAGCGTGCGATCCTCGCCGGGCGCCGTGGCGAGGTGACGAGCGGCCCGATCCAGGGTCGACATGGCCGCGTACGCGCGATCGGCGGGCATGAGGGCGCTCAGCGTGGCCATTCCGTCGAGCTCGGCCGTCATCCATACCCCGCGGTCGCGCGCCGCACGGCGATGGCGCTCCTCGATCGATTCCGCGTGCACCCGTTCCCGCAGGGCGCGTGCCGCCACCGCGAAACGGGCGGGTGTCAGGCGATGCGCGCGATCGGCGGCACCGGCGTCGAACGCCGTCCACGAGTCGGGGTCGTCGTGGGGGAGCGACGAGGCGAGGCGAGCGGTCTCGACCGCGTGCCGCTCGGACGTGCGCCCGTCGACGAACGTCTGCCACGACACGGGAGTGCGCTCCTGCAGCGTACGGGCCTGGCTCGCGCGGACCCGCACCGTCTGCTCGGACAGACGAAGACGCACCGCGACCTCGGCCACCGCGGCGCGCTCGGCCATGTCGAGGCGATCACGCCTCACCGCCGCGACCGAACGCCCCCGCGCGTCGTCCCACGCGAGGTCGAGCGTCGGGTCGGGGCCCACCCACGGCTCGGGGTGGGTGACCGCGCCGTCGAGGATGAGCGCGATCAGTCGGTACTCCTCGGCGGTCGCGCGGCGACGCTGGACGGCGACGGCCTCGAGTGCCGCCAGATGCGCATCGGGGGAGTTGGCTGCGAGGGCTTCGGGTTGTGCGCTGTCGCTTGGATGGGCTTCGGGTGCGACGAGGCCCGGTGCGGCACGCTCGGCCCCGGCAGGCTCGGTCCCGGCACGCCCAGACTGGTCACGTCCGGACCCGCCACGCTCGGACCCGGCAGCGAACATCCCACCCAGGTCGTGGCTCACCGGCCATTCCTCGTCGAGCTCAGGCCACGGCGCCCACTCGTCCACGCCCTGTCGCGCCCATGCGGTGTCGGCGTCGAGCAGCAGCTCGTCCTCGCTGAGGGGCGGCAGATCGAACCGGCGGTCGTGGGGGAACACGGCATCCGGGTAGCGATCGAACCCCGCGTCTGAGGGGAACGCGCGCGACTGACGAGCCGGCAGCGGCCGGTCGAGAGTCGCGCGGGAGTCCGTCATGCGGAGACGGTATCGAGGACCTCCGACATCGAAGAGAAATCCCGATCAGGCAGAAAACGGGGGCTTCGATGATCTCTCGCGGGAGCGGGCGCCGTCGTCGAGACCGTACCGCCAGGCTCCGAAGGACCGGTGCGTGGCGCGCGTGATCGTGCCAGCATTCCCCCATGCACGAGCGAGGTGATGACGCCCCGAACAACGAGGGAGCCGACGGCGCCGAAGACCACGACGCGGGCGGCGGCATCGAAGAGCCAAGCACGTCCGGCGCGATCGGTCCCGCAAACCGAGAGCCCCCACCCGCCCGCACCGACGTCCCCGTCCCGGGCGGGACCCTGCGGGTGGGGGAGTGGCATCCGGATGCCGACGGCATCCCGTGGCTGCTCGTGCACGGGGTCACGGCGTCGCACCTCGCGTGGGCGTGGCTCGCGCGCGAGACGACGGCGCGGCTGATCGCGCCCGATCTGCGCGGACGCGGACGCAGCACCGCCATGCCGCTTCCGACGGCGGGGGGCGCATCCCCCCTCGCGCGCCACGCCGATGACCTCGTCGCCGTTCTCGACGCGAAGGCCATCGACCGGGCCGTCGTCGTGGGGCACTCGATGGGCGCGTTCGTCTCGCTCGTGCTCGCCGATCGGCATCCGAACCGGATCGATCGCGTGGTCCTCGTCGACGGGGGTCTTCCGCTCGACCTCCCCGCGGGGATGCACCCCCGCGACGCGGTGCGTCACGTGCTCGGGCCCACCGCCGCCCGCCTCGACATGCGGTTCGCCACCGCCCGCGCCTACCGGGACTTCTGGCGGGCGCACCCGGCGTTCACGGGCAGAGAGGACCCTCTGCTGGACGCTTACTTCGCCTACGACCTGCGGGGAACGCCCGGACAGCTGCGCCCGGCGACGACCTTCGCGACCGTCGAGGCCGATTCGATCGACCAGAACACCGGAGCGGCGATCGCGCGGGCCAGAGAGCGGATGCCGCGGCCCACCGCCCTGCTCGTCGCCGAGCGGGGGCTGCGCGGTGAGACACCGCCGCTGTATCCCGACCTCGCGGCCCTCCGCACCGCTCACCCCGCGTTGACGACGACGCGCCGGGTGCCGCACGTCGACCATTACTCGATCGTCATGTCGGCACCCGGCGCGAGAGCCGTGGTGCACGCGGCGGGGTAGCCGCTCCGGGAGTCTTACGCGGCGTCGCCCACCAGGACGGCGGCGCCCTCGTCCGCGGCATCCGGGTGCGCCCCGTCGACGTGGGCGAGCAGTCGCCGACCGAACAGGATGCACAGCGCCGACAGAGCGACCGACACGGCGGCCATCACGTAAGGCA
Organism: Microbacterium testaceum; assembly: GCF_003075375.1. Classification (GTDB taxonomy): domain Bacteria; phylum Actinomycetota; class Actinomycetes; order Actinomycetales; family Microbacteriaceae; genus Microbacterium; species Microbacterium testaceum_E. The sequence goes on along the minus strand of NZ_QDFT01000007.1, from coordinate 60,122 downwards.
CTCCCGCGTTGAACGCGTGCCAGAGGAGCGCGGCGAGCGGGGGAGCGACGGCTCCTCCGAGGAAGCGCACCGCGGAGTACGCCGACGACGCGACCGAACGCGGCAGGTCGGTGGCCTCCATCACGGCCTCGGTCAGCGCGGTGTTCACCACGCCGAGCACGAGACCGCCGACGATGATGCAGACGACGAGAGCCGCAGCCGACGACACGATGAACGCCGCGACCAGCAGATCGACCGCGAGCAGCGGCAGCGCGATCAGCAGCACCGAGGTCAGGCGCATGCGGCGCAGCAGCAGCGGGGCGACCCACACGCTCGTGATCGCGAGTCCCACGCCCCAGCCGAAGAAGGTGAGACCGATCCCCATCGCGCCGAAGCCCAGGGGGAACGGCGAGAACGCCAGCAGCGTGAAGAAGCCGATGTTGTAGAACAGCGCGGTCGCGGCCAGGATCGCCAGCGCCGGACGCCCCAGCGCACGGAAGGGGGCGCTGAAGGGCAGCGGGGTACGCGCCGGGGCGGGACCGCGCAGCAGCACCATCACCGCGACGAACGCGATCGCCATCAGCACGACGACGCCGAAGAACGGACCGCGCCAGCTGACCTCGCCCAGAACGCCGCCGAGCAGCGGGCCCACGGCGATGCCCAGGCCCAGGGCGGCCTCGTACAGGATGATCGCGGCCGAGCTGCCGCCCGAGGCGGCGCCGACGATCGTGGCGAGCGCGGTCGAGATGAACAGGGCGTTGCCCAGGCCCCAGCCGGCACGGAAGCCGATCACGGCATCCACGCTCTCGCTGATCGCGCAGAGGAACGAGAAGACCACGATGAGTCCCAGGCCCACCAGCAGGGTGGCCTTGGCGCCGATGCGGCTCGAGATCCAGCTCGTGACCAGCATCGCCAGTCCCGTCACCACGAGGTAGCTGGTGAACAGCAGCTCGGTCTCGACCGGCGACGCCTTCAGCGACTCGGCGATCGCGGGCAGGATCGGGTCGACCAGACCGATTCCCATGAACGCCACGACGCACGCGAACGCGACGGCCCACACTTGGGCGGGCTGTTTCCAGACACTGGGTGCTGCTGCGGTACCGGTGCTCACCGGACGGCCTCCTTCTGCTCGGTTCGTGAAGAGTTGTCATGCGACCCGACGGGCACGAGTCCCACGCGCGTCGACAGCGCCGACGCGGCGACTCCGACCGCCTCCCATTCGTCGTCCGTCAGATCGGCGACGTGGGGCGACAGGGCGGCGCGGAACTGCTCGTACCACCGCTCCAGGGCCGCGAGGCCCTGGTCGGTCGCGGTGACGACGCTGACCCGGGAATCGCCGGGATGGACGGTGCGGGCGACGAGGCCGGCGGCATCCATCTGATGCACCAGCCGGGTCATGCCCGGCTGCGTCACACGACTCAGCGTGGCCAGGTCGCCCAGGCGCTGCGGACCGTGATCGCGCAGGAGCGTCAGGGTGCGCCACTGGGCGGCGGGAGCCTCGCTCTGGGTGTCGAGGGCCGCGATGCGCGTGAGGGCGTGCACCGCGAGCAGGAGTCGCTGCAGGTCGTCGTCGCGGGTCATGCACATAAGTATACCCCCGTTATATACCTAGGGTATGAAACGGGGCGGGATGCCGCTGCTACCGCGCCGCGATCCGCGTGGACAGCTGGTGAGCGTGCGCCAGCAGGATCCGCCCAAGCTCGGCGAGGCGCTCGCCGCCGAAGCGGAACTCCACGCCCGTCAGGCTCAGGGCCCATTGCGGATCGCCCGTGCGCGTGAACACCGCCGCCCCCACGCCCCAGCTGCCCTCGACGATCAGGCCCGGATTGACCGCGTACCCGCGCGCCTTCGTGTCGGCGATCCGCGACCGCAGACGCGCGGGCGCGTGCGAGGCCCCCCACTTCTCGGACAGTTCCGGATGCCGCTCGAGATACGCGTCCACGTCCTCGGGCGGCAGGAACGCCAGGATCGCGAGCCCCGCCGACGCCACCCCGAGGGGAAAGCGCACCCCCTCCGACAGCACGAACGACCGGATCGGGAAGCTCCCGTCCTCGCGGACGAGGCAGACGGTCTCGTCGCCGCGCCGTACCGACAGGAACGCGCTCTCCTCCGTCCGCACCGCGAGGGAGCGGACGATGTCGCGTGCGATCGCGGTGATGTCGAACCGGGATGCCGCCACACTCCCCATCAGGAAGAGTTCCGGCCCCGGCAGCCAGTGTCCGCTCGCGTCGTCGCGGTCGACGAGACCCTCGACGCGCAGGGCGCTCAGCAGGCGGTGCGCCGTCGGCCGGGTCAGTCCCGCCTCGCGCGCGAGGTCCCCGACGCCGGCGCCGCCGTCGCCGGCCGAGGTGACCAGGCGCAGCAGGTGCGCGGCGCGGGCGATGGCCTGAGCGCCGGGGACGGCGGAAGGGGATGCCGAGGCGGCGGGAGAAGCGGGGGTGTCCACCATGTGGACACTACGCGCTGCGGCATCCACATGACAAGAACACGGTGGCCCCGCGTCGATACCCCGACCGAGAGTGGACGCACGCTGTTACGAAGGAGTCCGCGTGGTCGACACGACCCTGTTCCCGCCCGCGCCGCGCGGCGCCGCCACCCGCGGGGGACACTCATGATCGACAAGACCGTCGCGTCCGCCGCCGAGGCCGTCGCCGACATCGCCGACGGGTCCTCGCTCGCCGTGGGCGGATTCGGCCTGTCGGGCAACCCCATCGCGCTGATCGAGGCGCTGCTCGCTCAGGGCACCCGCGACCTGTCGGTCGTGTCGAACAACTGCGGCGTCGACGACTGGGGGCTGGGCGTCCTTCTCGGTGCCGGTCGCATCCGCAAGATGACCTCGTCGTACGTCGGCGAGAACAAGGAGTTCGAGCGGCAGTTCCTCTCGGGCGAGCTCGAGCTCGAGCTCACCCCGCAGGGAACGCTCGCCGAGAAGCTGCGCGCCGGGGGGTCGGGCATCGCCGCGTTCTACACCCAGACGGGCGTGGGCACGCAGGTGGCCGAGGGCGGCCTTCCGCGACGGTACGACGGCTCGGGCGGGGTCGCCGTCGCCTCACCCGCGAAAGACGTCCGCACGTTCGAGGTCGATGGAGAGCCCCGCGAGTTCGTCCTCGAAGAGGCCATCACCACCGACTACGCGCTCGTGCACGCCTGGAAGGGCGACCGCCACGGCAACCTCGTCTTCCGCAAGGCCGCGCGCGCCTTCAACCCGCTCGCCGCGATGGCCGGCCGCACGTGCATCGTGCAGGTCGAGCACCTCGTCGAGCCGGGAGAGATCGACCCGGATGCCGTCCACCTGCCCGGGGTGTACGTGCACCGCATCATCGAGGTCGGACCCGACATCGCCAAGCGCATCGAGAAGCGCACCGTCCGTGAGGAGACCCGCTGATGGCCCTGTCCCGCATCGAGATGGCCGCCCGTGCCGCCCGCGAGCTCGCCGACGGCGCGTACGTGAACCTCGGCATCGGACTGCCGACCCTCGTCCCCAACCACGTCCCCGACGGTGTCACCGTGGTGCTGCAGTCCGAGAACGGCATCCTCGGCGTCGGTCCGTACCCCACCGAGGACGCCGTGGATGCCGACCTCATCAACGCCGGCAAAGAGACGGTGACGACCCTCGACGGGGCGGCGTTCTTCGACTCGGCGCTGAGCTTCGGCATGATCCGCGGCGGCAAGATCGACGCCGCCATCCTCGGGGCGATGCAGGTGTCGGCATCCGGAGATCTGGCGAACTGGATGATCCCCGGAAAGATGGTCAAGGGCCCTGGCGGCGCGATGGACCTCGTGCACGGCGCGGCCCGCGTGATCGTGCTCATGGAGCACGTCGCCCGGGACGGCTCGCCCAAGATCGTCGACGCCTGCTCGCTGCCGTTGACCGGCCGCGGCGTCGTCGATCGCATCATCACCGACCTCGCCGTGATCGATGTGACGGAGGATGGACTGGTGCTCGTCGAGACCGCCCCCGGGGTGAGCGTCGACGAGGTGCGGGCGGCCACCGAGCCCCCGTTGATCGTGAGACTCACCGAGGAGACGCCGATGGCACAGGAGCAGCGCGCATGACCACGAACGAGCAGAACGACGTCGTCATCGTCGCCGCCGCCCGCACGCCCCAGGGCCGACTGAAGGGACAGCTCGCGCCGCTCACGGCCGTCGAGCTGGGCGCCGCCGCGATCCGCGGAGCGCTCGAGCGCGGCGGCATCCCCGCCGACACCGTCGACGCGGTGCTCGTCGGACAGGTGCTGCAGGCAGGAGCCGGACAGAACGCCGCCCGCCAGGCCGCCGTCGCCGCCGGTATCGGCTGGGACGTCCACGCCGCGACTATCAACAAGGTGTGCCTGTCGGGGCTCACCGCCGTGATCGACGCCGCGCGCATGCTGCGCCTGGGCGACGCGCGCGTCGTCGTCGCCGCGGGCATGGAGTCGATGACCCGCGCCCCGCACCTGCTGATGAACTCTCGCGACGGGTACGCCTACGGCTCGGTCGAGGTTCTCGACCACCTGGCATTCGACGGACTCACCGACGCCTACGACCGCGAGAGCATGGGCGCCTCGACCGAACGCGCCAACGCCCGGTACGAGGTGACCCGCGCCGACCAGGACGCCGTCGCCGCCCGCTCCCATCAGCGCGCCGCCGCAGCTCAAGCCGCCGGCGTGTTCGACGCCGAGATCGTGCCGGTGTCGATCCCGCAGCGCAAGGGCGACCCCGTCGTCGTGAGCGCGGACGAGGGCATCCGCGCCGACACGACGGTCGACACCCTCGCGAAGCTCCGCCCGGCCTTCGCCGAGGGCGGCTCGATCACCGCGGGCAACGCCTCGCAGATCTCGGACGGCGCGTCCGCGGTGGTCGTGACCACCCGTGCGACGGCCGTGGAGCACGGCTGGGACGTCCTGGCCGTCGTCGGCGCGGCGGGCCAGGTCGCCGGCCCCGACAACTCGCTGCACGCCCAACCCGCCCGCGCGATCGCGAAAGCGCTCGACAAGCAGGGGCTCGCGGCATCCGACCTGGACCTCGTCGAGATCAACGAGGCGTTCGGCGCCGTCGTCGCCCGCTCGCAGGCCGAACTCGGCGTGTCCGACGACATCGTCAACCCGCACGGCGGGGGGATCGCGATCGGTCACCCGATCGGCGCGTCCGGCAACCGCCTGGTGGTCCACGCCGTGCACGAACTCGTCCGGCGGGGAAGCGGGACGGCCGCGGTCGCCCTCTGCGGCGGCGGTGGTCAGGGCGACGCGCTGATCCTCACCCGCTGACACCTCGCGAAACGACGAGGGGATGCCGCGCCCCGGGGCGGCGGCATCCCCTCGATCGTCAGGGGTCAGCGCGCGAGACGCTTCTTCAGCAGCTTGCCCTGCTTCTTCGAGACGGGGGAGTCGCCGGCGATCGTGCGGCCGCGGCGCGCGCGACGCGTGTCGACGACCGCGCCGATGGCGAGAGCGAGGGTAATACCCCAGCTGAGCCATGCCAGCGCCGTGCGCCACGTGAACGGCTCGTCGTTCTTGAGCCCGCGCAGCAGGGTGACGCCGCCGGTGATGGCGCTGAGGAGACCGGTTCCGAAGATGTACTGGCGCATGGACTCAACCTACCGAGGTGGAAGAGCGCCCGCCGCAGCTTGACAGCGCGCCCCACCCCGCCGATAAACGCCGCGCGTGCCGAGACACGCGGCCAGCCGCCGTGTCTCGGCACGGACGGCGTTTATCGAGGGGTGGCCCTGCGCCGGACGTCCAGCCCCCGTGCGCGCGCCACGCCCGCTGTTAGCCTGAGGACGATCCCCGAGGAGGACCTGTGACCCAGGCCGATTTCGTCGTCGTCGCCAATCGTCTGCCCGTCGACCGCACCCCCGACGACGAGGGGTGGCGACGCTCACCCGGCGGACTCGTCACCGCTCTCGAACCCGTGATGCGCCGCGCCGAGGGCGCGTGGGTGGGATGGGCGGGGCAAGCCGACACCGCCGTCGAGCCCTTCGAGTTCGAGGGCACGCACCTCGTCCCCGTGACCCTGTCGGCCGCGGACGTCGAGCTGTACTACGAGGGCTTCTCGAACGACACGATCTGGCCGCTGTACCACGACGTGATCGCCGCCCCCACCTACAAGCGCGCGTGGTGGGACGCCTACGTCAAGGTCAACCGGCGTTTCGCCGAGGCCGCCGCCGACGTCGCCGCCGAGGGCGGGATCGTGTGGGTGCAGGACTACCAGCTGCAGCTCGTGCCCAAGATGCTGCGCGAGCTGCGTCCCGACCTGACGATCGGGTACTTCCACCACATCCCGTTCCCCGCGTATGGACTGTACGCCCAGCTGCCCTGGCGCAAGCAGGTGCTCGAGGGACTGCTGGGCGCCGACGTGATCGGCTTCCAGCGCGTCGCCGACGCCGGCAACTTCGCCCGCGCCGTGAGGCGTCAGCTGCGCTACGAGACCAAGGCCAGCGGCATCCTGGTGCCCGAGGGCGAGACCACGCGCGTCGCCCTCGCCAAGGCGTTCCCGATCTCGATCGACGCGGAGTCCTACATCGAGCTCGCGCAGAAGCCCGAGATCCAGCAGCGCGCGAAAGAGATCCGCGAGGGACTCGGCAACCCGCGCAAGATCCTGCTGGGCGTCGACCGCCTGGACTACACCAAGGGCATCCGCCACCGCCTGAAGGCATGGGGCGAACTGCTCGAGGACGGCCGCGCCACCGTCGAGGACGCCACCCTCGTCCAGGTCGCCAGCCCCAGCCGCGAACGCGTCGAGGCGTACGTGCAGCTGCGCGACGAGATCGAGATGACCGTGGGACGCATCAACGGCGACCACGACACCACGACCCATACGGCGATCCGCTACCTGCATCAGTCGTACCCCCGCGAAGAGATGGTCGCGCTGTTCCTCGCCGCCGACATCATGCTCGTCACCGCGCTGCGCGACGGCATGAACCTCGTCGCCAAGGAGTACGTCGCCAGCCGCGTCGACAACCGCGGCGTGCTGCTGCTGAGCGAGTTCGCCGGCGCCGCCGACGAGATGGGCAGCGCCCTGCTGATCAACCCGCACGACATCGACGGCATGAAGGATGCCATCGTGCGCGCCCTCGAGATGCCCGCCGCCGAGCAGGGCCGTCGCATGCGTGCCCTCCGCAAGCGCGTGCGCGACCACGACGTCGAGGATTGGTCCGAGGACTTCCTCGAGGCGCTGTCGGTCTTCCACGAGAAGGCGTCGAGCGCCGCCGCCGCGGCCCAGATCACCGCGGACGACGACGGATCGACCCCCGAGCGCGAACCGATCGACGAGACGGATGCCGGATGACCGCCGCCCACGCCCCGACCGGCCGCACCACGGCGGAGGGTGCCCCGTGACCGCCGCCGACGCCGCGGTCGAGGCCGTCGCCACCACCGACGAGCTGCTGATCGCCCTGGACTTCGACGGGACGCTGTCGCCGCTCGTCGACGAGCCGATGACGGCCCGCATGACGCCCGAGGCGCGGGTGGCGCTCGACGGGCTCGCCGCCCTGCCCCGGACCACCGTGGCGCTCGTGTCGGGGCGCACGCTCGCGGATCTGCGTGTCATCGCCGAGCACGACGACTCGTCGCCGTGGTGGCTCATGGGGTCGCACGGGGCCGAGTCGTGGCAGCCGGGTGCCGGTGCGGGCGACGGGGCCGACGACGCCGACGCGCTGGCGCTCCGCGACCGCCTCATCGGCGAGGCGACCGACGCGGTGGCCGCCCTCGCGGGCGTGCGCATCGAGCCGAAGCAGTTCGGTCTGGGACTGCACACGCGCACGGCCGACGCCGCGACCGCCACGACGGCGCGTGAGAAGGTCGACGCGCTGGTGTCCGCCGAGGCTCCGGAATGGCGCCGTCGCACCGGTCACGACATCCTCGAGTACTCGTTCCGGCACGAGGGCAAGGACTCCGCCGTCGCGCACCTGCGCGAGCGGCTCGGGGCGAGCGCCGTGCTGTTCGCCGGCGACGACGTGACCGACGAGGACGCGCTGCGCTCCCTGGGGGCGGGGGACCTGGGCGTCCGCGTCGGCGGGGGAGAGACGGCGGCGACGCTGCGGGTCGACGACATCCCGGCGTTCGTGGCGGTGCTCGAGCAGATCGTCCGGCTGCGCCGAGCGCACACGGGCTGACAACGCGATCGGCCGCCGCGCCGTCTGCGAATCTCGCGTTCGCCGTTCGTTCGGCGTCGCGTGCGTGCCGCTCGCAATAGACTTCGAGAATGCCCGCACCGCAGAATCCGAACACCGGCGAGTTCGACATCAAGCCCCGCAGTCGCGTCGTCACCGACGGCATCGAAGCCACCACCTCGCGCGGAATGCTCCGCGCGGTCGGCATGGGCGACGAGGACTGGGACAAGCCCCAGATCGGCATCGCGTCGAGCTGGAACGAGATCACCCCCTGCAACCTCAGCCTCGACCGCCTCGCGCAGGGCGCGAAAGAGGGCGTGCACTCCGGTGGCGGCTACCCGCTGCAGTTCGGCACCATCTCGGTCTCCGACGGCATCTCGATGGGCCACGAGGGCATGCACTTCTCGCTCGTGTCGCGCGAGGTCATCGCCGACAGCGTCGAGACGGTCATGATGGCCGAGCGCCTCGACGGCTCGGTGCTGCTCGCCGGCTGCGACAAGTCGATCCCGGGCATGCTCATGGCATCCGCTCGTCTCGACCTGTCGAGCGTGTTCCTCTACGCCGGCTCGATCGCGCCGGGCTGGGTCAAGCTCAGCGACGGCACCGAGAAGGACGTCACGATCATCGACTCGTTCGAGGCCGTGGGCGCGTGCCTCGCGGGCAAGATGAGCGAAGAGGACCTCAAGCGCATCGAGTGCGCGATCGCCCCCGGCGAGGGCGCCTGCGGCGGCATGTACACCGCCAACACCATGGCGTCGGTCGCCGAGGCCCTCGGCCTCAGCCTCCCGGGCTCGGCCGCCCCGCCGTCGGCCGACCGTCGCCGCGACTACTTCGCCCACCGCTCGGGCGAGGCCGTGGTCAACCTGCTGCGCCAGGGCATCACCACGCGCGACATCCTGACGAAGGAGGCGTTCGAGAACGCCATCGCCCTCGCCATGGCGCTCGGCGGCTCGACCAACGTCGTGCTGCACCTGCTCGCCATCGCCAACGAGGCCGAGGTCGAGCTGACGCTGCACGACTTCAACCGCATCGGCGACCGCACCCCGCACGTCGCCGACATGAAGCCGTTCGGCAAGTACGTCATGAACGACGTCGACCGCCACGGCGGCATCCCCGTCATCATGAAGGCGATGCTCGACGAGGGCCTGCTGCACGGCGACGCGCTCACCGTCACGGGCAAGACGCTCGCCGAGAACCTCGCCGACCTGAACCCCGACCCGGTGGACGGCAACGTCATCCACCGCTTCGACGACCCCATCCACGCCACCGGCGGCATCACGATCCTCCACGGCTCGCTCGCCCCCGAGGGCGCGATCGTCAAGACGGCCGGCTTCGACGCCTCGGTGTTCGAGGGTCCCGCGCGCGTGTTCGAGCGCGAGCGCGGCGCCATGGACGCGCTCGAGGCCGGAGAGATCCAGGCCGGCGATGTCATCGTCATCCGCTACGAGGGCCCCAAGGGCGGTCCCGGTATGCGCGAGATGCTCGCCATCACGGCGGCCATCAAGGGCGCGGGTCTCGGAAAAGATGTACTACTGTTGACGGACGGACGATTCTCAGGCGGCACAACCGGCCTGTGCATCGGCCACATAGCTCCCGAAGCGGTGGACGCAGGTCCCATCGCCTTCGTGCGCGATGGTGATCTGATACGGGTCGATATCGCCGCTCGCACTCTCGACTTGATCGTCGATGACGCCGAGCTGAGTTCCCGCCGTGAAGGCTGGGAACCGCTTCCCCCGCGCTATACCCGTGGCGTTCTGGCCAAGTACTCCAAGCTCGTGCACTCCGCCGCCGAGGGCGCGGTCACCGGCTGACGGCCATCCCCTTCTCACCTTCTCCCGGTTCTCGAGGTACTCCCATGTCCATCGATTCCCCCACCGCGGCCGTGCCCCGGCCGCCCGCCCGCACCGCTCCGGCGCCCGTGATGACGGGTGCCCAGGCGGTCGTCCGCTCGCTCGACCTGCTCGGCGTCACCGACGTGTTCGGTCTGCCGGGCGGAGCGATCATGCCCGTCTACGACCCGCTCATGGACGACGAGCACGTGCGCCACATCCTCGTCCGTCACGAGCAGGGCGCCGGCCACGCCGCCGAGGGGTACGCCGCGGCATCCGGCAAGGTCGGCGTCGCCATCGCCACGTCGGGCCCCGGCGCGACGAACCTGGTCACGGCGATCGCCGACGCCTACATGGATTCGGTGCCGCTCGTGTGCATCACCGGACAGGTGTTCTCGACCCTCATGGGCACGGACGCTTTCCAAGAGGCCGACATCGTGGGCATCACCATGCCGATCACCAAGCACTCCTTCCTGGTGAAGACGGCCGACGAGATCCCCGGCGCGATCGCCGCCGCGTTCGAGATCGCGTCGACCGGTCGCCCCGGCCCCGTGCTGGTCGACATCACCAAGGACGCGCAGCAGGCCGAGGCCCCCTTCATCTGGCCGCCCAAGGTCGACCTGCCCGGGTACCGCCCGGTCACCAAGGCCCACGGCAAGCAGATCCAGGCCGCGGCCCACCTGCTGGCCACCGCCAAGAAGCCGGTGCTCTACGTCGGCGGCGGAACCATCCGCGCGAACGCCGCGGCCGAGCTCAAGGTGTTCGCCGAGGCGACGGGCGCCCCGCTGGTCACGACACTCATGGCGCGCGGCGCCTTCCCCGACTCGCACGATCAGCACCTGGGCATGCCCGGTATGCACGGCACCGTGCCCGCCGTGCTCGCGCTGCAGGAGAGCGACCTGATCGTCTCGCTCGGCGCGCGGTTCGACGACCGCGTCACCGGCAAGGCGGCCCTGTTCGCCCCGAACGCGCAGGTCGTGCACGTCGACATCGACCCCGCCGAGATCTCGAAGATCCGCACCGCCGACGTTCCCATCGTGGGCGACCTCAAAGAGGTCCTCGTCGATCTGGATGCCGCTTTCCGCGCCGCCGACGCCGAGCACCCCCACGACTACACCGAGTGGTGGACCCACCTGAACGGCCTCCGCGAGGAGTTCCCGCTCGGTTACACCCCGACCTCGGACGGCCTGCTGTCGCCGCAGCACGTCATCCAGCGCATCGGCGAGATCACCGGCCCCGAGGGCGTGTTCGCCTCGGGCGTGGGTCAGCACCAGATGTGGGCCGCGCAGTTCATCAAGTACGAGCGTCCCAACGCCTGGCTCAACTCCGGCGGCGCCGGCACCATGGGCTACGCGGTACCCGCGGCCATGGGCGCCAAGGTGGCCCAGCCCGAGCGCGCCGTGTGGGCGATCGACGGCGACGGCTGCTTCCAGATGACCAATCAGGAGCTCGCGACCTGCGTCATCAACGACATCCCGATTAAGGTCGCGATCATCAACAACTCCTCGCTCGGCATGGTGCGTCAGTGGCAGACCCTCTTCTTCGAGGGGCGTCACTCCAACACCGACCTGAACACGGGGCACGGCACGCGTCGCATCCCCGATTTCGTCAAGCTCGCCGAGGCCTACGGATGCCTCGCGATCCGCGTCGAGAAAGAGGACGAGATCGACGCCGCGATCCAGCTCGCGTTGGACACCAACGACCGCCCGGTCGTGATCGACTTCGTCGTGAGCGCCGACGCCATGGTGTGGCCGATGGTGCCGCAGGGCGTCAGCAACAGCTACGTCCAGTACGCGCGCGATCACTCGCCCGCCTTCGCCGAGCAGGAGGACTGAGATGTCGCGCCACGTTCTGAGCCTCCTCGTCGAGGACAAGCCGGGTCTGCTGACCCGCGTCGCGGGTCTGTTCGCCCGCCGCGGCTTCAACATCGAGTCGCTCGCCGTGGGTGTGACCGAGGTGCCGGGCCTGTCGCGCATCACGGTCGTCGTGGACGTCGAGGGTCTTCCGCTCGAGCAGGTGACGAAGCAGCTGAACAAGCTCATCAACGTCATCAAGATCGTCGAGCTCGACCCCGCCAGCTCGGTGCAGCGCGAGCACGTGCTCGTGAAGGTGCGCGCCGACAACGCCAGCCGCTCCAACGTGCTCGAGGTGGTCAACCTCTTCCGCGCGTCGGTGGTGGACTACGCCCCCGACGCCGTGGTGATCGAGATCACCGGCGACAAGGGCAAGGTGGACGCCTTCCTCAAGGCGATCGAGCCCTTCGGCGTCAAGGAGCTCGCGCAGTCGGGCCTGCTCGCCGTCGGCCGCGGCGGCAAGAGCATCACCGAGCGCGTCCTGCGCGGCTGAACGTCCCGTGCGGTCGAGTGTCCAAGACTCGCCGCACGGACCCCACGCCTGACGGCGTGTCTTGGACACTCAACTTCCTGACAGACCACTCACAAGGAGAAACATCCCCATGGCAGAGATCTTCTACGACGACGACGCCGACCTCTCGATCATCCAGGGCAAGAAGGTCGCGATCGTCGGCTACGGCTCGCAGGGTCACGCCCACGCGCAGAACCTCCGCGACTCGGGTGTCGAGGTCGTCATCGCCCTCAAGGACGGCTCCAAGTCCACCGCCAAGGCGCAGGAGGACGGCTTCGAGGTCAAGAACGTCGCCGACGCCGCCGAGTGGGCCGACGTGATCATGATCCTGGCGCCCGACCAGCACCAGCGTTCGATCTTCGCCGACTCGATCAAGGACAAGCTCACCGCGGGCAAGACCCTCGCCTTCGCGCACGGCTTCAACATCCGCTTCGGCTACATCGACGCCCCCGAGGGCGTCGACGTCATCCTGGTCGCCCCCAAGGCCCCCGGTCACACCGTCCGTCGCGAGTACGTCGCCGGCCGTGGCATCCCGGACATCATCGCCGTCGAGCGCGACGCCTCGGGCTCGGCCTGGGACACCGCGCTGTCGTACGCCAAGGCCATCGGCGGCACCCGCGCCGGCGTCATCAAGACGACCTTCACCGAAGAGACCGAGACCGACCTGTTCGGCGAGCAGGCCGTGCTGTGCGGTGGCATGAGCCACCTCGTGCAGGCGGGCTTCGAGACCCTGACCGAGGCGGGCTACCAGCCGCAGATCGCCTACTTCGAGGTACTGCACGAGCTCAAGCTCATCGTCGACCTCATGTGGGAGGGCGGCATCGCCAAGCAGCGCTGGTCGATCTCGGACACCGCCGAGTACGGCGACTACGTCTCGGGCCCCCGCGTCATCTCGCCCGATGTCAAGGAGAACATGAAGGCCGTTCTCGCCGACATCCAGTCGGGTGCCTTCGCCGAGCGCTTCATCGCCGACCAGGACAACGGCGCCACCGAGTTCCTCGAGCTCCGCGAGAAGGAGCAGGGTCACCCCATCGAGGCGACCGGTCGCGAGCTGCGCGGCCTGTTCGCGTGGAAGCAGCAGGACGCCGACTACGTCGAGGGTTCCGCCGCGCGCTGATCCGCGTCGATCGAACGCCCCGTGGCTCCGGCCGCGGGGCGTTCGCCGTCTGCGTGGAGTCCTCTCGGTCCCGGATGCCGCGCACCCCGCCGCGCGGCGGGGCGCGGCCGAGCGGCGGGGGAGCGGCGCTACCGTGGTCGGGTGAGCACTCCGCGCGATGACGACGCCCTCTCGTGGGGCGGTGACGACGACCCCACCCTCGACGTCGGCGAGAAGCGGGCGCCCGGCCGCGCCGATGAACCGGCCGTGCCGGGACGGACGGCGGAGCCGGTGCAGCCGGAACCCCTGCAGCCGGATACCCCGGAGCCCCTGCAGCCCGTCGCCACGTCCGCCGCGGCGCCGGCGGAGCGGCATCCTGAGCCGTCCACCCCGGCGGAGCGCGACGAGCCCGGGACCGAGTCGGACGCGGATGCCGCGCACTCGGCCCCGCTCGGCAATGTCGGCCTGGTCGGCATCGGCATGGTGGCCGCGACCTTCGTGCTCTTCGCGGTCGGCTGGCTGATCGCAGGTCTGCAGCTGCGGGGCCTCGGCCTGCCGATCCCCGACGTCACCCTGGTGTCCCTGACCATCGCCGCCGCGCTCGCACCGATGGTGTGGTTCGTCGCGGTCCTGGCCCTGACCCGGTCGTGGCGCACCTGGCAGCGCTTTTTGCTGCTCATCCTCGGCATCGTGCTGCTCGTGCCCTGGCCGTTCCTGTCGTTGGGAGTGTTCGCATGACCGCAGAGGCGAAGGATGCCGTCGCCCGCCGCCGGCTGCCCACCTGGCTGGTCGTGACGATCGCCGGGCTGTTCGGTCTGTTCTACGCCTACGTGGTGTGGAGCGCGGTCGCGCTGCTGATCCAGCAGGTCAACGGTCCGCTCGGCCTGAACGGGCTGGGGTGGTTCGTCTACATCCTGCCCATCGTCTTCCCGCTGATCGCCTTCGGTATCGCGTTCGCGATCGGCGCCCGCCGCGCGGCCGGGCAGTTCGCGATCGTTCTGCTGGCAGGGCTCACGCTGTCGGCGGCGTTCTGGCTCGCGATCGTGGGCTACGGCACGACCTCGTACGGCCTGTACGGCGGTTGACGGCGGGGGAGTGGCATCCGGAACCGATCCGCGATCGCGGGCGACCGGTGCGTCGCGTCACACGGTCGGAAGGCTCCGCGACGCCGCGCTAGGCTGACACACGGCCCGCACGGGCCGCGCGCCCGGCTCGCGCCGGCGGTGTGCGGCGGTGCGCGCCGGTCCCCAGCACCGTTTCGAAGGACGCATCCGTGACGAAGCCCGTCGTGCTCATCGCCGAAGAACTCTCTCCCGCCACGATCGACGCGCTCGGCCCCGATTTCGACGTGCGCAACGTCGACGGGACCGACCGCCCCGCGCTGCTGTCGGCCCTGGCCGACGCGCACGCGGTGCTCGTGCGCTCGGCCACCCAGATCGACGCCGAGGCCCTCGCCGCGGCCCCGTCGCTCAAGGTGGTCGCCCGCGCCGGCGTCGGCCTCGACAACGTCGACATCAAGGCCGCCACCGCGGCCGGGGTCATGGTCGTCAACGCGCCGACGTCCAACATCATCTCGGCCGCCGAGCTGACGGTCGGGCACGTGCTGAGCCTCGCGCGCCGCATCCCCGCCGCGCACGCCTCGCTCGCCCAGGGACTGTGGAAGCGCAGCTCGTTCACCGGCACCGAGCTGTTCGAGAAGACCATCGGCATCATCGGCCTGGGCCGCATCGGCGCCCTCATCGCCGCGCGCCTGCAGGGCTTCGACATGCGCGTCATCGCGTACGACCCCTACGTCACCGCCGCGCGCGCCCAGCAGCTGGGCGTGCAGCTCGTCTCGCTCGACGAACTGCTCGACCAGAGCGACTTCGTCACGATCCACATGCCGAAGACCCCCGAGACCACCGGCATGATCGGCGCCGAGCAGCTGCGCCGCATGAAGAAGAGCGCGTACGTCATCAACGTCGCGCGCGGCGGGCTCATCGACGAAGAGGCGCTGTTCGACGCGCTCACCTCGGGCGGGATCGCCGGTGCGGGCCTCGACGTGTTCTCGACCGAGCCCCCCGCCGAGGGCGGTCCGGCCCGCAAGCTGCTCGACCTGCCGAACGTCGTCGTCACGCCTCACCTGGGCGCCAGCACCGAAGAGGCGCAGGAGAAGGCGGGCGTCTCGGTCGCGCGTTCGGTCAAGCTCGCGCTCGAGGGCGACCTGGTTCCGGATGCCGTGAACGTCGCGGGCGGTGCGATCGACCCCTTCGTGCGCCCGGGAATCGCTCTCGTCGAGATGCTGGGTCAGTTCTTCAGCGGTCTCGCCGACAGCGCGCTGACGAGCCTCGACATCGAGGTGCGCGGCGAGCTCGCGCAGTACGACGTCAGCGTCTACCGCCTCGCGGCGCTCAAGGGCTACTTCAGCCGCATCGTCAGCGAGACGGTGTCCTATGTCAACGCGCCGCTGTTCGCCGAGCAGCGCGGCGTCGAGGCCCGACTGGTCGTCGAGGCCGAGAGCCCGCTGTACCGCAACATCACGATCCTGCGCGGCACCCTGGCCGACGGCTCGACCCTCGAGGTCGCGGGCACGCTCGCGGGCACGCGCATGGTGCCCAAGGTCGTGTCCATCAACGGCTACGAGATCGAGGTGCCCATCGAGCAGCACCACGTCGTCATGCGCTACGCCGACCGCCCCGGCATCGTCGCCATCTACGGTCAGAAGCTCGGTGACGCCGGCATCAACATCGCGGGTCTGCAGGTCGCGGCGCAGGACGCCACGGGCCGCGCCCTGTCGGTGCTCACGGTCGACTCGCCGGTGCCGGACGAGATCCTCGACGCGATGCGCGAGTCCGTCGGTGCCGACCTGTTCCGGCAGATCGAGATCGTCGAGGGCTGAGGTCGGATGTCGTGAGGGGGGTCGCTTCGGCGGCCCCCCTCGTCGGCGGCGGAGGGCGCCGGGATCGCGTCAGCGCTCGTGCGCGCCCGCCGGGCCGTCAGGTGGTCGCGGTGACGACGGCGTCGATCAGACGGTCGAGCGCCGCGCCCTCGAGCGAGGGGCCGGGGACCGCGTTCAGGTCGAGCACCGCGTTGAAGTACAGGCCGTCGCTGACGAGCAGCACCATCTGCAGCGCCGTCTCGTCCCGCGTGTGGGGGCGCAGGCTCTCTTCCCACAGTTCGCGCACGCGGCGGAGCGAGCTGGATGCCGCGTCATTGCCGTTCTGCGCGAGGCGCGACACCGCGAGGATCGTGACGTCCAGGGGTGAGCCGGTGTTCTGCGAGGACCGCAGGTGCGCGGCGACGACGCCCTCGTCGGCGCTCTCGATCTCGGCGACGTCCTCGCGCGCCAGTTCTTCGAGTCGGCGCACGAGAGCCTCTTCGAGGGCGCTCTTGGATCCGAAGTGGTAGAGCAGCCCGCCCTTGGACACCCCGGCCGCGCGGGCGGTGGCATCCATCGTCGCGGCACGTTCGCCGTCGTCGACGAGGATGCGCGTGAACGCGTCGAGCACGGCTTCGCGGGCGAGAGGGGGGCGACTCATGACTCCTCGATCGTACTGGCGGCCGGACGCCCGCCTCTGATACTATACCGGCTGGACGGTTTAGAAACGGAAACGGTACATGCTCACCTCGTCGTTGCCCACCTCGGATATCGCCGTGACCCGCGCCGGATGGCGCGGTTGGTTCGCGCTGGCGGTGCTCATGCTGCCCGTGCTGCTGGTCTCGGTCGACAACACGGTGCTGAGCTTCGCCCTGCCCGAGATCGCCCTGTCGCTCCAGCCCACGAGCATCGAGCAGCTGTGGATCATCGACGTGTACCCCCTCGTCCTGGCTGGTCTGCTCGTGACGATGGGAACGCTCGGCGACCGCTTCGGTCGCCGTCGCCTGCTGCTCATCGGCGCGACCGGCTTCGCCGCCGTGTCGGCGCTGTCGGCGTTCGCACCCACCGCGGCCCTGCTGATCACCGGCCGCGCGCTCATGGGCGTCTTCGGCGCCATGCTCATGCCCTCGACCCTGTCGCTGCTGCGCAGCATCTTCCGTGACCGCGACCAGCGGCGTTTCGCGATCGCGATCTGGGCGTCGGGCTTCTCAGCGGGCGCCGCCCTCGGCCCGATCGTCGGCGGCTTCCTGCTCGAGCACTTCTCGTGGGGCTCGGTGTTCCTCATGGCCGTCCCGGTGCTCGTGCCGCTGCTGATCCTCGCGCCGTTCTTCGTGCCCGAGAGCCGCGACCCCAACCCGGGCCGATTCGACCCCGTCAGCGTGCTGCTGTCCCTCGCGACCATGGTGCCGATCGTCTACGGCATCAAGAAGCTCGCCGTCGACGGTCCGCTCTCGCTGGCACCGGTCCTCTTCGTCGTCGGTGTCGTGTTCGGCTGGCTCTTCGTCCGCCGCCAGCGGGCGCTGTCCACCCCCATGCTCGACATGACGCTGTTCGGCCGGGGCACCTTCTCGGGCGCCATCCTGGTCAACCTGTTGAGCGTCGTGGGACTGGTCGGCTTCCTGTACTTCGTCGCGCAGCACCTGCAGCTCGTCGTCGGCCTCTCGCCGATGGTCGCGGGCTTCGCCCTGCTGCCCGGCCTGGTGCTGATGATCGTCTCGGGTCTGGCGGTCGTCCCCGTGGCCAAGCGTTTCGCGCCGCGCGTCGTGGTGCCCGGCGCGCTGTCCTTCTCGGTCGTGGCGTACGTGCTCGTCGCCTTCTCGACGGCCGACCTCGTGCAGCTGATCGTGGCGTTCGGCCTGCTCGGCATCGGCATCGGCGCGGCCGAGACGGTGTCGAACGAGCTCATCCTCTCGAGTGCCCCGTCGGCGAAGGCCGGAGCGGCCAGCGCGGTATCCGAGACGGCGTACGAGTTGGGCGCCGTCCTGGGCACGGCCGTGCTCGGCGGCATCCTCGCGGCCTTCTATCGCGCGCAGCTGGTGCTGCCGGCGGGCCTGCCGGATGCCGCCGCCCAGGCCGCCCGCGAGACCCTCGCCGGAGCCGTCGCGGTGTCGCAGACCCTCGACGACCCGGCCCTGGCCGAGGCCCTTCGCCTCGCGGCCGCGCACGCGTTCGACTCGGGTGTCGTGATCACCGCGCTCATCGGAGCAGGACTGATCGTCGTGGCCGGGGTGATCGCTGCCACTACCCTGGGATCATCCCGCGGCGCGTCGACGAAGTGACGCGCCCCGAGCTCTGAGGAGAGCGATGTCGCGTGTCGTGAAGCTGGCCGTCATCCCCGGTGACGGCATCGGTCCCGAAGTCGTCGCCGAGGCCGTCAAGGTGCTCGACGCCGTCACCGCCTCCTCCGACGTGTCGTTCGAGAAGACGCCCTTCTCGCTCGGTGCGGGACGGTTCCTCGAGACCGGCGACACCCTCACCGACGACGACCTCGCCGCGATCGCCGAGCACGACGCGATCCTGCTCGGTGCGGTCGGGGGAGTACCCGGCGACCCGCGCCTCAAGGACGCCAACATCGAGCGCGGCCTGCTGCTCAAGCTGCGCTTCGAGCTCGACCACTATGTCAACTTGCGCCCCTCGAAGCTCTACCCCGGCGCCACGGGCCCCCTCGCCGACCCGGGCGAGATCGACTTCGTCGTGGTCCGCGAGGGCACCGAGGGACCCTACGTCGGCAACGGCGGCTCGATCCGGCGCGGCACCGCGCACGAGGTCGCCAACGAGACCTCGGTCAACACCGCCTACGGCGTCGAGCGGGTCGTCCGCTACGCCTTCGCCCTCGCCGGGCGCCGGAGGCAGAAGCTGACGCTCGTGCACAAGACGAACGTGCTCGTCCACGCGGGCGGGATGTACAAGCGGATCGTGGATGCCGTGGCATCCGAGTTCCCCGAGGTCGCCGTAGACTACCTGCACGTCGACGCGGCAACCATCTTCCTGGTCACGAACCCGGGCCGCTTCGACGTGATCGTCACCGACAACCTCTTCGGCGACATCCTGACCGACCTGGCCGGCGCCGTCACCGGTGGCATCGGTCTCGCCGCCTCGGGCAACATCAACCCCGACGGCGCGTTCCCCTCGATGTTCGAGCCCGTGCACGGATCGGCGCCCGACATCGCGGGAAGCCAGAAGGCCGACCCCACGGCCGCGATCCTCTCCGTCGCCCTGCTGCTCGATCACCTCGGGCTCACCGACGAATCCGCCCGCGTCACCCGCGCGGTCGAGGACGACATCGCGAACCGCGACGGCCAGCGCACCACCGCGCAGATCGGCGACGCGATCGCCGCGCGCGTCCAGGCGTAACCTGGACCGATCGGCCCGCATCGCCCCCGGCACACGAACAGTTTTGGATCACAGATGACCACGATCGACACCGACCCCGACACCGGACTCGACCCGCTCGAGTTCTCGGTCACCCGCAACCTCGCCGCCAAGAACGCGGCCGAGCGCGACGCCATCCTCGCCAGCCCCGGCTTCGGGCAGAACTTCACCGACCACATGGTCGACATCTGCTGGTCGGTCCGCGGCGGCTGGCACCGTCCGCGCGTCTCGCCGTACGGTCCCATCTCGCTCGACCCCGCCGCGGCGGTGCTGCACTACGGGCAGGAGATCTTCGAGGGCATCAAGGCCTACCGCCACGCCGACGGGTCGGTGCACACGTTCCGCCCCGACCAGAACGGGCGTCGCCTGCAGCGTTCCGCGCGTCGCCTCGCGCTGCCCGAACTGCCCGTTCCGTACTTCCTGCAGTCGCTGCGGGAGCTCATCGCCGTCGACGGCGCGTGGGTTCCCTCGGGCGACGACCAGAGCCTGTACCTGCGGCCCTTCATGTTCGCGAAAGAGGCGTTCCTCGGCGTCCGCCCCGCGCACAAGGTGGCGTACTACCTCATCGCGAGCCCCGCGGGCGCCTACTTCAAGGGCGGCGTGAAGCCGGTGTCGATCTGGCTCAGCGAGGACTACTCGCGCGCAGGCAAGGGCGGCACGGGTGCGGCCAAGACCGGCGGCAACTACGCCGCCAGCCTGCTGCCCCAGTCCGAGGCGTACGAGAACGAGTGCGACCAGGTCGTCTTCCTCGACCAGGACCGCAACGTCGAGGAGCTCGGCGGCATGAACGTCGTCTTCGTGTACAAGGACGGCACGATCGTGACCCCGCAGTCCGACTCGATCCTCGAGGGCATCACCCGCGACTCGCTGCTGCAGCTGGCCCGCGACCGGGGGCACCACGTCGAGGGTCGCAACGTCTCGCTGGACGAGTGGCGCCAGGGCGTGGCATCCGGAGACATCGTCGAGGTGTTCGCGTGCGGCACCGCCGCCGTCGTCACCCCGATCGGCACGCTCAAGGGACGTGACTTCATCGACGAGCAGCCCACCGGCACCCTCGCGCTCGAGCTGCGCCAGGAGCTCACCGACATCCAGTACGGCCGCGCCGAGGACAAGCACGGCTGGCTGTACCGCCTCGACGCCTGACCCGAGGCGGTTCACGACAGGGGCTCCCGGATGCCGGGGGCCCCTTCGTCGTCCGCGGTCCGCGCCGGCGTCGAGGGGTCGGGCCCGCGCGATGTCCGACCCCGCGGCTAGGCTGGCCGGGTGAAGATCGCTCGGTTCAGCCATCAGGACGCCCTCCGCTACGGCATCGTCGACGACGACCACCTCGTCGTGCTCGAAGGCGACCCCATGTTCGCCGGGTTCGGCACCACGGGCGAGCGCATCCCGCTCGCCGAGGTCGCGTTGCTGGCTCCCGTCATCCCGCGCTCCAAGGTCGTCTGCATCGGCAAGAACTACCGCGACCACGCCGCCGAGATGGGCGGCGAGGCGCCCGCCGAGCCGCTGATGTTCCTCAAGCCCAACACCTCGGTGATCGGCCCGAACGATGCGATCGTGCGCCCCACGCGGCTCAGCGAGCAGACCGACTACGAGGGCGAGCTGGCCGTCGTCATCGGGCGCATCGCCAAGAACGTCCCGGCCGAGCGCGCGGGCGAGTACATCTTCGGCTACACCGTCGCCAACGACGTCACCGCGCGCGATCTGCAGCGCAGCGACGGCCAGTGGTCGCGTGCGAAGGGCTTCGACACGTTCTGCCCGGTCGGGCCCGTCATCGAGACCGACCTCGACCTCGGTTCCGCCCGCATCGTCACGCGGGTGAACGGAGAAGTGCGCCAGGACGGGCCCGTCTCCGACATGGTCCACGGCATCCCGGCCCTCATCGCGTACGCCAGCGCCGTGTTCACCCTGCTGCCGGGCGACCTCATCCTCACCGGCACGCCCGCCGGCATCGGCTCCTTCGGCGCCGGCGACGTCGTCGAGGTCGAGATCGACGGTATCGGGGTGCTGCGCAACACCGCGCGCGATGCCTGACGCCGCCGCGCCGACGGCCGTCGACCTCGTCGCCACCCAGCGCCGCACCGTGCGCGTGCTGGCGGCCGGTCAGGTGCTCACCGGCGTCGCGTTCGGCGCGACGCTGTCGCTGGGCGCCCTGCTCGCCGCAGATCTCTCCGGGCACGAGGCGCTCTCCGGCTTCGCCACCGCCTCCGTCACGCTGGGCGCGGCCCTCACCGCGATCCCGCTGGCACGCGTGGCCGGTCGACGCGGTCGACGCTTCGCACTCACGACGGGGAATCTCGCCGCCCTCGCCGGCATCGTCATCGTCATCGCGGCCGCGGCGACCCGCGCGTTCCCGATGCTGCTCGTGGGCATTGCCCTGATCGGCGCCGGCAACGCCGGCACCCTGCAGTCGCGGTTCGCCGCGACCGACCTGGCACCCGCCGCGCGACGCGGCCGCGATCTGGCGACGGTCGTCTGGGCCACCACTGTCGGGGGAGTGATCGGGCCTCTGCTGCTGGCCCCGGGCGAACTCCTGGGCGCCGCGATCGGCATGCCGCGTCTGACGGGCGCGTACCTGTTCTCGTTCGCCGCGCAGGCGTGCGCCTTCGCCCTGTACGTCCTCGTGCTGCGCCCCGACCCCCTGCTGCTCGCCCAGCGCCTCGACCGCGAGCACGCGGCATCCACTCCGGTCTCGCCCTCGGCGGATCGCCCCGCGCTCGCGCGCTTCGCCATGCTCGCCGTGGCCGCGTCGCACGTGACCATGGCCTCGGTGATGGCGATGACGCCCGTGCACCTCTCGCACATCGTGGCCCCGGATGCCGTCACCCTCGCCGTCGGCGTCACGATCGCGCTGCACGTCTTCGGCATGTACGGTCTGTCGCCCGTCTTCGGGCTGCTCGCGGATCGATGGGGGCGTATCCCCGTCATCGTGCTCGGACAGGTGCTTCTCGCGGCGTCGTTGGCCGTCGCTGCGGCATTCGCGGACGCGCAGGCCGGCGTGCTCGTGGCGCTGGTGCTGCTGGGCCTCGGGTGGAGCGCGGCGACGGTCGCCGGATCGGCGCTGCTGACCGAGGCGACACCTCTCGCCGCGCGTCCGCGCCGTCAGGGACGCAGCGACACGCTGATGACCGCGTGCGCCGCAGCCGGCTCGGTGCTCGCCGGGATCATCCTCGGGCTCTCGGGGTACGCGGGCCTCGCGCTCTGGGCGCTCGTCCCGGTCGCGGTGGTCTGTCTCGGCGCGGCGGTGGTCGCCCGTTCGTCCGTGCCGCTCGCCCGCGTCTGAGGGGCGGGGTCGGGCCGGTCCCGCCCACGTCTCGTGTCCTACTCACCGGCCGCGCGCCGGCGACGTGGGGCGTGAGCGGGCATAACGGCGGGGCGACGTCGCGACACGCCGTGCCGAGGCCCGTTGAGGCGGCGTGTCGCCGGAACGGCCCGCCGTTGTGCACGGCCGTCTACGGGTCAGGTGGGCGGAGCCTCGGCGGGACGGTCGGCGGTTGTGCAGGGCCGTTCGGGGGTCCGGTGGGCGGCGTGTCGCCGGAACGGCCCGCGGTTGTGCACGGCCGTCTGAGGGTCCGGTGGGCGGAGCCTCGGCGGGGTGGTCTGCGGTTGTGCACGGTCCGTCGCGAAGCCCGAGGGGCCGGGAGTCGGGTCAGATCGCGTAGACCAGGCCGTCGAACGCCGACAGATCGTCACCGCCGCGCACGCCGAGCGCGTGCAGCGCCCGGTCCACGTCCAGCTCGTCGTTGAAGACGTGGAAAGCGACGCGAGCCCGGCCGGCGCGACCGGACGCCGTGATCCCGTGGGCGGTGAGCTGGGCGAGGGCTTCGCCCGTGGCATCCGGCCAGGTGACGATGGCCGAGGGGCGTTCGGGGTGAGCCAGGCCGAGACCGTCACGGAAGCGCGCGGCCAGGGCCGTGGTGTGCGCGTACGAGGCGGTGATGTCGGCGTCGGCGAACAGGGCCAGTGCGGGGGCCGCTCCGACGAACGCCTGCCAGGCGGGCGACACGTCGAAACGGCGGGCGTCGGAGGCGAGGACGCCGCCCATGCCGTAGCAGGACGACCAGGGGTCGTCGCCGCTGTACCAACCGGCCTGCACGGGGCGGATCTCGCGCGCGAACGCGGGGGAGACGGTCAGGAACGACACGCCGCGCGGGCAGCACAGCCACTTGTAGGCGTGGCACACGGTCGCGTCGAACATCGTCGCGTCCACGGGCAGCCAGCCGGCGGCCTGCGTCAGATCGACCAGGGTGCGGGCACCGGCGCGGGCGGCGGCGGCGGCGATGCGCATCGCGTCGGCCACCTCACCGGTCGCCGACTGCACGAGCGAGAACGCGACGAGCCACGTGTCGGGCGACACCGCGTCGGCGAGCTCGGGCAGGGGAGCGGTGCGCAGACGGATGCCGCGCCCGGCGTGCGCGAACGGCGCCACGAGGGACGAGAAGTCGCCCTCGGCGCACAGCACCTCGGCGCCGTCGGGAACCGAGGCGGCGATGAGCGCGACCTGCACGGACGTCTGCGAGCCGATCGCGACGTCACCGACCGGCGCGCTGACGAGGCGGGCGTACGAGGCGCGCGCCTGCTCGACGGCCTGAGAGGCAGCCACGACGTCGGGTCGACCGGATGCCGCAGCCTCGAGGTCGGCGCGGACGGCGCGGACCGTGGCACGTGACGGAAGGCCGAGGGTGCAGGCGGCGAGGTAGTCGCGGCCGCCGGCGAAATGCGAGGCGAGGCTGCTCATGGGACCAAGGCTCTCCCGATCGCGCCTATTGCACTAGAGCAGGTGTTGCATGAGATGCATTCGATCTGCTTATGTGTGGGCGTGAGCGAAACAGAAGACGGGCTCGATGCCCACGGTCTGAGGGTCGTGAAGGCGATCGCCGACACCGGTTCGATCACGGCCGCCGCTCGCGCCCTGGGCTACAGCCAACCCGCGGTCAGTCAGCAATTGCGCCGCCTCGAACAGCGCGTCGGTCTGCCCGTCGTCGAGCGCATCGGTCGCGGCGTGCGACTGACCGAGGCCGGCCGCGTCCTCGCGCGTCACGCCGCCACGGTCACCACGGCGCTGGATGCCGCCGCCGGCGACCTCGCCGAACTGCGCGGCCTGCGCGCCGGTCGGGTGCGCATCGCGGCCTTCCCCTCGGCCTCGTCGACCGTCGTGCCCCGGGTGATCGCCGCCGTCACCGCTCGTCGGCCCGGCGTCTCGATCAGCTTCGTCGAGGCCGAGCCCCCCGAGGCGATCGCCGCCGTGCGCGAGGACCGCGCCGACATCGCCCTCATCTACAGCTACCCCGGCGATCGGCGCGAACAGCTGACGCAGGCGGCCGCGGGGCTGTCGGTGCGCCACCTCGCCGACGACGACACGGTCGTCGTGGTCCCGGCGGAGCACCCCGCGGCATCCCACGATCCGATCGACCTGTCGCAGCTGGCGGGGGAGCGGTGGATCGCCGGGTGCCCGCAATGCCGCGGACACCTGCTCGAGGCGTGCGGACGCGCCGGATTCACACCCGACATCGCGTTCGAGACCGACAACTACATCGCCGTCGAGAACCTCGTCGCCCTCGGCGTCGGGATGGCGATCCTGCCGCGGATGGCGGTGGCATCCCTTCCCCTTCCGGCGGGGATCGCGACGCCGCGCCTGCCCGCCGCCGAAGCGCGCACGCTGCACGTGGTCACCGCGCGCGGAGCCGAGCACGTCCCCGCCGTCGGCGCCGCCCTCGACGTGGTGAGCGACGTGCTGGCCGACCACGGGCGTGTCGGCGCCCGCCGGTAGGATCGAGGGGATGTCTGCCACGCCCGATCCCCGCACCACGACCGCCTCCGGCGCCGACGTTCGCGTCCGGTTCTGCCCGTCACCGACGGGCCTGCCGCACGTCGGCCTGATCCGCACCGTCCTGTTCAACTGGGCCTACGCCCGGCACAACGGCGGAAAGCTCGTCTTCCGCATCGAAGACACCGACGCCGCCCGTGACAGCGAAGAGAGCTACCAGCAGCTGCTCGACGCCCTGCGGTGGATGAACATCGACTGGGACGAGGGCGTCGAGGTCGGAGGGCCCCACGCGCCCTACCGCCAGTCGCAGCGGCACGAGATCTACCGCGAGGTGCTCGACAAGCTCGTCGCCGCCGGTGCGGTGTACGAGAGCTACTCGACCGCCGAAGAGATCGACGCCCGCAACGAGGCCAACGGTCGCGCCAAGCAGCTCGGCTACGACAACTTCGACCGCGACCTGACCGACGAGCAGAAGGCCGCGTTCCGCGCCGAGGGACGCCAGCCCGCCTGGCGCCTGCGCGTCCCCGACCACGACCTGACCTACGTCGACCTCATCCGCGGCGAGGTGACCTTCCCGGCCGGATCGTTCCCCGACTTCGTGCTCGTGCGCGCCGGGGGAGTGCCGCTCTACCCGTTCGTGAACCCGGTCGACGACGCCCTCATGGGCATCACCCACGTCATCCGCGGTGAAGACCTCATGCCCTCCACCGCCCGCCAGCTCGCGCTGTACTCGGCCCTGGTGGATGCCGGCATCACCACGTTCATCCCGCGCTTCGGTCACATGCCGCTGGTGCTGGGCGAGACGGGCAACAAGAAGCTGTCCAAGCGCGACCCGCAGGCCGACCTGTTCCTGCAGCGCGAGAAGGGCTTCATCCACGAGGGACTGCTCAACTACCTCTCGCTGCTGGGCTGGTCGCTCACGAGCGATCGCGACGTCTTCTCGCTCGACGAGATGATCGCCGCCTTCGACATCGCCGACGTCAACCCCAACCCCGCGCGCTTCGACCAGAAGAAGGCCGAAGCGATCAACGGCGACCACATCCGCATGCTGGATGCCGACGACTTCGCGGCCCGGATCGTCCCCTACCTCGCGGGCGCCGGTCTGATCGCCGAGCAGCCCTCGGACGAGCACCGCGCGATCATCGCTCAGGCCGCGCCCCTCGTGCAGGAGCGCGTGCAACTGCTCGGCGAGGTGCCGGGGATGCTCGGCTTCTTGTTCGTCTCGGACGTGACGTACGCCGAAGACGCGCTGAAGGGTCTGCCCGCGAACGCCGCCGAGGTGCTCACGGCATCCCTCCGCGCTCTCGAGGGCGTCGACGACTTCAACGCCGAGGGCGTGCAGACCGCGCTGTCGACCGCGCTGGTGGACGAGCTCGGCCTCAAGCCTCGCGTCGCCTACGGTCCGCCGCGCGTCGCGCTGACCGGGCGCCGCGTGTCGCCGCCGCTGTTCGAGTCGATGGAGCTGCTCGGCAAGGCCGAGACGCTGCGTCGCCTCGACGCGCTGGTGCAGCACCTCGCCTGACGTTTCCGACGTGGTCCCCGTCTCTCCGTGTGGAGGGGCGGGGACTTCGTGGCTCCGGGGGCGCGGCTGTTGCGGGCCGGGCGGGTTCGGGCGGCGTCGCGAGAGTCGGAGAATGCGCCGGAACTCGGAGGATTTCGCATGCAGAATCCGAGAATCGGGCGAAACTCCGAGTTCGGAGCACGGGCGGGCCCGGGGGCGACCGGAAGGCGCTGCGAGGTGCCCGGGTGCCGGCATACGCGGGCGCGGTTTCGGGCGATGCGGAAGTCGGAGAAGGAGCTGAAGCTCGGAGGATTCGGTGGGCAGACTCCGAGAAAGGGACGATGCTCCGAGATCGATGCGCGCGCGGTGCGAGGACCGCGCGCAAATGCGCGTGGGCCGCCCTGGCGCGCTCGCGGCGCGGCGGGGGCGCTATTGGGACGGGGGCGGGGCGCGGCCGGGACGCGCCCGGGACGCGCGGACAGAGGTGCCGGTTTTGCGCTCCGGCCCGTCTCGCGTAAGCTTGATCCTCGGCACGAGTTACGGCTCGGAGCCATTGGGGTATGGTGTAATTGGCAACACGGCGGTTTCTGGTTCCGTTGTTCTTGGTTCGAGTCCAGGTACCCCAGCTCGTGAAAAGCCCCGGTGATCGTCCAGATCACCGGGGCTTTCGCGTTGCCCGCGCGCACGAGCCGGCGTCGACGCCGATCGGTCTGACGGGGTGAGTACGGTCGCCGTTTCGCCGTGCGGATTCGTCGCGAGAGCGACGGGAGGCGACGAATCGTCGCGGGGGAGCCGCGGCGATCGAAACGAGCGCAGAATGCCTGCATGGGACTTTTCGTGCAGCGACCCGAGGAACCGAGCGAGTGGGCGGGACTGCCGGGCGAGCCGGTGCGGCCGCGCTCGCGCGCAGAGGAGCTTCTGGACGACGCGGCCCCCGAGGCCTCACCCGTGAGCCTGCTCGGTCTCATGGACGCCCCGGTCACTTCGGTGCAGATCCCCGTCCAGACGGCCGAGCCGCCCGCGACAGCGGACTGACCGCCGGGGGTCGACCACGGGACCTCGCCCTGCCCCACGACGGCGCGGCGACCGTCGCAGTGTCGCCCTCCGCGTCGGGCATCCACCCGGGCGCCGAGGCGGGGGTGCGCGTCGTCGGATCGCCGATCGGTGTGGAGCCGTGACGGCGGTGCGTCGAGGTGCGGGCGAGGGACCGCGATACGCTCCGAGTCCGAACGGCATCCGCCCGCGTTCCGAGAGAAGGTCCCGATGAAACGCGCTCTCCTCCTCCCCGTGGTCGTGGCCGTCACGGCGACGCTCGCTCTCGCCGGTTGCGCGCCGGAGGCAACGTCCACGCCGTCGGGCGACGGCACCGCCGCCGTCGCGCCGAGCCCCACCGAATCGCCGATGGAGGGGGCGCTCCCGCCGACCTTCGTCGCCCCGGACGAGCTCGAGGGCACCGATGTGAAGGTGCTGCTCGGAACGGCCCTGGTGCTGACCGTCCCCGACGCGAGCGAGGCCGAGTGGACGGGGACGACCGCCGACGTGGCGATCGCGGAGTTCTCGCCGGGCGGGCCGTCCGAAGGGGCGGTCTTCCGGCCCGGGTTCCTCGTCCGCGAGGTCGGTACCACCGCCGCGACCCTCACCGGTGCCGACGGTCGGACGATCTCGTTCACCATCACCGTCGTCCCGTACTGACCCTCGCCCGTCCGCGCCTCAGTCGCGGGCCCGTCGTCCCGTACTGACCCTCGCCCGTCCGCGCCTCAGCCGCGAGCCCGGCGGCGCACGAGCAGCGCGACGAACACCGGGACGCCCACCAGCGCCGTGCCCACACCGACCGGCAGGGGAGTGGGCGCGAAGAGGGTGCGGGTGGCGGCATCCACCCACACCATGAACACGGCGCCGACCAGGGCCGACAGCGGCACCACGCGGGAGTGACGGAGGCCGACGACGAGCCGGACGGCGTGCGGCACGACGAGCCCCACGAACCCGACCGCACCCACCGCGCTGACGAGTGCCGCCGTCATGAGAGCGGTGACCACGAGCAGTCCCCCGCGCAGGCGCGCCACGGGGATGCCGAGCGACGCGGCGACCTCATCGCCGAAGGCGAAGGCGTCGAGCGCCCGCGCGGACAGCAGGCACACGGCCCCGCCGACCGCGACGACGGCGGCGCACAGCGCCACCTTGTCCCACCGCATGCCCTCGAGTGAGCCGAGCAGCCAGAACATCACCCCGCGCGTCTCGTCGCTGTCGGCCGCGGCGAAGACCACGAGCGAGGTAATCGCCGAGAAGAACTGCGTCCCGGCGACCCCGGCGAGCACCACGCCCGCCGTCCCCGCCGAGGTGAAGCGCGAGAGCAGCAGGACCAGGCCGAACGCCACCACCGCCCCGACGAACGCGCCGCCCGACAGGCCGAGGACGCCGCCGCCCAGGCCGAGCACGCCGATGACGACCGCGCCCGTCGAGGCCCCCGACGACACGCCCAGCACGAACGGCTCGGCCAGCGGGTTGCGCAGCAGGGACTGCATCACCACGCCGCAGAGGGCCAGACCCGCCCCGGCGCAGGCCGCGACGAGGGCGCGGGGAAGACGTTCCTCCCACACGATCGCGTCCTTCGCGGCCTTCACGGGGATGTCGGCGAGCCCCAGGTGGTTGGCCAGGATGTCGCGCACGTTGACCAGGGACACGTCGGCGGGGCCGAGCGTCACCGCGACGGCGACCGAGACGACCAGCAGCACGATCGCCGCGGTCACCGCCCCCGCGCCCGCGGCGCGCCCGCGGGTGCGGACCCGCGCGACGATCGCGGCGCTCAGAGCGCGCTCCCGTTCTCGTCCCACCACGCGCGGATCTTCTCGAGCGCGTCGACGAAGCGGATCGACGGATTCAGCTCGGCGCCGTGCAGGGCGATCCAGCGCCCGTTCCGCACCGCCGACATCGTCCGGGTGAGCGGGTCGCTCTCGAGGAAGGCGATCTTGTCGTCCAGGCGGTCGCCGGGGAAGCGGTCGCGCTGCAGGTCGCCCAGCACGAGCACGTCGGGGTCGGCCGCGACGACGCTCTCCCATCCCGTCGCGGGCCAGTCGTCCGTCTGTTCGCCGAAGACGTTGCGCATTCCGGTGAGGGCTGCCAACAGCCCGGCGTTCGAGTACCCGCCGGCGACGTAGGGGGTCTTGGTGTCGGCGAACCAGAACGCCACGGTGCGTCCGCCGAAGTCGACTCCCTCGGTCGCGGCGGCCGCCCGCTGCTGCAGAGAGGCGACGAGGGCCTCGCCGCGGTCGGCGACGTCGAAAATGTGGGCGAGGTCGCGGATCTCGCCGTAGAGCACGTCGACGGTGAGCGGGGTCGTGCGGGTGCCCCCGGCGTTGACGCTGACGTCGCCGTCGCAGTCCGTGGGCGAGAGGTAGGTGGGGATGCCGGTCTCGGCGAAGCGGTCGCGCGTGGCGACACCACCCTGGGCGAAGTGGCGGCCGAACGAGGCGGTGACGAAGTCGGGGTCGGTGCCCAGGACGACCTCGTAGGTGGGCGCGTTGTCGGCGAGGCGGGGGACCGCGGCGTTCGCGTCGGCGAGGGAGTCGAGGACGGGGTCGGTCCACGATGCCGTGCCGACGAGGCGATCCTGCAGGCCGAGCGAGAGGAGGATCTCGGTCGAGTCCTGGTCGAGCGAGACGACCCGAGCCGGGGGAGCGTCGATGGTGACCTCGCGTCCGCAGTCGGTCACCGTGAGCGGGTAGACGGTGCTCCCCTCGCCCACGGTCGAGGTCGTCGCGACGGGGACGGCTTCGGAGGCGCCGCAGCCGGCGAGCAGGGCTCCGACGGTGGCGAGGACGAGGGGCAGGGCGAGGGCGCGGGCGCGTGGCATCCGGGATCTTCTTTCGGGGCGGGCGGGGGACTTGCTTAGGTAAGGGTAACCTCACTTTCGCTGTCGCCGGGGAGTGTCGGAATGGCCGCTGACGCGACCAGGAACGTGTTGCCCTCTGTGGTTTCGTGTTGTACTGTGTGGGAATCTTCAAAGGAGATCCCGTGTACGCAATGGAGCGCCAGCAGCTCATCGAGCGCGAACTGCGCGATGTCGGACGCGTCAGCGTCGTCGACCTCGCCCGTCGCTTCGACGTGACGACCGAGACGGTGCGCCGCGATCTGGACCGGCTCGAGAGCCTGGGATCCCTCCGCCGCGTGCACGGCGGCGCCGTCGACATCGGTCGCGCCAGCACCGCCGAGTCCCCGCTCACCGAGCGTCGCGAGCGCCACGGCGACGCCAAGCGCGCGATCGCCTCGGCCGCCGTCGCGCTGCTCGGCCACGACTTCCGCGGCTCGATCTTCGTCGACGCGGGCACCACCTCGGCCGCCGTCGCCGCTCTGCTTCCGGACGCCCTCGGTGCGGGTATCGGCGGGGTCGAGGTCGTCACCCACTCGCTCGAGGCCGCCCACGTGCTCTCGAGCGAGGAGCGTCTCTCGCTCACCACCATCGGGGGCCGCGTCCGCGGCGTCACCGCCGCCGCCGTCGGTGCCCACACCGTGCGCACCATCGCGCAGCTGCGCCCCGACATCGCGTTCGTCGGCACCAACGGCGTGAGCGCCGGATTTGGCCTCAGCACCCCCGACCCCGACGAGGCCGCCGTCAAGGCCGCGATCATCCAGTCGGCCCGTCGCGTCGTCCTCGTCGCCGACGCCGCCAAGTTCGGAGAGGAACTGCTCGTGCGCTTCGCCCAGCTCGACGAGATCGACGTTCTCGTGACCGACGCGGCCCCGCCCGCCGACCTGGCCGAGGCTCTCGCCGACGCCGACATCGAGGTGCGCGTCGCATGATCGTCACCCTGACCGCCAACCCCTCGGCCGACCGCGCCGTGGTCCTGCCCGACGAGCTCGTCGTCGGCGAGGTGCAGCGCGCGGTGTCCTCGCGCGAGGACGCCGGGGGCAAGGGCGTCAACGTCGCCCGCGTCGTAGCCGCCGCCGGGGCCGCGGCTCGCGCCGTCGTCCCCGTGAACGCCCACGACCCGTACCGGATGCTGCTCGAGGACACCGGCATCGACCTCGATCTGGTCGAGGTCGCGGGTCGCGCCCGGGCGAACCTCACCATCACCGACCCCGCGGGCGAGACGACCAAGCTGAACCTGCCGGGTGCCGAACTGTCGGCCGCCGAGGCCGAGGCCCTGACGGCCGGCGTCGTCGCCGCGGCCGAGGGCGCCACCTGGCTCGTCCTGGCCGGCTCCCTGCCCCCGGGAGTTCCCCCGACGTTCTACGCCGACCTCATCGTCGCCGTGCGCGAGCGCTGGGGCCAGGACGCCCCGTTCATCGCGGTCGACGCGTCCGGCGAGGCCCTCGCCGCCGTCGTGGCCACGGCCCGGCCCGACCTCATCAAGCCCAACCACGAAGAGCTCGCCGAGCTCGTCGGCGAGGACCACGCGACCGACGCCGATCTACTCGCCGACGCCGCACGGCGAGCGACCGCCCTCGTGCCCGATCGCGTGGCATCCGCTCTCGTGACCCTCGGCGCCGACGGCGCGCTGCTGTTCACCGCCGAGGGGGCCTGGCGCGGACGCGCCCCGAAGATCCAGGTCGCCAGCACGGTCGGCGCGGGCGACAGCTCGCTCGCCGGCTACCTGCTGGCCGCCGTCGAGGGGGCTGCGGCCCCCGAACGCCTCGCGCGCAGCATCGCCTACGGCGCCGCCGCCGCGACCCTGCCGGGGACCCAGGCCCCGACACCGGCCGATCTGCCCGCGGGCCCGATCGCCGTCTCCGCCTTCGCCACCCCTATCGCCACACCCTGACCACGGAGGTCACCGACAATGTCCGACATCATCACTCCGGAGCTCGTCACCCTCGACGTGCCCCTGGGCACCGACAAGCAGTCGGTGATCCGCGCCCTCGCCGAGCGCGTCGTCGCGCAAGGCCGCGCCCGAAGCGCACAGGAGCTCTTCGACGACGCGTGGGCCCGCGAGCAGAAGGACGAGACCGGCCTGCCCGGCGGGATCGGCATCCCGCACGCGCGCAGCGCCTCGGTCACCGAGCCCACCCTCGCCTTCGCCCGCCTGACCCCGGGCGTCGACTTCGGCGCCCCCGACGGCCCCGCCGACATCGTGTTCCTCATCGCCGCGCCCGAAGGTGCCGACGAGGCCCACCTGTCGGTGCTGTCGCAGCTGGCCCGCAGCCTCATGAAGGACGACTTCACCGGGGGGCTGCGTCGCGCCTCGTCCAACGCCGACGCGGTTCGCATCATCACGGATGCCATCGCCCCGGCCGCCGAGCCCACGGTCGCCGAGGCCGCGGCTCCGGCCGCCGCCACCCGCGCCGAGGCCCGCTCGACCACGGCCACCAAGACGAAGAAGATCGTCGCCGTCACCGCGTGCGCCACCGGTATCGCCCACACCTTCATGGCGGCCGACGCCCTGACCGCGGCGGGCGCCGAGACCGACGGCGTCGAGCTGATCGTCGAGCCGCAGGGCTCGAGCGGATACAAGGCCCTGCCGCAGAGCGTGATCGACGACGCCGACGCCGTGATCTTCGCGGTCGACGTCGACGTCCGCGAGCCCCAGCGTTTCGCGGGCAAGCCGGTCGTCCGCGCCGGGGTCAAGCGCGGCATCGAGCAGCCGAAGCAGCTCATCGCCGAGGCCCTCGCCGCCAGCGA
Source organism: Microbacterium testaceum (assembly GCF_003075375.1). Taxonomy (GTDB): domain Bacteria; phylum Actinomycetota; class Actinomycetes; order Actinomycetales; family Microbacteriaceae; genus Microbacterium; species Microbacterium testaceum_E. The sequence goes on along the minus strand of NZ_QDFT01000007.1, from coordinate 26,655 downwards.
GAACCCGAACGCCGCCCGCGTGCAGGGCGGTGCCGCGGCGGCATCCGCCTCGGACGCCCCCGTCGCCCAGCAGTCCGTGGGTCGCCGCATCCAGCGCTGGCTGCTGACCGGTGTCAGCTACATGATCCCGTTCGTCGCCGGTGGCGGTCTGCTCATCGCCCTGGGCTTCCTGCTCGGCGGCTACCAGGTCACCCAGAACGCGGCCAACGTCATCATCCAGAACTCGCTGTGGGACCTGCCCACCGACGGCATCACCTCGCCGCTCGGCCCCGTGGGCCAGTACCTCGGCTCGGTCTTCTTCATGATCGGCGCGACCTCGATGGGCTTCATCGTCGCCGTGCTCGCGGGCTTCATCGCCTACGCGATCGCCGACCGCCCCGGCATCGCCCCCGGCTTCGTCGCCGGTGCCGTCGCCGTGCTCATGAACGCCGGCTTCATCGGCGGAATCATCGGCGGTCTGCTCGCCGGATTCATCGCCTGGTGGCTCGGCCGGTTCGACGCACCCCGGTGGCTCCGCGGCCTCATGCCGGTCGTGATCGTCCCCTTCCTGGGCTCGATCTTCGCCTCGGGTCTGATGATCCTCTTCCTCGGTCGTCCGATTGCCGCCCTCATGGCGGCTCTGACCGAGGGACTCACCTCGCTCGCCGCCTCGAGCGCCGGCGCGATCGTGCTGGGCGTCATTCTCGGCCTCATGATGTGCTTCGACCTCGGTGGACCCGTCAACAAGGTCGCCTACGTCTTCGCCACCACGGGCCTCGCCGCCGCGTCGCAGACCAACACCGCCCCGTACCTGATCATGGCGGCGGTCATGGCCGCCGGTATGGTGCCCCCGCTCGCGATGGCCCTCGCCTCGACGGTGCTGGCACGCGGCAAGTTCACGCCGGTGGAGCGCGAGAACGGCGCGGCCGCCTGGCTGCTCGGCGCCTCGTTCATCTCCGAGGGTGCGATCCCGTTCGCCGCGGCCGACCCGCTGCGCGTCATCCCCGCCTCGATGGTCGGCGGCGCGATCACGGGTGGATTGAGCATGCTGCTGAGCGTGCAGTCCTTCGCCCCGCACGGCGGTGTGTTCGTGTTCTTCGCGATCAACCCCTTCTGGGGTTTCGCGCTCGCGATCGTGGCGGGTACCGTCGTGACGGCGCTGCTGATCGTGGCTCTGAAGGGCATCGGACGCAGCACCAAGGACGCGGCCGTCGCCGAGGCCGCTCCGGCCGCCACCGTCGCCGCCTAAGACCCCACCGGTTCGAAAGGAATCACCATGGCAGAACGTCAGGCCACCATCGCCAGCAGCTCGGGACTCCACGCCCGCCCCGCGAAGCTCTTCGTGCAGGCCGTGCAAGAGAAGAAGGTGCCCGTCACCATCGCCGCCCAGGGCGGACCCGACCTCAACGCCGGCAGCATCCTGTCGCTGATGGGCCTGGGTGCCGGCCACGGCACGGTCGTGACGCTCAAGGCCGAGGGCGAGGGGGCCGAGCAGGCGCTCGACGAGCTCGTCGCCCTGCTCGAGACGGACCTCGACGCGCAGTAAACCCCGCACCGCAGAACACCGGATGCCACGGGCCCCAGGGCTCGTGGCATCCGGTGTTTCGATTTCGGGGCGGGCCCGCCGCGCCTAGACCTCGACCGTGTCGCCCGGCGTGAGGTCGACGAACGAGCCGCCGTTCTGCTCGACGGCCCACGTCAGGCGCGCGTCGCCCATCTGCTTGCCCGCGACCGAGAGGGTCATGTCGTGCGTGGCGAACACGCGCTCGGGCTTGACTGCGAGCACGTAGTCGATGGCGTCGCCGATCTTCAGCCAGGGGGCGCCGACCGGAGCGGCGAGCAGGGCGACCTTCTTGTGCTTGGGCACCGCGTACGAGTCGCCCGGGTAGTAGAGGGCGTCGTTGACGAGGACGCCGACGTTGTCGACGACGGGGATCGACTCGTGGATGACCTCGTGGCGTCCCCCGAAGAACTCGAGGTGGAACGGGCCGAGGTCCAGGCTGTCGCCGGGGTGCACCACCGTGACGTCGAACCCGGCGGCGGCGTTGCGCACGCCCTCGGGGCCGTACACGGGCACGTCGGGGTGCGCCTTCTGCAGGCGGGTGAGGTGTTCGGGGGTCCAGTGGTCGGCGTGCTCGTGCGTGATGACGACGCCCACCAGCCCGACGAGGTCTTCGAGGGGCGAGGTGAAGCTGCCCGGGTCGATGACGAGCGAGTGCCCGCTCTCGACGAGGACGAGGGACGCGTGTTCGTGCTTCGTGAGGCGCATGGACCGAGTCAACTCCCGGCCGGGGGAGGGCGGCAAGTCCTGGCGCCCCGGGTGAACATCGCCTAACGGGTCTTCCGATGGGCGCGGGTTCGCGGTACCGTGGCCGGACACGCCCGGGATATCGGTGGCTTGGCCCCGATTTTGCGTGCGCGTCATTCGTGGTGCATACTTGAACACGTTGCGACGCGGCCCCATCGTATAGCGGCCTAGTACGCCGCCCTCTCACGGCGGTAACGCGGGTTCGAATCCCGCTGGGGTCACCAACACGAGAAAGAGCCTCGACCGAATGGTCGGGGCTCTTTCTCGTTGTCGGCGGGATGCCGGGCCGAGCCGCCGCGACGCGCGCGGCGCCGGGCGGGGTCGGTGCGCCCCGCCGAGCGACGCCCTCGAGCGCGCGAGTCGGCCGCGCGGCCCGCCCGGCGTCACCACCAGCCCCCGCTGCGCTCAGCCCTCGCGCGCGGTACGCCGACGGCGCACGTACCGCCGGACGGCCCAGACGACCGCGGCGACCACGCCGGCCACGACGATCCACGGCAACAGGAACCCCAGGCCGATCACCACGCCGTTCAGGGTCGCCACGAGTCCGTTCCACCCCGCCGACAGGCCGTCGCCGAAGCCCGCGGGGTCCGCCGTGACGGATGCCGTCCGCTCGGTCAGCTGCACGTTCAGCGATGACAGGGCCACCTGCGACTCGATGCTCTGCAGCACCTGGCGGTCGCTGTCGAGCTGCGCCTGACGGTCGGCGAGCGCGGACTCGGCCGTCACCAGATCCGAGACGGATGCCGCCTGCGCGAGCAACTGCGTCAGCCGGGCGACCGAGGCCTCACCGGCCGCCACGCGCGCCCGCAGGTCGACGCTCTGCTCGGTCACGTCGGAGCGGGTGACGCTCGTGGCGGTGACGTCGCCGATCTCGCGGAGGCCCGCCATGACCTGCGTGAGAGCCTCGGCGGGCACCCGGACCGTGACGAATCCCGACCCGACCGCGGGTGTCGACGCGCCGTCGATCGGCATGACGACCGGGCCCCCGCCGATCTGCGAGGACTCGACGTAGCCCCCGGCCGCGGCGGCCGCCGCGCTCACCTCGTCGATCGCCGCGCGGACGTCGTCCACCTCGACCGTGCTCGACCCGGTGGCCACGACGTCGCGCCCGGCCGTCGTGGCGGACCCCGCGGCGTCGGATGCCGCCCCGGAGGCGGAGCGCGAGTCCGGGACGACGGGGACCACCGGCGCGTCGCCGGCGGAGCCGCCGGTGAACTGCTCGGTCAGACCGCCGGCCTCGGTCGAGGTGCTCGACGCACTCGTGCCCGTGGTCGTGGTCAGCCAGGGGCCGACGACACCGGCGACGAGCACCACGGCCGCGGCGGCGGCGACGCCGCCCCAGATGCCGCGGCGTCGGCGACGGGCCCGGTCGCGCTCGTCGGCGATGCGGCCGAAGACGGCGGTCTCGATGGCATCAACCCGGTCGTGGGGGAGCGGGGGAAGGGTGGGGGTGGTCATGGGGTCTCCGTCTCCATCGCTTCGGCGCGCATCCGGGACCGGATGCGGGAGAGGCGGTTGCGCACCGTGCCGTGCGACACGCCAAGCGAGGCGGCGGCGGCCTCGTAGCCGTATCCCTCCGCCGCGCACAGCCGGAAGATCTCGCGATCCAGGTCGCTCAGCCGCTCGACCGCCGCGAGGATCGCCGCCACGGTCTGCGCCTGCACGACCTGCGCCTCGACGTCGACGATCGCGGGGATCTCGTCGTCGAGGGCGGCGTGCGAGCCGTGCCGCCGCCGCGCCCGCAGGCGGTTCTGCGCCTGCAAGCGGCACACGGTGGCGAGCCACGGCAGCAGCGATTCCCCCTCGAGCCGCAGCGACGCGATCCTGCGCCAGGCGACGACGAAGGTCTCCTGCGTGACGTCCTCGGCGTCGGCCGCGTCGCCCACCAGCCCGAACGCCACCCAGTACACCGGGCGGACGTAGGCGCGGTACAGCGAGCGGAACGCGGCCTCGGACCCGCCGGCGGCGCGCGCGACCAGCGCCCTGTCGTCGATCACGTCGTCGGTCATCGGCATCCGTTCGGTGAAGGGCGAAGCCCTGCGAGCACTCTCTCACTGAGAAGTGTCCGGCGGGGGCGGATCGTCTCACGAAAGCCGCGCAATGAGCACTACGCGCACAAACCCGTGCCCGACCAGGACGGGCGGATAAACTCGAGCGTTTCCCCGACGAAAGGCCCCGCGATGGAGCTGCAGCTCGACCCGCTCTTCCAGACCATCACGCTGGTGGTGCTCGTCGTCATCCTGATCGCCGATCTGCTGATCATCCTGAAGCGGCCGCACATCCCCGCGCCCAAGGAGTCGACGCTGTGGGTGGTGTTCTACGTCACGCTCGCGCTGATCTTCGCGGGGGTGCTGTGGATCGTGGCCGGGGGAGAGGTGGCGGGGCAGTTCGTCGCCGGCTGGCTGACCGAGTACAGCCTCTCGATCGACAACCTTTTCGTCTTCGTGCTGATCATGGGGCAGTTCGCGGTACCGCGCCGCTACCAGCAGGAGGTGCTGATGGTGGGCATCATCATCGCGCTCGTCCTGCGCGGCGCGTTCATCCTGGTCGGGGCGACGATCATCGAGAACTTCAGCCCGATCTTCTACCTGTTCGGTCTGTTCCTCATCTACACCGCGATCCGCCAGGCGTTCCCGGGCGACGATGACGACGACGCCCAGAAAGAGAACCTCATCGTGCGCACGCTGCGTCGCGTGCTGCCGATGAGCGACTCCTACGACGGCAAGAAGGTCATCACGCGCGTGAACGGCAAGAAGCTGTTCACGCCCATGATCATCGTCTTCGTGGCCATCGGCGTGACCGACCTGCTGTTCGCGATCGACTCGATCCCCGCGATCTTCGGCATCACGCAGAGCCCGTTCATCGTCTTCACGGCCAACCTGTTCGCGCTGATGGGTCTGCGTCAGCTGTACTTCCTGCTCGGCGACCTGCTCGACCGCCTCAAGTACCTGCACTTCGGCATCGCGTTCATCCTCGCCTTCATCGGCGTCAAGCTGATCCTGCACGCGATGCACGTCAACGAGTTGCCGTTCATCAACGGTGGCGAGCCCATCGAGTGGGCGCCCGAGATCTCGACGTGGGTGTCGCTCGCGGTGATCCTGGTGTCGATGGCGGTCGCGACGATCGCGAGCCTCGTGGCGGCGCGTCGCGAGCCCTCGGCCGAGGGACGACAGGATGCCGCGGCCCGGGTCGCGGACGAGAAGGGCACCCCCTCGACGGTCGAGGCCCCCGACCGCGACTGACGCGCGGCATCCGCCGTCAGAACGCGCGCAGGTTGGCCTGCAGGCCCCCGTCGACGAACTCCTCGCGCAGGATGCCGCGACGGCGCAGGATCGGCACGAGGTCGTCGAGCACCCGGTGCACGGTCACCGGGTGCAGGTCGCCCCACAGCAGCACACCGTCGTTGCCCCACTCGCCGAGCTCCTCGATGCGGTCGGCGAACTCGTCGGCGGTGCCGACGAACCCGGAGCCGTCGTTCAGTCGACCCAGGCGCGCGTGCGCGGCCAGCAGGGTGCGCAGCGGAGCGTCGTCGTCGTGCTTGCCGACGAGGCGGCGGATGCTGCCCTCCGACACGTGCTCGCCGAAGATGCCGCGGTCCAGTGGTGCGTCCAGATCGAGCGCGGTCAGATCGGTCTCGAGGTCGCTCGACTGCTTGCGTGCGATGGAGATCAGCGCGTCGTCGTCGGGGTGGGCGGATGCCGCGACCAGACGGTCGGCCTCGTCCGACGACGACACGAGCACGGGTTGGATGGCGAAGAGGATCTTGATGTCGTCGACCGCGCGCCCGGCGGCCTCGGCGGCGGCGTGGATGCGTCCGCGATAGGCGCGGATGCTCTGCTCGTCGAGGGGCGCGAGGGCCAATTGCACGTCGGAGTTGCGACCGGCGAACGACAGTCCGCGTCCGGACCCCCCGGGCGACACGATCGCCGGCTCGCCGTCGGTGAAGGGCACGGCGTTCAGCGGCCCGTCGAAGCCGAAGTATTCGCCGCGGTGGCGCGTGGCATCCAGCTTCGTCCCATCGGCGTAGACCCCCGATTCCTCGTCGACGACGAGCGCCCCCTCGCCCCAGCTGCGCCAGAGCTGACGGATGCCGTCGAGCCACTCCTCGGCGCGGTCGTACGCCGCGTCGTGCCCGAGCTGCGCCGCGGTCGAGAAGTGGCGGGCGCTGCCGGTGTCGGTGACGACGTTGAGGCCCAACCGGTGGCCGCTGAGGTGCTGGAGGGTCGCGAACTGCCGGGCGGCCGTGTACGGCAGGTACGCCGCGGGGTTGACCGTGGGCACGACGCCGAGGTGTCGCGTGGCGGCGAAGAGGTACGGCGCGAGCAGCAGCGGGTCGTGCTTGGGCCCGCCGAAGGCGTGGCGCACGCGCAGGTCGATCGTCTCGGCGCTGCCCAGCGAGGGCGCGTCCTCGATGATGAGCAGGTCGAAACCGGCCTGCTCGAGGGTGCGTGCGGAGTCCTGGTACAGCCCCGGCTCGGTCCAGCGGTGGTTCCACCGCAGGTACGGGTGGCCCCAGCCGTGCGGGCCGAAGCCGCGCGCGAGGAACCAGCCGAAGTGCTGCAGGCGGCTCACAGGACGACCGTCTCGCGCTCGGCGACGGGAACCCCCACGAGCGCCTGGTCGAGGTCGGCGAGGATGTCGTCGATGTCCTCGATGCCGATCGACAGGCGGATGGTGCCCGGGAACACGCCCGCGCGCTCGCGTTCGGCCACCGACCGGGCCGCGTGCGACGTGCTCTGCGGATGCAGGACGAGGGAGCGGACGTCACCGAGGTGGGTCATGTGCGTGATCAGCCGAACCGACTGCACGACGTGGCGGGCGGCCTCGAGGCCCCCGCGCAGGGTCACGGTGAAGACCGAGCCGCTGCCACGGCGCAGGTAGCGTTCCCCGAGGTCGTGATGGGGGTGCGAGGGCAGTCCGACGTAGTCGACCCGCTCGACCTCGGGACGCTGCTCGAGCCACGTGGCGACGGCGAGGGCGTTCTGCGACTGCCGTTCGACGCGCAGGCTCAGGGTCTCGATGCCCTGCCCGATGAGGAACGCGTTCAAGGGCGACGGGGACGGACCGAAGCGCGGCGCGACGCTCTCGCGGATGTACGCGCCTCGCGCGCGGCGCCCGTGCTTCTCGGCGAAGCTGGCTCCGCCCAAGCGGTCGGTCTGGACGAGGTGGGGGAAGAGGTGACCGGATGCCGCGGCGTCGAAGCGTCCGTCATCGACGATGACGCCGCCGAGCACCGCTCCCTGCCCGGCCAGGAACTTGCTCGCCGAGTGCACCACGATCGCGGCGCCGTGCTCGAGCGGTCGCAGCAGGTAGGGGGTGGTGAACGTGCTGTCGACGACGAGCGGGATGCCGCCGCGCTCGGCGCCGATCGCCGCGATCGCCGCGACGTCGAGGACGTCGTTGCGCGCGTTCGAGAGCGTCTCGGCGAAGAGCGCCTTGGTCCGCGGCGTGATGGCGGAGCGGACGGCGTCGTGGTCCGACACGTCGACGAAGGTCGTGTCGATGCCGAGTCGGGCCAGGTTGTCCAGCAGCAGGCCGCGCGTGCCCTCGTAGATGTGCTCCGACACCACGATGTGATCGCCCGCGCCCGCGAGGGCCAGCAGGGCGACCGTGACGGCCGCCTGTCCGCTCGACACCAGCACCGCCTGGTCACCGCCCTCGAGAGAGGCGAGGCGCTCTTCGACGGCGTGCACGGTGGGGTTTCCCGTCCGGCTGTAACCGAACCCGGCGCCCGTGCCGAAGTGCGCGGCCGATTCGTCCAGGTCGCTGAAGGTGAATCCGGCGGTGAGGTAGATGGGGGTGGCCCGCGGCGTCGCGGGGGCGGTGGCGGAGCCGGCGTGCACCTGCCGGGTCGAGAATCCGGTGTCATCGCTCGTGGTCACGGGCGCGCTCCTTCCTGCGGCGTCGGACGCGACCGCGCGGCGGGGCCGGCATCCGAGGGTGTTCGGGTCGGGACAGGTTCGCACGGTCGCGCCCGCCGCGGCGAAGTGTGCGGCGCCGTGTTACGCGGAGAGGGGCGCGGCGGCCGGTGGTATCGTGACCGGGTGCGGATCGCTCGCCTCCTCCTTAGCGGCCGCGACGAGACCTTGTTCTAGGCCTTTCTCGTCGCGGAGTTCGTCGCGGGCCTCACACCCCCTTCCGAGGAGAAACGCCAAACATGAGCACCCCATCGATCGACGGCATCCGGATCCCGGATCGCCCCCGCACCCTGGCCGAGAAGGTCTGGGACGACCACCTGGTGGTCAAGGGCGAGAACGGTCAACCCGACCTGATCTACATCGACCTGCACCTCGTGCACGAGGTCACGAGCCCGCAGGCCTTCGACGGTCTGCGCGCCGAGGGGCGCCCCGTGCGCCGCCTCGACCTGACGATCGCGACCGAGGACCACAACACCCCGACGCTGAACATCGACAAGCCGATCGCCGATCTGACCAGTCGCACGCAGATCGAGACGCTGCGCCGCAACGCTGACGAGTTCGGCGTGCGCATCCACTCGCTCGGCGACAAGGAGCAGGGGATCGTCCACGTCGTCGGCCCGCAGTTGGGTCTGACCATGCCCGGCATCACGGTGGTCTGCGGCGACAGCCACACCTCCACCCACGGCGCCTTCGGTGCGATGGCCTTCGGTATCGGTACGAGCGAGGTCGAGCACGTCCTCGCCACCCAGACCCTGCCGCTCAAGCCCTTCAAAACGATGGCCATCACGGTCGAGGGCGAGCTCGCGCCCGGAGTCACCGCGAAGGACATCATCCTCGCGATCATCGCCAAGATCGGCGCGAACGGCGGTCAGGGCTACGTGCTCGAGTTCCGCGGCAGCGCGATCCGCTCCCTCTCGATGGAGGGGCGCATGACGATGTGCAACATGTCGATCGAGGCCGGCGCCCGCGCGGGCATGATCGCCCCCGACGAGACGACCTTCGCCTACGTCAAGGATAAGCCGCACGCCCCGCAGGGTCAGGACTGGGACGACGCGGTCGCCTACTGGCGCACCCTGCCCAGCGATGAGGGGGCCGTCTACGACGCCGAGGTGTTCCTCGACGCCGCCGAGCTCGAACCGTTCGTCACGTGGGGCACCAACCCCGGCCAGGGCGTCTCGCTGAGCGACGTCGTGCCCACGCCCGCCGACATCTCCGACCCGAACGAGCGCGCCGCCGCCGAGCGCGCGCTCGAGTACATGGACCTCGCCGCCGGTACGCGGATGAAGGACATCCCCGTGGATGCCGTCTTCATGGGGTCGTGCACCAACAGCCGCATCGAGGACCTGCGGGCCTTCGCGTCGGTCATCCAGGGCCGCACCAAGGCCGAGAACGTCCGCGTGATGGTCGTCCCCGGTTCGGCGCGCGTGCGCCTCGAGGCCGAGGCCGAGGGACTCGACAAGGTGTTCGAGGCCTTCGGCGCCGAGTGGCGCTTCGCCGGGTGCTCGATGTGCCTGGGCATGAACCCCGACCAGCTGGCCCCGGGGGAGCGCTGCGCCTCGACCTCGAACCGCAACTTCGAGGGACGCCAGGGCAAGGGCGGGCGTACCCACCTCGTGTCGCCCCTGGTCGCCGCCGCCACCGCGGTGCGCGGGACGCTCTCGAGCCCCGCCGACCTGGGCCCCGTGCCCAGCGAGACCGTTTCGACCGGGGCGGAGGCCTGACATGCAGAAGTTCACCACCCACACCGGGATCGTCGCGCCGCTGCAGCGCTCGGCCGTCGACACCGACCAGATCATCCCGGCCGTGTACCTCAAGCGCGTCACCAAGACCGGCTTCGACGACGCCCTGTTCGCCAACTGGCGCCAGGACCCCGAGTTCATCCTCAACCAGGACGCCTACCGCGCGGCATCCGTGCTCGTCGCCGGCCCCGACTTCGGTACCGGCTCCAGCCGCGAGCACGCGGTGTGGGCGCTGCGCGACTACGGGTTCCAGGTGGTGCTGAGCCCGAAGTTCGCCGACATCTTCCGCGGCAACGCGGGCAAGCAGGGCCTGGTCACGGGCGTGATCTCCGAGGACGACGTCGAGAAGATCTGGGCCGTCCTCGAGGCGAACCCGGGCATCGAGATGACCGTGGACCTTACCGCGAAGACCGCCACGGTGGGCGACCTCCAGGTCTCGTTCGAAATCGACGATTACACTAGGTGGCGGCTTCTCGAAGGGCTCGACGACATCGGGCTCACGCTGCGTGACGAAGACAAGATCACGCAGTTCGAGGCGCGCCGCGAGGCATGGCGGCCCAGGACCCTTCCGGTCCGCTGAGCCCGATCGACCCGATCGGGTCGTTCTGCCGCCCCTCGTCCACGAAGTGAGGTCCACCCCCCTATGAGCACACTCATCACCGATTCCGGAGACCAGACCCCCGGACAGCCGGACTGGGAGGCGGCAGAGACCCTGACCATCCGCGGCGGGCGGCCCCTGCGGGGCACCGTCGAGGTCAAGGGCGCGAAGAACCTCGTGACCAAGGCGATGGTGGCGGCCCTGCTGGGCGAGACCACCAGCACGCTGCGCGACGTTCCGATGATCAGCGACGTCAAGGTCGTCCGATCCCTCCTCGAGGTGCACGGCGTCACGGTGACCGAGGGCGACGAAGAGGGCACGTTCCACCTCGACCCGTCGGGCGCCGTCGCCGCGCACTTCGAAGAGATCGACGCGCACGCCGGAGCCTCCCGCATCCCGATCCTGTTCTGCGGACCGCTGCTGCATCTGCTCGGCGAGGCCCTGATCCCGGATCTGGGTGGATGCCGCATCGGCGACCGCCCGATCAACTTCCACATGGACGCGCTGCGCGCCTTCGGCGCGGTCGTAGACAAGAGCTACGAGGGCATCCGCATCACGGCGCCCAACGGGCTGCACGGCGCGAACATCACGCTGCCCTACCCGAGCGTCGGCGCGACCGAGCAGGTGCTGCTCACGGCCGTGCGCGCCAAGGGCGTCACCGAGCTGCGCAACGCCGCGATCGAGCCCGAGATCATGGATCTCATCGCGGTTCTGCAGAAGATGGGCGCGATCATCTCGTACGAGCCCAACCGCGTCATCTTCATCGAGGGCGTCGACAAGCTCGTCGGCTACGACCACCGCGCGATCTTCGACCGCAACGAGGCCGCGTCCTGGGCGTGCGCGGCGCTGGCCACCGACGGCGAGATCTTCGCCAAGGGCGCGCGTCAGCAGGACATGCTGACCTTCCTCAACGTCTTCCGCAAGGCCGGCGGCTGGTTCGACGTCCGCGAGGACGGCATCCTGTTCCGTCGTGGCGACGCGCTCAAGCCCGTCATGGTCGAGACCGACGTGCACCCGGGCTTCATGACCGACTGGCAGCAGCCCCTCATCGTGGCGCTCACCCAGGCTCCCGGCACCTCGACCGTGCACGAGACGGTCTACGAGAACCGCCTGGGCTTCACCGCCGCGCTGAACAAGATGGGCGCCGACATCGTCGTGCACCCCAAGGGTCTGGACAGCGCCGACCGCCGCGTGCCGCGCCGCGACCTCGAGCAGGCCGCCGTGATCAACGGCCCGACGCCGCTGCACGGCGCCGACGTCGAGGTCCCCGACCTGCGCGGTGGCTACAGCTACGTCATCGCGGCCCTCGCGGCCGAGGGCGAGTCCACGGTCCGCAACATCGGCATCATCCGCCGTGGCTACGAGAAGTTCCTCGAGAAGCTCACGGCCGTGCACGCCGACTTCGACGTCGTCGGCTGACCCTCGTGGCCGCCTCGCCTGAGAAGAGCCGGCCGAGCGCCTTCTGGCCGCTCGCGGCGATCATCGTGCCCATCACCGGGCTGTTCGCGCGCATCGAGATCCGCGGGGCCGAGAACCTCCCCCGCGAGGGGGCGTACGTGCTGGCCCCCAACCACAACTCGGAGTTCGACCCGGTGATCGTCGCGGTCGCCGTGTGGCGGTTAGGGCGCGCGCCGCGGTTCATGGCCAAAGAGAGCCTGTTCAAGGTCCCGGTGCTCGGGGCAGCGCTCAAGGCGACCGGAATGGTCCCGGTGCCGCGCACGTCCACGAGCGCGAACCAGTCCATGAAGGCGGCCGAGCAGATCGCCCGCGACGGCCGAGGAGTCATCGTCTACGCCGAGGGCACCCTCACGCGCGACCCCGACCTGTGGCCGATGCGGGGCAAGACCGGTGCCGTCCGCCTCGCCCTCGCCGGCGACCTGCCCCTCATCCCGATGGCGCAGTGGGGCGTCCAGCAGATCCTCCCGCGCTACGGCAAGCTGAAGTTCCCCCGTCGCGCGCACGTGGTCGTCGAGATCGGCCCCGCCATGGACCTGTCGGCCTACGCCGACGCGCCGACGCAGCCCGCGACGCTGACGAAGGCGACCGACGAGATGATGAACCGGATCACCGCGATGCTGTCCGGCATCCGTGGTCTTCCGGCCCCGGCCGAACGGTGGAACCCGTCGCAGCACGGGCAGAACGAGACGGGTCGCCTTGAGTCGTAAGAACGTTCATCCCGTCGCGGGTCCGAAGGTCGCGGTCGTCGGCGCCGGAAGCTGGGGCACGACGTTCGGCAAGATCCTCGCCGACGGCGGGGCGACCGTCGTCATGTGGGCGCGTCGACCGGAGCTCGCCGCCGAGATCACCGAGTCCAAGCGCAACAGCCGTTACCTGCCCGGCATCAACCTGCCGCGGTCCATGACGGCGACGACCGACCTCGCCGAGGCGCTGCGGGGCGCCGAGCAGATCTACCTGTCGGTGCCGAGCCAGTCGCTGCGCGAGAACCTCGCCGCGATCCGCCCCTACGTCGAAGACACCGACGTGCCGCTCGTGTCGCTCATGAAGGGCGTCGAGAAGTCGTCGGGCCTGCGCATGAGCCAGGTCATCGAGCAGGTGCTCGAGTGCGATCCGGCGCGGATCGCCGTGGCATCCGGACCCAACCTCGCCCTCGAGATCGCCCGCGAACAGCCCACGGCGGCCGTGATCAGCTCGTTGAGTCCCGAGACCGCCGAGGCGGTGGCGCGGTGCGCGCGCAACAAGTACTTCCGCTCGTTCGTGAACACCGACGTCATCGGCACCGAGTTCGGCGGGGTGCTGAAGAACCTCATCGCGGTCGCGATCGGCATCGTGGACGGCGTGGGATACGGCGAGAACACCAAGGCCTCGATCATCACGCGCGGCCTGGTCGAGATGACCGACTTCGCCGTCGCGCAGGGCGCGCAGCCCGAGACGCTGCAGGGTCTAGCGGGCCTCGGCGACCTGATCGCGACGTGCCAGTCGCCGCTCAGCCGCAACAACACCGCGGGCCGACTGCTGGGGCAGGGGTACGGCTTCCAGGACGTGGTGACGCAGATGCAGCAGACCGCCGAGGGTCTGGCATCCGTCGCCCCCGTCCTGCAGCTCGCGAAGCAGGTCGGCGTCGACATGCCCATCGTGCAGCAGGTGAAGATGGTGCTCGACGGCACCATGGATCCGCGCGACATCGCGCCGCACCTGACGACAGACGACGACCAGCCGCAGGGCGAGAGGACGCAGAATGACCAGACCGGTGGTGGTGGTGCTCTTCGGCGGGCGCTCCAGCGAGCACTCGATCAGTTCCGCCACGGCGGGCGGGGTGCTGCGCGCGATCGATCGTGACCGCTACCGGGTGATCCCGGTGGGCATCACCCGCGACGGCGCCTTCGTCCTCGAGGACGACGACCCCGACAAGTTCGCGTTGCGCCCCGAGGCCCTGCCCGAGGTGATCGATAACGGAACGCGCGTGCGCCTGCCCGACTCGACGCTGTCGCGCGAATGGACGGTGACGGATGCCGCCGGCGAACGCTCCCTCGGCGAGGTCGACGTCGTGCTGCCGATCCTGCACGGCCGCTTCGGCGAGGACGGCACGGTCCAGGGACTGCTCGAGCTGCTCGGCATCCCGTATGCCGGAGGGGGCGTGCTCATGTCGGCCATCGGCATGAACAAGAACGTCACCAAGCGCGTGCTGCGCTCGGCGAACGTGCCCGTGGTGCCGTGGGTCGCCGTCACCCGCGCCGACCTCGAGCGCGACCGCGGTCTGTGGGAGCGGCGCATCCACGCCCTGGACCTGCCGGTCTTCGTCAAGCCGAACGAGGCGGGATCGAGCGTCGGCGTGACCAAGGTGTCGCGCTGGGAGGACCTGGATGCCGCCCTCGATACCGCCTTCGCCGAGGACGGCCTGGTGCTGGTCGAGAAGGCCATCGTCGGCCGTGAGGTCGAGTGCGGCGTGCTGCCCGGCCGCGACGGCGGGCCCGTCCGCGTCAGCGTCGCCGGCGAGATCGTCGTCACGGGTCGGGAGTTCTACGACTTCGAGGCCAAGTACCTCGACGCCCCGGGTGTGGAGCTGGTCTGCCCGGCGGACCTGCGCGACGGCGAGCTCGCTGAGATGCAGCGGATCGCGGCGCAGGCTTTCGAGGCGATCGGCGGCCAGGGACTCGCGCGCGTGGACTTCTTCTACACGGGGACCGAGTTCTACGTGAACGAGGTCAACACGATGCCCGGGTTCACGCCGATCTCGATGTTCCCGACGTGCTGGATCGCCTCGGGCCTGTCGTACCCCGACCTCATCAGCGACCTGCTCGAGGCGGCGCTCTAGAGGGCTTGACCCGGTCGTCGGGTTCCTGCCGCGACGTCCCGGCCGCGCTGGGTGTGTGCACAACGGCGGGGTTTTTGCTCGGCGCGCCGTGCGGTGGGTGGCTCGGCCGGCGTGTCGCGCCCGGCGCCCGCCGTTGTGCACGGACGGTGGTTCGTCGCGGCGGCCCGTGCGTCACGGAGGCTCCCACCGCGGTGGCTGTGTGCACAACGGCGGGGGGTTCGTGCGGTGCGCCGTGCGGTGGGTCGTTCGGCCGGCGTGTCCCGCCCGGCGCCCGCCGTTGTGCACGGACGGTGATTCGTCGCGGCGGTTCGTGTTCCGTGGGGGTCTCCGCCGCGGTGGGGTGTGCACAGCGGCGGGGTTCTCGTACGGCGCGCCGTGCGGTGGGTCGTTCGGCCGGCGTGTCGCGTCCGGCGCCCGCCGTTGTGCACGGGCGGTGGTTCGTCGCGGCGGTTCGTGTTCCGTGGGGGTCTCCGCCGCGGAGGGGTGTGCACAACGGCGGGGTTCCCGTGCGGCGCGCCGTGCGGTGGGCGGCTCGGCCGGCGTGTCGCGCCGTGCGCCCGCCGTTGTGCACGGCGGAGCCGGCGGACGGGGTCTTGACGACGCCGGAACAGAAGCGCCGCGGAGCAGAGGCGTCGGGCCGGCGGATCAGGGGGCGGGCGTCGCGTCGGCGGCCGAGGTGCAGACCGACCCCGTCGCGGGCAGGTAGTCGCGCACGAGGGGGCCGATGGCCTGGGCGACGTCGGCGCTGCTCGCGGACTCGTAGTCCAGGAAGATCTGCAGGGCGGGGCTGCGGCCGAACGTCGTGAGCGTGTAGCGGTTGTCGGCCGCCTGCGACTCGTCGACCAGCCAATCCACGCCGTCGAACGAACGGCAGGGCAGCGTCGAGGGCCCCGGGGTCTCGAGCCCGCAGGTCAGCAGGATCGCGGCCGGGTCTCCCCAGGCTCCGGTGGACTGGGCGTCGGTCCAGCGCCGCTCCTGGCCCGAGATCGACTTCGGCAGGCGCGAGATCACCTCGGCGCAGGCCGGGTCGTTGGCGTCCTTCGCGGGCTGCATCGCGACCGTGGTGCTGCACGCGGCCAGACCCGGCAGCAGGGCGAGGGCGGCGACGAGCGCGAGGGGGCGGAGGGAGCGGGACACCCCTCCAGGCTAATAGCGTGGGAGGGTGACAGACGCCGAGACCACCGTGGGGGAGCTGTCCGAGGGGCAGATCCTGCGCGGCATCCTGGACCGCCTCCCCGCCTCGACCGCTCCGGTGGGACCGGGCGACGACGCCGCCGTGCTGGCCGTTCCGGACGGTCGGGTGGTCGCCACGACCGACACGCTCGTGCACGGTCCGGACTTCCGGTTGGCGTGGTCGTCGCCGTTCGACCTCGGCTTCAAGGCGGCGGCGGTCAACCTGGCCGACGTCGCCGCGATGGGCGCGCGTCCGATCGCCCTGCTGGTCGCGCTGGCGATGCCGGACGCCACGCCGGTGTCGTTCGTCCGCGGCTTCGCCGACGGTCTGGCCGCCGCGTGCGCGGAGCTGGCCCCTGGCTGCGCGGTCGAGGGGGGCGACCTGACGGTCTCCGACACGCTCACGATCGCCGTGACCGCCCTTGGCAGCCTCGACGGCCGCGATCCCGTCCGGCGTTCGGGGGCGCGGGTCGGCGACGGCGTGTACGTCATCGGCGAGCTCGGAGAGGCGGCGCGCGGTCTCGCCGTGCTCTTCGAGCGTTTCACGGATGCCGGGGGTGCGCCGATCGCGCTGACCCCCGAGGCGCGCGAGGCGCTGGACCCGGCCGACGCCCGCGCGGTGTCGCGCCAGCTGACGCCCCGCCCGCCGCTCGACGAGGCGGTGCGGGCCGCGGCATCCGGGGCCACGGCCATGATGGATCTGTCAGACGGGCTGGTCCTCGACGCGACGCGCCTCGCCGACGCCTCGGACGTGACGATCGCCCTCGATGCGGCCACCCTCGGCGAGGACCCCGCCCGGGCTCTGGACGGGGGAGAGGACCACGGGTTCCTGGTGACCTTCGCCGCGGATGCCGACCCGATCGGACGCCGGGTCGGGACGGTCGTGACGCGGCAGGACGAGGCCGTGACCGTCGACGGTCGGGCGTGGACCGGCCGCGGCGGCTGGGACCCCTACCGCGATTGGGACGCCGGCCGGGGCTGATCCCGCTCAGTCGGCGGCGAGGATCGGACGCCCCCACCACAGGGTCGTGTCGCCGTAGGCCCGGTCGCGCTCGGGTTCGAGTCCCGCGGCCGCCCAGGCGGGGGCGGGGGAGCGCTTCGCCCGTTCGACGATGACCACGGCGTCGGGGCTGAGCCGCGGCGCCAGAGCGACGAGGGCCTTGGTCAGGTCGTCGTCCGAGATGTCGTAGGGCGGGTCGAGGAACACCAGATCCCACACCTGGGTGGATGCCATCAGGTACGGCGTGACGTGCGCGCGGTGCACGCGCGCGGGGGCCCTCACCCCGGCCGCGCGAAGCCGATCCGCGTTCTTCTTGATGAGCGTCGCGGCCGTCGGCGAGAGCTCGACCAGGTCGGCGGAGGCCGCACCGCGGCTCAAGCTCTCGAGGGCGAGTGCACCCGAACCGGCGTACAGGTCGGCGACGCGGGCGTCGTCGATCAGCCCGGCGGCCTCGAGCGCACCGAAGAGCGATTCGCGGACGCGGTCGCTCGTGGGGCGGGTGCCCTTCGGGGGGACGTCGAGGACCGTGCCGCCGGCGCGGCCCGAGATGATGCGGGTCACCCGTCCAGCCTAGGGCGGGGTGCGGGGGTCGTCCCCGAGGGGGACGGGGGCGTCGCGACCGGTGGTGTCGGGGCCCCTGCCTAGACTCGGAGCATGCCCGGTCTCTCGCTCGCCTCCCGGCTGGACGGCGCCATCGGCGGCAAGACCGCGACCGCGTTCGACAAGGCGTTCGGCGTCACCACGGTCGGCGAGCTGCTCGAGCACTACCCCCGTCGCTACGCCCGGCGGGGCGAGCTCACCCCGATCGCCTCTCTTCCGCTGGGCGAGCCGGTGACGATCGTCGCCGAGGTGGTCATCGCCAGCGAGCGGCGCATGCAGAACCGCCGGGGGTCCCTGCTCGAGGTCGTCATCAGCGACGGCGACGGGCGCATGTCGCTGACCTTCTTCAATCAGCCGTGGCGATTGAAGGACCTCACCCCCGGTCGGCGCGGCATCTTCTCGGGCAAGGTCGGCGAGTACCGTCGTCAGACCCAGCTCACGAACCCCGACTACGAGCTCTTCGACGACATCGCCGAGGCGATGGCCGAGGCCGAGGTCACCGCGAAGCGCCCCATCCCGATCTACCCCGCCACGAGCGCGGTGCCCAGCACGCTGGTGCAGAAGACGATCGCGCTGGTGCTCGATAGCCTGGGCGACGTCGACGACCCCCTTCCCGACGAGCTCCGCGCGCGTCGAGGGCTGCTCTCGGCGCGGCAGGCGCTCGAGAACATCCACCGCCCCGCGCACGACGACGACATCCCCCCCGCGGTCGAGACGCTCCGCATGCACGAGGCGTTCGTGCTGCAGACCGCTCTGCTGCAGCAGCGCCAGTTCGTCCGGGCCCTGTCGGCGCAGAAGCGTCCGGCCACGCCCGGGGGACTGCTCGAGCGTTTCGATGCGATCCTGCCCTTCGAGCTCACCCCCGACCAGCAGAGCGTCGGCGCGCAGCTCGCGGCCGACCTCGTCGGCGACTGGCCGATGAGCCGCCTCGTGCAGGGAGAAGTCGGTTCCGGAAAGACCCTGGTGGCCCTGCGCGCCATGCTGCAGGTCGCCGAGTCCGGGGGGCAGTCCGCCCTGATCGCCCCGACCGAGGTCCTCGCCGGTCAGCATCTGCGCTCGATCGCGCGCATGCTCGGCCCCGAGCTGGCCCCCGAGCTCATGCCGACGCTGCTGACCGGTCAGATGCCCGCGGCCGAACGCCGCCGCGCGGCCCTGCGGGTGGCATCCGGTCAGGCTCGGATCGTCGTCGGCACGCACGCTCTGCTCAGTGCCACGACCACCTTCGCCGACCTGGGTTTCGTCGTGGTCGACGAGCAGCACCGGTTCGGCGTCGACCAGCGCGACGCCCTGCGCTCGAAGGGCGAGGCTCCGCACACCCTCGTCCTCACGGCGACCCCCATCCCTCGCACGGTCGCCATGACGGTCTTCGGCGACCTCGACGTCTCGACGATCCGGACCATGCCGGCCGGGCGGGCCGGCATCCAATCGTTCGTCGCGCCCCTCGCCGAGAAGCCGGGCTGGTTCGCGCGCGTGTGGGACCGCGTGGCCGAAGAGGTCGCGCTCGGGCGCCAGGCCTTCGTCGTGTGCCCGGCGATCGACTCCGACCAGGTCGCCGCCGACGGCAAGAGCGACGAGCCCGCCGACGCGCCGGACGCCCCGGCCCCCACCGCGGCCGAGGGCAACCGCACCCGCTGGGGCGTCGTGCAGGTCGACGCGCTGCTGTCGAATCTGCCGTCGTTCCGCGACATCCGGGTGCAGATCCTGCACGGCAAGATGCCCTCGGACGAGAAGGATGCCGTGATGCAGGCCTTCGCCCGCGGCGACATCGACGTGCTCGTGGCGACGACGGTGATCGAGGTCGGCGTCGACGTCCCCAACGCATCCACCATGGTGATCCTCGAGGCCGATCGCTTCGGCGTGTCGCAGCTGCATCAGCTGCGCGGCCGCGTCGGCCGCGGCGGGCTGCCGGGGCTGTGCCTGCTGGTGACCGAGGCCGCCCCCGGCACCTCGGCCCGGTCGCGGGTGGAAGCCGTGGCATCCACCCTCGACGGGTTCGCCCTGGCCGAGATCGACCTCGACCTGCGCGGCGAGGGCGACGTGCTCGGCGGAGCGCAGTCCGGGGCCCGGTCGTCGCTGCGGTTGCTGCGCGTGGTCACCGATGCGGCGCTCATCACCGAGGCGCGGGCCGAGGGCGAGAAGCTGCTGGCCGACGACCCGGCCCTGACGCGGCATCCGGCCCTCGCCGCCGCCCTCGAACGCCGCGTCGGCGTCGAGGAGCGCGCCGCCCTGGCCAAGTCCTGACCGGCGGGCCGCTCGCCCGCGGGGCGTCGGTAGGCTGGCGGCATGGACTCCCGGATCGCCGTCGTCCCCGGCTCGTTCGACCCGCCCACCCTCGGCCACCTCGACGTGATCCGCCGGGCCGCCGGGCTGTTCGACCAGCTTCACGTCCTGGTCGTGCACAACCCGGGCAAAGAGGCGATGCTGCCCATCGCGCAGCGGCAGAGCCTGCTCGAGCAGTCGATCGAAGAGGCCGGTATCGAGGGCGACGTGATCGTGGCCGCGTGGAGCGTGGGCCTTCTCGTCGACTACGCCACCGAGGTGGGGGCGCGCGTGCTGGTCAAGGGCATCCGCTCGCAGGTCGACGTCGCGTACGAGACGCCAATGGCGATCGTCAATCGCGACCTCGCCCATGTCGAGACGGTGTTCCTGCTGCCCGACCCCTCGCACGCTCTCGTGTCCAGCTCGCTCGTGCGGCAGGTCGCCGGCCTGGGCGGCGACGTGTCGCCGTACGTCCCCCCGGCGGTCGCGCGGTTGCTCGACACCGGGGCCCGCGGGATCTGACCCGTGCGCCCGGCATCGGGCGCGGCGCCCGGCCCCCGTTCAGGGGTGCGCGGGTAGCATTGTCGACCGTGAGAATTCACCGACCCGGACCTTTCCAGCTCCCCGTGCGCGACATCGAGCGCCACCCGGGAGAGATGCGCGAGCACAGCCTCGACCTGCCGACGCCCGAGAAATGGGGCGAGGGGCTCGTCTCGGTCGCCGAGGGCGAGATCCTCGAGCTCGACGTGCGGCTGGAGTCCGTGCACGAGGGCATCCTCGTGTCGGGCACGGTCGACACGACCGCCACCGGGGTGTGCGGGCGCTGCCTGATCGACATCACCGAGCCTGTCGAAGTCGAGTTCCAGGAACTTTTCGCGTATCCTGGGGGCGAAGCGAGTGACTTCGGCGTTCAAGACGACCACGTGGATCTTGAAAACCTGGTCCGGGACGCCATCGTCCTGTCGCTTCCGTTCCAGCCGGTGTGTCAGCCGGATTGCCCCGGGCTCGACCCGAACACGGGCGAGAGGCTGACGGAAAGCCCCGGCGAATCGGAGCAGACGTCCGTTGATCCTCGATGGGCTGCGCTCCAGCAGTACACCCCAGACGACGGCGATGCGCTCCGCGCCGCCCCCAAGACAGAGAAGAGCTAGTCATGGCAGGTAACCCCCCGAAGCGGAAGGTCTCCCGCTCCAACACCCGCTCGCGCCGCGCGCAGTGGAAGGCCGAAGCCCCCGCGCTGGTCAAGACCATCGAGAACGGCAAGGTCGTCTACAGCCGTCCCCACCAGGCGAAGGTCGTCACCGACTCGCAGGGCACCGAGCTCTTCCTCGAGTACAAGGGCCGCAAGGTCGCCGACGTCTGATCGGTGACGTGACGCGAAACACCACCGAGCGCCAAGCGCTCACCGAGAAGCTCGGGGTCGACATCGACCCCGAGCTTCTTTCGCTGGCCCTGACGCACCGTTCCTTCGCCTACGAGAACGGCGCGATCCCGCACAACGAGCGCCTCGAATTCCTCGGCGACTCCGTGCTGGGGCAGGCCGTCACCGTGCGGCTGTTCACCGGGCACCCGGATCTCGACGAGGGCAGCCTGGCCAAGCGGCGCGCGAGCGTCGTGTCGACCGTGGCCCTCGCCGAGGTCGCCCGCACGATCGGTCTCGGCGAGTACGTCCGTCTCGGTCGAGGTGAGATCCTCACCGGCGGGCGCGACAAGGATTCGATCCTCGCCGACACGATGGAGGCGCTCATCGGAGCGACCTTCCTGTCGGCCGGGCCCGATGAGGCGACGCGCATGGTGCTCCGGCTCGTCGAGCCGCTGCTGGCCGACCCCGAGCGCTACGGCGCCGCGATGGATCCCAAGACGAGCCTGCAGGAGATCGCCGCGCGACAGGGCCTGCCGGCACCCGTGTACCGGGTCGAGGCGACCGGACCCGACCACGACCGACGCTTCATCGCCACGGTCACCGTCGGCGACGTGGTCGCCACCGGTCCGGGCTCGAGCAAGAAGCAGGCCGA
Organism: Microbacterium testaceum; assembly: GCF_003075375.1. Lineage (GTDB taxonomy): Bacteria > Actinomycetota > Actinomycetes > Actinomycetales > Microbacteriaceae > Microbacterium > Microbacterium testaceum_E. The sequence goes on along the minus strand of NZ_QDFT01000007.1, from coordinate 4,793 downwards.
GATGGCCGCCGCGCTCACCGCCTGGCGCGAACTCGACGCGCGTGCCTGAGCTCCCCGAGGTCGAGGTCGTCCGCGCCGGTCTCGAGCCCGCCGTCGCGGGAGCACTGATCACCTCGGTCGACGTCCGCGACGAGCGCGCGCTCACCCGCCACACCGGGGGAGCCGCGCACTTCGAAGCCGAGCTGACCGGTCGGCGCATCTCGGCCGCCGTGCGTCGCGGAAAATTCCTGTGGATGCCGGTCTCGGACGACGAGGCGATCGTCACCCATCTCGGCATGAGTGGTCAGATGCTGCTGCGCACCCCCGGGGCGCCCGAGGAACGGCACGAACGGATCCGCGTCGAGCTGGAGCACCCGGTGCACGGGTCGCTGTCGGTCGTCTTCGCCGACCAGCGCACCTTCGGCTCGCTCGCGATCGATCCCCTCGTCGACACCCCCGATCACGCCGCCGGCGGTCGGGGTTCCTCTCTCGCCCGGGTGCCCTCGCAGGTCGCGCACATCGCCCGGGACCCCCTCGACCCGGCGTTCGACGAGGGCCGCTTCCGCGCGCGCGTCGCGCGGACGTCGTCGGGGATCAAGCGCGTCCTGCTGGACCAGACCGTCGCCAGCGGCATCGGCAACATCTACGCCGACGAGTCGCTGTGGGCGGCGCGCATCCACCCCGAGACCGCCGGCTCCGCCCTGCCGACCCGGGCCGTCAACCGCCTGCTGGCCGAGGTGCGGGCGGTGCTCGAGAAGGCTCTGGCCGAGGGCGGCACGAGCTTCGACGCGCAGTACGTCAACGTCAACGGGCAGGCGGGGTACTTCGCGCACTCGCTCAACGCCTACGGGCGCACCGGTCAGCCGTGCCCGCGGTGCGGTCGCCCGATCGTGCGGGTGTCGTTCATGAACCGCTCGAGTCACTTCTGCCCGCACTGCCAGCGCAGGCGCTGACCGCCCCTCGCGCGCGTCGCCGGGATTCGTCGCTCGAGGCGCGCCCGGCGGCACACACCGGTGACTCGCGCGGTCAGTCGAGCACCTTCTTCCACACCCCTTCGTACGAGATCGGCGCGAAGCCGATCGCCTCGTTGATCGAGAGCATGGGGCGGTTCTCTTCGGCGTTGTACGTGATCACGCGCGGGGAGTCCGGGGCGACGTCGCGCCAGGCGAGAAGTCCCGCGCACTTGACGAGCATCCCCAGGCGGTGACCGCGATGGGCGGCCACCACGAGCGTGTCCTCCTGGCCCGTCGCGGCGGTGCGGTCCTTGCCGATGACCAGTTCGTTGAACGCGGCCAGCTCACCCGTGTCGACGCGCTGCGCCGCGGTGACGAGCATGTGGCGACCGGCGTCGAGGTAGGTGGCCTCGTGGCGACGCAGGCGGGCGGCATCCCAGACCTCTTCGTCGTGCTCGAGGCCGGCGGACGGCGCATCGGTGGCCATCCGGGACTTCATCCACGCGAACCGGTCGACGAACTCATCGGGGGTGGGCAATGTCCACTGCACGACCCGGTAGCCCACGGCCGCCGCCTCGGCCGCGGTCAGCAGGTCGCGCAGGCGTGATCCGTTCTCTGCGAGGTCGAGGGTGCTGACCCGCACGATCTGCTCGAGGGTGCAGCCGGATGCCAGCAGGAAGCGCGCGGCGTGATCCTCTGGCACGGACCCGTATCCCGTCGGTGCCGACAGAGTCGGCCCCTGGGCGGCCGGGTGCTCCGCCCAGGTGTGGAGGACGGAGCGGCCTTCGGCGCGGGCGATCTGCTCGATCCGGGCGAACGCGGCTCGTCCGATGCCGTGACCCCAGGAGCTGCGGCGCAGCTCGATGAGCCACGAGGCGGTGCGCGCTCCCTCCTCTTGGGGCAGATCGAGACCGGCGCGGCCGACCACCTCGCCGCGGAAGACGGCGATCCACGAGAACCGCTTCACCTCGGGACGGGGCTGGAACGCGGGGAGGAGTTCATCGGCGGGGATGGATTCGTCGGTGTGACCCGAGATCTCCTCGTAGACGAGGTTGCGCAGGCGGACCATCTCGCGGAAGTCCGCGGCATCCGGATCGTCGATGTGGGCGGGAATGTGCAGGGGGCGCAGCTCGAGGCCGGCCGGAAGGGTCGTCATGACGGTGCTTTCGCGTCGAAGAAGAGGGGATGCCGGTGGGGCCGGCGCCGGGGTCGGCCCCACCGATCAGAACGGCGGGCGGCTGAAGGCCGCGGCGCTCCGCCAGGCGCGTTCGCGCCGTTCGCGCTCGGCCTGTGCCATCTGCGCCCGATAGGCCGAGACGGCCTGGTGGTCGAGTGCGCGGGCGCGATCGGCATGCCGGGCGAGCAGCCACAGCCCGACGCGCAGCGACAGCCGGTCCAGCAGGCCCAGCGGGCGGTAGGCGGTCGTGTCGAACGTGACGGTCGAAGGGGTGGGAGGAGTGGAAGGCGCGGCCGAGGCGTGCTGCGGCGCGCGCGTGAACAGGGCGTTCATGCGGAGGCTCCGTGAGGAAGAGAAGACGAATGGATGACGCGACGAGCGCGTGGAGGACCGTGACGGTCCGGGCGAGCGAACGAACGCTCGACGGGAGGCGGAGACGCGAGGCGTCTCGACGCGACCGGTCAGCCCTGACGGAGGGGCATGCCGACGGCGGTGGTCACTCCGGTGACGGGTGCGGAGAGCACGGGCACGGCGACGAAGCCGGTGGCGGTGAAGCCGGTGATGGTGCGAATCATGGGAGGACCTCCTTTCGACGTCGGTTGCGACCCCCGACGCTAGCGAAGGCGCTCAGCGAATGTCAAGCTTTCGCTCAGAATCGATGGACTCTCGGGCGCGTCGGCGGCGACCGCGCGGCTCGCCACCGCGGAATTCCGCGGTTCCTCGGCTAGCGTGAGGCGCAGTGCCCGTCGGGCGACAGGAGAGGAGCGGCGAGTGCATCTGAAGAGCCTCACGCTCAAGGGCTTCAAGTCGTTCGCGCAGTCGACCACGTTCGCCCTCGAGCCCGGGGTCACCTGCATCGTCGGTCCCAACGGGTCGGGCAAGTCGAACGTCGTCGACGCCCTCGCCTGGGTGATGGGCGAGCAGGGCGCCAAGACCCTGCGCGGCGGCAAGATGGAGGACGTCATCTTCGCCGGGACCTCGACCCGCGGGCCACTCGGCCGGGCCGAGGTGCAGCTGACCATCGACAACGGCGACGGTGCGCTGCCGATCGACTACAGCGAGGTGACGATCAGCCGCACGCTGTTCCGCACTGGCGCGAGCGAGTACGCCATGAACGGGCAGACCTGCCGACTGCTCGACGTGCAGGAGCTGCTGAGCGACTCCGGCCTGGGACGCGAGATGCACGTGATCGTCGGCCAGGGGCGCTTGGACACGGTGCTGCAGGCCACCGCCGAGGACCGGCGCGGCTTCATCGAAGAGGCCGCCGGCATCCTGAAGCACCGCCGTCGCAAAGAGAAGACGGCGCGCAAGCTCGAGGCGATGGAGACCAATCTCACCCGTCTGAGCGACCTGGCGGGCGAGCTGCGTCGTCAGCTCAAGCCCCTGGGCAAGCAGGCCGAGATCGCGCGCGAGGCCGCGACCATCGCCGCGGTCGTCCGCGACGCGAAGGCCCGGCTCTACGCGGACGATCTCGTGGGTCTGCGCGCGCAACTCGCCGACGCGGCTCGCGCCGAGACCGAGCGCCATACCGAGCGGCTGGGACTGCAGGAACAGGCCGAGGGTCTGCGCGGCCGTGTCGAGCGGCTCGAGAACGACCAGCGTTCCGAGGCGGTGGACCGCGCGCGCAGCGTCGCCTTCGCGCTCGAGCAGGTGCAGGAACGGCTGCGGGGTCTGTACTCGCTGGCCGGCCAGCGGCTGACCCTGCTCGGTGACGAGGGCGCCGACGCGGCGACGCTGACCCCCACGATCGGCCAGCACGCCATCGACGACCTGCGCGCCGAGATCGACGAGGTCGCGGCGGGTCTCGGAGAGGTGCAGGATGCCGCGGCCGAGGCGACGAGGGCGGTGGCGCGTGCGCGCGCGGACCTCGACGCGCTCGACGTCGAGATCGCCGCGCAGAGCGCGCTGGTCTCCGAGCACGACATGCGCATTCAGGCCCTGCGGGGAACCGCCGAGGCGGCCGGCTCGGCCCTCGCGGCGGTCCGCGCGGGTGTCGAGCGGCAGCAGCGGGCCCTCGACGCCGCCCTGCTGCGGCGCGCCGAGACCGAGCGCGCCCGCGCCGAGCTCGATCCCGAGGTCGTCCCCGGCGCATCGAGCGCCGAGCACGCCGCCGCGTACGAGCGCGCGCAGCGCGACGCCAACGACCGCGAGAGCGCGGTCGCCGGAATGCGCGACCGACTCCACACCGCCGAGCGCGAGCGCGACGCCCTCACGGCCCAGACCACGGCGCTGGGGCGCGCCCTCGACGTGCGCAACGCGGCCGCCGACCTGCTGGCCGCGGGCGGTCCGGGCGTACGGGGTCTGGTCGGCGACGACGTCAAGGTCACCGCCGGGTACGAGGCGGCCATCGCCGCGGCGCTCGGCTCGCTCGCCGAGGGACTGCTCGTCGACGACGCTGAGGCGGCTTTCGACGCCGCGCGGACGGCGGCCTCGGCCGACATGGGGGTCGTCGAGATCGCGATCGCCGGAGCCGACGCGCCGACGACCGCGCCCGAGGTGGAGGGAACGGTCGCGGCCGTCGACGTCGTCACCGCGTCGGCGGGGGTGCGCGGCATCCTGTCCCGCACCTTCGTCGTCGACGACCTCGCCGCGGGTCGAGCGCTCCAGGCGGGACTGCCCCCCGAGGTGACGCTGGTGACCCGCGCGGGCGAGGTGCTCACGGCCCTGACCGTGCGGGCCGGCTC
>NZ_QDFT01000006.1 GCF_003075375.1 Microbacterium testaceum | reverse complement strand
CACCGGACCGATCACCGCCGGGAACGACCGCTTCCTGCTCGTCGGCGACGATCCAGCTGCCGACGAGCAGGAAGCGGTCGTTCCCGGCGGTGATCGGTCCGGTGAGGGCGAAGGTCTGGTGCGTCGGCGTCAGGAAGGTCACGCGGACGGGCGTGCCGTGGGGGAGCGTCGAAGGGTCGACCACGTCGGCCTCGAGGGCCGCCTGCGGCGCGTCGATGCCGAGGTCGATGCGTTGGATCTCGGAGCTCGTCGCGAGGATGACGTCGCCGACGAGCGGCTGTCCGCCCACTCCGATGCGGACGGTGCGCTCGAGGGCGTACAGCCCGTAGCGCGGGGAACGGACGATCACGCGGGCGACGTCGCCGGCCTTGACCTCGGCGAGCGCCTCGCGGATGCGGCCCACATCGCGACGGGCGCGGGCTGCCGAGAAGATGTCGAGCGCTTTTTCGTCCATATGTTCACTGTAACGAGGGGCTCCGACATCGGCGTCGACCGACCGGGTCAGTCGCGCTCGAGCCTCTCGATCCGGGCGACGAGACCCGCGCGCTTCGGCGATCGCGCCGGCAGCATCGACAGGCACAGGCGCAGCACCTCTTCGTCGTCGCGACCGTCGACGGTGTCGGCATAGGCCAGCAGCACGTCGATCCCCGCCTCGGCCACGAGCGCCTCGCGCAGGGCCGAGCGCACCGACTCGCGAACCTCGACGACCCCCGGCGCCTCGGACTCGGGCAGGACCGGCCCGGTGTACGCCGCGAGCGCCACACGATGCGCGCCCCGGTCCAGCAGCGACAGCACGTGCTGCGCGTCGGTCTCGAGGCCGTCCGGCAGACGATACGGCCGCGACTCCGGCACCAGGCGCGGCGCCACGGGGGCGAGCACGCGCCGCAGACGCACCATCTCGGGTCGCAGCGTCTCGACGGCCGCGTGGGCGTAGACCGCCTCGCTCAGCGCCTCGGCCGAGAGTCCCTCGCGGTGCACGGCGAGCAGCAGCAGGATCTCGGCGTGCCGCGCGCTGAGCTCGAGCGCCGAGCCCCCGACCTCGAGCATCGCGCGGTCCCGGCCGAGGATCTGCAGCAGCGCCCGCGACGGCGATGGACGACGCGGGGACGGAGCCTGCTGCGCGCGCAGCCGCGCGACGAGCAGCTCGCTCTCGATCGCCCGGGCGGTGGCATCCACGAGCAATTGCGCCTGCGGGGTGACGGCCTCGGGCCCTCCCGTCACGTCGATGACGCCCAGCAGCCGGCGCGTCTCGGGGTCGTGGACGGGCGCGGCTGTGCACGACCACGGCTGCACGAGCCGGTTGAAGTGTTCGGCGCCGCGGATCTGCACCGACCGGTCGAGGGTCAGTGCGGTCCCCGGTGCCGAGGTGCCCACGGCATCCTCCGCCCAGTTCGCCCCCGCCACGAAGCCCATGTCGCCGGTCAGCGTGCGGATGTGCCGGTCGCCCTCGACCCACAGCAGCCGCCCCGCGGCGTCGCCCACGGCGACCACGACGCCGGATTCCTCGGCCGTGCCGGGCAGCAGCAGAGCGCGCACCATGTCCATGACGCCGGCGAGCGGGTGCCCGCGGCGGTACGCCTCGAGCTCGTCGCTCGCGAATTCGAGCGACGGAAGCCCCTCCGGTCCGACCAGGGATGCCAGCGACCGCCGCCACGAATCCTGCACCAGCGGACGCACGTCGGCGAGACGGCGATCCTCGTTTCCCGCGAGCAGTTCGTCGTGGGCGCGCGCGATGAGCAGCCCCGATGTCTCGGGGGAAATCGCGGGTCGCGACCAGGCGGAAGGCACGGAACTCCCATCGGCGGTGACGGCAGGTGCGACCAGTGTAGGTGCGCGCGAACGGCCGCGGGGGAGTTTCGCAGCCCTTAAGCGGGGTCCCGCCACGAAACGACCCGCGCACGATCCAGGGGCACCGGTCCCGGCGCCAGAACGTGAGGGATGCCGTGGAACCACGCGCCACTCACTCCCTGACGCGCACACTGCTCCAGCCATGCCCGATTGGTCGGCGTGGTCGTCGTGGACGCGCGGTGGGCATACCGGTCGAAGGGCGTCACCTCGGTCGGGTCGATCGGATCCCCGGTCGCGGTCGACGAGCGATCCAGCACGACGGAACCCTCGGGCAGGTCGACGGAGGGGATCGCCCAGAAGAGCAGATCGGGTCGCTCGCGTCCGCGGATCTCGCGCCACGCTCGCCAGATCGCCTGCGGATGCACGGGCGACAAGAAGACCACCGCCGTCCATCGGCGATCGAGAACCGGGATGACGGTGTCGCGCAAGCGGCGGCGCTCGGCGGTGTCGTCGTATTTCGCCAGAGCGTCTTGCGCCGCGGCGGGGTCGACCGCGGCGAGGTCGTCGAGCGGGAGGAGAGAGGTCGTCCCGGGCGCGAGGGGGACGCAGGCGTGGAAGAGGGAGGTGTCGGCATCCATCCCCTCAGTCTGCGGGCAGGACGCGACGGAGGCGACTCGTCCGTCCGTCGGCAGATGGGTGCGCTGGTTCGTCCGGACGAGAGGGTGATGGTGCGTGTACTACCGTGGCCGTCGTGGATCACGTGGACGAATCGATCATCGAGCTGCTCACCCGGGATGCGCGGATGCCGTTCTCGGAGATGGCCCGGGTGCTGGGCCGGTCGACGTCGCTGATCAAGCGACGGGTCGAGGCGATGCGCGAGTCGGGCGTCATCCCCGGGTTCACCATCGCGGCCGACCCCTCCCGCTTCGAGGGCACCGAAGCGGTCGTCGAGATCTTCTGCCGCGGCAACGTCAGCACGACCGAGCTGCGCACGCTGCTCGGCGGACTGGACGGAGTCGTCACCGCGGTCAGCGTCGCGGGCGCGGCGGACGCGGTCGTCATCCTGCGGGCACCCAACAACGAGGCCCTGGGCGAGATCGTCGAGACACTGCGCGCGTCGAGTCGCATCGAGCGCACGCGCACCTCCATCGTGCTGGATCGCCTCGCCCACTGACCGACACGCCGAAGCGGGCGGACCGCATGACCGGTCCGCCCGCTCGGCCTCCTCAGTCGGCGTGGCGTCGGCGTCGTGAGATCACGAAGGCCGAGGCACCCGCGACCAGCAGGACGAGTCCTGCGGCCAGCGCGGGAAGCACGGGGGCGCTTCCGGTGGCGCTCAACTGAGATGCTCCCTGCACCGTCGGCAGCGGGGTCGAACCGCTCGACGGCGTCCCGGTCGGCGACGGCCCGACCGTGGGAAGCGGCGTCACCGTCGGGGTCGGTGTCACCGTGGGAGTGGGTACGGGGGCTGCGAGGACGTTCACCTTCACGGATGCCGTCGTGAACGGCGCGCCGAAGAAGTCGGCGCCCGTGCCGGTCACGGTGACCTGCCCCGGCTTCGACCAATCCTGCGCCGCCGTGTTCCAGACGACCGGCGCGGCCGTTCCGGCACCCGACTTGTACACCGGCGTCACGCTCCGCGGAAGGACCGGAGCCGTTCCCTGCGTCGTCGTGACGGTGCCCGAGGGCTCGATGCGGACGATGTCCTCGGGCAGCAGCGGCGCCGTGGCGCCGACGATCCACTGGTTCAGCGTGCGACTCAGGTCGCGGCCCGATGCCGCGCTCGCCACGGTGATGAAGTCACCGGTGACGACCGACGACGTGCGGTAGGTCTTCGTCCAGGACTTCATGACCTCGTCGAAGCCGTCCGGGCCGAGGGCGTTCATGAGGGCGCTGTAGACGAAGGACCCGCGCGTGTAGGCCTGCCAGCCGTAGAGCTGAGCCGGGTCGGTCCACCCGACGCTCGGGTTCTTCCACGCGTCCGCGGGCTCGTTCTTGACGGCGTCGGCCGCGATCTGACGCGGGTCGCCCTCACCGAGCACCTGCCAGCCGTAGTACGCCTCGAAGAACCGTGCCGCACCCTCGCTCACCCAGATCTCGGACCACGTGTCCGGGCTGACCGAGTTGCCCAGCCACATGTGCGCGAGCTCGTGCAGAAGGACCTTGTCGCTCAGGAACCCGTCGAAGAACGGGCGGTCCTGCGTCTCGAGCGCGTAGCCGACGCCGGCACGATCCCAGATGATGCCGGTGGATTCGCCCGGATAGGGTCCGAGCTTCGCCTCGAGCCAGTCGAGCATCGGCTTGATGAGGGCGCGCTGCGAATTGATGTATGCACGGTCGCCGTCGGACGCGCTCTTCGCCACGAACGACCACTCGGGCAGGACACGGCCGCTGGCGAGGGTGATCGTCGACGTCAGGACGTCGAAGTGCCCCACCGAGAGCACGAGCATCGACGTCGACAGTGGCGTGCCGATCGCCCACGACCACCGGGTACGGTCCGCATCGACGACCGTCTGCGAGACGAGGTTGCCGCTGCTGGCCACCGACAGGTCTTGACCGTCCGTCCGCGTCGGGGCGGTCACGTCGATGTCGTACGTGGCCTTGTCGCTGACGGTGTTGTTGCTCGGCAGCCAGGTCATGGTGCCCACGGGCTGGCCGAGGGCCGCCACGCCCGTGCCCGTCGGCATCCATCCCTCGAAGGAGCCGTCGGGGTCCTGATGACGGGTCGGCGCCCCGTGGTACGTCACGGCGACCGTGAACTCACCGGTCACCGGCGCCGCGGGGGTCACGACGAGCTTGTGCCGCGTCGCCGGGAAGTCGGCTTCGCGGGTGAAGGCGGCGTTCCGCCCGTTCACCGTCACCGCGTCCACCGTCAGACCCTCGAGGTCGAGCCGGATGATGTCGAGCGCCTTCGCGGCGACGGCCGTGACCGTGGTGACCGCCGAGATGTCGTCGTTCGCCCGGTACTGCATGTCGACGTCGTAGTGCTGCACGTCGAAGTCGGCGGTCCCCACGTTGGGGAAGATGTCCGCGGCCGGCGGGGGCAGCACGGGGTCCGCGGCCGCGGCGGCGCCCGGCAGGGTCACGCCGAGGGTGACCGCGGCTGCAGCCGCCGCGGCGACGGCGAGCGCCCGTGTCGCTGTTCGTGTCGTGTGCATGAGAGTCCTGTTCTGTGGGGGGTCAGTCGGTGGACGAGACGGACGGAGAGACGATGACATCCGGGCGGCGGCGAGACCGGGCGGCCATCAGAGCCGCCGAGCCGAGGGCCAGCAGAACGCCGGCGACGCCGATCGGGGTCGTGACCCCGGGGGTGCCGGTGACGCTCAAACGCCCCTGCGTCGTGGTCGTCGCCGAGGATCCGGCCGCCGCCGCCGGTCCGGCGGAGGTGCCGGCCGGACCGGAGCCGTTCGCGGTCGATCCTCCGGTGCCGGGGCCACCCGCACCGGGCGTACCGGCGCCGGAGCCACCCGAACCGGAGCCACCCGAGCCGGAGCCACCGGGATCGTTCGCGGGGATCGCGAGCGGCGCCGAGTCGACCTGGGCCGACACGAACCCGGCACGCTCCGCCGTGACGCGGGCGACCAGCGACGTGCCGGCGTCCGCGGGTGCCAGCGCGTAGCTGGTCCCCTTCTGCGCTTGCTCGACGCCGTTGCGCAGCCACACGACGCGCAGGGTCGCGTCGGCCGGGTCGGTCGCCGCGACCACCGTCACCCGGCCGGCCGCGTTCGTCAGACGAGGCGCGGCCGTGAACGCGGCTCGGCGAGCCACGACGACCTCGTACGCCTGCGTCGAGACCTTGTCCGCGGCGGTGACGGCGATCGTCACCCGGCCGGTGGCCGGGTCGACGGCCCCGACGGTCACGGTCGCGTTCTGATCGGTCGCCACGGCCGACACCGTGGGCCAGCGCGAGCCGTCGACCGTCGCCGCGTACGTGAGCGTCGCCGGGTCGAAGCCCGTGACAGGCACGCCGTCGACGTTCAGGCGAGCGAGTGTGGCCGTCGATGCGGCGGTCACCTTCCGGCCGAAGATCTGCACCTCCGAGACGGTCATGTACCAGCCGTCGACGGGGGTGAGATGCACCGCCACCGATCCCGTCATGATGGGGTGCCCGTCGACGCGGAGGTCGATCGTGACGACCGGCGATGCACCGCTGAGGTCGACCGGGACGGGCGCGGTCGTCACGACCTGGCCGGTCACGGCGTCGGTGTACGTCGCGCTCGCCTGCGCGGGCCACGACTGACCGGCACCGTCGCGGAAGGCGGTGACATCGAGCGAATCGAGAAGTTGGAGCTCCTTCCACGAGTAGGTGAGGGTGTCGTTCTCGTTCACCCCGTCGGGCCGCCAGTTCGACCAGGCCTTGTCACCGAGGTTGCCGTTGACCGTGCCGTTGATGGAATACCCCGGCTCGGTGAACGTCGCGGATCGCGTGTTCGAGTCCGGTGCGACGTTGACCTTCGCAGCCGTGGTGACGATCACCGTCAGCGTCGCCGGGATCCCGGCGGCACCGGGGATCGCGGATGCCGCGGTCCCTTCGACGCGGACGGTGCCCGCGGCATCCAGGTCCTTCTGCGTGATCGCGGCGGTGTTCCAGGTCACCGCGGTGGCGAACCGCGTCTCGCTGGTTCCCACCTGCGCGGGAACGGTCGGAGGCAGCAGGTTCGCGAGCGCTGCGACGGGCTGCCCCTCCGGGACGGTCACCGAGACGGGATCGGTCGAGCTGAAGTCGCCGATGTAGAGGGTGAGCACCGCGTCCGAGAACGTCGTGCCGTACTGGTCCACCCCCGAGCCGATCACCCGGTACGTTCCGGCCGTGGCCCAGTCCACGCCGGACGTGTCCCAGGTCACCGGGATCGGCGTGCTGGAGAGGCCGTTGTAGACCGGCACGACCGTCGCGGGAAGCGTGATGGGCACACCCGGGATGGTGCGTGCCACCTGCGGCACGATCGATTCGAGCGTGGCGTCGAAGATGACGAAGTCCTTCTCGTTGACCGCGAAGAAGTAGTTGTCGACGGCCTCGATCTTGATTCGTGCCCTGTCGGTCGCGACCTTCGGGAAGGTCACCGTGGCGGCGCCGTCGTTCGCCGTCCGCTCGGCGAGGACCCGGTCGAAGGTCTGGCCGCCATCGGTCGACAGCAGGATGCGGACCTCGGGTGCCATGTCGGCGGCATCCGTCCCGTTGACGTTCCAGGTGATCTCGTTCGTGCTGCCCACGCCCACCGCCTGGCCGGCCGTCGCGAAGCTCGTCACCTCGAACGGACCGGCGTCACGCGCGATCGCGAGGTGCACTCCCGCCGTGGCGACTCCACCGCCGTCCGGACGCTGGTCGCGAGCGGTCACGCGGAAGTCGAAACCGCCGTTGCCGTTGCCCTCGTAGGCCGCGGTGGGCAGGAACTCCGAGAAGCAGTCGCGCGCCTCGAGCCAGTCGGTCGATTCGCAGGTGCCCGTCCGGGCGTTCGTGTTCCCCGCGAGGATCTGCGCCATGTCGGGGAAGACGCGCGTCGGCGTCGGCGTCGCGGCGTTGTGCGCCCCCGAGTAGTACGAGTGCGCCTGTTCTTCGGTCAGGTCGGCCGCCCGGGAGAAGAGGCGGAACAGCGGACCGTTCACCTTGTTCGGGTCGCGCAGTCCCCGGCCGAAGTCGCCGAGGTTCGCCTGCTCCCAGACGTAGGTCAGAGGGTCGCCGTCGGAGTCGGTGCCCGAGGCCGTCAGCGCGAAGGGCGTGCGGACGGGGATCTTCCGGCTCTCGGGGACCGTCACCTGCGGAACGGTGTTGGGCGACTCTTCGTGCAGGCCCGCCCAGCCCGTCCAGTAGTGCATCTGGTCGATGCTGAACGCCGAGAAGTACGGGTCGGAGTTCGACTGGAGGTCGTTCTCGCGGCAGAGGCCCGCGTAGCCCATGATGGTCGATGCCGATCCGGGCTCCATCGCGGAGTCGCCCTGCGAGTTGTGGCAGGCGTTCATCGTGTGCGTGCCGCCGAACTGGTGGCCGAGCTCGTGCGCGACGTAGTCGGTGGCGAACACGTCGCCGATCGGCTTCGCCAGGCCCGTGCACCCGCCGCCCTTCCACCAGTTCACGCCGACGACGTTCCAGTTGGCCATTCCGCCGTTACCGGAGCCGAGCGACAGGTGTCCCACGTCGTAGGCGTCGTCGCCGAGGATGCGCTGCAGGGCGCCGGCGTTGGAATCGAGGGCCCAGCCCTGGCACTCGTTCAAGGCGCCGACGGGGTAACAGGCTTGGTCTCCACAGGCTCCGCCGGGCTCGTACGCGGCCTTCTCGGTGTCGAAGTTGAGCTTCTCGGTACCGTTGACGAGCTTGAGCTGCACGCCCAGGTCGTCGTTGTAGATCTGCGCGATGCGGTTCGTCATCACGACCTTGGCCGCCAGCACGTTCTCGGTCCCGTAGAACTGCGCGAAGGACGGGTCCGTCGCGAGAGCGAGGCGGATCACCTGCCGCATCGCCTTGGCGGGCGCGGCGGGCGCCTTCTCGACGACGGGTGCCTCGTTCGCGGGCTCCAGGAACTGGGCCGCACCCTTGTCCTCGCGCGCGGCGTCGCGACCGTAAGAGATGTGCCGCGGCTTGGCGTCGTCGGCATCCGACGGCACGGGGTCGACGTACCAGGCGGTCGAACGGTTGTCTCCGCTGCGCACCGAGGCCGACAGACCCAGGGGAGTGATGCTCACGCGCACCGAGACGGTCGGGTCCGACGCCGCACGACCGGCGTACGTCTTGAGTTCGGGATGCCGTGCCGCCAAAGCGTCCTCCATGACACTGACCGGCTGCACGATGAAGTCCACGAACGCGCCCGTCGGGTCGGGGAGCGAGAGGTGCAGGGGGGCGGGGGCGGGGGTCGCCGAACGGGCCTGGAAGCTGCGCAGCCGAGGAGCGTCGAACACCGCGCCCAGGTCGAGGTCGAACGCCGAGACGTCGGCGTCCGCGGTCAGGCCGAGCTCGGTCTGTGCGCCGGCCGCGTCGACGGGTTTCCACACGGGTTCGTCGGCTGCGCGGGCCGACGCGGCGGGCGCACCGACGAGCGAGGCGGTCAGGGCCGCGATGATGGCGACGGCGGCGGCGGCGAGCGTCCTTCGTCTCTGGCGAGGACGGCGCGGGGATCGGGTCACGGGTGGCTCCTAGGGCGATCGGAAAGCGGGTGAAACGCGATCCGCACGCTAGGGACGGCACGTTTCACGGTCGTTTCGGTGCAAGATTCGACCCGGAATACCGGGCTGCTTCGACCGATATCGGCGCGTTGATAGCCCTAACAATCGCACTTTATCCGCTCTCGCGATCGATTTGTCCACTGTGACAACACCTGACCGACACACTTCACCCGCGCCATGCCGAGCCAGCTCGAATTCCGCTCTACGTACTACTACGCATCGCGTGGTACCGTCCCAGGCAGAGGAGCGAAGGGGGCCGCGTGGATACGACGCAGCTGTTGAAAGGGGTGCTGGATGCCGCCGTGCTGGCGGTCGTTCAGCACGACGACGGGTACGGGTACGACATCGTCCGCCGCTTGCGCGAAGCCGGTCTCGGCGAGGTGGGCGATGCGTCGGTGTACGGCACGCTTCGCAGGCTCTACTCGGCGGGAGCGTTGTCGAGCTACGTGGTGCCATCCGAGGGCGGTCCGCACCGCAAGTACTACGCGATCAACCCCCAGGGGCGCGAACTGCTCGACGCCCAGCGCGCCAGCTGGGCTCACTTCTCGTCAGCGATGACGGGGCTGCTCGACGACGGCAACCGGCCCAAGAAACTGCGTACGATCGGAGACGCACGATGATCACCACGCCCGTCCGCGACGACATCCACGCGTTCGCCTCCGCCGTCCGCGCACACCTCGACGACCTGCCGACCGACGAGGTCGACGACCTGCTCGACGGCCTCGAGGCGGATCTGTCCGACCAGGCCGCCGAGGCGGGCGCGGACTTCGAGATCCCGGATGCCGCGACCTATGCCGCCGAATTGCGCGCGGCCGCCGGGCTTCCGGAGCGCACCGCCTCGAACCGGCCGCGGAAGAGACTCACGGTCATCGACGACGTCCGCAACGGCTGGCGCGAGGTCGGCGCCGCGGTGCGGAACAACCCGGTCGGCGGGTGGATCCTCGACCTGCTCTCCTCGCTGCGGCCGGTGTGGTGGGTGCTGCGCGGTTGCGTGTTCTACGTCTGGGTCTTCTTGGCTCTGATGCCGAAGCCCGGGACCGGCGGCATCCTGGATTCTCTTCTCTCGCTCTCGTACAACGCCCTGTCGTGGGTGGTGCTCGCCACCTGCCTCGTCGTCAGCGTGCAATGGGGACGCGGGCGCTGGGCGCCCCTGCGGTGGATGCGTGCGATTCGCACCGTTCTGACGGTTCTCGCGGTCATCGCGGTGCCCGTGCTCACCGCGTCGTTCTCGTCGGCTCTCACCCAGGTCTACGCCGGACGGATCGACCCCGCCCCGGCCCTGTACGACACTCCCGGCCTCTCGTCGGATGGCGTTCGGATCCGCAACATCTTCGCCTTCGACGCCGAGGGGAACCCCATCGACGCCGTGCAGCTCTTCGACCAGGACGGCAACGCATTGACGACCGTCGGGCGCGAGGTGGACGGGGTCCAGGTCGACTCCTACTTCTACGGCGGCGGGGGGCCCGTCCCGGTCCCGTACGTCATCCCGGGTCGAAGCGACGCGTGGAACGTCTTCCCGCTGCGCGAGATCCCCGCCGGGGCCTCCACCTGGGACAGCCTTGCGGACGTCGCCAACGCAACGACGTCCGACTTCCCCTTCGCTCGGGTGCAGCCGCTGCCCGCGGGCACCGTCGCGGTTCCCGAGCCGGCCGGGGATCAGTCCGCGTCGCCGGCGCCGACCGCTCCCGGAGCGGAATCGCCGGCGACACCGGGCGCCGAGGCCACGCCGGCGGGGTGAGGGACGACCCGCGCCTCGCGACCGCCGCCCTGCGGCGATCTGAGGCCGATGGGTCGTCGTCTCGGCCGCGACCGCGGCAGCAGGTCAGCCCCGCGCAGCCCACCACGCGCGCAGACGCTTCTCGGCCTCGTCGGCACCCAGCACGCCCTCGTCGAGCCGCAGATCGAGCAAAAAGCGATACGCCTCGCCCACCTCGCGACCGGGCGTGAGACCCAGGATCTGCTGGATCTGGTTGCCGTCGAGGTCGGGGCGGATCGCGTCGATCTGCTCCTGCTCGCGCAGGGTGGCGATCCGGGCCTCGATGTCGTCGTAGGCGGATGCCAGACGCTGCGCCTTGCGCTTGTTACGCGTGGTCACGTCGGCACGGGTCAGGATGTGCAGGCGTTCCAGCTCGTCTCCGGCGTCGCGCACGTACCGGCGCACGGCGGCGTCGGTCCACGCCCCCTCGGCGTAGCCGAAGAAGCGCAGGTGCAGCTCGACGAGGCGCGACACCACCGTCGTGGTCGCGGCGTCGAAGCGCAGCGCCTGCAGGCGTTTGCGCGCCATGCGCGCGCCCTTGATGTCGTGGTGGTGGAAGGTGACGCCCCCGCCGGCCTCGAGGCGGCGCGTGGCGGGCTTTCCGATGTCGTGCAGCAGGGCCGCGAGCCGCAGCGCCACGTCGGGGGCGGCATCCGGGTGGCGGCTCTTCTCGAGAGCGATGGCCTGGCGCAGCACGGTCAGGGAGTGCTCGTAGACGTCCTTGTGGTGGTGGTGCTCGTCGACCTCGAGCTTGAGCGCGGGGATCTCGGGGAGGAACTCCTCGATCAGCCCGGTCTCGACCAGGACGCGGATGCCGCGGACGGGATCGTCGGTCTGCAGCAGACGCACGAGCTCGGCCTGCACCCGCTCGGGGCTGACGATCGACAGCGAGGCGCGCAGCTCGGCGATCGCGTCGAGGGTGCCCTGATCGACCGAGAAGTCGAGCTGCGACGAGAAACGCGCCGCGCGGAGCATGCGCAGGGGATCGTCGCCGAAGCTGACGGCCGGATCGATCGGCGTGCGCAGCCGCCCGGCGATGAGGTCTTCGACCCCACCCGTGGGGTCGACCAACGTGCGCGCGGGGACGCGCAGCGCCATGGCGTTCACGGTGAAGTCGCGGCGGCTCAGGTCGGCCTCGAGCGTGTCGCCGAACTCGACCGTCGGCTTACGGGTCACACCGTCGTAGCTGTCGGCGCGGAACGTCGTGATCTCGACCTGCTCGCCCTTGACGCGCGCGCCGATGGTCCCGAAGGCGCGGCCCACGTCCCACTGCACCGACGAGACGGGCTTGATGAGGGCGAGGATCTCGTCGGGACGCGCATCGGTGGTGAAGTCGAAGTCGTGCGTCGTGCGCCCGAGCAGCGCGTCGCGCACGGGACCGCCCACGATCGCCAGATCGCGTCCGGCCTCGGCGAAGGCGCGGGCGACGGTGGCGACGACGGGATGGGCGGCGAGCTCCTCGAGACGCACGAGTCCCTCGGCCATGTTCAGCATGCCTCCGAGCCTAACGAAGGCCGCTGACAGCGCCTCCCGGGGCGCCTCAGTCCTCGAACGACACGAAGCCCGTCACGAGCAGCTCGCGCACGCGGGGCAGCAGGTCGGCGCGCAGGTGCGCGGCATCCACCTCCATCAGCTGCGCGATCGCGTCGATCAGGGTGCCGACGGGCAGGTCGCCGTCGCACGCTCCGACGAGCGCGGCCAGCGCGGGGTCGACCTCGAGCGTGCGCGCGAAGCCCCCACCCTGGCGCAGTTCGATGACGGACGGGTCGCCCTCACCGGGGCGGTGGTGGCGCGCCTCGGTCACGTCCGGGGCGACGCGCAGCACGCTGTCGGCGAGATCGACGTCGTCCAGCAGTGCGGCGCGATCGTGCGCCGCGAGGCACGAGGCGAGGTGCGGGCCGAACCCGCCCTCGCCGCCGCCGGCGACGCGCTCGTAGCGCGACAGGGTCGGCGCCCCGGCCAGCGGCTTGCGCAGCAGCACGTACCCGAAACCGACGCCGGTCACACCGCGACGGGCGAAGTCGTCGAGCCACGCCTCGATCAGCCGCGCGTAGGCGGGCGTCCCCGGGACCGTCCCGCCGTCGCGCACCCACAGCTCGGCGTAGGCGAGCGGATCGAGGACCTCGCGCTCGATCACCCAGGCGTCCAGCGACGGTCCCACCCACCCGCGGACGCGGTCGAGACCCGATTCCTCGCCGTGGTACTCCCAATTGCCGAGCGACTGGGCGACTCCGCCGGGCGCCAGCTGCGCTCCCACCCCCTCGATGACGGCGGCCACGAGCGCGTCCCCCTCCAGACCGCCGTCGCGATACTCGTAGGCGGGCACGCCCTCGACGCGCGGCGTGATGACGAACGGGGGATTGGATGCCACCCGATCGAACGTCTCGCCCGCCACCGGCTCGAACAGCGAGCCGTGCCGCGTCTCGATGCCGTCCACGCCGTTCAGCAGGGCATTCAGTCGTGTGAAGCGCAGGGCGCGCTCCGAGATGTCGGTCGCGACGACGCGGTCCACCAGTCGGCGCAGTCGCAGGGCCTGGATGCCGCATCCCGTGCCGAGGTCGAGGGCGTTACCGCCGCGGCGGGTGAGCTGCAGACGGGCCAGGGTCTGCGAGGCGCCTCCGACGCCGAGCACGTGGTCCTCGGGCAGCGGACCCTGCAGGGCGGCCTCGTCGAGGTCGCTGGCGATCCACCACTCGACCTCGCCCGCGTCGTCGGCGAAGGCCTGCGGACGGACGAGCACGGCGGGCGCGACGTCGGCGCCGACCGTCGCGATCAGGCCGAGGTCGACGGCGCCGGTAACGGTGAGCGTCGGCAGGGCCGCGTCCACGCTCGCGCGGGGGACCGGCATCCCGAGTCCCCACAGACGTCCCAGGACGGCCAGGGCGTCGTCGCGGCCCTCGAGCGCCTGCGCCGCGGGTCCGCGCAGTCCGCGCGCGAGGGCGTCGTCGGCCTGGGCGCCCCACGCGTCGCGCAGGGCGGCGCTGGCGTAGCCGGCGGAGCGGAGGTCGGCCGCGAGGGCCTGACACAGCTGAGGAGCGGGTTCGGGGAGCACCGGTCCATTCAACAGTCTGCGCGGGGCTATCGGGGGGCTCGAAGCAAGCCGGGCCTAGACTCGTGGCGGTGCGAGGCCCCCTCGTGCCACCGACGATCGTATGACCGTGACCTCCCCGCCTTCGGGCTCACCCGTGCCGCGGCGCTCCCTCACGCGCCGGCTGCTGGCGACCCTGGTCGCCGGTGTCCTGGCCCTCGGCGTCGGACTGCCCGCGAGCGCCGCCGCCGCGGCCACTCCCAGCCCGTCCCCGTCGGCGTCGCTGTCGCCGGCCGTGCTCTCCGCCGCCCCCGCCGCGAACGGCGTGCTGCGCGCCGGAGACACCCTGTCGGTGGTCGCCACGATCACCGGCGGCTCGGTCGCGACGACCGCGACACCCCTCTCGCTCTCGCTCGGCTCCGCCGGACTCGCCGACGACGCCGCCCTCGACCGGTGGCTGAGCGGCGACACGACGGGTGTGACACTGCAGCAGGTCGCCACGGGAACAGTGGATGCCACGGCCTCCGGCGCGCAGAGCACCACGACCCTGTCGACCCCGGCGACCGACCCCGCCCTCGCGAACCGCGCCCCGGGGGTGTACCCCGTCCTCGTGAGCGGTGCGGGGATGAGCGCCGCGAGCGTGGTCGTCGTCCCGTCCGAGGCCGCGCCGCAGACGCCGGTGGCCGTCGTCGTGCCGATCACCGCGGCCCCCATGACCCGGGGACTGCTGTCGGCCAACGAGCTCGCCGAGCTGACCGCCGTGGACGGGGCCCTGTCGGCCCAGCTCGACTCCGTCGACGGCACGGGGGCCACGCTCGCCGTCGACCCGGCGATCCCCGCCGCGATCCGCGTCCTCGGCTCCGCCGCCCCGCCCACGGCCGTCTCGTGGCTGCAGCGGCTGCTGGCGTTGCCGAACGACCGCTTCGCCCTGCAGTTCGGTGATGCCGACATCGCCGCGCAGCTGGCCGCGGGGCTCGCGGCGCCGCTGACCCCCACCTCCCTGCAGAACTACATGTCGGCCGCGGACTTCACGCAGCCGGCACCGGCCGTCTCGGCGGTGTCCACCCCCGACCCGTCCGTTTCGGCCGCGCCGGGGCAGCCCGCATTCCCCTCGCTGTCGACACTCCTCGACATCGGCACCGCGACGCCGAACGTCTTCTGGCCCGCCACGGCCAGTGCGGGCGCCGAGGCGATCGCGGCCCTCGCCCCCCTGGGCACCGCCGAGAATCCCGCGCACGTGCTGGTGGCATCCACGTCCGTGGGCGGAGGCACCCGGCAGGCCGCCGCGACCGTCGGGGGAGTGTCCACCCCGGTCTACGACGCCGAGGTGTCCCGCGCCCTCGCCGCGGCGGCAGGGCAGAACGACACCACCCGCCGCGGCGCCTCTCTCGCCGCCGCGCAGGGGTATCTCGCCTTCGCGCGCACGGCCGCGGGTGGCCAGCCCGTCCTCGCCGTCGTCGACCGGGGCACCGACCGCTCGCGGGTCAGCCTGCGCGCGACGCTCGGGCTGCTGACGACCGCCCCGGGCTACACCCCGACGACCCTGCGCGACGTGGCCGCTCTGCCGGCATCCGAGGTGTCGCTCGCCGCCCCCACGATCGATCAGGCGCGCGTGGGCGAGGTGGGCGATCTGCTCGCCGACGAGCAGGTGATCGACCGTTTCGCCTCGATCCTCGACCAGCCCGAGCTGCTGACCGGGCGCGAACGCGCCGAGGTCCTGCAGGTCATGAGCGTCGGATGGACGGGGGATGCCGCCCGCCAGGCCGTCTCGGACCACCGCGCCCAGACCCGCACCACGCTCGACTCCGTCGGCATCCTGTCCTCCGATTTCCGCCTCGTGAGTTCGAGTGCGCCGTTGCGGCCGTGGGTGCGCAACGACCTGCCGTGGCCGGTGACCGTGGTGCTCTCGGTACGGACGAACGACGCCCGCCTGCGGGTGCAGGAGCGCACGACGGTCGAGGCGCAGGCCTCGGCGAACACCCGCATGGAGGTCCCGGTCGAGGCCCGCATCGCCAACGGCGAGGTCAGCGTCGACTTCCAGCTGCTGAGCCCCACCGGCGTCGTCATCGGCACCCCGCAGGCCGTCGACGTCGAGGTGCGCGCCGAGTGGGAGAACATCGGCCTGGTCGTCATCATCGCCCTGATCGTGGGCTTTCTGACGCTCGGCGTGGTGCGCACGGTGGCCCGTCGCCGGCGGACCCGCGCCGAAGAGCACGACGGTTCGGTCCCGGATGCCGACACCCCCACCGACGGCATCGCGCTCAAGGATCAGCACGCCGACGGCCGCGCCGACGCCGACCCCGACGACATCGACACCCCCCTCGACACCGACACCCCGCAGGAGAGCCGCTCGTGAGCAGTATCGGACGGGCGAGCGTGCTCATCGGAGCCGGAACCATCGTCTCGCGGGTGAGCGGGCTGCTGCGCACGATCGTGCTCGTCGCGATCGTCGGCTCGGTGGGGACCGCGGCCGGCGACGCCTTCGGCCTCGCGAACCAGCTGCCGAACAACATCTACACGGTCATCTCGACGGGTGTGCTCACCGCGGTCATCGTTCCCCAGATCGTCAAGGCCGCGGCGCACGCCGACGGCGGTCGGGCGTTCGTGTCGAAGCTGTTCACGCTCGGCACCGTCATCCTTCTGGCCGCGACCGCTCTGGCGATGATCGCGGCGCCGTTCATCGTGACGATCTACATCGACCCCGCCAAGGTGCAGCCCGACCAGATCGCCCTCGCCACGGCCTTCGCCTACTGGTGCCTGCCGCAGGTCTTCTTCTACGGCCTGTACGCGCTGCTCGGCGAGATCCTGAACGCCCGCAAGGTGTTCGGGCCGTACACCTGGGCGCCGATCGTCAACAACCTCGTCTCGATCGTCGGTTTCGGCGCCTTCCTGTTGATCTTCGGCGGACCCAGCCCCGACGTCGTGCAGTGGACGCCGACGATGATCGGCATGCTGGGCGGGGTCGCCACGGGCGGCATCGTCCTGCAGACCATCGTGCTGCTGGTCTTCTGGCGTCGCGCCGGTCTGCAGTTGCGCCCCGACTTCCGCTGGCGCGGTGTGGGTCTGCGCCACATCGGGCGACTGGCCGGATGGACATTCCTGATGGTGATCGTCGGTCAGCTCGCCGGGATCGTGCAGACCCGCGTGCTGTCGGGTGCGTCGGGCACCGGGCCCGCCATCATCGCGTCGCAGAACGCCTGGCTGGTGTTCATGCTGCCGTACTCGATCATCGTGCTCTCGATCGGGACGCCCTACTTCACGCAGTTGAGCGAGCACGCGGCCGCCGAGCGCCATGACGAGGTCAAGGCCGACATCGTCCGCAGCATCCGCGTCCTGGGTCTCTTCATCGTCGCCGCCACGGCCGCTCTCGCGATCGCCGCGGTCCCGGCCACCCGCGTCTTCACCAACGGCGCCGACGAAGCCCTCGCGGCCGCCCCGCTGCTGCTGTGCTTCCTGGTCTGCCTGCTACCGCTCGCGGTGCTGTTCGTCATCCAGCGCACCTTCTACGCGTACAACGACACCCGCACACCGTTCTTCTTCACCCTCGTCCAGGGCGCCCTGGTCGCGGTGACCGCCCTGGCCGCCGGCGCAGCCGCCTCCGCCGGGGTCATCCCGATCACGCAGCTCGCGGCCGCCGTGGCGCTGGGCCAGTCCTTCTCGAGCGTCGTGCAGGTCGTCATCGCGACCGTCATCCTCGACCGTCGCCTGGGCGGCATCGGCATTCGGGAATGGATGCCGCAACTCCTCCGCTTCGTCCTCGTCGCCGTCCCGGCGGCTGCGGCGGGGTGGGGCGTCGTCCTGCTCTGCGGCGGCACGACCGGGTGGCTCGCCTCGGACAAGCTCTGGGGTGCCCTGGGAGCCGCGCTGGTGGGAACCGTCGTCCTCGCCGTGTACCTCGGCATCCTGGCCCTGTTCCGCACCCCGGAACTGGCGCCGGCGCTCGCCCTCGGGCGACGCTTCCTCCCCAAGCGCTAGCCCCCGGGCCGCGGAATATCCCGGGGCTAGCATGGGTTTCATCCGGCGGAATCAACGAAGGGAACGCGCTACCGTGCGTCACGTCATCATCATCGGATCCGGCCCCGCCGGCTACACGGCTGCCATCTACGCGGCCCGCGCCAACCTCGCGCCGCTCGTCGTCGCGAGTTCGGTCGAGGCCGGCGGCGACCTCATGAACACGACCGAGGTCGAGAACTTCCCCGGCTTCCCCGACGGCATCCAGGGCCCCGACCTCATGGCCAAGATGCAGGCGCAGGCCGAGCGCTTCGGCGCCGAGGTGCTCTACGACGACGTCGTCTCGCTCGAGCTCGACGGTCCCGTCAAGAAGGTCACCCTCGGCAGCGGCAAGGTCGAAGAGGGCGTTTCGGTCATCTACGCGACCGGTTCCGCCTACCGCAAGCTCGGTCTCGAGGGCGAAGACCGCTTGTCGGGCCGCGGTGTCTCGTGGTGCGCGACGTGCGACGGCTTCTTCTTCCGCGACCGGACGATCGCGGTCGTCGGCGGTGGCGACTCGGCCATGGAAGAGGCGAACTTCCTCACCAAGTTCGCATCCAAGGTCTACGTCATCCACCGCAAGGACTCGCTCCGCGCCTCCAAGATCATGCAGGAGCGCGCGTTCGCGAACCCCAAGATCGAGTTCATCTGGAACAGCGCCGTCGACGAGATCCTGGGTGATGACGCGGTCAACGGCGTGCGTCTGCGCTCCACCGTCGACGACAGCACCCGCGAGCTCCCGCTCGACGGCCTGTTCGTCGCGATCGGCAACGACCCCCGCACCCACCTGGTGCACGACAAGCTCGAGCTGACGGACCAGGGCACCATCTGGGTCGACGGCCGCTCCTCGCGCACCTCGGTCGAGGGTGTCTTCGCCGCCGGTGACGTCATCGACCCCACCTACCGCCAGGCGATCACCGCCGCGGGCAGTGGTACCGTCGCCGCCCTCGACGTCGAGCACTTCCTCGCCGCTCGGGGCGAGGCGGGCGAGCCCGCCGTCGCCGAGAGCCCCATCGAGGGTCTTCCCGACGCCGCGGTGGTCTGAGGAACAAATCCGCCGCGACCGGCGTTTTCACACAAGACGATCTCATCTAAGGAGAAAAAATGACCGCCAAGGCGACGACCTCCGCGACGTTCGAGCAGGACGTTCTGCAGGCCGACGGACCCGTTCTCGTGGACTTCTGGGCCGAGTGGTGTGGACCGTGTCGCATGGTCGCCCCCGTCCTGGACGAGATCCAGAACGAGAACTCGGGCAAGATCACGATCCTGAAGCTCAACGTCGACGAGAACCCCGATCTGGCCATGAAGTACCAGATCACGTCGATCCCGGCGATGAAGGTCTTCCAGGGCGGTGAGGTCAAGACGACCATCATCGGCGCCAAGCCCAAGTACGCGCTCGAGCAGGACCTCGCGCCGTTCATCGGCTGACACCCTCTTCGAGAAAGGACCCCGGCACTTCGGTGCCGGGGTCCTTTCCCATATCCGGATGCCGCCGTCCTGCGCCGGCGGTGGGTCGCCGACCCCAAGTGTGGTGTGCGAGCCCCTGTACGACCTCAGGACGCGTCGAGACGCACGCTGGCGTCCCAGCGCCGGTGAGGCTCCTCTTCGCCCAGAATGCGCCACACAGCGCGAGTGAGGGGTGGGTACTGCAGAGCGATCTGCCGGAGGACGCGGTAGTTGCGCGACCGATTGGGTCGGACTCCACCGTTCTCGGCGATGTTCTCGGCGCGCAGGGTCAGGACGACGAGTTCGTCCACGCTGGGGAGGTCTTCCATGAAGTCCCACGGGTCCTCACCCCCGCGCAAGCGCTCGTGGATCAGGACGGCGAGCTCGTCGGAGGCTTCGGCGCGCAGGAGTTCGAGGCTGGCGCGACGGCGCAGGTTGTCATCGTTCGCAGTCACTGATCCAGGGTACGTCGCCCCACCGACACCGAGGGGCGTCGGGCGTTCGCTCGCCGCGAGAAGGCGATCGTCAGCCGGTGTACCCGTCTTCACCCAGCGCGGCGAGAATGCGATTGAGATCCTGGGTACTGGCGAAATCGATGCTGATCTGGCCTTTTTTGGCGTTCAGGGACACTCTCACCTTGGTGTCGAGCCGGTCGCCCAACCGGTCGGCGACGTCGTCGAGTCCCGACCGGCGCGATCCGGCCGTGGGCTTCTGCCGGACCGGCGCGACACCGGGCATCTTCGCGGCCGCCTCGGCGGCGCGGACCGACAGATCCTCGTTGACGATCTTGTCCGCGAGCTTCTGCATTTCGCGCGGGTCGTCGAGTGAGAGGATCGCGCGCGCATGCCCCGCGCTCAGGACGCCGGCGGCCACGCGCTGCTGAACGGGCACCGGTAGCTTCAGCAGACGGATCGTGTTACTGATCTGCGGTCGGGAACGCCCGATGCGGGTCGCCAGCTCTTCTTGCGTGATGCCGAAGTCCTCGAGCAGCTGCTGGTACGCCGAGGCCTCTTCGAGGGGGTTGAGCTGCGAGCGGTGCAGGTTTTCGAGCAGGGCGTCCCGTAGGAGGTACTCGTCGTCCGTCTCGCGCACGACCGCGGGGATGGTGTCGAGACCGGCTTCGCGCGACGCTCGCGTGCGCCGCTCGCCCATGATGAGCTCGTAGGTGCCGTCGCCCTTATCGCGCACGACCACCGGCTGCAGGACTCCGAATTCGCGCACCGAGTGGATGAGCTCAGCGAGGTCGTCAGGATCGAAGTGCGTCCGCGGCTGGCGGGGGTTCGGCACGATCGACTTTGGGTCGACGTGGATCAGTCGCGCGCCCGGCACGCTGACGAGGTCGGCCTCGGCGGTGCTGGGGGTCCGATCTGCGTCGCTCTGCGCCGTCGCTCCGGCATCCGGGAAGAAGACGTCCACCGGACGCGCTTCGGACGGTTCCGCCGTGGGGATCAGGGCGCCGATACCGCGGCCCAGTCCGGTCCTCTTCGCCATCAGGAATCCTTCTTCGTGGTGTCACGTGCGACGATCTCGACCGCTGCTTCGCGGTAGGCGATGGCACCTGCTGACTGGCCATCGTACGCGATCACCGTCTGCCCGAAGCTCGGCGCCTCGGATACGCGGACCGAACGGGGGATGACCGTGTCGAGGACTTCGTTCGTGAAGTGGGAGCGAACTTCTTCGGCGACCTGTTGCGCGAGGCGCGTGCGACCGTCGTACATCGTCAGCAGGATCGTCGAGACATGCAGGGCGGGGTTGAGGTGCTTCTGGATCATCTGGACGCTGCCGAGCAGTTGGCTCAGACCCTCGAGGGCGTAGTACTCGCACTGAATGGGGATCATGACCTCATCCGCCGCCGTGAAGGCGTTGATGGTCAGGAGTCCCAGTGACGGCGGGCAATCGATGATGACGAAATCGAAATGGTTGCCCTCGATCGCCAGGTAATCGCGCAGAGCGCCGCGCAGGCGGTGCTCGCGGGCGACCTGCGACACCAGCTCGATCTCGGCGCCGGCGAGATGGATCGTGCTCGGCGCACAGAACAGGTTGGGCGACTCGGGGCTCGTCTGAACGATGTCGGCCAGCGGGAATTCGTCGATGAGCACGTCGTAGACGCTCGGCGTCTCCGCGTTGTGAGCGACTCCCAGGGCGGTCGATGCGTTTCCCTGCGGGTCCAGGTCGATGACGAGGACGCGTGCGCCCACAGAGACGAGAGCCGCAGCGATGTTCACGGCCGTCGTCGTCTTGCCGACGCCGCCCTTCTGATTCGAGACGGTGAAGACGCGCGTGCGCCCGGAGAGCTCGACGGTCTGCGATTCGAGGGCCCGGCGGCGCGCCGACAGATTGGCGATCTCGCGGGCGATGGGGGAGTCCTCGAAGGATGACGACGTGGACGTCTCATCGGACTGTTTCACGTGAAACACACCTCTCACCGTCGCGAACTCGCTCAGTCTACCCGTCCGGTCGGACATTGACCGTGAGGATGAGCTCCCTGTGGAGCGCGCTGCACCGTTAGGTGAGGCCGCCTACAAGGCAGACTACGAGTGCTCCACCGCGTTCATGGGCGTCGCAAGCGTCGTGAAGTGCGCCAGTCAGGAGCACCGCCTACCTAGGGGATAGAGACGTCGATTCCGCTCCGCGTCCCCGCGAACGCCTTATGGGAGCGGTGACGGTTGACTACCTGATTGGCACCCTCTGACTCGAAGTGCACCTGCGCCTCGGCGCCCGACACGTCGGCGCCATCACGATGTCGGCTTGTCGGCCATCAGGCCCACGACACGCCATCTCGGCGCGAAAACTCGCTTCACCCGGCCCCGCCAGGAGCGGGCAGCATGAATAGTGCGGCGGCCTCAACGGCCGCATTGGTGGGGCTCAATGGCGCCCTTGGGGGAGACAGGGCGGTTGGCAACGGCGGTTCGAACGGATGGCATCCCCGCCCTGAGTCGACGAAGAAGCAACCGGGCCCCCACCCTCTGGGCCCACCCGCGCAGGGTAAGCGGAGCTCTCCCGGTTAACAGCCACGTCGCCATTCAGAAGGCCCGCGCAGGCTGGACGTGGGATCGACCAACCGACCGCGATGCCGCACGAAACCCTCACCTGGAGAGTGGTCAGACGTTTCGACGTCGTCACCACCACGAGTCTGATGGCGCCGACGGTGACATTCCTCCCGGTCCATCGGGACGCCTGGCAGGCACGCCGACCGCCGTTTCACGTGAAACATAGGCACAACATCCTCCGTTGGCCGAGCGCACCGCCCGTCATCGAAGCAGCAATGGGACCATTGTGACCGCATCCGTGCGTTCGCATTGTGATCTGACATCCGTACAGCCCGTCACGAGCCGTACCTGGCGCGCGGACCGAGGAATTGGCCTCGTCCATCTCAAGCTGCGGGGCGCCAGCTCAGTATCCGATCCCAAGACAGAGCGCGCCCCATGCGTCGCATGCCGCCTCCCGGGTCCTGCGGATCCGCCGGCGGACAGCAGAGCTCCATGGCCTTTGCGCGCGCAGAGCTCGACTATGTCCATGGCTACTGCTTCACGCTGGGCAACCTGTTGTGGATGGACCTCGTCATGTTTCACGTGAAACATGGGCGCATCCTCGTTTGATGACACCCCATCGCGCGGACAGGCGCATGACGGTCGCGACTCAGTGGCCAACCTCATTATGTCCTGGGGCTTGGCGGAAGTGACCGGGAGGCAGGGTGAAAACTTCCTCATACGCTCGGCCGCTGGTGCCTAAGCGCAGGCGCGTCTGGCGTCAGCGCCCCACGGAGGTTGGTAGTGAGTACGGCGACGCCGCCGCCGGGCGGGCTCGTACCGGCGTCGAGGCTCGCGAGACACACAGCTCCCGCCGTTTTCGACGAGCCCGCGAGCATCGACAGACTCAAAGAGCCCGCCCTTCAGTTTTGGGGCGGGTAGCGCGAGGGATGCGGTGGACAGATCTACGTCAGAACGCCGAGCCCCCTCAGGGCACCTACGACACCCCGATATGCGCTACTTCTGCACTGGGCAGAGCGGACCCTCGTCCGAAGCGCGGGAACACCAAATGGCGTCGAGTGGCTGGATACGCCGAATCCCGGCACTCAGATGCAATGTTCCACGTGAAACATCGGTTCGTGTCGATGGCGGCTCGCCATGCGCAGCCACTCCCGCCCGCAGCCGTCGAACAGGGGTACGGTGACGCGAAGGTCCCATGCGGTGAGAATTGCTCCTCCGCAAAACACCGCCGAGAGATGCACTCTCCCGCGCACCAGCTACCCCGTCCGTGAACTCCACTCGCGAACCGACGACTGCAACGTAACCCGCCGCCTCTTTGCATGACACGACGGCACACATAAGCGTGCGGATAGTCGCCAATATCGCACCACCCAAACGAGTCTGCAGATGATGCCTCAGCGCACCTTGCCGAACGCTACTGGTGCTCGAGACTCGCATCGACTATCAAGGGACCGGTTCCGATGCACCACGCACCGCACGCCCCCGGATCGTACGCGCCCGCCACCGTCGGACCTGTCTGCCGTGAAGCATCCGAACCCCTCGTAGGTCCACCGACAGCGACGCCATTGTTGCGTTTCACGTGAAACATCGACCGCGTGCGCCGGCGCACACCACGACGGAGCGTCGCGAGCCACCTCGAGCGGCGAACCGCCGCCGACCCGATGCGTCGTCACCAGCCTGTCCGTGATCAGGCCAGCCCACGGCACCGACCCACATTCGTGACCCAGCGATCTCGTGGCCGTGTTGGTCGGCGCGATTGCAAGAGCTTTCGAGAGAGCGTGAGGACGCCCGTGAACCGCCATTCCGAGGGAAGAGGTCTGGTCCCTCGTGAAGACACAGCGGACGCCCGCGGAACGCACTGGTCACGAGTGACGAGGTTCGGGAACAAGCCAGCTTGGTGGGGGACTGCCGTGTCCACTCCCGGGGCGCCGGGTGCGTGTCGAAGCGTGGCTCTGAGAGCGAACAAGCGTCTGCGATTCATCGACCCACTCCCGGACATATCATGCGTACGCACATCCACACGTCGCCCTGTGTGCGAAAGCAGAGCAGTGGGAGCGCTGCAACAAGCCCGCTCAGGGAGCGCAGGACACGACAACGCCACGGTGGTGGCGCACCATCCAGGGCAGAACGACGAGAGACGATTGCCTCACGTGGGGCGGTGCAAGCTCTCCGACACGCCCGCACAGACAGGGAAAGACAGGAGAACGCCACGGTGGTGGGGGCATTTTGGACGGGACGACGAGAACCGGTTCCCTCACGTGGGGCAGCGAAAGCGCGGGAGTGGACTGCGAGAGGAGAACAGCTCGGGTGCAGAGCCGGGACGGACGATCGACGCCCCGGCGGGTCGTCGCTGAGGCGGCTGGCGAGCGACGAACAAACCGCGAGAAGCCCTCCGGAACACGCACACACAGCGAGCGTGCACATCGTCCGGCGCCGACTCACAGATCATGAGCAGCCCCCCAACACGCCTCATTCACCGCCACACACTCCGACGACTACGCCGCCGGCCTCGGTCTCACCTTCTCGCCACCCGATCGCACGCACGCGCATGGCGGGGGAGGGGAGGGTGCTCACGACGTCACCTTCCGCGTAAGCACGCTCCAAAAATCTCATAGTTCAGAACGAATATGGCGCTTCTCGCCACGGTCCGAAGGCCACGCGCCTACGGATACGCCGTCCCAGGTGTACTGTCGCCGCTTCCACCGACACCGGAGGCAGCACCCCCGTCGAGCATGGCTATCGCATGGCGGTGGCCACTCGCTTTCCTCGCTGAATCGCGGCCACTTCGCTGAGACCGGCATGCTCCCGCATCCTCTCGCGAAGCGCACCGGGAGACTGACTGCGAGTTGCACAATCCAACCGGTTCCTCACGATGCTGGTCTACTCTCACGCGGCCGAAGCGTGAACGAGACCATACGTCTCAGAGGGCACCTACTCCGGCTTTCACCCAACTAGCGAAAGACGGAAGCCTGCGGGCCGTCTGTCGGGCCGTTAGCGTCGGAGATCTGGACCACCCGCGCGCAGCGCCAGATCGCCTGCTGCGATCACCCACCACTGCCGACATGTTTCACGTGAAACGTGCGTGGCGTCGCTTTGCATCGATGACCACGCGGCCGCACAGCAGACCGCCAACGCGTCACCGGATTCGAGGCCACAACCGCGTCGCGTCGGGATCTGTGGGGTAGCGAAACGCACCTTCCCGAGGACATCCAGCACCATGCACCGGCTGGCCAAGGGACGCTTCCTATCCGGCCTGAGAGACGGAAGCACCCCTTGCGCACGGTCATTCTCCGCGTCCACGGCACTCACGGCAGCTGGCGTCGAGCTCGGCTGAGGCGACGGGGCGGACTCCTTTGCGCGATTCAACGACGTGATGACGAGCACCGAACCGGAGCTCGCGCGTCCAACCCGACCCCGACAGCGTCACGCGCCTCGGAAGCCCCGCGCCGACGGCCGTCGCCGGACCTCGGAAACGGCTCGGGAACGCGGCGAACACGGCGGTGCGTCATGCCACGACCATCTCGCCGGCCTCGCCCGGCCCCGGGAAGGCGGCGAACTGCACCAAGCACGGCGAAGTTCCCCCGCACGATCGTCGCGAGAACCTGTCACCCGCCGCCCGACATGCACGCCGTCGTGTCAGCATTCCCAATCCCGCGTTCCGCACGAAAGACGTGACGAACGGATGATACGCGCCGCATCGCGGCGACCACGGGCGGGGGATCATACACCTGACCTGCCGACCGACGCTCCGATAGCGAGGGCCCGCGCGCCCTGGTTCTGCGCAATAAGCCGAGCGGCGCGATCCGTATGAGGCGGGGTCAGAATGATGTCGAAAAATACCAGGTTAGAGGCTGAATCAGCGGCCCAGAGTCGCCACGAAGACCCGAGTCGGCTCGCCGAGCACGCCCTCGCCGATCACCTCGACCGACACGTCCTCGAGACCGAATTTGCGAATCGCCTTGGCCGCCGACTCGATCTCGGCCCCCACGTTGGCGCCCTTCAAGAAAACGAGTCGTCCCCCCGGCCGCACCAGAGGCGCGGTGAAGGGAAGAAGCGTCCGCAGGGCGCTGACAGCCCGCGCCGTGGCGACATCGAAGACACGACCGTCGGTCCACTCCTCACCGCGCAGACGGGCCACCGTGACGTTGGTAAGCCCGAGGTCGTCGACCTGCTCCGAGAGCCAGGCCGTGCGACGTTCCATCGGCTCGATCAACGTCCACTCCACGTCAGGCCGCGCGATGGCGAGCACCAGGCCCGGTAGCCCCGCACCTGAACCGACGTCGACCGCACGCCCATGGAAGTACGGCGCGGCGATCGCGCTGTTCAGAATGTGACGCGTCCAGAGACGAGGCACCTCGAGGGGGCCGATCAGGCCCCTTTCCTCGCCGTGGGTCGCCAGGTTCGACGTGAACCGCCGAGCGCGCTCGATCTGCTCTCCGAAGAGATCAGCGGCAGCCGCCGGCTCTGTTTCGAGATGTTCCGGCATCCCGGACTCAGCCGCGACGCAGCACGGTGTGGCGGTCCGCACCCTCGCCGAACGACTCCGACGAGTACCCGCGGTCGGCCGCGATGTCGTGGACGAGCTTGCGCTCGTAGCTCGACATCGCGGGCAGCGACGCCTGAGACGCACCCTCGTCGAGACGGGCGATGGCGCGGTCGACGAGGTTCTCGAGCTGGCGCTGACGCGCATCTCGCGATCCACCGATGTCGAGGATCAAACGCGAGAAGCGCCCGGTCGAGCTCTGAACGGCCAAACGGGTGAGCTCCTGCAGCGCCTGCACGGTGTCGGGGTGCGACAGCGTCGACAACGCCTCGATGTCGTCGGCCTCGACCGATACGTAGGCGCGACCTGCGCGCACATCCAGCGCCAGGTCGCCGTCGATATCGGCGATGTCGAGCAGCCCCTCGAGGTAGTCGGCGGCGATGTCGCCTTCTTGCTCGAGCTGTTCTTCCGTAGCAGCGGTCTGTTCGGGCGTGATCTGATCGGACGTCGTCATCGTTGTCTCCGGGCTCAAGCAGGGGAGGACGAACCGGAAGCGCCGTTGGCGCTCGGATTCTTGGCGGACTGCTGCTTCTTCGCGCGCTGCTTGCCGACGGGCTGCTGGCGCTTCGGAGCGGCCGCACGGGCGCGCTCGGCCTCCTCGAGCAGGCGCTGCTGCTCGGCCTCGTACTTCTCCATTGACACGACCTTGCCCGACGAGTCGATCGCCTTGCCCTTGCGCGCCAGGCGCTCCTCACGGGCCTTCGCGGCATCCGATCCCGGAGTCGGCATCTCGCGGATGACGATGAACTGCTGCACCATCGTCCACAGGTTGCTGACGAACCAGTAGATGACGACACCCAGCGGGAAGAAGACACCCGAGAAGATGAAGGCCAGCGGCAGGATGTACAGCATGATCTTCTGCATCTGGTATGCCTGACCGGTCTTGGCCTCGGGCGACAGGTTCTTCGAGATGATCTGCAGCTGCGTGAAGAACTGCGACGCGATCATCAGCACGACGAGGGTCAGCAGGATCGCGACGGTCACCTGACCGTCGGACTGGCCCCAAGCGGTGACGAGGTTGACGTGCATGGATGCCACATCGAACAGGCGTGCGTCATAGAACTCGCGGGTCAGCTCGGGGGTGAGCAGTCCCACACCGCCCTGACCGCTGTTCGCGTGCTTGGACACGTCGTTGAGCACGCTGAAGAGGGCGAAGAAGATCGGCATCTGCACGAGCAGCGGGAGGCAGCTCGACACGGGGGTGGTGCCGTGCTTCTTGTACAGCGCCATCGTCTCGCGGCTCATCGCCTCGCGAGACAGCTGATCGCGCTTGCCCTTGTACTTCTCTTGGACCTTGCGCAGCTCCGGAGCGATCTCCATCATCTTGCGCTGGCTCTTGATCTGCTTCACGAAGAGCGGGATCAGGGCGGCACGGACGACGAGCACCAGACCCACGATGGACAGCACCCAGGTGAGGCCCGCGGCGGGGGCGAGGCCCACGGCGGTGAAGAGAGCGTGCCAGCCCACCAGCACGAGTTCGACCGCCCATTTCAGCGGCCAGAGGATGGTCCCAATGAGATCGAATTGCACGATCAGTCCTTTCGGGCGGGCACGACGAATCCGTGCCGAGTGAGTTCGTGGCGGAAGGCCCGGTGAGGACGGACGTCGTCGATGCCACCCTGAGCCCAGGGATGGCACCGTGCGAGACGGGCCGCGGTGAACGCGATGCCCTTCACGAGTCCATGCTGCTGCACGGCGCCCACCGAATAGGCGGAGCAGGACGGGTAGTACTTGCACACGTCGCCGTAGACGTGCGAGATCGTCGCTCGATACGCGTGCAGCAGGGCGAGCCCCGCATTACGGGGGAGCAGGGGGACGGATGCCAGAACGCCGTCCACCGTGAGACGGCCGGACCCGGTGGCCGACGTCGGAAGCGTGGAGGTGCTCATACCGAAGCTTTTCGCTCGAGACACCGGACGACCTCGGCGCGCAGGGTGGCGTAGTCGACGGTCGCCGCGGAGGGAAGTGCGCGGATGACGATCGAGGCGCCCCCGCGAATGGACGGGAGCGCCTCGGCGCACACCGCTTTGAGGCGGCGGCGAATGGTGTTGCGGGTGACAGCGGAGCCGACCTGTCGGCTCACGATGAAGCCGAAGCGGGGCGTCTCGGTCTCGGCCGACGAGCCGACGTAGGTAACGGTGTGCGCAGCGGCACACCGAGAACCCCGTCGGACTGTGGCTTTGTAGTCCGATCCGCGGGTGAGTCGGTTCGGCTTCGCGAGCACCGGGTCTGTCAGGCCGAGAGCTCGGTGCGGCCCTTGGCGCGGCGTGCCGCGAGGATGCCGCGGCCGGCACGCGTGCGCATACGGGCGCGGAAGCCGTGCTTCTTGGCGCGGCGGCGGTTGTTGGGCTGGAAGGTGCGCTTGCTCATGGGTCACTCCGGAGGTGGTGTCGCCCGATGCTCTTCTGCCGGGGACGGGGTCGGGACTGCCGTATAGGCATAAGTCAACCGACTAAGGCTACGTCGAGTCCGGCGTTAACTCAAACCGGGAAGCCGACCGCCCATTATCCCCAGGCGTTGTCCACAAGCGTGGCAAAGACACGCGGCCGGGTCTTACAGTGGATTTTGCTCCGCGAGAGCCGCGAACTAGCGTGGCCCCGGAAGTTATCCACAGGTTCGACGCGACTTCGTCGATCTCCGTCGCGTCAAGATCCCGGAGGGGACATGTCTCTGTACGAAGTACCGGATGTCCCCGTCTGGTCGGCAGTGCTGGACCATCTTCTCACCGACGATCGCGTCACGCCCCAGCTGCACGGCTTCCTCAATCTCGCGGTGCCGCAGGGCGTCATGGGAGGCACGCTCTATCTCGACGTGCCCAACGACCTGACCGCCGCGCAGTTCAACAAGCG
Source organism: Microbacterium testaceum (assembly GCF_003075375.1). GTDB lineage: Bacteria > Actinomycetota > Actinomycetes > Actinomycetales > Microbacteriaceae > Microbacterium > Microbacterium testaceum_E. The sequence goes on along the minus strand of NZ_QDFT01000006.1, from coordinate 96,149 downwards.
CATGCGCGCCTCGATCCTCGAGGCCCTCGCCCAGGTGCAGGGGAGCGACCCCGATGTGGGGACATTCCGCGTCGTCGTGAACCCCGATCTGGTGGAGTCCCACCGCGAGACCTCGCCGGTCCCGGCTCCGAGCGTCGACCGGTCCGCCCCGGCCCCGATGCCCTCGAGCGCCACGGATCAGGTCCCCGAACCCATCACCCCGGCCTCACGCAACGACACGCGCCTGAACCCGAAGTACACCTTCGACAACTTCGTGATCGGTCAGTCCAACCGCTTCGCCCATGCCGCCGCGGTCGCCGTGGCCGAGGCGCCGGCCAAGGCCTACAACCCGCTCTTCATCTACGGCGATTCCGGCTTGGGCAAGACACACCTCCTGCACGCCATCGGCGACTACGCCGCGAGCATGTACGCCGGCATCCGCGTGCGCTACGTCTCGAGCGAGGAGTTCACGAACGACTTCATCAACTCGATCGCGAACAACCGCGGGTCCGCATTCCAGGCGCGGTATCGCGACGTCGACATCCTGCTCATCGACGACATCCAGTTCCTGCAGGGTCGTGCCGAGACGCAGGAAGCGTTCTTCCACACCTTCAACACGCTGCACGACCACGACAAGCAGGTCGTGATCACCAGCGACCTGCCGCCGAAGCAGCTCACCGGCTTCGAAGACCGGATGCGCAGCCGCTTCGAGTGGGGTCTCATCACCGACGTCCAGGCCCCCGACCTTGAGACGCGTATCGCGATCCTGCGCAAGAAGGCGCAGAGCGAGCGATTGCTCATCCCCGATGACGTGCTCGAGTACATCGCCACGGTGGTGTCGTCGAACATCCGCGAACTCGAGGGCGCCCTCATCCGCGTCTCGGCCTTCGCCAGTCTGAACAGGTCGACGCTCGACATGTCGCTGGCGCAGACGGTGCTGCGCGACATCATCGACCAGGACGACGCGAACGTCATCTCGCCGACCGACATCATCACGGCCACCGCGCAGTACTTCAAGCTGTCGGTCGACGACCTGTACGGGTCCAGCCGCTCGCAGGCCGTCGCGACCGCGCGACAGATCGCCATGTACCTGTGCCGGGAGCGCACCAGCCTGTCGCTTCCCAAGATCGGCCAGCTGTTCGGCAACCGCGATCACACGACGGTGATGTACGCCTACAAGAAGATCAGCGACCTCATGAAGGAGCGCCGATCGATCTTCAATCAGGTCTCCGAGATCACCAGCCAGCTCGGCCGCATGCGCTGAGCGCCTGAACGATCACAGGGCCCGTCCGCGATCCGCGGGCGGGCCCTTTTCCCGTTTTCTTGCGGGAAACGAGCCTGTGACGCGTCTCGCACGCGGTTTTTCGGGGGGTTCTACACAGTGTGGAAAACCTGTGGATAACTCCGATTTCCTGCGGATGACATGTGCACGGCGCTGTTAACTCTGTGGAGGAGCCGTCGAGTCACTGTCGTCGGAGCCGCCTCAAGTGCCCAGGCTCTCCGCAGCGCGTCCACAGTTAACAACCCCCGGCTTCCCTGCTGTTAACAGGCGTGTCGAGAGTTATCCACACTCTCCACAGCTGTTAACAAGATGAAGATCCCAAATCATTGTTAAGAGAGATCCGATGACCTTGCGGTGGGTCGTCGCCCCCGGCGGAGACCGTCCGAGCGGGGCACTAGCATGGGTAAGCCATACCCGCCGTCAAGGGAGCACCCGTGAAGTTCCACGTCAATCGCGATGTGTTCAGCGAAGCCGTCTCGTTCGTGGTCAAGCTCCTGCCCCAGCGCAACCCGCAGCCGATCCTGGCCGGTGTGCTCATCGAGGCCGGCGAGCAGGGGCTGACCCTTGCGGCCTTCGACTACGAGGCGTCCGCACGCACCACCATCGAAGCCACGGTCGACGAGCCCGGCACGATCCTCGTCCACGGCCGACTGCTGAGCGACATCGCCAGCCGACTGCCGAACGCCCCTATCCAGATCGCCGTCGACGACGACGGCGGCATCCTGCTCACCTGCGGCTCCGCGCGCTTCACCCTGGCATCCATGCCCGTTCAGGAATACCCCGCGATCCCCGAGGTCACCGGTGAGTCCGGTCTGGTCCCGGCCGACGAATTCGCGACCGCGATCGCCCAGGTGGCCTTCGCCGCCTCGCGCGACGATGTGACGCCGGTGCTCACGGGCGTGCAGCTCGAGGTGACCGGCACGCAGCTGAGCCTGGTCGCCACCGACCGCTATCGCGTGGCTCTGCGCGAGATCCCGTGGGACGGCGGCGCCGCGGCATCCGACGAGCCCACCTCGGCACTCGTCCCCGCGCGCACCCTGCAAGAAGTCGGCAAGACGTTCGCGCACGGCGGCGACATCTCGATCGCGTTCTCGGGCTCGGGCGATCGAGAGATCATCGCCTTCTCGTCGGGCAACAAGACCGTCACCTCGCTGCTCATCAAGGGCAACTTCCCGCCGGTGCGGCGCCTCTTCCCCGCACAGACCGAGCACCACAGCGTGGTCAACACCGCCGAGCTCGCCGAGGCCGTCCGTCGCGTCGCCCTCGTGCTCGACCGTTCGGCTCCGCTGCGTTTCACCTTCGGTCCCGACGGGGTGTCGATGGACGCCTCGGGAACCGAGCAGGCGCGCGCGACCGAGTCCGTGGACGCCACGCTGATCGGCGACGAGGTCACGCTGGGCCTGAACCCCCAGTACCTGCTCGAGTCCCTGGGCGCCGTGCGCAGCGAGTTCGCGCGCATCACGTTCACCTCGAGCGACAACGCCAACAAGCTCAGCCCTGTGCTGGTGACGCCGCAGACCTCGGTCGACAAGGGCGGCGAGGGCTCGTTCAAGTACCTGCTCCAGCCCAACCTGCTGCTGCGCTGAGCCGTTCGACACGCGGCCGTGTCGGAGGCGGCGGGTAGTCTGACTCGGTGATCGTGGAGCAGCTCGGACTGAAGGACTTCCGCAATTACGCGGAAGCCGATGTCACGCTCTCCGCCGGGGCGAATGTCTTCGTCGGCCGCAACGGACAGGGAAAGACGAACCTCGTCGAGGCCGTCGCCTACCTGGCCACCCTCGGTTCGCATCGTGTCTCGAGCGATGCTCCACTGGTTCGAGACGGCATGGATGCCGCGATCGTCCGCGCGCGCCTCGCTCACGGGGAGCGCAGCGTCCTGCTCGAGCTGCAACTCAACCGGCAGGGTGCCAACAAGGCCCGCGTGAACGGTGTGAACGTCCGCACCACCGAGTTGCCACGCTACGCGCAGGTGGTGCTGTTCGCCCCCGAAGACCTGCAGATCGTGCGCGGCGACCCGTCCTCGCGCCGGCGCTTCGCCGATCAGCTGATCGTGCAGCGGATCCCGCGCATGGCCGCGGTGCTCGCCGACTACGATCGCGTGCTGCGCCAGCGCAGCGCCCTGCTCAAGTCCGCGCGGGCGCGCGGCGTGCGCGGTGACGCCCTCAGCACCCTCGACGTGTGGGACGACAAGCTCGTGACACTCGGCACCGAGGTGATCGAGGCGCGGCTGGCGTTGGCATCCGATCTCTCCGAACCCGTCGCGCGCGCCTACGCGGCCATCGCCGGTGCCGACCACGACCCCCGTCTGTCGTGGGCTCTCTCGGTCGGCGGAGGCGATCCCGAAGAGGGCGAAGCGACCGACGGCACCGGTTCCTCGGCACCGCTGGCGGATCAATTCCGTGCCGCGCTGGCCGCCCGGCGCCCCGCAGAGCTCGAGCGCGGTCTGACCCTGGTGGGCCCGCACCGCGACGACCTATTGCTCATGGTCCGTGGTCTCCCCGTGAAGGGGTACGCGTCGCATGGCGAATCGTGGTCGGTCGCATTGGCGCTCCGGCTGGCATCCGCAGAGCTGCTGCGGGCGGAGTCCCGCCTCGGCGACCCCGTCCTCATCCTCGACGACGTGTTCGCCGAGCTCGATGCGGGTCGGCGCGCGCGCCTGGCCGACCTCGCGGGCGGTTACGAACAGGTGATCGTCACCTCGGCGGTCGAAGAGGACGTGCCCGAGGGTCTGCGCGCGCACGTCGTCCGCGTCGAGGCGGGGCGGATCTCGGGGGTCGACGATGACTGACGAGCCCGAACTCCCCGAGACGCTGTCGACCTACCTGCGACTGCGCGGCCTCGAACCGTCGCCGTACCGCAAGAAGAAGCGTCGCCGGCGCACGGACGACGGCGAAAACGCCCCCTTCTCGCCCGGGCGCGACCCCCGGGGGCTGGGTGACGTGCTGTCTGCGCTGACGCGCTCGGCCGGCTGGGAGGCCCAGCTGTCGCGCGAGGATCTGGTGCGCACGTGGGACGAGGTGGCCGGAGCGGACACCGCCGCGCACACCCGTCCCGTGGCTCTGGATGCCGGCACCCTGACCGTCCAGGCCGACTCCACGGCGTGGGCCAAGCAGCTGCAGCTGATGCGCGCGCACATCCTGTCGGAGATCATCCGGCGCTTCCCCGAGGCGGGGGTCGAAGCGATCCGTTTCGTAGGGCCCGACGTCCCCTCGTGGAAATGGGGGCCCAGAGCCGTTCCAGGCCGCGGTCCGCGCGATACCTACGGCTGAGTCATGGTCGGTCACGGTTCGACGGGATTTATCCCCGCTCCGGGGCGTACACGCCGTGCGATGAGGCCTCGCGCGATAGGATGGGATCTCCGACGAATCGATCTGGAGCGCGTTCACTCATGACGTCCGAGAACCCCGACACCGTTTCCGAGGAACCCGAAGCGAACACCCCCGCGAAGGTTCCCAACGAGTACGGGGCAGACGCCATCCAGGTGCTCGAGGGACTCGAGGCGGTCCGCAAGCGGCCCGGTATGTACATCGGCTCGACCGGTGAGCGCGGTCTGCACCACCTCGTCCAAGAGATCGTCGACAACTCCGTCGACGAAGCCCTCGCCGGCTACTGCGACACGATCGACGTCACCATCCTGAGCGACGGGGCGGTCCGCGTCATCGACAACGGTCGCGGCATCCCGGTCGACATGCACCGCACCGAGGGCAAGTCGACGGTCGAGGTCGTGCTGACGGTGCTGCACGCGGGGGGAAAGTTCGGCGGCGGCGGATACGCCGTCTCGGGCGGTCTGCACGGCGTCGGCTCGTCTGTCGTGAACGCGCTGTCGACGCGCCTCGAGGTCGAGGTGCAGCGCCAGGGTCACGTGTGGCGTCAGTCCTTCCGCACCGGGGGAGTACCCCTGGCTCCGCTCGAGAAGGGCGAAGAGAGCGACAGGACCGGAACGTCGATCACGTTCTGGCCGGATGCCACCATCTTCGACACCATCGACTTCGACTACGACACGCTGCGCACGCGCTTCCAGCAGATGGCGTTCCTCAACAAGGGACTGCGCATCAGCCTGCGGGACGAGCGACCCGACGCCGTCGTCACCGAGGGCGAGCCCGGCGAAGAGGTCACCGAGGCCCGGCACGATTCGTTCCTGTACGAGCGCGGCCTGGTCGACTACGTCGAGCACCTCAACCGCGTGCGCAAGGCCGACGTGGTCAACGAGGAGATCATCGAGGTCGAGTCCGAGGACACCGAGCGCAAGATCGCCCTCGAGCTGGCGATGCAGTGGACCACCGCGTACACCGAGAACGTCTTCACGTACGCCAACACGATCAACACGCACGAGGGCGGGACGCACGAAGAGGGATTCCGTGCCGCGCTCACCACGCTCGTCAACCGGTACGCCCGCGCCAACAACCTCCTCAAGGAGAAGGACGACAACCTCACCGGCGACGACATCCGCGAGGGTCTGACCGCGGTGATCTCGGTCAAGCTGTCCGAGCCGCAGTTCGAGGGCCAGACCAAGACCAAGCTCGGCAACACCGAGGCCCGCGCCTACGTGCAGAAGGTCGTGGGCGAAAAGCTCGGCGACTGGTTCGACCGCAACCCCGCGCAGGCCAAGAACATCATCCGCAAGGCGATCGACGCCGCCACCGCGCGTCTCGCCGCCCGCAAGGCCCGCGAGACCGCTCGTCGCAAGAGCGTCTTCGAGTCGGCGGCGATGCCCGACAAGCTCAAGGACTGCACGTCGAAGGACCCCTCGATCAGCGAGATCTTCCTCGTCGAGGGCGACTCGGCCGGCGGCTCGGCCGTCCAGGGCCGCGATCCGCACACCCAGGCGATTCTGGCCCTGCGCGGAAAGATCCTGAACGTCGAGCGTGCGCGTCTCGACCGCGCTCTCGGCAACAAAGAGGTCCAGGCGATGATCCAGGCCTTCGGCACGGGCATCGGCGAGGACTTCGACATGGCGAAGGCCCGGTACCACAAGATCGTGCTCATGGCCGATGCCGACGTCGACGGCCAGCACATCACGACGCTGCTGCTCACCCTGCTGTTCCGCTACATGCGCGGACTCATCGAGGCCGGCTTCGTCTACCTCGCGCAGCCTCCGCTGTACCGGCTCAAGTGGTCGAACCACCCCCACGAGTACGCCTACAGCGACCGGGAGCGCGACGCTCTCCTGGTCGACGGGCAGGCATCCGGTCGCCGTATCCCCAAGGACAACGGCATCCAGCGCTACAAGGGTCTGGGCGAGATGAACGACCACGAGCTGTGGGAGACCACCATGGATCCCCAGACCCGCACGCTCAAGCAGGTCACGATCGACGACGCGGCCGCGGCCGACGAGATCTTCTCGGTCCTGATGGGCGAGGATGTCGAGTCGCGCCGCAGCTTCATCCAGCGCAACGCCAAAGACGTCCGCTTCCTCGACATCTGACCCGGGGCGCCGACGCACGGCGCCGACCGACGACGCACGCACTACGGAACTGAGAACACATGGCTGACGACACCACGCCCGAACCCGACGACGTCCGCGGCGAGCCGGTGCACGACCACGGCAAGATCGACCAGGTCGATCTGCAGCTCGAGATGCAGCGGAGCTACCTCGACTACGCGATGAGCGTCATCGTCGGGCGCGCCCTGCCCGACGTGCGCGACGGTCTCAAGCCCGTGCACCGCCGCGTGATCTACGGCATGTACGACGGCGGGTTCCGCCCCGACAAGTCGTTCTCGAAGTGCGCCCGTGTCGTCGGCGAGGTCATGGGGCACTACCACCCGCACGGCGACGCGCCCATCTACGACGCCCTCGTTCGTCTGGTGCAGCCGTGGTCGCTGCGTTACCCGCTGGCGCTGGGGCAGGGCAACTTCGGCTCGCCCGGCAACCAGGGTGCGGCCGCCCCCCGCTACACCGAGACCAAGATGGCTCCGCTCGCGCTCGAGATGGTGCGCGACATCGAAGAAGAGACCGTCGACTTCCAGGACAACTACGACGGCCAGACGCAGGAGCCGACGGTCCTGCCCTCGCGTTTCCCGAACCTGCTGGTCAACGGCTCGGTCGGCATCGCCGTCGGCATGGCGACCAACATCCCGCCGCACAACCTCCGCGAGGTGGCCGACGGCGCGCTGTGGGCTCTCGAGAACCCGGATGCCACGCGCGAGGAGCTGCTCGAGGCGCTCATGCAGCGCATCCCGGGTCCCGACTTCCCCACGCGCGCGCAGATCCTGGGCACGCGCGGCATCAAGGACGCCTACCGCACCGGCCGCGGCTCCATCACGATGCGCGCCGTCGTCAACATCGAAGAGATCCAGGGCCGCACGTGCCTGGTGATCACCGAGCTGCCGTACCAGGTCAACCCCGACAACGTCGCGGTCAAGATCGGCGACCTCGCGCGCGAGGGCAAGATCACCGGCGTCGCCGACATCCGCGACGAGAGCTCGGGCCGTACCGGCCAGCGCCTGGTCGTCGTGCTCAAGCGCGACGCGGTCGCCAAGGTCGTGCTGAACAACCTGTACAAGCACACCCAGCTGCAAGAGAACTTCGGCGCCAACATGCTGGCGATCGTCGACGGCGTGCCCCGCACCCTGTCTCTCGACGGTTTCATCAGCCTGTGGATCGACCACCAGGTCGAGGTCATCGTCCGGCGCACGCGCTACCGCCTGCGCAAGGCCGAGGAGCGCATGCACATCCTGCGCGGCTACCTCAAGGCGCTCGACGCGCTCGACGAGGTCATCGCGCTCATCCGTCGCTCGCCGACGGCTCAGGATGCCAACGAGGGCCTGCAGAAGCTGCTCGACATCGACGACGTGCAGGCGCAGGCGATCCTCGACATGCAGCTGCGTCGACTGGCCGCCCTCGAGCGCCAGAAGATCGTGGACGAGGCGACCGAGCTCGAGGCCCGCATCGCCGACTACAATGACATCCTCGCGACCCCCGGCCGTCAGCGGACGATCATCCGCGACGAACTGACCGCGATCGTCGACCGTTTCGGCGACGACCGCCGCACCGAGATCCTGCACGGGTTCGATGGCGACGTCTCGATCGAAGACCTCATCGCCGAAGAAGAGATGGTCGTCACCGTCACGCGCGACGGCTACATCAAGCGCACGCGCAGCGACAACTACCGTTCGCAGCATCGCGGTGGGAAGGGCGTCAAGGGGGCGCAGCTGCGCGCCGACGACGTCGTCGAGCACTTCTTCGTCACGACGACCCACCACTGGCTGCTCTTCTTCACGAACAAGGGCCGCGTGTACCGCTCGAAGGCCTACGAGGTCCCCGAGGCGGGGCGGGATGCCAAGGGTCAGCACGTCGCCAACCTGCTGGCGCTGCAGCCCGACGAAGAGATCGCCCAGATCCTCGACATCCGCGACTACCAGGTCGCGACCTACCTCGTGCTGGCCACGCGCGGCGGTCTGGTGAAGAAGACCCGCCTCGACGAGTACGACACCAACCGCCAGGGCGGCGTGATCGCCATCAAACTGCGCGGTCAGGTGTCGGACGAGGGCGACGACGCCGAGCAGGCCGGTGCCGACGAGCTCGTGAGCGCCCTGCTGGTCGACGAGGGCGACGACATCCTGCTCATCAGCCGCCTCGGTATGTCGCTGCGGTTCTCGGCCACCGACAGTGCGCTGCGCCCGATGGGACGCTCGACGTCGGGTGTGAAGGGCATGGACTTCCGCGAGGGCGACAGCCTGCTGTCGGCATCCGTCGCCAAGGACGACGAATTCGTGTTCGTGGTCACCGAGGGCGGGTACGCGAAGCGCACCGCGGTGACCGAGTACCGCATGCAGAACCGCGGCGGCCTGGGCATCAAGGTGGCTCGTCTGACCGACGATCGCGGCGTTCTCGCGGGCGGAATGATGGTGTCCGAGACCGACGAGGTCCTTGTGGTTCTTGCCAGCGGCAAGGTGGTACGCTCCTCCGTGGCCGAGGTGCCCGCGAAGGGACGCGACACGATGGGTGTCGTTTTCGCCCGCGCAGGAGGCGACGACAAGATCATCGCGATCGCCCGCAACGCGGAACGCAACCTGGCCGAGACGACGGAGACGACCACGGAGCCCGCCGCAGACGATGCGGACGAGGCCACCGCCTCCACTCCCGAGACCCCCGAGGAAAGTACTGACGCATGAGCACGGTAGCCGACAAACTCGCCAAGAAGTCGACTCACAAGACCCCTGCCAAGCAGGTTCGTCTGCGCCTGGTCTACATCGACTTCTGGTCGGCGGTGAAGCTGTCGTTCCTGGTGGCGGTCGCCGTCGCCATCGTGACGGTGGTGTCGTACTTCCTCATCTACCTCGTCGTCTCGGCGACGCTGCTGACGAAGCTCGATGAGTTCTTCACCAGCTTCACCGACGGCGGCGCGACGCTGTCGCAGTACGTCGGGCTGCCGCAGGTCATGGCCTTCGCCGCGATCGTGGCGATCCTCAACCTGGTCGTCGTGACGGTGCTGGGTGCGGTCATGGCCGGCATCTACAACCTCGCGGTCAAGGTCACCGGCGGCTTGCTCGTCGGTTTCACCTCGAACTGACGCCGATTCGTCAAAACCTCGGAAGTCCGGTAAAGTCTTCGAGGTTGACATCACGTCAGCGAGACGGGGCTATAGCTCAGGCGGTTAGAGCGCTTCACTGATAATGAAGAGGTCCCAGGTTCAAGTCCTGGTAGCCCCACCCCTTCCCTCGCGGGGCCTTAGCTCAGCTGGTAGAGCGCCTGCTTTGCAAGCAGGATGTCAGGAGTTCGAATCTCCTAGGCTCCACAACCGCGATCAAGAGCCGGCCCTCGGGCCGGCTCTTTCGCGTCAGGGGCCATCGTGGCGTGTCCTGATGCTGTCGACCGGCGAATAGCCGAGCGGCGGACGCGGGTCGCTAGAGTCTGGTCATGGACATGCGGGTGGCCGCGTACGCCGTCATCACCGATGACGACGACCGCGTGCTGCTCGCCCACTGGGTGGACGGCCGGCGCGCGGCCTGGACGCTGCCGGGCGGCGGTCTCGAGGCCGGCGAGGATCCCGTGCACGCCGTGCGGCGCGAGGTACGCGAAGAGACCGGGTTCCGGGTCGCGGTGGGCGAGCTGCTCGGCATCCATTCCCGGGTCATCCCGGCCGAGGCGCGGCTGGCCGAGGGCGCGACGGGACCCCTGCACGCGCTGCGCATCGTCTACCGCGCCCGGGTGGTCGGGGGACGGCTGCGCTACGAGACGGACGGGTCGACCGACCGGGCGGAGTGGTTCGCGATGGCAGCCACCCGACGGCTGCGCCGGGTCCAGCTCGTCGACATCGCGTTCCGCATGGCGGGACTCGCGCGAAGCTGAGGGCGTCAGGCCCGATCGACGGTGATGTCGGCCACGACGGCGTCGTACGCGGCGATGAGGTCGTCGGCATCCACGAAGAGGCTGTATCCGTGCGCTCCGGCACCCATCGCGATGCGCGTGCCCGCGATGCGCTCGTCGGCGTACACGGGCCAGTCGGTCGTACTGCCGATCGGCACGATCGTGCCGCGCTCGTACCCCGTGGCGGCGAGAGCCAGCTCCGGCTCGGGCAGGCGCAGCTTGTTGACGCCCACCACGGCCCGCAGCTTGGGCCACGAGATCGCCCGGTCGCCCGGCACGAGCGCGAAGAGGTAGGTGTCGTCCGAGCGCTTGACCACGAGCGTCTTCACGATCGACGCGGACGGGATGCCGAGCAGCTCGGCGGCCTCGTCGAGGCTCGATGCGGCCGGACGCTCGCGCACATCGACCGAGAGGCCGCGCTCACGCGCGGCCTCTCGGACTCTGATGGTGGGATCGCTCACGCGTCCGGCGCGCGCAGCGGGTCGTCCGCCACCCACAGCTCATCGTCGGCGCGCAGCGTCTGCCAGGCGGCGTACGCGACGCCCGCGGCGGCGACGACGCCCAGGATGATGGCGATGACGCCACCGGCCCCGATGCCGTCGTGCTGCGAGGGGAGCTTCTTGCTCAGGCGCTTGGTGGCCTGCTTGCCGTACTTCTCGGCACGCTTGGCGTACTTGTGGGTGTCGAGCTCGAAGCCGCGACCCTTGGCCAGGCGGTCACGGGTGTCTCCCGCGGCATCCCACACCGACATCGCTCCGCCGACCACGGCGCCCGCGGCGGGGACGACCTTGTGGCTGAGGAAGCGGTTGGTGCCCTTCACGCCCTTGTCCACGTACGGCGCGGCGTACTTGCTGTAGCCGTCCTGAACGGCGGGGACGAGGTCTTCGCGGCTGAAGCGACCGAGCTGGTGGCCTGCTTCGCGAGCGACCTTCCCGCTCTCGCCCAGCAGCACCTGCTGCGACTCCCACACCTTGGCGGCGTGCTTCTGGAGCTTGCGCAGTTCCTTCTTGCTCTTGCGGCTGAGGCCCACGGCTCATCCTCCCTGTCGATGGGATGTACGTTGCCCTCATCTTGCCAGAACGGGCCGCCGGCGCCGCCGACCCTTGCAGATAACTCTGAGAGAATGTACCCATGGCCAACCACACCGCCGTCGCGACCCTGCACACCAACCACGGCGACATCGTCGTCAACCTCTTCGGCGACCACGCGCCGCGAACCGTCCGCAACTTCATCGGTCTGTCCGATGGGACGCAGGAGTGGACGAACCCGGCAACGGGCGCCAAGGGCGAAGGTCCGCTCTACACGGACGTGATCTTCCACCGCATCATCCCGAACTTCATGATCCAGGGCGGCGACCCGCTCGGTCAGGGCATCGGCGGACCCGGCTACAACTTCAACGACGAGATCCACCCCGAGCTCGACTTCACCGCGCCCTACAAGCTCGCCATGGCGAACGCCGGTCTGCGTCGCAACGCGATCACGGGTCAGGCCGAGGGCACGAACGGCTCGCAGTTCTTCATCACCACCGACCCCACCCCCTGGCTGCAGGGCAAGCACACCATCTTCGGCGAGGTCGCCGACGACGCCTCCAAGGCCGTCGTCGACAAGATCGCCTCGGTTCCCACCGCCGCCGGCGACCGTCCGATCGAGCCCGTCGTGCTCCAGTCGGTCGACGTCGTCTCGGTCTGACCCTCCGGACGGCGGCGGGTGTCTTCCACCGAGGAGTTCCGTCGCAACAGCGACAACTTCTGCTACCGGCATCCTGACCGGCAGAGCTTCGTGCTGTGCCAGCGGTGCATGCGTACCGTGTGCTCGGAATGCCGGACCCCCGCCGCCGTCGGCGTCATCTGCCCGGAGTGCATGGCCGAGCAGCGCGCCGCGCAGACGCCCGCGCAGAAGAAGGCCGAGCGCCGCTGGGCGTCGCGCCCGATGGCGATCGTCTCGAGCGACCGGCCCCGGATGACCCTCGGCATCATCGCCGTGACCGGGCTGGTCTACATCATCGGCCTGATCCCCGGGCTGGGCCCGGTGCTGACGAGCCTGTTCGCGTTCAACAGTCTCTTCCTGCTGCCGCAGGCCGGCGTCATCCAGCCCTGGCGCCTGGTCACCGTCGCCCTCGTGCACGACGGGTTCTTCCACGTCGGACTCAACATGCTGGCGCTGTGGTTCATCGGTCGCAGTCTCGAACCGCTTCTGGGACGCTGGCGCTTCCTCGCGCTCTACGTCATCGGCGCGATCGGCGGCTCGGTCGCCGTGGCCCTTCTCGCGCCCGGCGTGTGGACGGTCGGTGCATCCGGGGCGATCTTCGCGCTCTTCGGGGCGCTGCTCGTGATCGGTCGGCACATCGGCGCGGACATCCGCGTCATCGGCATCCTGATCGGGATCAACTTCGCCTGGCCGTTCGTGCTCGCCGGGTTCAACGCGATCGGGTCGGGCGACTTCGCCGCGTCCCTCGCGGCCGTGGGCATCTCGTGGCAGGCGCACCTGGGCGGTCTGCTCACCGGCGCCGTGATCGGACTGATCTACTCGCGCACACGGGCCGCGTCGCAACGCGGCCTGCAGACCGGACTCATGATCGCGTTCACGGTCGTGCTGCTGGCGCTTCTGGCGGTGCCGGCGATCGCGTACTTCTGACGGTTATCCACAGCCCCGTCCACAGGTGGGGATGAATTACACGCGTGTAAGTCAGCGCCACCGCGTGGTCATGAGGAAGCCGACGAAGGCGATGCCGAAGCCGATGACGAGGTTCCACGCGCCGATGCCGGGGATCGGGAACTGCGAGCCGCTGAGGTAGAACACCAGCACCCACACGAGGCCGACCAGCATGAGGCCGATCATGATGGGCAGGAACCACACCGGGTTCGGAGCTGCGTTTGCGTCGTTGCGCTCGGCGATCGGGTCTTCGCCTTTGCCAGTTCGAGCCATGCCGCACAGTCTAATGCTCAGGTGCCCGCGAACCCACGGAACTAGACTCTGCCCGTGCAGTCCGACACGCAGCCGCAGACCCGTCGAGGTCGCCGCCCCGCTCCCGCGCCGCGTCGTCGCATCTCGATCGTCGGCATCATCGGCGACCTGCTCGTCACCGCCGGCGTGCTCGTGCTGCTGTTCGTGGTGTGGCAGCTGTGGATCGGCGACGCGATCATCGGCGCCCAGTTCAAGGACGAGGGCAAGAGCCTGAGCGAGTCGTGGGCGGCCGACCCGCTCCCGCCGGCACCCACGTCCGGTACCGAGACCGCCGCCCCCGCACAGCCGACGGCCCCGCCGACGGCCGATCCCCCGGCTCTGCCGCAGCCGGGCGACGCGGAACGCTTCGGCGTCGTCCACATCCCCCGCTTCGGCGCGGACTACCAGTTCCCGCTCGCGGGCGGCGTGAGCTCGGCCCGCACTCTCGACCCGATCGGGCTAGGCCATTACCCCGACACGGCCATGCCCGGTCAGGTGGGTAACTTCGCCATCGCCGGCCACCGCGGCAGTCACGGGGCGCCGTTCGCCGACCTGCCGTCGCTGCACGTCGGGGACGCGGTCGTCGTCGAGACGCAGGACGGCTGGTACACGTATCGCTACCGCAACCTCGAGTACGTCCGCCCCGACGGCGTCAACGTGCTGCTGCCGCTGCCGCAGCAGCCCGAGATCGAGGCGACCGACCGCATCATCACCATGACCACCTGCAGCCCGCGCTACGGCTTCTCGGAGCGCGCGATCGCCTACGGCGTATTCGAGTCCTACACCCCGCGGACCGAGGCCGGTCCCCCCATGTCCCTCACCTCTGGAGCAGCCTGATGTACGGAGCCCTCTGGCGCATCCTCCCCGGTCCGTGGTGGGTGCGTCTGCTGATCATCCTGGTGCTGCTGGCCGCGGTGCTCTACGGACTGTTCTTCTACGTCTTCCCCTGGGTGAGCGACCTGGTCTACCCGTCGGAGGTCACGGTCGAGTGACCGCCTGGCGCGTCGCGGTCGTCGACAATCGCGACAGCTTCGTCCACACCCTCGCCGGCTACCTGCGCGACCTCGGAGCGGACACGGTGATGGTGTCGGCGGATGACCCCACGGTGACCGACCGGGTCGTCGCCGAGGCCGACGCGGTGCTCGTCTCACCGGGCCCCGGACATCCCGACGAGGCGGGCGAGTCCGTCCGCGTGGTGCGACGGGCTTTCGACGAGGGGATGCCGCTGCTCGGCGTCTGCCTGGGGCATCAGGCGATCGCGACCGCGTTCGGCGCGCGCGTCGACCACGCCCCCGAGCTGCTGCACGGCATCACGAGTGTCATCCGCCACGGCGGGGACGGGGTGTTCCGCGACCTGCCCGACGGTTTCGTCGCCACGCGCTACCACTCCCTGTCGGTCGTTGCCGAGACGCTCCCGCCCGAGCTCGAGGTCACGGCCCGGACCGACGGCGGTGTGGTGATGGGCCTGCGACACCGGCGGGCGCCGATCCAGGGCGTGCAGTTCCACCCCGAGAGCGTGCTCACCGAGGGCGGTCACAGGCTCCTGGGCCGGTGGTTGCAGGACGCCGGTCTGCCCGGCGCCGCCGCGCGTGGAGCGCGGCTGCACCCGCGGGGGTTCAGCTCCCCGAGCACACCGTCAGGGTGATCTCGCTGTGCACGGGCACCTCGCCCGGCGCGAGCGACTGGGTGATGACCGTGCGCTGCGCGGCGGCACGGCATCCGGGATCCTCCTGCGTCCGCACGGTCAGCTGCTTCTCGTCGGACTGAAGCTCTCGTTCGGCCGCCTCGAGGGTGTAGCCCGTGTAGTCCACGATGACGACCTGGCCGCTCGCGACGACGAGGTTGACCGTGGTGCCCTTGGCGACGTCGGTGCCGGCCTCGAGCGTCGACGAGATGACGGTGCCGGCGGCCAGGGCCGGGTCGTCCTGCCGGCGGATCGAACCGAGCGACAGCCCCGCCGTCTCGATGGCGGCGCGCGCCTCGCTCTCGGTGATCCCCTCGAGAGTGGGGACCTTGGCCGTGTCGGGGCCGGTCGAGACGTAGACGGTGACCTTCTGCCCGGCGGCGACGCTGGTGCCCGCTGCGGGGACGGTGTCGATGACATTGCCGGCCGCGATCTTCTCGTCGGACTCGTTGACGCGGCTGGCGGTCAGCTGCTCGGCCTCGAGGGTCTCGACGGCCCGCTCGTACGACATGTCGACGACGTTCGGAACGGCGAGGGATGCCGTGGGCACGTCGTCGGTCGGCTGGAACTGCATGACCCAGACGAACACCGCGACGAGAAGCACCGCGAGGACGCTGACGCCTCCCCAGATCCAGGCGACCGGCGGGCCGGGCTGCGTGCGCCGCATGGTGGTGTCGGTGCTGAGCTGGCGCAGCGAACGCGCCGTCTCGGCGGCCTGACGCGGATTGGGTCCGTAGAGCTCGTTCGACAGCGCCGACATCTGCCGCTTGGTCGGTGCCTTGCCGTCGATGGTCTCGTCGAGCGCCTCGCGGAAGCTCGCGGCATCCTGCGGGCGCTGGAACGGGTCCTTGGCGAGGGCGCGGAGGACGATGGCATCCAGGGCACGCGGAATCGTCTCGTCGATCTCGCTCGGCGGCACGGGCGCTTCGCTCACGTGCTGGTACGCGACGGCGACGGGAGTGTCTCCGCGGAAGGGCGTGCGCCCGGTGAGCAACTCGTAGAGCACGACGCCGGTGGAGTACAGGTCGGCGCGCGCGTCGACCGACTCGCCCTTGGCCTGCTCGGGAGAGAAGTACGCCGCCGTTCCGACGATGGCCGTGGTCTCGGCCACGGTGGAAGAGGAATCGGACACCGCGCGGGCGATACCGAAATCCATGACCTTCACCCGGCCGCCGTCGGTGATCATGACGTTTCCGGGCTTGATGTCGCGGTGCACGACACCGGCGCGGTGCGAGTACTCCAGAGCCTCGAGGATGCCGTCGACGTAGCGCAGCGCGTCGTCCGTGGGAACGGGACCCTCGGCGATGACGTCCTTGAGCAGACGTCCGTGCACCAGCTCCATGACGATGTACGGCACGGGTCGTTCGACCCCGTCGCGGCCCGTCTCGGCGTCCTCGCCCGCGTCGAACACGCGCACGATCGTGGGGTGCGCCATGCGCGACGCGGCCTGCGCTTCGAGGCGGAAGCGCGTGCGGAAGGCCGCATCGCCCGCGAGATCGCTCTTGAGGATCTTGATCGCGACGGTGCGCCCGAGAGTCTCGTCGTAGCCTCGGTAGACGCTCGCCATGCCGCCGCGACCGATGAGGTCGTCGACACGGTAGCGCCCCGAGAGGACGCGCGTCTCAGTGGTCACGAGAAGAACTCCTGGCGTAGAGGTGGATCAGGGACGGACGGGGGTGGCGGCGGCGCCGTTGCCCGTCGCCGACGGCGAGGGCGTGTTGCCACCGGTAATCGTCGCCGACGCTTCGCCCGACGGCCCGGCCTGGCGGTCGCCCGTGCCCGAGCAGCTGACGGTGTACGTCACCCGCAGGGTCTGACCCGCCGCGTTGCTTACCTTGAGCTGCGCGTTGCGGGCGTCGGGAGCGAACGCCGCGGTCGACTGACCATTGGTGTCGAAGGTGCCGTTGGTCGCCGTGAAGTTGTACGACGTGACCTGGCCGGTTCCGGACGGGCACGTGTACTGCTGCCACGACACCTGGATGTCGCTGCCGGCCGAGACCGAGGCACCCGGCAGGGTGGGCGTACCGGGGGTGGGCAGCTCGGTCTGGTTCGCGTAGGTGGTGACCGTGATCGTCGTACCCTCGTCGACGCGGCCCGTGGGGTTGACGTCGTAGATGAGACCGACGTCGTTCGCCGAGGTCGCCGCGTTTCCGACGCGGCAGTCCGCGACGAGGTTGTTCTCGTCGAGGATCGCCCGCGCCTCGTCGCAGGTCTTGCCCTGCAGGCCGAGCGAGCCGACCTCGACGCGCTGCGACGTCTGGGTGGGCGTCGGTGTCGGCGAGGACGGGGCGACGCTGGGCGTCGTCGCCGTCGGCGAGGCGCTGGTCGGCGCCGCATCCGGCTGGCCCTGGTTTCCCAGCAGCGTGAAGAGCGTGCCGCCCAGCACGAGCGCGAGCAGGACGATCAGCGCGATGAGCGGCCACGTCCAGGGGCTGCGCTTCTTCTTCTGCGGAGCCGGGTCCTCTTCGGTGTGCTCCTCGGTGAGGAGCGAGGTCGCGGCGGCAGCGGGCATGAGCCGCGTCGTCGCCGAGGTCTGACCCGCGGTGAGCAGCTGCGTGGCGTCGTCCACCGCGGCGGCTCCGGCGGCGACGGCGGGCACCGCGGCGGCCGCGGCAGCGAGGTCTCCGCGGCGCAGGGCCGTGGCGGCGCGCGAGACGGCTGCAGACGAGGCGGGGCGGTCCTCGGGTTTCTTGGCGATCATCGCCATCACGAGGTTCTGCACCGGCACGGCGACCGTGGGC
The DNA here is from genome assembly GCF_003075375.1 of Microbacterium testaceum. Taxonomy (GTDB): domain Bacteria; phylum Actinomycetota; class Actinomycetes; order Actinomycetales; family Microbacteriaceae; genus Microbacterium; species Microbacterium testaceum_E. Next base: position 78,210 of record NZ_QDFT01000006.1, on the reverse strand, counting down.
GGCAGCGGGGCGGGCTGCTCGTTGATCTGCGCCATCGCGATCGCGACCTGCGATTCACCGGTGAACGGGCGCTTGCCGGCCAGGCTCTCGTACGCGACGATGCCGAGCGAGTACGTGTCGGTCGCGGGCGAGGCGGGGTGGCCCGACGCCTGCTCGGGCGAGAGGTACTGCACGGTGCCCATGACCTGGCCGGTCGCGGTGAGCGGCACCTGGTCGGCGATGCGGGCGATACCGAAGTCGGTGATCTTGACTCGGCCGTCGGGGGTGATCAGCAGGTTGCCGGGCTTGATGTCGCGGTGCACGAGACCCGCGGCATGGGCCGCCTGCAGGGCCGCGGCGGTCTGCGCGACGATGTCGAGCGTCTTGTCGGTCGACAGCGAGCCCTCGCGCTCGAGGATGGTCGAGAGGGCCTCGCCGGGCACGAGCTCCATGACGAGGAAGGCGCTGCCGTCCTCTTCGCCGTAGTCGAACACGCTCGCGATGCCCTCATGGTTGACGAGCGCGGCGTGACGGGCCTCGGCGCGGAAGCGCTCGAGGAAGCCCGGGTCGCCCATGTACTCGTCTTTGAGGATCTTGATCGCGACGGTACGTCCGATGACGTGGTCGGTCGCTTCCCAGACCTCGCCCATCCCGCCGATCGCGATCCGCGAATCCAGCTCGTAGCGTCCTCCGAAGGTCACACCCTGCGTCGGTCTCATTTGCTCAGCACCGCCTCCATGACCTTCTTCGCTATCGGGGCGGCGATCTCGTTGCCGCTCCCGTTCTGCCCCCGGCCCCCGCCGTTTTCGACGACCACGGCGACGGCGACCCGGGGGTCGTCCGCCGGTGCGAAGCCGGTGAACCAGAGAGTGTAGGGACGGGAATCGTTCTCCGCGGTGCCGGTCTTACCCGCCACTCGGACCCCGTCTATTGTTGCATTCGATGCCGCGCCGTCCTGGACGTTCGCCGTCATCATCGACACCATCTGCGCGGCGATGTCGGGCTCGAGAGCACGACCGAACTCGCTGTCCGCACCCTGGTCGGTGACCGACAGATCGGTGCCGATCACCCGGTCGACCATGCGCGGGTTCATCACCACACCGCCGTTGGCGATACCCGCCGAGACCATCGCCATCTGCAGGGGGGTCGCGCGCACATCGCCCTGTCCGAAGCCGCTCAGCGCGGTCTGCGGAGCGTTGGGCGAGGCGGGGTACGTGGATGCCGTGGACTGCAGCGGCATGGTGAAGGTGGCGTTGAAGCCGTACTTCTCGGCCTCGGCGCGGATCGCGTCGTCGCCGAGCTCGACCGCCAGCTCGGCGAAGGGGATGTTGCAGCTCAGACGCAGGGCCGTCGCGATGGTGACGGTCTCGCCCTCGCCGCACGCGCCGCCGCCGGCGTTGCTGACGACGTTCGTCGACTGCGGGAGGGTGTACGCCGCGAGATTGGGGAAAGCCGAGTCGGGCGTGTAGCGACCCGAGGCGAGCGCCGCCGACGCGACGACCAGCTTGAAGGTCGACCCGGGCGGGTTGAGGTCGCCCGCGATGGCGCGGTTGTCGAGGGGCTTCGACGAATCCGCGACGAGCTGGTCGTAGGCGGCGTCGACGCTCGCGGTGTCGTGCGAGGCGAGGGCGTTCGTGTCGAAGCTGGGCTTGGAGACCATCGCCAGGATGCGCCCGGTCGACGGCTCGATCGCGACGACCGCACCCTGCAGGTCGCCCAGGGCGTCCCACGCGGCTTTCTGCACGGTGGCGTCGACCGACAGTTCGACGTTCGAGCCGCGCGGGGCCTGACCGGTGATGGCGCGGTCGATGCGCGAGAAGAACTGGTTGGAGTCCTGGCCGCTGAGCACGCTGTTCTCGGCCTGCTCGATGGCGGTGCGCGAGTCGAGCACGGGGTTCATGTAGCCGGTCACGGGCGCCCACATCGCGGCATCCGTGTACTGCCGCTGCCAGCTGTAGACGTCGTCGGACGGGACGGACTGCGCGATGGGCGTGCCGCTGGCGATGATGGATCCGCGCTGCACCTCGTACGAGTCGTAGAGCGCGCGGGTGTTGCCCGAGGTGTTGGTCAGGGCGTTGGCCTGGACCACCTGGATGATGCTCGTCGAGGCGAACAGCGCCAGGAACATCGCCAGCATGACGATGCTGAGGCGTCGGAGCTCTTTGGTCACGGTGCCTCCTCGCGGATCGGGGTGACGGCGGGTGCGGTCGGTCGGGTCATCAGCCGATCACCACCCGGGGGCGGCTGCGCACGGCATCCGAGATTCTGAGCAGGAAGGCCACGATGATCCAGTTCGCGATCAGCGACGAGCCTCCGGCGGCCAGGAACGGGGTGGTCAGACCGGTGAGCGGGATGACGCGGGTCACCCCGCCGACCATGATGAACACCTGCAGGGCGATCGTGAACGAGAAGCCGGTCGCGAGCAGCTTGCCGAAGTCGTCCTGCCCTGCCAGGCCCACGCGGATCCCGCGGCTGGTGAAGACCATGTACAGCGCGAGGATCGCGAAGAGGCCCACCAGGCCGAGCTCTTCTCCGAGGCTGGGCACGATGTAGTCGCTCTGCGACAGGGGCGTGATGTACGGCCGGCCCTGGCCGAGACCCGTGCCGAACAGACCGCCGTGCGACAGGCCGAAGATGCCCTGCACCAGCTGGTAGCTGCCGCCGTCGCGGTCGATCACCTCGGGGTCGAAGGCGTTGAGCCAGTTGGCGAAACGCCCGTTGACGTAGGGGAGGAACCGGGATGCCAGGAACGCACCGCTCGCCACCAGCACCAGGCCGATCAGCACCCAGCTGGTCTTGCCGGTCGCGACGTACAGCATCGCGACGAACATGCCGAAGATGAGCAGGCCCGTGCCGAGGTCGCGCTGCAGCACGATGATGCCCAGCGAGACGAGCCAGATGATGAGCACCGGACCGAGCTCGCGCGCACGCGGCCACGTCATGAAGAGGAAGCGCGTCCCGGTCGAGGTGAGGCTCTCGCGCGTGCGGACCAGGTAGCCGGCGAAGAAGATGGCCAGGCAGATCTTGGCCAGCTCACCGGGCTGGAACGACACGAAGCCCAGCGACACCCACACGTCGGCGTTCTGGTCGGTCCCGAGGCCCGGCACGAAGGGCAGCAGGAGCAGCAGGATGCCGACCAGGCCGAACAGATAGGTGTAGCGGAACAGCACGCGGTAGTTGCGGACGAAGATCAGCACGGCCAGGGCCGCGACCATCGCGATCGCCGCCCAGGCGATCTGGCGGTGGCCGGTGGCATCCCACCCCGTCGACTGCTCGGCAAGGTCGATGCGGTAGATCATCGCGATGCCCAGACCCGTGAGGACGGTGGCGATCGGGAGGACGAAGGGGTCGGCGTCGCGCGCGCGCAGGCGCAGCACCACGTGCGTGATCAGCGCGAGGACCGCCGGCACAGCCGCCAGCGTGAGGAAGCCGGTCTCGACCGCTCCCGTCGCACCGAGCTGCACGAGGACGACCGCGCCCGCGTAGACGGCGATCGCGAAGACGAGCAGGCCCAGCTCGCGGTTGCGCTGCTTCGCGGGGACGCGGATCTTCTTGAGCGCGCGCATGACGGCCGTGTCGGTGGACACGGCATCCGAGGATCGGGTCAGCTTCTGGTCTGTCATCCGCTTCCCTCCGCCGTGGGCCGCAGCCGATCGACGATCTGCTCGGCGTCGCTGAGCGAGCGCGCCGAGATGGTGGCTTCGACCGTCTGACGGTCGAAGGCCGACAGGTCGGCGAGCACGATGTCGGTGTCCTCGTAGACGTTCGACAGCGAGATCGGACCGATGGACTGCTGGATGCCGCGGTAGATCACGACCGAGTCGTCGTCGGCGCCGACGTAATACCGCGTCTGCGTCCAGTTGTAACCCGCGAACAGGCCCGCTCCGATGCCGATCAGCACGACCAGCAGCGCGGCGAGCCAGCCGAAGCGTCGGCGGCGGGCGCGTCGGCGGTCCTCTTCGATGAGCTCCTCGAGGAACTCGGCGGCGGGCTCGAAGTGCGTGGGCTCGTTCGCGACCTGGCGCGCGTGGTGCAACCAGTTGGATCGACCGGGGCGTGCGGCGGGAACGACGACGCCGCTCGGATTCGACGCCGATCCGACGATCGTGGGGGTGCCGATGAACACGGGATGCTGGCCGCCCACATCGACCAGGACGACGGTGACGTTGTCGGGGGCTCCGCCGTCGAGCGCCTGCTTGAGCAGGGCATCGGCGGTTCGGGCCGGGGGCATGCCCAGGGCGAGGGTCTTGGCGGTGTGGTCGTCGTCGACGACGCCCGAGAGGCCGTCGGAGCACAGCAGCCAGCGGTCGCCGTCCTGTGTCGGCATGATGAAGCTGTCGACCTCGGGGTCGGGATCCATGTCGCCGAGCACGCGCATGAGCACCGAACGGCGGGGGTGATACCGCGCCTCTTCGGGGGTGATGCGACCGGAGTCGACCAGACGCTGGACGAACGTGTGATCGGCGGTGATCTGCGTCAGCGTGTCGTCGCGGTACAGGTAGATGCGCGAGTCGCCGATGTGGCCGATGACGGCGTAGTCGTCGACCATCACCAGCGCGCTGACCGTGGTGCCCATGCCCGCGAGTTCGGGACGGCGCGCGACGGTGTCGATCAGCTCGGCGGCCGTGTCGGCCAGGGCGTCGCGGATGGCGTGCTCGGCCTGGGCCGGCGTGCCGAACGGCTGGTCGAGGTCGGTGAGCCGGCCGATCGCCAGGCTCGAGGCGACGTCACCGCCGGCGTGACCGCCCATGCCGTCGGCGACCACGAAAAGATTGGACCCGGCATAGCCGGAGTCCTGGTTGTTGGAGCGCACCTTGCCCGTATGGGAGATGGCGGCGCTCGAGCCCTGGAAGACCATGGAGGAGGGTTACTTCCTCAACTCGAACGTCGTCGCGCCGACCTTGATGGGTGCACCCACCTTCACCTGCACCGGGGCCGCGACACGGACGCCGTCGTGCGAGGTGCCGTTGGTGGAGTCGAGGTCCTGCAGCATCCACTGGTCTCCCCACAGCACGAGACGGGCGTGGTGGCTGGAGGTGTAGTCGTCGCGGATAACCAGTCCCGACTCGCTCGAGCGCCCGATCGTGAGCGGCTCGGTGCCGAGCGGCAGCTCGAGGCCCGCCTTGGGGCCGCTGGTGATGACGATGCGTGACACGGCCGACGTCGTGGCGAGACCGCCCACGGGGGCGGGGGCGGGGGCGGCGGGACGCTTGACCTGCGTGGTGACCGCGTCGGGCGACGCGGTGGGGGCGGCCGCCGCCGGAGCGGGGGATGCCGCCGGCTCGGGGAGCTTGCGCACCTTGACGCCGAACAGGTCGGCGCGCAGCGAGTAGACCACCCCGAACACGAAGAACCAGAGCAGCACGAGGAACCCGCCCTGCAGAAGAAGAAGAGTCAACGGACTCATGACTGGGGTCCCCGTTCCCGGACGTCGAAGATGCGCGTGGCGTCGGACGCCGACGGGCGCCGCGGCGGCTGCGCCTGAGCCACCACACGGAACACGATATTGGTGCGGCCGATCGAGATCGTCGAATCGGGCGGCAGAGCGGCCTCGGAGACCTTGCGGCCGTTGAGGGTGGTGCCGTTGGTCGAGCCGAGGTCGCGGACCATCGCGCGCTCGCCGTCCCACAGGATCTCGACGTGCTTGCGGCTGGTGCCGGCGTCGGGGATGGTGATGTCGGCGTCGCTCCCGCGGCCGATGACCGTGCGCGCACCGGTGAGGGGATGCCGCGTGCCGTCGATGTCGACGACACCTCGCCACGCGATGCGACCCTCGGTGGTCTGCGAGTCGACGCGCAGCGTGCCGGTCGACAACGACGAGTCGCGCTCGATCGAGATGGCCACGGGGCCCGCGAACGAGTAGCCCTGCGTGCGCGCGTGCTTCTTGACGAGCGTGTCGAGCTCGGACACCAGGGTCGAGCCCAGCGCGCTCATCTTCTCGTCGTCGGCGGGGGAGAGGCGCACGCTGAAGGTGTTGGGCGCCAGGATGCGGTCGCGCGTGACGACCACGGCCTTCTTGTCGAGCTCACTGCGCAGCGCAGAAGCGATCTCCACCGGCTGGATGCCACTGCGGAAGGTCTTCGCGAACGCACCGTTGACGGCGCGTTCGAGACCTTTCTCGAAACTGTCGAGTAGCCCCACGAGACTCCTTCAGGCAGGCAGACCAGTAGGCACATCGTAGTCAGCACGCCTGGACAGGTCATGGAAGGGGGCTTTCGGGCCCGCGTTTCGTGGTGGGGTCGTGGCCGTGATATTCTCGGGAAGTTGAGTTCGTGGCATCCGTGCCGTGACTCGCGCGAGTGGCGGAATAGGTAGACGCGCTGGCTTCAGGTGCCAGTGCCCGCAAGGGCGTGGGGGTTCAAGTCCCCCCTCGCGCACAGCAAGACGAAGGCCCCGGGTTCTCCCGGGGCCTTCGCTTTTTCGCAGGACCGGAGGGTCCCCCACTCATGGGGCGTCGGGCGGCGCGGGGTGTTCCGCCGGTCCTGCGAGTCAGGGTGAGTCGGATGCTCTCGTCGAGCCGGCACGGCGACGCCCGGCCCGCCGCTGAGCGCGAGGGCGCGAGCTCACTCAGCTTCGCGTTCGGACAGCCTCGGTGAAGGGAGCAGCCGTGACGGTCGCGATGGAGGGGATGGGCACCCCGGCCAATTGCCGCCGGATCGTCGGCTTGTCGAGTTTCCCTGCTCCGTTGCGAGGAACGAGATCCACGACGATGAGCCGCGAGGGCAATTTGTAGCGAGCGATGCGGCCGGAGAGGAACTCTCGGATCTCTTCGAGGGTGAGGGGTTTTGCACGGAATGCGACCACTGCGCAGACGGCTTCACCCCACCGGTCGTCAGGAACCCCGATCACGGCGACGTCGGCCACGGCGGGATGCGAGTTCAAGACGTTCTCGACCTCCGCGGGGTAGACGTTCTCGCCACCTGAGATGACCATGTCCTTCAAGCGGTCCACGATGAAGATGTACCCCTCTTCGTCCATGTAACCCAGGTCCCCGGTGCGGAACCACCCGTGCTCCGAGAAGGCGGCGGCGGTTGCCTCGGGATTGTTCCAGTAGCCGGGCGAGACGTTCGGTCCGCGTACCCACAACTCACCCGAGACGCCGGGTTCCGCGATGGGTTCGAGGGATGCCGGGTCGACCACCTTCACCTGGGTGTAGGGCATCTGGATCCCGCACGACCCGAGCTTCTCGGTGGTCCGGGAGGCCTCGAGATAGGTCGAGAACGGCGAGGTCTCCGTCAGTCCCCATGCCTGTTGGATCAGGACGCCCTTGTCGACATAGCGGGAGATCAGCGCCGGCGGGACCGGTGCACCGGCGGCGATGGTGGAGCGCAGCGCACCGAGGTCGGCTTCGGCGAATTCGGGCTCGCGCTCGATACTGGCGAGCATCGCCGGCACGAGGAACATGCTCGTCACGCGGTACTTGACGAGGTCCCGGACGGCTTGTGCGGGCTGGAATGCGCGCCGCACGATGAGCGTGCCACCTCGGGTCAGGGTCCGAAGCGCGAGCGCGTTGAACCCGCCGATGTGGAAAAGCGGAGCAGCGGCGAAGCACACGTCTCCGAAGCGCGTGTCCACGACGGTGTCCACGTTGACCCAGTTCCACCAGAGATTGCCGTGCGTGAGCATCACACCTTTGGCTCGACCAGTCGTCCCCGACGTGTAGAGCAGGGCGGCCAAGTCGTCATCGTTCCGAGAAGTCATCTCGGGCGCGGTCGCACCGCTCGCGCTGTAGTCGCCGTACGAGCCCCACACGTCGCTGGAGTACTCGGCCGCCGGCGTGTGCTCGTCGTCGTCGACCACGAGGGCGCGAACGAGTCCGAGTCGATCCACGAACGGGTCGATGACCGCTGCCTGCAGAGGCTCGGAGACGAGCACGCTGGGCTGGGCGTCCTCGAGCACCGCGCGTGTCTCAGGCGCCGCCAATCGGAAGTTGAGGGGTACGAACGCTGCTCCCACCCATGTGGCGGCGAAGAACGTCACGAAGAAGGTGAGGCTGTTGTGACCCGCGTAGGCCACGCGTTCGCCCGGCCCCACCTTGTCCTCACTCAAACTCGCCGCCAGCCGCTCGATGAGACCGTACAACTCGGAGTACGACACGTCGCGTCCCTCGTAGACGATGGCGGTCAGGCTGGGGTGGGCTTTGGCCAGCCGGCGGATCTGTGCGGTGGCGCTGATATCGACTTTGCTCAAGGCTCGTCTCCTCTTCGAGAGCTGAATCGGCCACGTCGAGCGTGCCGCAGACGCGCCAGGCGCATATCGACCCGTGCCATTCTGCGGCACGGAGCCTGCCGGGACACCCGGGGGGACGGCACCTTTGACAGCGGGGCTCGTGCTGCCGCAGCCGCGAGGCCCACGGCACTCGGCCGAACGCAGCTGCGAGGAAGGTGCGATGAATGGCGATCTCGGCGTCCACGGAGGAACTGGCCGACAGCTTTCAGAATTTCGCCGCACGGCGCGGGTTCGACGACATCGTGGTCACCCTGGGCCTGCAGCCTCACGCCGCGGACGGGACGAGTATCGCTTTCTCGCTGCCGCTGCGTGAGCCGGTCGCGCAGGCGAGCGGCATGTTCTCTGCCGCCGCGCTCTTCGGAGCAGCGGACATCGCCGGCACGTTCCTGGCAATGCAGAGCTACGACGACCAGGGATTGTTCCCGCTCGCGGTGCAGTCGAGCCAGAACTTCTTGAGCAATTCGAAGGCGGAGTTCGCTGTCGCCACGGCGCGCATGCTGCGTGCCGGTGGATCCGTCGCAGTGACCGAAGTGGCCGTGGCGGACTCCGCCGGAAAGCTGCTGATGAGCGCCACCTTCACCTACGTGCTGTCTCGTCGCGTCGTCGGCCGCTGACGCTGTCAATCAAAGGAGGAAAACATGACTCAGGCTCTCGTCTGCATGTCGCACAGTCCACTACTGGAGTTCACCGACCCGCCTGCTGACGTCAAGGACGCCGTCGCGGGAGCTTTTGAAGAGGTGCAGCGATTCGCCCGGGACTTCCGCCCCGACATCATCGTGAACTTCGGCCCCGACCATTACAACGGCTTCTTCTACGACCTGATGCCGCCGTTCTGCATCGGATACGAGGCGTACGGGACGGGGGACTACGACTCGTGGGACGGTCCCATCGCGGTGCCCGGTCAATTGGCGGAGGACCTGGCCGCGCACGTCATCGCGAATGACATCGACACCGCGATCTCGCGCCGGATGGAGGTCGATCACGGGGCCGTCCAACCGACCGAGATCATCTTCGGGGGGCTCGACGTCGTCCCCATGGTGCCGATCTTCGTCAACTCCGTCTCGAGACCGTTCGCGAAGGTCTCGCGCGTCCGAAAGTTCGGGCAGGCTGTCGGTGAATTCTTCCGCGATCGCGACGAACGTGTCCTCTTCATCGGCTCCGGCGGGTTGTCGCACGATCCGCCGGTTCCGCAGATCGCCACGGCGACCCCGGAGCAGCGCGAATTCCTGACGGTCGGCCGCCACCCCACGCCCGAGGCGCGCGCCGCCCGGCAGCAACGAACGATCGACACCGCGGTCGCGTTCGCCAAGGGCGAGGCGGACATCATGGAGCTGAATCCGGAATGGGACCGCGCGTTCCTCGATGTCGTCCGCTCCGGTGACGTCGCCGGTTTCGACGCCTACGCCGCGGACGACATGGACCGGGTGGCGGGCCATTCGTCTCACGAGATCCGGACGTGGGTCGCCGCATACTCCGCCCTGCGCGCGTGCGGACCGTACGAGCTCGGCTATGAGTTCTACCGACCCATCAAGGAGTACATCGCCGGTTTCGCCGTGACGACCGCTGTCCTGAAGGATCCCCTGTCGCGTCGGTCCTGAGACGGCGCTCAGAGAGGAAGAAAAGAAGAGGCCCCGATCCGCGGATCGGGGCCTCTTCTTTTGGAAGACTTGGAGAAGCTCAACCGACGCCGTGCGAGCGCAGGAAGCGCCCCACGACCTCATTGAAGTCCTCGGCGCGCTCGACCTGCGACCAGTGGCCGCACTGGCTGAAGATGTGCGCATCGGCGTGAGGGATCGTGTTGACCAATTCCCACGTCCGGCTCACCGGGATGACGGCATCCTGGGTCCCGTGGATCAGCAGTACCGGAACGGCGAGACGTGCGAGGACGTCGAAGTCCAGGGGGAGTGCGGTGCGGTCCCGGTCGCGGGCGGCCACCACTTCGACGAGTCGCGACGAAGCGGTGTCGTTCAGCGCGGAAGCGTAGCGGAGCGCCACCAACTCATCTGTGACCAGCGTCTTGTCGACGACGAAGAGCTCGAGGGTCTGCCGCACGCCCTCGGGCGTGAGGACCGGCGACGAATGCCCTTGGAGCGCGGCCGTCAGCTTGGCACCGCCCGTTCCCATCGAGACGATCCCGGCGACGCGCTCGGGGAAGTCGATGGCGAACTGGAAGGCCAGCCACCCACCGAGGGAGTTGCCGACGATCCACGTCTTCTCGATGCCCAGAGCGTCGAGAACTCGGACGGCGTGACGCACCCACTCACGGATCCCGTACTCGGTGCCTTCGGCGACGACGGTCTGCCCGTAGCCGATCGAATCGATCGCGATACAGCGCCCGAGCTCGGACAGTTCCGGGAGGTTGAGCCACCAGTTCGCAGCGGCCGTGACGCCCGTCCCGGAACCGTGCAGGAACAGGATCGGTGTACCCGTGCCCAGCTCGTGGTAGTGCGTCAGCTCGCCGGGGGCCGTCTCGACCCAGCGGTCCTCGAGGCCGAAGAAGGCGTCGGTGGTGTAGTCGGGAGCGATGGTGTCGGTCATTTCACTCTCCTCGGTCGCGCGCGGCGATCATGTCCAGCGCGATGTCGGTGATCAGATCTTCCTGCCCGCCGATGAGGCGACGATTGCCCACCTCGACGAGGATGTCGCGGGTGTCGACTCCGAAGCGACTGGCCGCGCGTTCCGCGTGCCGGAGGAAGCTGGAGTAGGCGCCGGCGTATCCGACCGAGAGGGTCTCGCGATCGACCTGGACGGGGCGGTCCTGCAGCGGACGGATGAGATCGTCGGCCGCGTCCTGAAGGGCGAAGAGATCGGCTGCAACGTCCCAACCCTGCAGTTTCGCCACCGCAGTGAACGGTTCGATCGGGGTGTTGCCCGCCCCTGCGCCGTGGCCGGCGAGCGAAGCATCGACTCGATACGCGCCCGCCTCTACCGCGACAACGGAGTTCGCCACCGCGAGGGACAGATTCTGGTGCGCGTGGATGCCGATCTGCGTCGATTCGTCGAGCACCTCGCGGTAGGCGAGGACGCGCTGCCTCACGCCGTCCATCGTCAGACGGCCGGCGGAATCGGTGACGTAGACGCAGTGGGCGCCGTAGGACTCCATGAGCTTCGCCTGCTGCGCGAGCGCGGCCGGCTCGGCGAGATGGCTCATCATGAGGAAACCCGAAACGTCCATCCCCCATTCGCGGGCCGCCCCGATGTGCTGCGCGGCAACGTCGGCCTCGGTGGAGTGCGTCGCGATGCGTACGCTGCGAACGCCGAGGTCGAATGCTCGCCGCAGGTCCTCGAGCGTTCCGATGCCCGGCAGGAGCAGGGTCGTGAGGACGGCGTTCTTCACGCTCGCCGCGACCGCTTCGATCCACGCGACGTCACTGTGGGACCCGGGACCGTAGATCAGCGAGCTCCCCGCCAGACCGTCGCCGTGAGAGATCTCGATCGCGTCGACGCCGGCCGCGTCGAGCGCCGAGGCGATCTCGGCGGCCTTGGCCGGCGAGATCTGGTGTCGGATGGCGTGCATGCCGTCTCGGAGTGTGACGTCCTGCAGATAGATCTTCGTCATGCGACGGCCTTTCCCGTCTCGGAGCGGAGGGCGATGCGCTCCGCGGTGCGCAGTGCTGCGCTGGTCATGATGTCGAGATTGCCCGCGTACTCGGGGAGATACATGGCGGCTCCTTCGACCTCGAGGAAGACGGACACGCGCGTGTAACCCTCGGTCTGCACACGCGTGTCCGGAACGAGAACGCCGTACTCCGCGCCTTCGTCCAGGAACTGGACGCTCTGCTTGAGCCGGTAGCCGGGGACGTAATCCGCAACCTCGGAGACGCGTGTCACCACCGCTTTTTCGATGGCCGCCTTCGTCTCGTCATCGAGGCGTGAGGTGAGAACCTGCACCGTGTCGCGCATGATCATCGGTGGTTCCGCCGGATTCAGGACGATGATCGCCTTGCCACGTGCCGCTCCTCCGACGGCTTCGATGGCGGAGGACGTCGTCTCTGTGAACTCGTCGATGTTCGCCCGAGTTCCCGGCCCGGCGGACTTGGACGCGATCGAGGCGACGATCTCGCCGTAGTGCACGGGCGTGACGGAGCTGATGGCCGCGATGATCGGAATCGTCGCCTGGCCGCCGCACGTGACCATGTTGACGTCGGGGGCGTCCACGTGCTCGTCGAGATTCACTGCCGGAACCACGTAGGGTCCGATGGCCGCGGGTGTGAGGTCGATGAGCTTCTTTCCGAGAGGAAGGAGTTTCTCGGCATTCTTCTTGTGGGCAGATGCGCTCGTCGCGTCGAAGATGATCTCGATCTCGTCGAATTGGGGGCTGGCGATCAATCCGTCCACACCCTCGGACGTCGTTTCGACACCGAGGCGGCCGGCTCGCGCGAGACCGTCCGAGGCGGGGTCGATCCCCACCATGACGCCCATTTCGAGCGCGCTGGACAGGCGCATGACCTTGAACATCAGATCGGTGCCGATGTTCCCGGAGCCGATGATGGCTACCTTCGCCTTTGTCATGATTACTCCTTCAGTGGAATGTCAGCGAGGACGTGCGGCTGCTCGAGGACCCAGCCGGGTTCCACGACGAGCAGTGAGAATGAGCCGGCTCGGGTCTCGACGTCGACGACGTAGCGGAACCCGGCCTCCTCCGCCCACGCGATGGCGGGAAGATCCTGCTCCGGGACGGGCAGCACCACGCGACGACACCGTTCGTCCGCGGCGAGGATCGCGGCCGCCAACCCGGCGACTGCAGCGGGCGAGGGCGAGCCCTCGACCACGAGTTCTCGATCGTGCGTTCCGGCCGGATAAGCGAGGGCGAGTTCTCCCTCGCGGGCCCGCCGCACCTGGATCCGGGCGGGTTCGCCGTCGGTGCCCGGTACGACCACGACCCCGTCGGAGCTCGGGGGGACCGGGGATGTCATAGGTCGTCGCCTCCCGCCGCGGTGGCGAAGCCTCGGACCCCGATGCCTCCGTCGGCATTGACGATCGCCCCGGTGACGGTGCCGGCTTCACGGCGCGAGCCGAGATAGACGTACGCGCCGGTGGAATCGACGGGATCCGTGCTGGCATCGTGCAGCGGGATCCACATGTTCGTTCCTGCCTGGCCGTCTCGCTTCGCGAACGACTGCTCGATGGAACGCTGCGACATGCCCGCCGCCGCCGGGCCGCGCAGGTCGGTACGGAGGCCACCGATGGCCACGCCGTTGACGCGCACCTTGGGAGCGAGCTCGTACGCCAGCTGGGCCACCAGCCCTCTCGCCGCGTGCTTCGCGGCGGTGTACACGGCGCCGCCCCCGGCGGGGTAGAACGCGGCGTTCGAGAGCGTCATCACGATGCTCCCCCTCGCAGCAACCAGCGCGCGCCACGCGGCCGAAACCGTGAGCAGGTATCCCTTGACGTTGATGTCGAACAGTTCGTCGTAGATCGACTCGATCTCATCCGGCGTCGTGCGGGTGATCGACCGGTTGAAATCCCAGATCCCCGCGTTCGGCACCAGGACGTCCAGGGAGCCGAATCGGTCGACTGTCGCCTGTACGGCGGCGTTCAGATCCGCCGTGGATCGCACGTCCCCGACCAGCGGGAGAATGCGATCGCCGTCGATTCCCGCCGCATCGACGGTCTGCTGCAATCGCTTCGCGTCGCGTCCGAAGATCGCGACGCCCTTCGCGCCTTCACGCAGATAGCGCAGGGCCACCGCCTGGCCGATTCCCGAGCCGGCCCCCGTGATGAGGGCGGCGTCGCCGTCCAGCCATCCCTTTGTCGTCATGTGACAGCCCAATTCAGAAGAAGGTCGAGATGTTCTTCATGAGAAGAACGTTCTGATCGAAGAGGATCGTGCGTTTGACAACCTCGAATCCGTGAACGCCGCTGGGGCGCAGCACGTCGTTGCGGCCGCCGGCGTAGATGTCCACCTCGGTGTGGAGCCGGTTGCGGTAGACGATGAAGGCGCTGCGCACCTGCAGCAGATCGTCGCTGCGCTGCCGGACCGAGACATTCGAAACGAGGTGACGCGTTCGGCTGGGCGGGTCTTCAGCCCAGGCCATGCCCGAGTCGTACCGACGGATGCGCCACGCGAGTGAGTCTCGAGTTTCGTCGTAGAACGCGGATTCGCCTGGCGCGGCGATGGACAGGGCCTGCTGCCGTCGGAGCCTGTTCGAGCGGATGGGCGCCCAGTAGTGCAGGTCCTCGGCGAGCATCTCCATCCAGTCTGCGAACCGCCCGTCGTCGAGGAACTCCGCCTCGAGGTTGTAGAACTGCGTGACTTCGAAGTGGGTCTGGATATCGGCGAGCTTCATCCCGTCGACTTCGTCGTCGAGGATGCTCGTCGACGAAGCGGTCGCCCCGTTCATCGTCGACGGATTCAGTCGGAAAGAATCGGTCATTTCTTCATCCCATCCCGCTCATCAGTGGGGTTCAATCACGCGTTCCGCGTCTTGGCACGCTCGGCGCGCAGCATGCTGCGGAGAGCGAAGGACGGGTCGGCGAGGTCGGACGCGACGACGGGGATTCGCTGGTCGATGATGCGGCGCGCAGCGCGGACGGTGTTGTTGTCGTCGATGGCGGCGACGCCGACGAGAAGACCCTCGTCGACGAGGAACACCGCCGGATGCACGCCGGGTCGGACGACGAACTCGCCGTCACCGTGCAGTCGTCCGGATGCCTCCAGGTGGATGCCGTGCCGATCGGACCAGAACCAGCTCGCGCCGCGAACCGGCAGGTCCACGCCGAGCATGGCGTGCGCCGCGTGCTGTCCGCTCAACTGGGCGGCTTCCCAGTGCTCCTCCCGCCGGTGCAACACGCCGCGGCTGTCTCGGAGTCGCGCCACGTCTCCCGCGGCGAACACCGAGGGGACGCTCGTCCGATAGTGCTCGTCCACCAGGATTCCCCCGTCCGTCTCCAGTCCGGCCGCCGCCGCGAGTTCGATGTTCGGGACCAGCCCGACACCGACGACGACGAGTTCGGCGGGGATGACCGAGCCATCGTCGACGACGACCGTCATGGCCTCGCCATCCGTCTCGATGCGTTCGGTGAGTCCGGTCACGACCCGGATCCCGCGAAGGCTGTGCATGGCGTGCAGATGCGAAGCGAGGAGAGAGCCGATGACGGGCTGCAGAGGAGTCTCGGCCGGGTCGATCAACGTCACGTCTGCTCCGTGGAGGTGCAGCGCGGATGCCAGCTCGGCTCCGATGAGCCCCGCGCCGATCACGGCGACGCGCGTGCCGCTTCTGACGTGCGCGCGGATCGCCGCCGCGTCATCGAAAGTCCGCAGCGTGCGCACGCCGGGCAGGTCGGCGCCGGGAACGGTCAGCGACCGTGCGCGTCCGCCGATCGCCAGGAGAAGCGTGTCACCCTCGACGACCTCGCCGTTCTCCAGCGTCACGGTCACGGAAGCGGCGTCGATGGCCTCGACAGCTTGACCGAAGCGCGTGTCGATCCCCGCCTGCGACAACTTCTCGGGGCTCGAGAAGGCGAGGTCCTCGAGCGAGAAGTCGTTCGCGAAGAGCCGTTTGCTCAGCGGAGGACGGTCATACGCCGCCGGTTCCGCGTCCACCAACGTGACCGGCGCCTCGTGCCCGAGTGACCGGAGAGTCTGGGCGGCGCTGAAACCGGCGAGGCCGGCGCCGACGATCACCACCCGACCGGCGTCGCGAGGAAAGGACATCACGCGATCCGATCGGGGCGCGGGATCAGTCGGATGTCGTCGCCGTCGATCACCAGACGATGGCAGGCGACATCCTCCGTCGCGGGCATCGACAGCACCTCGCCGTTCTTGAGGCAGAACTTGCCCGCGTGCAACGGGCACTCGACCACACCAGCGTCGATCCAGCCCTCGGACAAAGAGGCGTCTTCGTGCGAGCACGTGTCGTCGAGAGCGAAGAACTCTCCGCCATCGTTGAAGATCGCGATGTCGTCGACGGTCCCCGCGACGGCGGCGTCGATCTTGATGGCTTCTCCGTCGGGTACCTCATCGGTCCGTGCGACGACGATTCCTTCGGTCATTGTTCGGCCTCCTCGTGCCACGCCGGAGTGTTCATGAGCTCGGCCCACCGCTTGTAGAAGCGACGGCCGGCGGCGTCGCTGTACAGCTCGCTCGTGGAGCCGGGGTGCACGCCGTCCTCGGCTTCGGTGCCGATGCCCATCTGGTAGTTGAGAGGGACGGTGTTCGTGCGCCACCCGTGGGATATCGACTGGATCTCACTCCAGTTCTCGCCGTCATCCTGTTCGAAGATCCCCGAGGGACCGAAGGTGCGCAGGTTGTAGAGGCGCTGAGCCGTGCGCACCTCCTCGGGCATGGACTTGTCGAGAACCGTCCACGCCCACACCTCCATCTCGTCAGGGCCTTTGGGATGCCAGACGCGGATCGAGCCGTTGACGGGGAGGTAGGAGAAGTTCGGGAAGATCGTGGCGTGGCCGGTCGTCATGGGACCCTCGACGCGGGCCGCGCCGAGCCGCTCGCGCATAGCGGCGTAGTCGTAGTGCTTGTGGACCGGGCCCGCGTCGAATCGGCTCTTCGGGTGCACCGGGAAGCCGGT
The DNA here is from genome assembly GCF_003075375.1 of Microbacterium testaceum. Classification (GTDB taxonomy): domain Bacteria; phylum Actinomycetota; class Actinomycetes; order Actinomycetales; family Microbacteriaceae; genus Microbacterium; species Microbacterium testaceum_E. Next base: position 61,474 of record NZ_QDFT01000006.1, on the reverse strand, counting down.
TCCATTGCCCCGATCGTCGGAGTACTGACGTCCGGCGGTGTTGGCGATCTCGGCTTTCGGACCCTTCCCCGTCGGCGAGAGCACCATGAGGGCGGACGCGTGCGACATGTTCACGTGGTACCAGTCCGTCCCGAACTGCTCCGCGGCCAGCTTCCAGTTGCCCTTCAGCACCCACTTCGTGATCCCGCCCACGACGGTGGTGCCTTCGGAATCGCGGTCGAGGAACGCCTCCAGGTACCACTTCATGTCCCCCAACTGCTCGTCGAGCGGCGGCGCCTTCGGGTTCCAGGTGGCGAAGATCAGGCCGAGCACGGTATCGAGCTGGGCTACCTCGAGGAGGCCCCACTCGTCGCGGTTCCAGAGTTCCTGCGAGTAGCCGACCTCGTTGGGGACGCTGATGAGTTTGCCTTCGAGGTCGTAGGACCATCCGTGATAGGTGCAGGTGAAAGCGCGCGTCGAACCGTAGTCGGCCCGGAGTACTCGCGCCCCGCGGTGACGGCAGGAGTTCAGGAACGCACGGATGCGACCGCTCTTGTCCTTGGTCACGATGACCGGGTCCTCGCCCATGAACGTGGTGAAGAAGTCGCCCGCCTTGAGCAGCTGGTCCACATGGCCCAGGAACAGCCAGCTCGACGCGAACACCCGCGCCTGCTCCTGCTCGTAGAGACGGCGGTCGGTGAAGATCGCCCGGTCGATCAGACCGTGATCCGTGTCGATCAGGGACGACACGTCGATGCGGGGGGCGAAGCCGTGCGGCCGACAGATGTCTCCGGTCACGAGCCCTGGTCGTTGGCCTTCCTCGGTGCTGGGCAGCCGTTCAATCGTCATCGTTCACCTTCCTTGAGTGCGGAGCGGTACGTGGACCGAGACCGGCGCCAGGCCGGGAGCGCTCGCCTGGTAGACCGAGCCGGGAGTGAGCGGTACGGCCGCGGCGACCGCCCCCGCGAGTACGACGTCTCCCGCGCGGAAGCGCTCTCCGTAGGCGCCGATTGCGCGCGAGAGCCATTCGAGTGCCGTCAGCGGGTGGCCGAGTACGGCGGAACCGGGTCCGCTCGCCACCACGTCGTCGTCCCGGGTCATCGTAATGATCGCGTCGGGGAGGGCATCGAGGACGTCGACCGAAGCCGAGGTGAACGCGCCGTAGGCGATCCGCGCGCACGACGCGTTGTCCGCCACGGTGTCGACGAGGCTGATTCGCCAATCGACGACCCGGGAGTCGATGATCTCGATCGAGCAGGCCACTCCTGCGATGGCGGCGCGCAGCTCCTGCGGGTCGGGAGCGAGCCCGAGATCTTCGCCGATCAGGAAAGCGAACTCGGCCTCCGCGCGCGGCGCGATCAGACGCGACGCATCCCATTGCTCGCCCTCACGGATCACCATCGCATCGGTGACGACCCCGAAGTCGGGCTGATCGACCCCGAGTTGCTTCTGCATCGCGAGCGACGTCAAGCCGATCTTGTGTCCCACGCCGCTCTCTCCGGCGTCGAGGCGCTTCCTGATGTTCACCGCCTGCACCTCGTACGCCTCGGCGAGCGTCAGGCCGTCCCGCAGCGTCGAGGGCGGGGGGACGGCGATGCCGCTGAGCTCCGCCTCGCGAAGCGCCTCAGCGAGCGCGGGGATCCCGTACGGTTCGTCGGTTCCTGAAGATGTCACGGGTCGATAGTGCGCCGGAGCAGGTGACGCTGCGACCCGTCGTGCCGCTGTCCGGAACGCCGGGGGCCGCGGGCGCGCGACATCGGCAGTATTCGTGTCTGAGGAGGAATCATGCGTGCTGCCGTCGCTGTCGCTCAGAACTTCGAGAGCCCTCTCGATGGGCTCTCTCTCCGGGAGGTCCCGGACCCTGTGCCCCCGGTCGGATGGACTCGTATCCGGGTGAGGGCCGCTGCGCTCAATCCCCATGACACGTGGACTCTGCGGGGTATCGGGCACCCGGCCGAGCGACTTCCGATCGTGCTCGGTTGCGATGCCGCCGGGGTCACCGACGACGGACGGGAGGTCGTCGTTCATCCCGTCATGGGAGACGCCCTTCGCGGCGGTGGCGATCAAACGCTCGATCCGCAGCGGGCATTGCTGTCGGAGACCATCGACGGGGCGCTCGCCGAATACATCGTGGTTCCCGACGAGCTCGTCGTCCCCAAGCCCGACGGACTCACATGGGCGGAGGCTGGGGCGCTCGGCGTCGCCTGGGGGACGGCATACCGGATGCTGTTCACGCGCGCGGGAGTCCGCGCCGGCGATCGTGTGCTCGTCCAGGGCGGCAGCGGCGGTGTCGGCAGCGCCGCGATCGCGTTGGCAGCCGCTGCCGGTGCGCGCGTGTACGCCACCGCTCGCACGGAGGACAAGGCTCGGTTTGCGAGGGAGTGCGGGGCGTCGGCCGTGTTCGCGCCCGGCGAGCGGTTGCCGGAGCGCGTGGATGCCGTCGTCGAGACAGTCGGCGAGGCCACGTGGGCGTCGTCGCTTCGAGCCCTTCGACCGGGCGGGATCGTGGTCGTCGCCGGCGCCACGAGCGGTGCCATGCCCCCCGCCGAGTTGCAGAGGGTGTTCTACAACCAACTGCGCATCTCCGGCTCCACCGGGTGTACGCGCGGGGAATTCGAGGCGATGCTCCGTCTGGTCGAGGTGGCCGGCATCAGACCGCGGGTGACGACCATCTCTTTCGACGAGATCCCCGCAGGCTTCCGGCGGCTGCTCGACGGCGACGTGCTCGGCAAGCTCGTCGTCGAGCTGCCGCCATCCTGACAACGCGGTGACGGCGATCGAACGCCCCGTTCACCTGCCGGCACCGCGCGATGGGAGCCGAGATCCCCGGTCAGAACACCCGAACGCCGCCGGCCATGCTCAGCTGGGGTGCCGTGGTGCAGACGAGGACTTCCGCTGTCTCCGTGAGCGTTTCGAACACGTGATCCGTGTCGGCCGGGAACCTCACGAAGTCACCTCGTCGCCCCGTGACGGTCTTCGCAACCGGGCCGATCGACACGACACCGTCCACGACGTAACAGTGCCGGAGCGACCCGCGACTACGAGCGGGGCACAGGAAGGGTTCATCGCCGGATCTGAGGCGGATGAGGGCATTGACGACGTAGCCGGAGCCGAAAGCCTGGTCGAGTTGGCGGACGTCCGCTCCGCCCTGCTGTTGCCACCGTCCCTCCTGGGCGCGATTGACCAGGACCTCGGTTCCCATCTCCGACAACAGGGCCCGGGGACTCACGTCGAGAGCGAGAGCGAGGCGGTCGATGGTGTCGATGGTCGGGTTGCCGGAGCCGGCCTCGACCAGCAGGACGGTCTGCTTCGATAGACCGGACCGTCTGCCGAGCTCGGCCAGAGAAAGCTTTCTCTCCTCGCGGAACCGGCGGAGATTCCGCGCCAGGATGTCGTTCGCTGCCACGCCGGGTGCTCCTTACGAGACGTGTGGATCGTCCATTGCAATGTACCGCCCGGATAGCCCCCAATGGCCGGGAGGCCCAAGATGTGCTCACCGGTACCCGAGCCGGCACCAGCATTACCGGCATCCGCCGGCATCGATGAAGATGAGGGCACCCATGCAAGACAGCACCGACCTCGCGCAGGAGAACCGCACGGCGGTGGACAAGGCCGTCGCCGTGCTCAAAGCCTTCGGGGCGGACCGCCACACGGGTGTGGGCGTCAGCGAGCTCGGTCGTCGCGCGGGGCTGAGCAAGTCCACCACCTTCCGTCTGCTGGCCATGCTGCAGCGCAACGGCATGGTCGACCGCACCGGAACGGTGTACCGCCTCGGTCGCGCACTGGAGGAGATCGGCGGCCCCGCTGCGCTGCCCGCCCACAACTCCGTGCGGGACCTGCTCACCCCATTCCTCGCGGAACTGTTCGCCGAGACGCATGCGACGGTACAGCTCGCGATGCTGGACGGCTCGGACGTCGTGTATCTGAACAAGCTCGAGGGAGCGAACGGTCTGCGGACGCCGTCGCGGATCGGCGGACGGATGCCGGCCTACTGCACGGCCGTGGGCAAGGTGTTGCTGGCCTCGGACGCATCGGCGGCCGAGGCGGTCCTTCGCGGCCCGCGTCACGCGTGGACGCGGAACACCCTTGTCGACGAGGACGACTTGATGGCCGAACTCGCGCATGTCCGGCGCACCGGTCTTGCACACGACAGAGGCGAGTCGATGGAGAATCTGTACTGCATCGCCGTCCCCGTCCGCGGCCACGGAGGACGGGTGATCGCCTCGTTCTCGGTATCGGGTGACGCGTCCTTCCGCCCTCTCCGTCACGAACGGGTGCTGCGTTCCGTGGCCTTCTCGGCTTCACGGATCGCCGCCAGTCGAATCCGTCTCGCGGCGTAGGGGAACCCATGCCGACAGTCGATGACGACCGTTCCACTGGTCGGCACGCGCGGGCTTCGGGTCCACGCGACCCGAGGACGATATCGACGCGGCCGCCTCGGACCGCTGGAGAGGACAGGAAATGAACGCAGTGACCCCCCATGTCGTTCTGGTGCACGGAGCGTGGCACGGTGGATGGTCGTGGGGAAGTACTCCCGACGACCTGCGCGCGCGAGGGCTGACGGTGTCGGTGATCGATCAACTGCCCTCGACCGACGGCGGTGCTCCCGCCGGTCTGAAGGATGACGCGAAGGCGTTGCGCGAACACATCGCCGCCGAGAAGGGTCCGGTCGTGGTCGTCGCGCACTCGTATGGGGGAATGGTCGCCAGCGAACTGGCCGGCGAGCCGTCCATCGCGGCAGTCGTCTATCTCGCCGCGTTCCTCCCGGTGGAGGGTGAGACGCTGGCTGAGCTGATGGGAGGGCAGCTGCCGCCGTGGGTCCTCTTCGACGAGACGAGAACGTTCACGCACCTCGATCCGTCGGTCAGTCGGGAGTTCGTGGCCGTGGACGCCGCCTCGCCCGAGCAGGTCGACGAGCACGTCAGCCGGATGGTGCCGCACGCCGTGCGAGCGTTCCTGGAACCCAGCAGCACTGCGGGATGGGGGTCCACGCCGGTGACCTACGTCGTCGCGGAGCGGGATCAGGTGATCCCCCCGGAGGCGCAGCATGCGATGGCCGGCCGCGCAGGCGCGGCGACGACCGTCGCCGATGCCACCCATCTGGGGATCCAGTCGCAGTCCGCCGAAGCTGTCGAGATCATCGCCGCGGTGGCGGCGGCCGTTCGACCCCGATGAGCGCGCGCAGCATGCACCACCGCCCGCGGACCGGTCCGACCCGACCGCTGCACCGTGCTGCGCCATCGGCGCTGCATCGAGGCGTCCGGCACCTCGCCGATTGCGTCCAGGATGTGAACACTCGCGGCGGCGCGGGCCGCTGACGATGGTCGACATGATGAAAACAATCTCCTCTCCGGACGCGACCGTCGTCCGCGAGCTCTACCTCGGCGGAGCGTGGACGGCGCCGTCCTCCTCTGCGACCATCGACGTGCACTCCCCGAGCACCGAGCAGTACCTCGGGTCGGTGCCCGAGGCGCAAGAAGCGGATGTCGACATCGCCGTCGCTGCCGCGCGCGCCGCGTTCGAGCAGCGAGGCGGATGGAGCGAGTGGGCGCCGTCCCAACGAGCGGATGCCCTCGACTCCCTCGCCGACGAGCTGGAGAAGCGCAAGGGCGAGATGGCCCGTCGGGTGTCTGCGCAGAACGGCATGCCGGTACAGGTTTCCGCTGGTCTGGAGGGCGACTTCCCGATTGCCGTGATCCGATACATCGCCTCGCAGGCTCGCCTGCAGGAGACGGAGCAGACGCACCCCCACCTGCTCGGCGGCCTGACCACGGTGCGCCGCGAGCCTCTGGGCGTGGTAGCGGCGATCGTGCCGTGGAACTTCCCTCAGGTCCTCTCGTCGTTCAAATACGCGCCCGCCCTCGCTGCGGGCAACACCATCGTCATCAAGCCGTCCCCCGAGACGGTTCTCGACAGCGTTCTCTTCGCTGAGGCCGTCGATGCATCGACCATTCCCGCCGGCGTCGTCAGCGTCGTGCCCGGCGGGCGCGAGTTGGGCGCCTACCTCGTCGCACACCCCGATGTCGACAAGGTCGCTTTCACCGGTTCGACCGCCGCAGGACAGCAGATCGCCGAGACGTGCGGTCGTCTCCTGCGCCCCGTCACGCTGGAACTGGGCGGGAAGTCGGCGTCGATCATCCTCGATGACGCCGATCTGAACCTCGCCGAGATCGGCCAGCGGCTGTACACCGCGACCCTTCTCAACAACGGCCAGACGTGTTTCATCGGTACGCGCATCCTCGCTCCCCGCAGTCGGTACGACGAGATCGTGGAATTGTTCGCCGCGTTCGCGGACTCCCTCCCGCTCGGTGACGCTTTGGATGAGACGACGCTCGTCGGGCCGCTCGCCAGCGCGCGACAGCGCGACCGCGTCGAGGCGTTCATCGCGCAGGGCCGCGCCGAGGGGGGCAAGGTGGTGACCGGCGGCAAGCGTCCCGACCGGGATACCGGCTGGTTCCTCGAACCGACCGTCTTCGCCGGCCTGGACAACTCCGCGGCGGTCGCCCGCCAGGAGATCTTCGGCCCGGTGCTGACTCTGATTCCTTATGACGGGGTCGATCAGGCCATCGCCATCGCCAACGACAGCGATTACGGTCTGGGCGGTTCGGTCTGGACGGCGGATGAGGCTCGGGGGCTCGACGTCGCGCGCCGAGTGCGCACCGGGACGATCGGTGTCAACACCTACCTGCCCGACCCCTCGAGCCCGTTCGGCGGCTACAAGCAGAGCGGGATCGGCCGCGAGCTCGGCCCCGACGCGATCGCCGCCTACCAGCAGCAGAAGTCCATCTACCACCTCGGGGTCTGAGACCTCGAGGTCGGCACCACCATCGAAGAGCGAAGGAGCCTTCTCATGACCATTTCCGAAACCGACGCCGCCCCCACCCGCGTCCGCACCGCGCGGGCCGCCGTCCTCGAAGCCGTGGGCGGTTCGTTCACGGTCGCCGATATCGAACTCGCCGAACCGCGCGCGGACGAAGTCGTCGTGCGCATCGTGGCGGCGGGCGTCTGTCATACCGATCTCGTGGTGCAGGGCGGTGGCATCCCGTTCATGCTCCCGGGTGTGCTCGGTCACGAGGGGGCGGGCGTCGTCGAGGCGGTCGGTGCCGCGGTCACGCGAGTTCGGCCCGGTGACAAGGTGCTGCTCAGCTTCGACAGCTGCGGGCAGTGTTCGAACTGCCGCGACGGCCACCCGGCGCTTTGCGTCGAATTCGCCCCGCGGAATCTCGTCGGCGGGACACGACTCGACGGGTCGACGCTGTTGAGCCGGGACGGAGAGGCCGTCGGCGGTGGCTTCTTCGGCCAGTCCTCGTTCTCGTCCACGGCCCTGGTGCGTGAGCGCAGCGTGGTCAAGGTCGCCGACGACCTCAGTGAGGACGAGCTCGCGAGTCTCGCGCCCCTGGGATGCGGCATCCAGACCGGTTCGGGCGCCGTATGGAACGTGCTCACTCCCGAGCCCGGTGCGACGATCGCCGTCTTCGGCGTCGGAGCCGTGGGACTCTCGGCGATCTTCGCGGCGGCGCAGTCGCCCTTGCGACAGGTCATCGCGATCGATCTCGTCGATTCGCGACTGGAGCTCGCTCGGGAATTCGGAGCGACGGCGACGATCAACGCGAAGACGGAGGATGTCACCGAGCGTCTGCGCGAGCTCACCGGGGGCGCCGGTCTGGACTACGCCGTCGAGACCACGGCCAACACGCAGGTGCTGTCGAGCGCGGTACTCGCCTTGCGGTCGGGCGGAACCATCGGCGTCATCGGTGCGCCGAGCGAGCCCGGAGCGGCCGCACCGATCGTGGTTCTGGACATCCTCTTCGGAAAGACGATCGTCGGCATCTGCGAAGGCGACGCCGAGACCGTGGCGTATGTCCCCACCCTGGTGGATCTCGTCCGCAGTGGCCGGTTCCCCCTCTCGAAGCTGACGAAGTTCTACGGGCTCGACGAGTTGAACCAGGCCGCAGCTGACATGCACAGCGGTGCCACGATCAAGCCGATCATCCGCTTCTGAGAGGTTCGCCTGAGGGACGACGTCGTCGTGCGAGTGGAGACGACCGCGAGGGTGCGCCCTCGCGGTCGCTCCCCCGAGTCGGGGAGCGTGCATCGAAGATGAGCGAGAACGGACGCGTCATCGATCTGGGGATGACGACCCAGCTCGAGTCGACACTGCGCCGCGAAATCGCGCTGTCATGGCGGCGCTCGACGCTGAGCGGGTTGTCTCCGGAGCACACCTTGGACGCGGTCGGGGTCGAAGATGTCGACCGGCAAAGCCGCCTGCTCGATGCTGCGTCGCCGGTGCTCGACCGCATCGCGAGGGACCTCGACGGGACCGGATACTGCGTTCTCCTGGCCGACCGCGATGCGCGGCTGATCGACATGCGTTTCGGTCAGCCGCGCATCGAGTCGCTCATGGCCCACGACGGGGCGCAGCGGGGGCGCCGTTTCTCGGAGGACAACACCGGAACCAACGCCATTGCCACGGTCTTCGAGATCCGCAAACCGCTGGCCGTGCGCGGCGATGAGCACTTCGTCGAGGCCCTCAAGAAATTCACCTGTTACGGGGTCCCCATCGTGAACCCCATCACCGGTCGGCTCGACGGCGTCCTCGATCTCACCGCGCTCACGGAGCTCGATTCTCCGCTGCTCGGCGCATTCGTCAATCAGGCGGCCATCGAAATGCAGAATCAGCTGCTCGAGAGGTCCCGAGCCAGCGAGCACGAGCTTCTGAGGTCGTTCCACACGGTGGCGAACCGGCGGGTGGGGCATGCCGTGGTGGGGGTGAGTCCGGGGGTGTTCCTCGAGAATCCGTATGCCGAGACGCTTCTCGACCAGGTGGACCGTGCGGCGCTGCGTTCTCTCGCCGAGGATGCCCGACACGACACGACGCTCCGGATGACCCTCTCGTCGGGGCCCGTGGTCGATGTGAATCTCGTCCGCGTTTCGCGAGGAGCGGTGATGGCTTTGTCCGTGGCCCCCGGCGGCCTACGGGCCGAAGGGCCGCGCATCGCCTCGCGCCGATCCCGGGAGACGGAGCGCCCGTCGGGAGCACCGCTCGTCGTCGTGCGCGGCGAGGCGGGCACGGGCAAGACGCACACCGCGCAGACACTGCATCCCGCCGCGGTCCTTCTGCGTTGCGATGAGCTCGCGGAGTGTTCCACCCAGGACTGGCTCGCGAAAGCGGTCTCTGGATCGAGCGGGGATGCGCCGCTCATCATCGACGATGTCCACCTTCTGCCGCCGATGCTCGCTCACCGGCTGGCGGACATGCTCGACGACCGCGCGGCCCCCACCGTTCTCACTCACATCATCGGCCCACCCGATCCCGACCGTGCCTCGCTCCTGTCGCGCGCCACGCACACCATCGATCTGCCGTCTCTGCGAGCTCGACCCGATCGGATCGCTCCGTTGGCGCGCGAGATCCTGGCCGCTATCGACCCGGCTCGTCGGATCAGCGAGTCGGCGCTCGCAGAACTGACGCGTCGCTCATGGCCCGGCAACGTCAGTCAGCTCGCGCTCGTCCTGCGAACGGCAAGCGACGCGGCCCCTTTCGGTGAGATCGGCATCGATCAACTGGGCACCGCCACGCCTGGCGCGGCGGCGGTCATGCTCAGCCCGCTCGAACGGGCCGAGCGCGACACGATCACCAGTGTCCTGACGGCCCACGGCCATAACAAGCGGCGGACAGCTGGGGAGCTGCACATCTCGCGCACCACGCTGTACAAGCGGATGAGAGAACTCGGCATCCCCGGTTGACCGCGCGAGCGAAGCGCGGTGGCGGGGTGGGGTTCACGACGCTTTCCCACATCTGTGGATAACTCTGTGGAAAGCGTGTGCGAAAGTCCCTCCACCTGTGCACGATGCTGTGGAGAATCGAGCACATTCGTCCTTGTCTTCGAAATTACACGCCCGTAATTTCGCGGCCCCGGCCCCTCCGTTCCGCCGTGCGCGCGGGGCACCGCCGACCGGGCGGAGACGCGACAGGCCTGTGGAAAATCCCGGGGATAACTCGCCAGGGTGTGGTGCCGCAGATCACAGCGCACGGGTGTCCTCAGCCCCGGGTGGGGTGGTGGCATCCCTCGTTCCGAGAACGTGGTCCGGTCACACACCCAGAATTTCGCGCCGGAATCAACCCACCTGCCGTTTCGGCTAGCTGAGAGGAAGCTGGATGCAACGAGAGCCCGTTTCGAGCGGGCATCGGTTCATCCTCGCTGAAAGGAACACAACAATGGGATTCTTCGGATTTCTCCTCCTCGGCCTCATCGCCGGCGCCATCGCAAAGCTGATCCTCCCCGGCAAGCAGGGTGGCGGCTGGCTCATCACGCTCGTCCTCGGTGTCGTGGGTGCCCTGCTCGGCGGGTTCCTCGGTAGCCTGCTCTTCAACGCCCCCCTGCAGGACTTCTTCTCGCTGCAGACGTGGCTGCTGGCCATCGGCGGGTCGATCATCGTCCTGCTGATCTACGGTCTCATCGTGGGTCGTCGCGCCGCGCGCTGACATCGGTCGCAAGGCCCGGGGCGGTTGGACCGCGCCCCGGGCCTTTGCGCGTTCGCGGGGGCGTCAACCCCGCAGCGTCGCGGCATCCCCCGCTCTAACGTGACGGGATGTCGCACGTCTCTCCCTCCGCCGAAACCCTGGCCCGCCGGATCGTCCAGTCCGCTTCCGCCGACGTCGAGGCCTCTGAAGCCGCCGCACTGCGAGACGAACCGGATGGGCTGCACGAGCACCGCACGCGGGTGCGTCGTCTGCGCTCGGTCCTCGCCTCGATCGAACGGCTCAGCGACGACCCCGCCCTCGCCGGCACCCGCGCGGCGCTCGCGCCCTGGGGGCGCGTCCTCGGCGAGGCGAGGGATGCCGAGGTGCGCGCCGATCGCGCCGAGGCGGTGATGGCCGAGCTCGGCATCGTCGACGCCGACGCGAGACGCCGTCTCGTCGGCGACGAGAGGGCCGAGTACCGGCACCTCCACGCCCGCGCCGTCGACGCGCACGAGACGCCGGCCGGCCAGACCCGTCGACAGCTCGTCCGCGAGGCGGGTCTGACGCTCCACCTCGACGATGACTCGGCGAGAAAGACCTTCCGCCGTCTGCTGCGCCGGGACGCTCGTCGTCTGGCGCGCGCGGTGCGTCGCTCCGACGGCTCGCTCGACCGCCTGCACGACGTCCGCAAGGCCGCGCGTCGCCTGCGCTACCTCTCGGAGGCCGTGAACGCCGCTGATGCCTCGCTGCTCGGCGGCGACAACCGACGGCTCGGTCGCGCAGCCAAGCGGGTCCACAAACTGCTGGGCGAGCACCGCGACGATCTGCTGCTCGTCGAGCGGGCCGTCGAAACGCATCGCCGCGCCTTCACCGCGCAAGAGGCGACAGCGCCCTACGACGAGATCGCGCGCCACGCGCAGTCCCGCGCCGACGCTCACCTGGCCCATCTGCCGAAAGCGCTGAAGAGGGCGCGAAAGGCGACCAAGAGGCTCGGCTGACCTCCGGCGCACGCGGAATGCCGATTTACTGAGGGGGATGCCGAAAGCCCCACGTCCCGTGTTCATCGCGGCCCTGCTCGCCGGGCTCGCGCTGGCAACGATCGTGGTGTGGCCGCAGGGGGTCGGCATCCATCGTCTTCCGTTCATCGCGAACGCAATCGCCCTGCGGGGCGTTCTCGCCCTCGGGGTCGCGATCGCCGCGCTGCTCGTCGGGGCGCTCGCCGCATGGCGCCGCCGCGGGGGAGCCGTGGCCGTACTGGCCATCGCGCTCGCCGCGGTGGCGGTCGGCAACGGGGCGGTGCTGCTGGGGCGGAGCATGGTGCCACCGGCGCAGGATGCGCGGACGGGCGGCGAGCTCACCGTCGTGTCGTGGAACGCCTACGGGGGCGGGGCGTCGCCGGAGAGCATCGCACGGCTGATTCGCGAGACCGGCGCGGACGTGGTGGCCCTTCCCGAGACCGACGCCTTCGCGGCCGCCCGGATCGCGGGTCTGCTCGCGGAGGAGGGCGTCTCGATGCGTCACGACACCATCGCGGCGGCGCCCGGAGGCGAGAGCATCCCGAGCTCGCTCCTGGTGTCCTCGGCGCTCGGACCCTACGAGCGCGACACGACCGTCGCGTCGACGCCGGGTTTGCCGAGTGCGGTGTGGCGCCCTGTCGAGGGCGGGGGACCGACCGTCGTCGTCGCTCACCCCATGCCGCCGCTCGCCGACGTCGTCGACCAGTGGGAGGCCGGCCTGAGGTGGATCGCCGCGCGCTGCACCGAGCGCGACGTCATCGTCGCCGGCGACCTGAACGCCACGATCGACCATTTCGCCGGTCTGGGCCTCGACGGCGCCGGTATCGGTGGATGCCGTGACGCCGCCGCGCAACACGGTCGGGCGGGCGCCGCTACCTGGCCTGTCTGGCTGCCGGTCGCCCTCGGCGCCCCGATCGACCACGTGCTCGCCGGATCGGCGTGGCGCGTGACCAGGTTCGACGTGCGCGGCGACATGGACGATGCGGGGAGCGATCATCGACCCATCGTCGCCACCCTCGTGCGCAGGTGAGATCTCACGTCGCGTGGGTGTCGACGCGGGCGTTGTGACGGATGAGAGCGACATACAAGGGAGCGAGGAAGAGCGCGCTCATCAGCACCGCGGCGACGATCGCCGCTCCGCCGGGGCTCGTCGCGACCAGACCGCTCGTCTGCGCCACGCCGATCGTGCCGAGGGCGATTCCGATCGCGCGCAGCGCGACCGCTGCCGCGGGAGCCTTGCGGGGCGCCCTCCACCAGGGAATGCGCTCGTCGGGATACGCGCGCAGGGTGAGCCTGATCGACCACAGCCACATCGCCGTACCGACGGCCACCGTCATGACCCACACCCACGTCGTCATCGCTCCAGCCCAACACGGGTCGACCTCGCCGTCAAGGCGCCGGTCGCGAGCGGCGCAACGACGTCCGTGCGAGACCGCCCCCAACTCCCGGCCTCGCACGGACGTCAGCGGCGGAGTCGTCACGCGCGCTGTGGGTGCAGTCTTCCGGGTTCGACGCACCGGAGGAAGAGGGGTTGCGCGAAGGCGGGCGGAGCCCGCGCTGTTTTTGCGGCGCGCGAGCGAGAGCGGGCTCAGGAATTCGTCCGAATGGACGACGGATCGCGGCGCTGCAGTCCATTGCGTGCGCCCCACAGCGCGAGCTGCGTGCGGTCGGACAGGCCGAGTTTTCGCAGGGCGGATGCCGTCTGACTGCGCACGGTGTTGATCGAGACCTACAGATGCCGCGCGATCTCTTCGGTGGCCGTCACCCCGCTGCTGAGCAACGCGACCACGCGGGTCTCGGCCGCGGTCAGCAACGACACCTCGTCGGGCGCCGCGGGCAGCGGCCGCGCCTCGCGCAGCTCGCGGATCAGGCGCGGGGCGACCCGCGGCGAGATGGTCGCCGTGCCCGCCGCCGCCCCGCGGATCACGGGGAGCAACTGGTCGCTGTCATGACCCTTGAGCAGGTAGCCGCTCGCGCCCGCCTCGAGGGCGTCCAGCACGAACGCGTCGGACACCTCGCTGGTGAGCAGGATGACGCGGCATCCCTGATTCTCCGACGTGATGATGCGGGTCGCCTCGATGCCGCTCATCCCCGGCATGTGCAGGTCCATCAACACCACGTCGGCGTTCTCGGCCCGAGCGCGCACGATGGCGTCGGGGCCGTTCGCGGCTTCTCCGGCGACGCGGATGCCGGAGGCGTTCTCGAGTCGCAGACGGATGCCGCGACGCACGGTGCGGTTGTCGTCGACGATCAGCACGCCGATGTCGGCAGCGGCGGCGGTCATGCGCGCTGCGCGCGTACGGCGCCCTCGTCGATCGACACCGGTGCCTCCATGACGACCAGCCACCCGTCGCCGTACGGTGAGGGCCCCGCCTGGAACGTGCCGTGCAGCAGCTCGACGCGTTCCGCGAGCCCCGTCAGTCCCCACCCCAGGCCGCGGGGGTGGTCGCCGGTGGCGACCGAGCGACCCGGGGCGTTCCCGACGCTGACCCGGATGGTTCTCGGGCCGACGCGCACATCGATGGCGGCCTCGGATCCGGCGGCGTGCTTGCAGATGTTCGTCAAGGCCTCCTGCACGACGCGGTAAGCCGTCGTCGAGACCATCGCCGGAACATCGTCGACGGGCGCGTGGACGCGAAGGACCACCCTCATCCCGCGATCCGTCCAATAGGCGACGAGGTCGTCGAGCGCTCGCAGGTCGCGCGTGGGTTCGGCGTGCGATCCGCTCTCGGCGCGGAGGTCGCGGAGCGCGGCGTACAGGCTCGCCGAGGCGAATCGGCCCTCGGCCCGCATCTCTTCGATGAGGGATGCCGCCTGTGCGGCGTCGAGCAGCTCGATCTCGACGGCGGCGTCGGCGAGCGACAGCAGACCGGCGAGGTGCTGGCCGGCGACGTCGTGCAGTTCCTGGGCGATACGCGCGCGCTCGAGCGCCTTGGCGCGCTCGACTTCGGCCTCGTGCTCACGGGCCGCGGCCGCGACCTGCGCGCTGGCCCGTCGCAGCCGGCGCATGCGCCCCGCCCACCAGGCACCGAGCGCCGCACCCCCGATGACGGGGGCGGCGAAGGCCAGACCGTCCGCGAGGGTGTACCCCCAGGCGGCACGGAGAGGGAGGCCGGCCCCGACGGCGTACGAGAACATCACGGCGCACGCCAGGGCGATCGCCATCGCCGTCGTCGCGATCGTGGGCAGCGCCCGGCGGTGCACGGCGAGGAAGAATGCGGCGACGGCGACCACGAGCGCCATGCCGGTGAGCCAGCGGGGGACGTCGACTCCGACGATCAGACCGAGGTAGCAGACGGTCGTCCCGAGCACGGCGACGACGGGCGCCCGCGCGGACAGCAGCAGCAGCGCACTCTGGGCGGCGCACCCGGCGATCACCACGGCGACGACCACGGCCAGGGGCAGGCGGTAGTCCCAGGTGTAATCGTCCGTGATGATGGCGCCGAACGGGTTCGCCATGGCCTGAACGGTCGTGACGACGAAGACGATCGCGACGAAGACGAGCATCGAACGCGGTCGGCTCAGCAGACGCGTGAACTCCGGGGCGTCGACCGGCTCGCGGTCCTGTTCGTCGTCGCTCGTCGGCACCGCGTCACTCTAGCGTCGGCGGCAGGACGTAGACGACGTCGTCTCCGTCGCGCCCGTGTTCCACGAAGCCGAGGCGGGCGAGTTCATCATGCGCGTCGCGATCGCCCGCGACATGGACGTAGAGGGGGCGCTCGGCCTCACGGGCGACGAGCTGACGGAGGGCCTCAGTGGTGGTGGCGTCGTCGTCACGAAGATCGATGCGGGGCATGCGGTCACGCTAGCCGGAGGTCGGGTCGTCGTCCGCGTGCTTGTGCGACCAGTCGAAACCGTGCAGGGAGAGGAAGCTCCAGGTCGCACCGTTGGCGTCGCGCGAGAGGATCTGCTCCCGCAGGGTCGCGAACAGGGGAGCGCGCGTCTCACCGTCGATGCTCTGCCAGCCCTCGAGATTGCGGCGCAGGACGAGGTCGGTCTGGTCGAGCGCCTTCGCGAAGACGACGTTGCCCGACGCGTCGACGACGTGCGCATACAGGCCGAGGATCGCGTCGACGTACGCCGTCGATGTCGGCGCGTCGCGCATGTCGTCGAGGCGTCGCGCGGTCTCGACGAGGTCGTCGTCCGCGGCGCGCTCGACGGCGACGCGCAGCGCTCCCCCGATCGTGTGGGCGGCGTACTCGCGCATGTCGCGGCGGGCACGGTCGCTCAGCGCGGCGACGCGGGTGTAGCGATTCGCGGCCACCTCGACCAGACCGATGCGCTCCAGACGCTGCAAGGCCTCGCGCACGGGTGTCCGCGAGATGCCCATGAGCACGGCCAGCTCCACGTCGCGCAGCCGGTCGCCCGGCTGCAGTCGACCGTCGACGATGGCCTCGCCGAGCTGCCGGTAGGCATCGTCGACGAGGGCCGAAGCACGACGCCGACCATCCATCAGCGGGAGTTTACGGCCCCCGGTTATCACAGAACCTGGACAGAGTTGGCTGATTCTTCGTTTTCGTGTCGCGCGAGAGGTCTGGCGCCGGTAAAGTGATCGCCGTCACGCCTCGCGTGACATATCCGGGGGGATCCGTCGACGCCCGGGCTTCGAGCTTTGCTCAGCCCGGGCGTCGTATGGGCTCGGGGGGGGACCCCGCAACCGCTGCGCCGATGAGGATATGACGCTCAACCTATCCGTGGCGCGGCCCCTCGGATTCTTCGACGACGCCTGCTGTGGACGCTCGCCCAGCGGGCGCGACGAGATCGCGGCTGAGAGATGCTGCGGCCGCGCGGCGAAAAGATCGCAGCGCCGCCCCCCAATACACCCTCACCGGCATTCCGCACACGCGAAGCGCCGGACCGTGGTCGACAGCGACGACGGTCGCGGCTCCGACGGCGACGCACCACCATGCGATGAATACGAGCGCGCGGACGGGGAGCGTCCGCGACGCGAGTTGTTGCTTCAACTGATCGATCTGGAAGGCGAGGTGGTGTTCCTCGTCGAGGGCGATCCGAGTGCCGATCCCCCTGATCACCTCATCGGGTGCGGATCGTGAGAGGACGACGAAGTAGGGCATTGCGACAGCCTCCGCGGTGAGGAACAACGCCAATTCGGTGCGCAACCCCAGAGAACGGCGTAGCCGTGTGAAGACCCGGTCGGACCAATGACTGGACAGGGGGGAAGCCTTCAATCGGTGCAGGCCGCGTCGGAAGAGCGCCGAATGCTTCTGCTCCTCAGCGACCAGCATCCTCAGTGCTTCCTGTTGAAGGGCGCCACGACTCCCCGCCTTTCTCAGCAGATGAACACCGTCGCCGCCCTCTCCCAGCTCGAATCTCTGAAACGACCTCACGAGCGCCTGCCGAGCGTGCTCGGGGAGATGCGCCGGCGCGTTCCCGTCGATCCGAGCCTCGATCTCCGCGTGCGCGACGCGGTTGTCGGCGAAGTGGCGCACCCATCGCTCGAAGACGTCGTCGCTGATCGCCGTGGGTGCGGATGACATCATCGCGCCAGTCTCGCAGGCATTGTCCGCACCGTCGCTCCGATCCGTGCGCCAGCCGGTACGAAGGCGGCCCACCATGCGCGAGCACGTCGAGAACCCCCGGACTCCGCGCGCGGCGCGATCGACGCGGGCGGATCCGACCGCCGTTCGGATGCCCCCGTCCACCGCACGGCCGAGGTGTTTCGACGAGCCGCCGACACCGCATACGTCCTGCGCGAGGGTCGACGTGTCACCACTCGCAACGTTTATGTCACGGAGTCGTGCGCAGACAGGCCATCGCGGTTACCGTGGGGCTCACAGTCCGGTGCGCACGGTGCCGGCTCAAGCGGAAAACGGCATCACCATGAGCACGCAGGGCACGGTCAAGTGGTTCAACTCGGAGAAGGGCTTCGGCTTCATCGCTCCCGATGACGGCAGCCAGGACGTCTTCGCGCACTACAGCGCGATCCAGTCCGGCGGTTACCGCTCGCTCGAAGAGAACCAGCGCGTCGAATTCGAGGTCGCGCAGGGCCCCAAGGGCCTGCAGGCCGAAAACATCCGCCCCCTCTGATCTTCCGCCGAGCCCGCTCGGCACGAACCCCGGCGCATCGACGATGCGTCGGGGTTCATCGTTCGTGCCGCACCAGATCGACCCCCGCCGCCGCGAACTGGCGCAGGGTGGCGTTCGGCAGGAACGCCCGCGTCAGCGCTGCGCCGATGCGGGTCAGGTCCGCCTCGTCGCGGTAGAGCAGGTACATGGTCTCGTAGCGCGGGTGGAACTTCTGCTTGAAGCGGTGCAGCGAGGCGAAGCCGTAGACCGGCTCGAGGATGTCGGCCAGGCGCGTCTGCAGATCGGCGATGACCCCGGCATCCACCGGATACTCGTGCGCCAGGGGCGCACCCGACAGCGACATGACCTGCGCTCCCTCGGCGGAGAACTGCTGGGCGGACGAGCCGATCAGGTACTCCATGACGGGTCCGAAGCCGCCGTCCCGTCGACGCATGAGGTCGAGCGTCCATCCGCGCACGCCGTCCTGGCCGTAGACGGGCAACCACGACAGGAACCCGTCGACGTCGCCCGCGGGTGAGATGGCCAGAGCCAGACGCACCTCGGGGTCGCCCGCCTCGTGCAGGGTGCCGAGCGTGAAGCCCATCTCGGGCAGGCCTTTGTCGCCGACCCAGCTCTCGGAGATCGCCCGGAGCTGTTGGCGGACGCCCCAGGGTTCGGCATCCCACCGCGAGAGACGGAAGGTCATGCCCTCGCGCTCGGCCCGGTTGAGCGAGGTGCGCACGGCTCCCCACGCCTTGCCGGTGAAGCGCAGCCCCGGCAGATCGACCACGGTGTCGTCGGCGACGACGATGCTGCGCCACCCCTCGGGGACGGCGTCGCGCGTCTCGGCACCGGCGCTGAAGAAGCAGGGCGCGAGACCGGCGGTCTCGGCAGCGCGGACGAACGCGCGGACGGTGTCGGCGCGGGTGTCCGCCGGACCGAGGGGATCGGCCAGGGCGAGGGCGACGCCGGAACGCCGCTGATACGCCACGATCCCGCGGCCGAAACGGGCGTAGGTCATGCCCTCCCAGGTGGTCATCCACGACAGGGTGCCGCCGCCGGAGGCGCGCAGCTCGTCCTTCACGTCGCCGACGGCCGGCGCGGGCGCATCACCCAGGGCGACCTTCGGGCGGGCGCGGAAGGCCGACCGCACCAGCACGAAGTACACCGACGCCAGCACCCACAGCAGTGACGAGGCGAGCACGCTGGTGACGTCGGCATCCAGGTCGCCCTCGAGGCCCGTCACGCCGATGAGGACCAGGATGCCGATGAGCAGGACGATCAGGGCGAGGTTGAGCGCGCTGTAGATCAGCACCACCACCCACGCCCACCGGCGCCCGCGACGCAGCGCCGTGGCGACGACGAGCACGATCGCGGTGTTGACGGCGACGTCGACCCACGAGCCCGAGACGGCGGCGGAGTAGCCGAACGGACCGGTCATCGGCGCGACGTAGCCGAGGATCTCGATCGCGCCCAGCGCGCACACGATGACGAAGGCGAGCAGTCGCTGCTCGCGGACGCTCACCCGCTGCGGACGCAGCGACCGATCGACGGCGAGGACCAGGCCGACCGCGAGGACGTGCTCGAGGTCGGGCAGAGACCCGTAGTAGACGAACGCGACCGACAGCACGGCGATGAGGACCGTCCAGGCGCGCAATCGCCAGGGCGACGGCAGCAGGACGAGGGCGCCGGCCACGCACGCGAACATCCCGCCCGAGGGGCCGACGTCGAGGGCCGTCGCCTGCTCCTGCGCCCACGACCAGGGCAGCAGCGCGCCGACCCAGAGCAGGCCCGCCGCCGCGAGCACCGAGAAGAGCTGACCGATCGCGAAGAGCGCCGCGGTGACGCGGGAGCCGCGACGGTATTCGAGGAAGGCCATCGCGACCAGCACCGGGACGCCCGCGAGGTATACCCACGGCTGCGAGACGAAGAACGTCCCGGTGAAGGGGGTCCACCACCGTCCCTCCGCGAAGGCGGGCAGGCCGTAGGCGACCTGTACGAAGGCATCCGATGCCTCGAACGGCGTCCACAGTCCACCCGAGAAGACCCCGACCAGCAGCAGCACGACGCCGAGACCGAGGGTGACCGGAACGCGCCGCACGAGCAGACGCAGCCGCACCGCCGCACCGTCCCGCCCCATGCCGCCCACGATAGGGCACACCCGCGTCGCGCCGCAGGGTCAGTCGTCGGCGAGGGCCCGCCACGCGGCGCGGGCCGCCTCGAGCGCCGGCGCGGCGTCGGTCTCGGCCCGCGCGACCGCCAGGCGTCGCCGGGCGTCCTCGAGCTGCAGACGCCGCGCGATCGGCGGGTGGATGCCATCGGCCGCATCTCGTGCCTCGGCGGTGGCCAGGGCCGCCCGCGCGCAGGCGAGGGTTCCCGGAAGCGCGGCACGCGCGGCCTCGAGGCGGCGGCGCGGGGTGAGGGCCTCACCGACCGCGCGGTCGCGCTCGGCACGGACACGGGCCACGACGGCGACCGCCTCGCGCGGCCGGCGCGCCGACCGGGTGGCGGCGGCGTCGAGTTCGTCGCGCGCGGTGCGCAGGCGCGCCGTCGCGTCGGGGGCGCAGGCCTCGGGCCGGCTGGCGGCGGCGGTGTCGGCATCCGTCATCTCGGCGCGTGCCGCGGCGATCTCGGCCGCGGCGTTCTCGGCCGCCTGCAGGGCGATGCGGTGCTCGTCCTCGACGGCCCGAAGGCAGCGCGCCGCGCGGCGGAGCGCTCGCGTCGCGACCATCAGCTGCTGCTCGTCGTCGTGCTCGAGGGCGGCGTCGACCGCGGAGAGGGCGAGGGATGCCGCCTCCGCCGCCCGCTCCGCCTCGCTGCGGTCCGCGGGGTCGAATCGTTCCCGCAGGGTCGCGAGCAAGGGGGCCGGGTCGCCGGACGCGGCGACGACGGCATCGCGTCGCCGCAGCGCGGCCGCGCGCAGGTCGGCGGCCTCACGGTGCGTCCGGGCCCAGGTCGACAGCTGCGCGCGAGCGTCCTGGACGCGCTCGGTCTGCGTCTGGAACGTCTGAGCGAACCGCCGCGCACGGTCGCGGCGCGACGCCGCGACCGAGGTGTCGCCCGACAGGTCGAGGACGTCGGAGAAACCGCGGTCCCGCGTCCGCTGGGCCGTCGCCCGTGCTCGACGCAGGTCGGCCGGCAGATCGCCCGCCTCCACCGCGTCGAGCGCCTCGAACGCGACATCGAGGTCGTCGACCGCGTCGTCGAGCTCACCCAGCGCCACGATCGCCTCGGCCCGCGCGGCGCTCGCCGCGGCTCGCATGCGCGGGGAGCGCCGGACGACCCGGACCGCGACGACGACGGCGAGCACCAGCAGCGCGACCACGCCGGCGGCGATCGCCACGGGCACCAGCCAGGGGATCTCAGTCACCGACCGAGACTTCTGCGTCCACCAGCAGCAGCGCGCGCAGCTGGTCGATGTCGTCGACCGCCGCCTGGGCACCCTCGGCCTCGTGGGGCCAGCTGAAGCCCCAGCGTACGAAGATCACCGGCACCTCGGCATCCCGTCCGCCCTCGACGTCGTGATGGCGATCGCCGATCAGCACGGGGCGCGAGATGTCGCAACCCTGGGCCTCGAGTCGGCGCAGCGCCTCGCGGACGATGTCGGACTTCGCCGAGAGGGCGCGCTCGTCCAGCGACGCGCCCACCGTGGCCTCGAGCGAGGGGGCCAGGCCGAAGTGGTCCATCAGCGCGACCACCTGCACCTCGGGCTTCGAGCTCGCCGTCGACTGCGGGATGCCGGCGGCGTGCAGGTCGTGGACGAGGTCGGCCACTCCGGGGTAGAGGCGCACGCTGACGGTGTAGCCCTCGCTGCGGTTGAGGTCGCGGTAGAAGGCCACGGCCTCGGTCGCCTGCTCGGGCGTCATGTCGACGTTGACCTGGAACGACTCGAACATGGGCGGGCCGATCCAGCGCGAGAGCTCCCCCCGCGTCGGCGGCGTCCGGCCGAAGTGCTCGAGCGTGATCGTCAGTCGGCGGAGGATGCCCTCCGAGGCGTCGACGAGTGTTCCGTCGACGTCCCACAGGACGCAGGAGAAGGGGGAGCGTGCGGGCATGCGCACCACGCTACCGGCGCGGCATCCGACCGGGTCGATCCGTGCGGGTGCGGGCGCGGCCGGAACGCGTCGATCCGCCCACGCCTCGACCCGACGCGTCGAGGGCGGGGGAGGGCGGACTCAAACGTTCCACCAACGGCATATGGGCCGCGCACAGGTGCAGTGCCCCGTGCAGCCACACGAAGATGATGAGGGCGATGAATCCCGTCAACAGCTTGTCGATGAGCGAGGTGAGCACGTTCGCCGAGAAGACCGCGGCGATGAGCGGCACGCCCATCGTGGCGATCGACGAGGTGACCGCATCGAAGCCGTGACCCGAGAAGCCGCCGAAGACCAGCAGCCCCATCGGCGCCCCGATCGCCGAGCACACGAGGGCGGCGATGACGTTCAGCACGAAGAAGCGTCGGATGTCGTCGCCCATGCCGAATCGCCGAACGCCGAAGCCCCACACCAGCGCCCCGGCCACGTTCACGAGCGCGAAAGGAGGAGCCGCCGGCACCCCCACCGTTGCCCCCATCATGTTGCTGACGATCGCGACGACGGCACCGTGCCACGGGCCGAGCACGATCGCCGTCGCCGCCGTGCCGATCATGTCGAGGAAGATCGGCAGGTTCAGCGCCTGCACCACGGCGAGGCCGAGCAGGTTGAGCAGGATGCCACCGACCAGCAGCACCGCGGTGACCCACCGCCGGGGCGCAGGTGCCGTCAGCGTCGACCCGGTCGCGGGGCGGGCGGGCACCGGCGGCGCGGGCGGATCGGCCTCGACCGGTTCGGATCGGGCGCGCTCGCCGTTGCGCCGCACCCGGACGCTGCGCTGCACCCAGCGGTCGGCCTCGGCCTCGTCGGCGCCGAGAGCGCGGACGATGTCGCGCAGGAGCGCGGTGTCGATCCAGGTGCGGCCCGGACGGAAGACGTCGTAGACGGTGCTGCGCGGCGGCGACGCCGCTTCGGCGGGGACGCCCCGCTCGATGCGCAGAGCCCCGATGCGGCGACCGAGCTGCGCGAACGAACAGCCGTCCGCGTCCTTGAGGGCGACGAGATCCGCGGCGATCCGATCCAGGGAGTCCGGCTCGTCATCCGGCGTCGGCACAACAGTCACGTCTCCCCCTCACGCGACTTCGCCCCCGCGTCGTCCGCTTCGCGCCACTCTAGCGAGCGGATCCGGGCGCGCGGACGGCTCGCCGGGGCGCGTCCGGCGCGTGTCCGAGCGTCCGGAAGCGTCCGGATCGGCCTTCCGGCCGGGTGCGTCGGCGCGCGGCGATCTAGCGTCGAAGCCAGTCGCCGTTGTTCGGGTGGTGACGGATCCGGCTTCGGGGGATGCCGCGATCGGCGGGGTCTCCGGGGGGCGGGGACCCCGCCCACTCCTCTTCCGGCCGACGCGGACGTCGGCCGCTCACACGTCGGCCGTGCGGGGGCGCCCCCTGCGCCCTCGCGCGGTCGGCTCGCTCCGGGTGCACGCGCCGGGTCGGCGGCATCCGGATGCCGGCCCCGGGCTCAGAACAGGCGCGGAGCGCCCGACTGCACGCCCTTCATCTCGTCGTAGTCGAGGGTGAGGCAGCGGATGCCGCGGTCGGTGGCGAGCACGCGCGCCTGCGGCTTGATCTCTTGCGCCGCGAACACGCCCCTCACCGGCGCGAGCAGCGGGTCGCGGTTGAGCAGCTCGAGGTAGCGCGTCAACTGCTCGACGCCGTCGATGTCGCCGCGGCGCTTGACCTCGATCGCGACCGTTCCGCTGCCGTCGTCGTTGCGCAGCAGCAGGTCGACGGGCCCGATGGCGGTGGGATACTCGCGGCGGACGAGGGTCAGGTTGTCGCCCACGACCGACACCTGCTCGGCGAGCAGACGCTGCAGGTCGGCCTCGACGCCGTCCTTGATCAGGCCCGGGTCGACTCCCAGGTCGTGAGCGGTGTCGTGCACGATCTCGTGGATGCGCACCAGCAGGGCGTCGCCCGTCTTGGCGTGGGTGACGCGCCACCGTTCGATCACGCCGTCCTCGACGTCGACCTCGTCGGGCTGCTCGCGGGTCAAGCTGCAGGGCGGGCTCATCCAGTTGAGCGGCTTGTACGAGCCGCCGTCGGAGTGCAC
Organism: Microbacterium testaceum; assembly: GCF_003075375.1. Lineage (GTDB taxonomy): Bacteria > Actinomycetota > Actinomycetes > Actinomycetales > Microbacteriaceae > Microbacterium > Microbacterium testaceum_E. Next base: position 37,850 of record NZ_QDFT01000006.1, on the reverse strand, counting down.
CAGCAGACTGCCGTCGTTCTTGTGGACGAGCAGACGGGTGGCGAGGGGCAGATGCGCGTTGAGACGGCCGGTGTAATCGACGGAGCAACGGGCGATGACGAGACGCACCCGACGAGCCTAATCGCGCCGCGCGGGCTCGGCGGTGCGGGCGGCGTCGACCACGAGCGGTTTGGCCGCGCCCGAGAAGAGACCGGATGCCACGATCAACCCGACCACGATGAGCAGGGTGTTCAGCAGGCCGATGTGGTCGCCGATCCACCCGAGGATCGGCGGGCCGCAGAGGAAGGCGACGTAGCCGATGGTCGCCGCAGCCGCGACGCGCGAGGCCGCCTTGGCCGGGTCGTCGGCGGCCGCCGACATGCCGATGGGGAAGCCGAGCGACGCGCCGAGGCCCCACAGGGCGGCACCGACGAACACCAGCGGACCGAACGGCGCGAGGATGAACAGCAGCAGGCCCGCCGCTGCGGTGCCGGCCAGCACGCGCAGCACGAGGACGCGGCCCAGCCGATCGACCACCGGCCCGCCGGCGATGCGTCCGACGGTCATCGCGACCGAGAACACGGCCAGTACCGCGGGACCGGCCTCTTCGGGCGCGCCGTGACCGTAGACGACGGCCGAGGGGAGCCAATCGTTCGCGCTGCCCTCAGCGAAGGCCATGCCGAGCATGATCACGCCCAGGGTGTAGGTGCGGGGCTCGCGCCAGGCCTGCAGCGAGACGGCGAGCCGCTCGCGCCAGTGCCGGCGCTCCTCGTCGGCCGGGGCGTCGAGGGCGGCCTCGGTCCGCGGCACGTTGGCCACGGCGACGAACGCGACGACGAGGATGACGACGCCCATCGCGACGCAGTGCGCCACGACCGGGATGCGCAGGCTCACGGCGACGAAGCCCAGACCCGCGCCGATGACGGTGCCGAAGCTGAAGAAGGCGTGCAGCAGCGGCATGATCGTGCGCCCCGTGGCCTTCTCGAGCGCGGCGCCCTCGACGTTCATCATCACGTCGACCGCGCCGTTGCCGAAGCCGAAGAGGGCCAGCCCCACCAGCGCGACGCCGAAGACCTGCACGGTGTCGGCGCCGAATCCGATGATCGCCAGGCCCATGCCCACCAGCACGAGCGCGACGAGCATGCCGGATCGCGCGCCGATGCGCGCCATGACGGCCGGTGCCACCGACAGACCGATGATGGATGCCACGCCCATGCCGAGCAGCAGCAGGCCCACCCCGGAGTTCTCGATACCGAGCGACTCGCGGATCTGCGGCACCCGTGACGCCCAGGTCGAGATGCTGAGCCCGCTCGCGAGGAAGATGGCGCAGATCGCGACGTGCCAGCGCACGAGCTGGGAGCGGGTCAGCGTGGAGTGCATGACCACACTGTAGCGAAACGATTCGACGCCGATCGAATCGATTCGGAAAGCGCGGCGGCGCGGGTTACCATCAGCCGGTGAGCACCCGCCGCGCGACCATCAGCGACGTCGCCCGAGAAGCGGGCGTCTCGCCCTCGACCGCCTCCGTGGTCTTCAGCGGCAAGACGCCCACCTCGGCCGACGTGCGCTCCCGCGTCCTGGCAGCCGCACAGGCGCTGGGCTACACCGGACCCGATCCGCGCGCGGCCTCGCTGCGCCGCGGACGCTCCGGCATCGTCGGCGTCGTGTTCGACCAGCACCTGGGCACCGCCTTCCTCGACCCCGTGACCACGCACATGATGGACGGTCTCGCCGACGGCGTCTCTCGTCTCGGCGCCGCCCTGCTGCTTCTCCGCGACGATGGCGTGACCGTGAGCGAACCCTCGCTGCACACCGCACCCATCGACGCCGCCGTTCTGATCGGCTGCAGCCCGCGCATGCGGGAATCGCTCGAGATCGTGCGGGGTCGCGGCATCCCCGTGGTCGTCGTCGAGGGCGACGCGGGTGAGGGGATCCCGCGGGTGCTTCTCGACAACGTCGAGGCGCAGCGGACGGCGGCGCGGCACGTCGCGGCGCTCGGCCACCGCGACGTCGTCCTGGTGACGCTGCCCATCGACACCTCCCGCCACCGCGGCTGGATCGCCGACGACGCCCGGATCCGGGTCGACGTCACGGCGGACCGTCTCGCGGGAGCGCGCGATGTCTTCCCCCACGCTCCCGCGATGGCCGCGGCCACGAGCTCGATCGACGAGGGCGCGATCGCCGGGCGGGCGATCTTCGCCGATCCCGGCCGTCGTCCCACGGCGGTGATCGCGCAGAGCGACCTGCTGGCGGCCGGCGTCATCCGGGCGGCCGAAGAGGCGGGGCTGCGCGTGCCGGAGGACGTCAGCGTGACCGGCTTCGACGGTGTGGTCGTGGACGGCCTGGCGCCCCATGTGCTGACGACGCTCGTGCAGCCCGCGACCGCCAAGGGACGCGCGGCCGGCGAGGCCGTCGCCGCGATGCTCGAGGACGCCGCGCCGTCCAGTCTCGACCTGTCGTGCACCTTCCGCGAGGGCACCACCACGGCCGCCCCGCCTAGCACATGAGAATCCGCGGCGCGGGGACTCCCATGCGCCGCATAGAATAGGTCCGACACCCCGAGAGCCCGAGCACCCGCTCGTCGACCCCGAGGAGGCCCGAACATGTTGCTGTTCCTGGGCGCCTTCGCGGCTCTGCCGCTGCTCCTCCCGTGGCTCGTCTCGCGAATCGGCGCCCGTGCCTTCTTCGTCGCCGCCGTCCTCCCGGCCCTGGCGTTCGTCCACGCCCTCCTGCTCGCTCCCGCCGTGTTCGCGGGTGACATTCCGTTCGAGGAATACCGCTGGATCCCCGCCATCGACGTCTCGCTCTCGATGCGGATGGACGTCCTCGGGTGGCTGCTGACCCTCGTCGTGACCGGGGTCGGAGCGCTCGTCATGCTCTACTGCCGCTGGTACTTCCGCGGCAAGACCCAGGGCGTCGGACAGTTCTCGGCGGTTCTGCTGGCCTTCGCCGGCGCGATGTACGGCCTCGTGCTGACCGACGACATCGTCGTGCTCGTCATGCTGTGGGAGGCGACGAGCGTCCTGTCGTACCTGCTCATCGGGTACTACCACGCCCGCGCGGCCAGCCGCCGAGCGGCGCTGCAGGCACTGCTGGTGACCACTCTGGGCGGTCTCGTCATGCTGATCGGCGTCGTGCTGATGGTCGTGCAGGCGGGGACCTCGAGCCTCGAGGCGATCCTCGCCGACCCGCCCACCGGCACGGTGGTCGACATCGCCGTCCTCCTGCTGCTGGTCGGGGCCCTCAGCAAGTCCGCGATCTTCCCCTTCCACTTCTGGCTCCCCGGCGCGATGGCCGCCCCCACGCCGGTCAGCGCGTACCTGCACGCCGCCGCCATGGTCAAGGCGGGCATCTACCTCATCGCCCGCCTCGCGCCGGGCTTCGCCGAGACGCCGTTCTGGCGGCCGACGCTCATCACCCTCGGCGTCTTCACCATGCTGCTGGGCGGGTTCCAGGCGCTGCGCGAGCGCGACCTCAAGCGCATCCTCGCCTTCGGCACCGTCAGTCAGCTGGGCTTCCTCACCGTCATGCTCGGGTACGGCACGCGCGACGCGGCGCTGGCCGGCGTCGCCCTGCTGCTGAGCCACGCCCTCTTCAAGTCGTGCCTGTTCCTGGTCGTCGGCGTGATCGACCGCCAGCTGAACACCCGCGACATCGGCCAGCTCTCGGGGCTGGGCCGTCAGGCGCCCGTCATGGCCACCGCCTCGTTCATCGCCATCGCCTCGATGGCCGGCGTCATCCCGACCCTCGGATTCGTCGCGAAAGAGACCGCGCTGACCGCGCTGCTGCACGAGGCGGAGCAGGGTGCGGCGTGGGGCATCGTGGCGCTCATCGGCATCGTGGTCGGCTCGGCGCTCACGGCGGGGTACGGCATCCGCTTCCTCTGGGGGGCGTATTGGACCAAGCGCGACGTCGACGAGACCGAGTGGCCCGACCCGCCGATCGGATTCCTGTCGGCACCCGTGCTGCTGGCCGGCGGCTCGCTCGTGCTCGGCCTGATCGCCCCCGTCGTCGACGTGTGGTTGACGCCCTACGCCGACGGCCTGCCCGAGGCGACGCCCGGCCTCGAGGCACCCGACTACCCGTACCACTTGGCGCTCTGGCACGGTCTCGAGCCCGCCCTGTTCATCTCGCTCGGCACGCTCGCCCTCGGTGCTGCGGTGTTCTGGGGCGTCCGCAGGACGCAGCTGCACAAGCGTCGTCGTGTGCTGCCCTTCACCGCCAACGACGCGTACAACGGTGCGCTGCGCGGCGTCGACTTCACGTCCGAGTGGGTGACCGCCCGGTTCCAGCGCGGCTCGCTGCCCTTCTACGTCGGCACGATCTTCATCGTCCTGGTCGCGGCCGAGGGTGTCGCCCTGCTGTCGTCGCGGGAGTGGCGTGCGCAGCTCGACGCCTGGCAGTCTCCCGCGCAGCTGATCGCGGCTCCGCTCATGATCGCCGCCGGCATCCTGGCCGTGCGGGCCCGCAAGCGCTACACCGGTGTCGCGCTCGTCTCGGTCACGGGCCTGGGCCTCGTCGTGCTCTTCGCCACCAGCGGGGCTCCCGACCTCGCCCTCACCCAGGTGCTCGTCGAGACGGTGACACTGGTCGTCTTCGCCCTCGTGCTGCGCCGGCTGCCCGCCCGCATGGGCGAGCACAACGAGTCCGTCGCCCCGCTGGCCCGAGCGGTGCTCGGTGCGGGCGTCGGCCTGATCATGGCCCTCGTCGCGATCGTGGCGACCGGAGCCCGTCAAGATCTCCCCATCTCGCTCGAGTGGCCGCCCCTGGCGTACGAGATCGGACACGGCCGCAACGTCGTCAACGTCGCCCTGGTCGATCTGCGCGGGTGGGACACGATGGGCGAGCTGTCGGTGCTCATCCTGGCCGCGACGGGCGTGGCATCCCTCGTCTTCATCACCGACCGCAGCGACAACCTGAACCGGCGCTCGGGCACGGCTCGCAGCGTCGTGGGTCTGGGTCGCCGTCGCCCGCTGGTCGAGACCGACGCGGGCGTGCGCGCCCAGCGGGTCGGCGAGACCGGGGCGCCGCGCGCCTGGCTGGTCTCGGGCGCCAAGGTGCAGCCCGAGAACCGCTCGATCCTGCTCGAGATCGTCATCCGCGTGCTGTTCCACTCGGTGATGATCGTGTCGCTGTACCTGCTGTTCGCGGGCCACAACCTGCCCGGCGGCGGCTTCGCAGGCGGCCTGGTCGCGGGTCTCGGTCTGGTCATGCGCTACATCGCCGGTGGGCGGTGGGAGCTCGGCGCGGCCGCCCCGACCGACGCCGGACGACTTCTCGGCGCGGGCATGGCGATCGCCGTCCTGTGCGCGCTCGTGCCGCTGCTGTTCGGCTTCGCGCCGCTGCAGAGCTTTACGTTCGAGGGTGAGCTGCCGCTCATCGGCCACTGGGAGTTCGTCACCAGCACGGTCTTCGACATCGGCGTCTACCTGGTCGTCATCGGCCTGGTGCTCGACGTGCTGCGCAGCCTGGGCGCCGAGGTCGACCGTCAGTCGCAGCTGCCCGAGGATGCCGAGGTGGTGCAGTCGTGAGCATCTCCCTCGTCCTGGTCATCGTGATGGCCGTGCTCTTCGCGTGCGGCGTGTACGCGATGCTCGAGCGCAGCCTCACCCGCGTGCTGATCGGCTTCCTGCTGCTCGGCAACGCCGCCAACCTGCTGCTGCTCATCGTCATGGGAGCCCCCGGCCGCGCGCCGTTCTACGACGGAGGAGAGACGGATGCCGCGGACATGTCCGACGCGCTCCCGCAGGCTCTGACACTCACCGCGATCGTCATCACGTTCAGCATCTCGGCGTTCCTGCTGGCGCTGATCTACCGCTCCTGGCAGCTCGGTCAGGCTGACACGGTGGTCGACGACGCCGACGACGTGGCGCTGCGCGCGCGCACCCCGCAGATGCCCGACGACGCGATGGACGACGAGGCCCGCTCGGACGACGACGATGTCACGACCGACTTCGTCGGCGACGTCGCCTCGCCCATCCGCGTGCTGCACCAGGGCGACCTGTCGCAGCTCGTCAACGACGCCCCGGTGGACCGGGTGGCGGTGCGCCGCGATGCACCCGAGCGCGACGCTCCGGTGTCCGACGACGACGCGAACGACCCGAAGGACGGTGATCGCTCGTGAGCGCCCTCGTGCCCCTGCTCGTCGGCATCCCGCTCATCGGTGCCGCGATCAACCTGGTGTTCGGCCGCCGCAAGCGCGTGCAGATCATCGTGTCCGTCGCCTCGCTGGTGACGGTGCTCGTGCTCGGCGCGGTGCTGCTGGTCGCCGTCGACACGAACGGGCCGATCGCCGTGGCGATCGCGGGGTGGGACATCCCGCTCGGCATCGTGCTCTACGTCGACGTGCTGGCCGCGCTTCTGGTGGTGGTCACGAGCATCGTGCTGCTGGCGGTCCTGCTGTTCTCGATCGGCCAGGGTGCCGCCGACAACGACGAGGACACCCCGGTCTCGATCTTCTATCCGGCGTACCTCATCCTCGGCGCCGGCATCTTCAACGCCTTCATCGCGGGCGACCTGTTCAACCTCTACGTGGGCTTCGAGATCCTGCTCGTCGCCTCGTACGTGCTGATCACGCTCGGCGGCACCGAGTCGCGCATCCGCACGGGCGTGGTCTACATCGTCGTCTCGCTGGTGTCGTCGATCCTCTTCCTCGCCGCCATCGCGATGGTCTACGGCGCGCTCGGCACCGTCAACATGGTGCAGATCAGCGAGCGCATGGCGCAGCTGCCGCAGGACATCCAGACCGTGCTCCACGTGATGCTGCTGCTCGCATTCGCCATCAAGGCGGCGGTGTTCCCGCTGTCGTTCTGGCTGCCCGACTCGTACCCCACGGCGCCGGCGCCGGTGACCGCGGTGTTCGCGGGCCTGCTGACGAAGGTCGGCGTCTACGCGATCATCCGGACCGAGACGCAGCTGTTCGTCGACAACGACCTGAACTTCATGCTGATGATGGTCGCGCTCGCGACGATGATCGTCGGCATCCTGGGCGCCGTGGCGCAGGCCGAGCTCAAACGCATCCTGTCGTTCACGCTGGTCAGCCACATCGGCTACATGATCTTCGGGCTGGCGATCAACACCCCGCTCGCGATCGGCGCGACGATCTACTACATCGTCCACCACATCATCGTGCAGACGACGCTGTTCCTCGCGGTGGGGCTCATCGAGCGCCGCGCGGGCAGCACCTCGATCCTGAAGGTCAAGGGCCTGATGCGGGCGGCACCCCTGCTCGCCGTGCTCTACTTCATCCCGGCCATCAACCTGGGCGGTCTGCCGCCGTTCTCGGGCTTCATCGGCAAGTACGCGCTGTTCGACGCCGCGGCCCAGGTGGGGACCCCGGTGATGATGGTGCTGATCGTCGGCGGTATCGTGACGTCGATCCTCACGCTGTACGCGCTCATGCGCGCGTGGAACCTGTCGTTCTGGCGCGAAGAGGACGACTCGGCCGAGACGACCGAGCGCATCGCCTACCTCGGCAACGCCCCGGCTGCCGCGATCTCGACCGAGCGGCGCACCACTCCGCGCATCATGACGATGGCGACCGCCGGCATGGTGGTCGTCACCATCGCACTGACCGTGTTCGCCGGCCCCCTGCTCGACGCGTGCCTGCGCGCCGGAGAGCGCATCGCCGACGGCGTCACCCTGGTGCAGCTGCAGGATCAGGCGGGTGAAGAATGAGCCCCACGCGTCGAGCCCAGATCTCGCTCTTCCTGCACCAGCTGCCCCTGCTGATCTGGCTGGTGGCGCTGTGGATGCTGCTCTGGGGGCAGTTCACCTGGCTCGCCGTCATCACGGGCCTGGTCATGGCGGTGTTCGTCACGCGCGTCTTCCGGCTGCCGCCGGTCGAGCTGTCGGGACGCATCAATCTCTGGTACGGCCTGATCTTCGTCGTGACGTTCCTGGGCGCGGTCGTCAAGGGATCGCTGATCGTGGCGTGGCAGGTGCTCGACTTCCGCCGACAGCCGGGGGCTGCGATCATCGCGGTGCCCCTGCGCGTCGACGACGACGTGATCATGGCGCACACGGCGGTCACGGCATCCCTCATCCCGGGATCCCTCATCGTCGACGTCGATCGCGAGAACCGCACGCTGTTCCTCCACACCATCGGGGTGCGCAGCGAAGCGGATGCCGAGCACCAGCGCCGCGTGGTGCTCGGGTGGGAGGCGCGCATCACGCGCGCGGTCGGCTCGAAAGAAGAGCTGCAGGAGCTGCGCGCCCGCATCGCCGACAGCTCCGCCCACCACGCCGTCGAGACCCCGCGCGACGGGAGGACCCTGCTGTGAACGCCCTCGTCGCCGTCATCCTGGTGGTCTTCGCCATCGCCGCCGTCCTGGCTCTGATCCGCCTGGTCATCGGCCCGTCGATCCTGGACCGCGCCGTCGCCGCCGATGTGCTGCTCACCGAGGTGCTCTGCATCCTGGGGGCCGACATGGTCATCAACCATCACACGCGCTCGCTGCCGGCGATGCTCATCATCGCGGCGGTCGGTGTGTTCGGCTCGATCGCGGTCGCCCGCTTCGTCGCGCGCAAGGAGAACCCGAGATGACCCTCGACGCCGTTCTCGACGCCGTCGCGCTGATCCTGGTGCTGATCGGTGCGGTGCTCTGCCTGACCGCGACCATCGGCCTGCTGCGCTGGCGCGATGTCCCCACGCGCCTGCACGCGGCGACCAAACCGCAGGTGCTCGGTGTTCTGGTCGTCGTGATCGCCGTCGCGTTGTCGGCCCGCGCGTGGCCGGTCGTGGCCTTCGGCATCCCGATCGTCCTCATCCAGTTCGCGACCGCCCCGCTCGCCGCTCACATGGTCGGCCGCGCCGCGTACCGCAACCGCACCACCGATGAAGAGGGTCTCTACATCGACGAGCTGCAGCACCGCACCGAGCAGCCGGGTTCGACCGGCGCCGAGACGCGTCCCGAGAGCTGAGCCGAGCTCAGACGTCGGCGTCGCGCGCGTCCTCCTGCGCCTGGGGCGAGGGCGTCCCCTCGGCCGGGTCCGGGGTCTGTCGTCGATGGTTCAGCTCGCGGGCCTCGCGCTCCTGACGGCGTCCCTCGGCGAGGAAGGCCAGGCGGTTCAGGCACTCGTGGTTGCGCAGCACGAGCAGCGGCTTCCACAGCAGGGACGGCAGGATCGCCGCCGCCCCCGAGACGGGTTCTTCGACGATGGTCACCGCGGTGCCGACCGGGTGCGGGCGGGCCTCGATACGCAACACGCCGCGGCCCAGGATGCCGGCCTCGGGCCGCAGCCGCATACGTCGCGGCGGATCCCACTCGACGATCTCGCTCTGGTCGTGGATCATCACGGGCCACACGCCCAGGGAGTGGTGCAGCTGCGCGCCCTCGCGCGGCCAGTCGCCGTCGACGTCGCGCATGCGCGCCGCCCCGACCACCCACACGGGGTAGAGCCACCCGTCGGACAGCACGGCGAAGAGGTCGTCGGGGGTGCAGCGCATCAAGCGGGTGTTGCGGGCGGGCATGGCATCCTCCGGTCGGATGCTTCGACTGTAGAGGGCGGATGCCGTCGCCCCGCGGGGTCTTGACGGACGCGATCGAACGGCGGCACCGCGTCGAGCAGCGCGTGCGACGAGCGCCGGGATGACGGTTGCCGATTGTGAGCGCTCACAATATGCTCCTCTCCGAGGTCCGACGCGGGACCCCCACGTGACGAGGAAGTGACGATGCCCCCTATCCCTGAAAGTGCCGGCGCGCCCGAACGCCGGCCACGCCGCTCCGCGACGAAACGAGGCGTGCTCGCCGCGACCCTCGCCGCCGCCGTGATCGGCGCGGCCGTGATCGCCCCTGTCGGCGCCGCTGTGGCCGCCGCCCCAACGGACGGCCTGCTCGTCGATTACCGCTTCGATCAGACGACCGGATCCTCGGTGTCCAACCTGGCGACCGGCTCCTCGTTCGGCGCCGCGTCGGTCGAGAACGCGAACGACACCCAGTGGGCCGATGGTGGGCTGACCTTCACCGGTGGGGCCAAGGGCTCCGCGGGCAACTGGGTGCGACTGCCTCAGAACCTCCTCGTCGGAGAAGAAGCCGCGACGATCACGACCGAGGTCAAGATCGACCAGAGCATGAAGGACTCCTTCAACTTCCTCTGGAACATCGGCAACGACGGCAACCAGTCCTACTTCTTCACGAGCGTCCGCGATTCCGCCCGTTCCGCGATCACCACCGGATCCGGTGGCGGCGAAGTGAACGCGCGATCCACGATCAACCTCGACGCCGACCGGTGGTACTCCCTGACGACCGTCCTCGACGGGACCACGGACACGCTGTCGTTCTACATCGACGGCGCGCTCGCCGCGACCGCGCAGACCGCCCTCACGCCGGCATCCCTCACCGATCAGAGCCTGAACACGATCGGGCGCTCGCCGTGGCCGGATCCGCTGTTCAAGGGGGCCGTGTCGAGCTTCCGCGTGTACGACCGTGCGCTCAGCGCCACCGAGGTCGCGACGGTCAGCGACACCGACGCGCAGCAGCACGCCGCCGCCCTCGCCGGCTACGCCGAGCGGAGCCTCGCGCAGCTCGACGACCCGATCGCGGTCACGGATTCCGTGACGACCCTGCCCGATGCGGGCGGTGCGGTCACGTGGTCGACCACCGACCCGTCGGCGTCGATCGGCGCCGACGGACGCACCCTGACGCTCGCGCAGCCCGCCGCGGGTGAGCCGAGCCGCGACGTGGCCCTGACCGCGACCGCGGAGGTGCGGGGCGTGAAGGCCACGCGCCGGATCACCGCGCGCGTGCAGCCCGCGGCTGCAGCGACCGATCCCTACGGCTACCTCATGGTCCACTTCATCGAGGACGCGCAGGGGTACGCCGAGAAGATCTACCTCGACGTCTCGCGCGGCAACGACGCCGAGCAGTGGGACCCCCTCAACGGCGGTAAGCCGATCCTGGCATCCGCCCTGGGAACCACGGGCGTTCGCGACCCGTACATCACCCGCAACCCCGAGACCGGCACGTACTACATCATCGCCACCGACCTGCGGGTCTTCGGCGGCGACCGCGGCGCGAACGGCTGCGTCGAGTGGTGCTACTGGTCGAGCCAGGGCAGCACCAAGCTGGTCGTCTGGCAGTCGGACGACCTCGTGACGTGGTCCGCTCCCCGCCAGCTCGACGTGGCACCGCCCGCGCCTCGACTGGGCATGGCCTGGGCACCCGAAGCCACGTGGGTGCCGGACTTCGACGGCAACGGCAACGGCTCCTTCGTCGTGTACTGGTCGTCGAAGGTGTACGACCAGGGTGCCGCGCAGCCCGGATACAGCCGGATCCTGTGGGGATCGACCTCCGACTTCACGCAGGCCTCGTACGCCTACGGCGGCGTGTTCGTCGACGACGGCGGCGAAACCATCGACACCACGCTCATCCAGCACGACGGCAAGACCTACCGCGTCACCAAGGACAACGCCCAGGGCAAGGGCATCTACATGGATGCCACCACCTCGGCGACCTGGTGGAAGAGCGGCACCGCGTGGACCCGCGTGCAGGAGCGCATCGGTGCGTCCTGGGCCGGGGGCAACGCGGGTGGCGTCGAGGGACCGGCCGGGTTCAAGCGCAACGACGCGGACCAGTGGTACCTCTACGTCGACGTCATCCCGACCGTCGGCTACAAGCCGATGACCACGAACGATCTGGATGCCGGGTTCTCGGTGCTGCAGAGCCCCGACTACTACATGCCTCCGCACACCAAGCACGGCGGCATCCTCGACCTCACCCGTGCCGACTACGACCGCGTCCGCGCGGCGGACGCCGTGGCGGCGGTGAAGGCCGACCTGGGTTCGACCGAGATTCGCACCGGCGCCGACGTGCAGTCGTCACTGCCGAAGACGGCCGAGGTCACCACCGCCTACGGTCGCGGTGTCTCGTCGCTGCCGGTGGAGTGGGACACCTCGGGCGTCGACGCGTCGCAGGCGGGTTCGTACGTCGTGACGGGAACGGTGCGCAGCATCGGCGCCAACGACAACGACTGGGTCGGTCGTGACGGCTCGGTCGCGTACAACGCGCCGGACCGCACCCCCCGCTCGACCACCGCGATCATCGTGACCGCGACGGTGGTCGTGACGGGCACCACGCCGTCGCCGACGAGCAGCCCCACGGTGTCGCCGACGAGCAGCCCGACGGCTTCGCCGACGGCCAGCCCGACCGCGACGGCCAGCCAGACGGCGACGGCCAACCCGACCGCGACGTCCACGCCGACCGCGACCGCCACGCCCACCGTCACCGCGGGCCCGACCGCCACGGCGACCACCGCTCCCACGGCGTCTCCCGCGGTCCGTCCGCTCGCGACGCTCTCGGCCTCGACGGTCGAGCGCGGCGGTACCGTTCGCGTGACCATCAGCGGACTGCAGGCCGGAGAGCAGGTGTCCGCCGAGCTGCACAGCGAGCCCGTGCGCATCACCGGCATCCCCGCTGCCGACGCCGCGGGCCGCGTCGACTTCGACGTGCGCGTTCCGGCCGACTTCGCGGCCGGTGCGCACACGGTGATCGTCACGGGCGCGGACGCGACCGTGATCGCACGCCTGCCGTTGACGGTCGTGACCAAGGGCACGCTCGCCGCCACCGGTGCGCAGCCGGCGCTCGGTGCGGGTCTGCTCGGCGCCTTCCTGCTCGTAGGCGGAGGGATCGCCTGGAGCCTGCGCAGCCGTCGCCGCGCGAACTGACGCCACGTGAAACACTCCGCCCGTGGGGCGACCGGACGGTCACCCCACGGGCGGAGTCGTTTCGCGACGAGCCGCGGACTCAGCCGATCAGGCTCGGCTGCAGATCGCGGAGCGTCCGGTGATGCGTCATCCGGGTCACGCCGATCGCCGCGACCAGCACGCCGCCGACCATCCACGCGCCGAGGACCAGCAGGTCGGAACCGACCCGCGAGACGTCGCCGCCGTACATCACCTGGCGCATGGCATCCACCACGTATCCCATCGGGAGCACGTGATGCAGGGCCGCCAGCGGGGCGGGAAGCGTCTGCCACGGGAACGTACCGCCCGCCGTCACCAACTGCAGCACCATGAGCACGAGCCCCAGGAACTGCCCCACCGAGCCGAGCCACACGTTCAGTGCGAGCACGATCGCCGCGTACGTCGCCGAGGCGAACAGCAGGATGCCGAGCGCCGCCCAGGGGTTCGCGAACGAGAACTGCAGCGCGACGGCGAGCACCGTGAACAGCCCCACCATCTGCAGTGCGCCGAGGCCCGCGGGGGTCAGCCACCCCGCGAGCGTCACGCGGACGGGGGAGCGCAGCGCCGTGACCGCACGCTTGGACACCGGCTTGACGATGAGGAACAGCGCGTAGATGCCGATCCACCCGGCCAGCGCGGCGAAGAACGGCGCCAGACCCGCGCCGTAGTTCTGCGCCTTGGTCACCGAGCTCGTGCCCACCGCCACGGGGTCGCTGATCGCGTCGGCCTGCGCCTGACGGGTGGCGTCGTCGGTGTCGGGGATCTGCTCCACACCCGAGGCGAGTCCGTCGCGCAGCTGCGTCGCCCCGCTCTGGAGCTGGCCGATACCGCCGTCGAGCCGGGTCGCGCCGTCGCGCAGCTGCGCCGATCCATCGCGCAGTGCCGAGGCTCCGGATGCCGCGGTCGCGGCACCGTCGGCGAGAGCCGAGGCCCCGTCGGCCGCCGTCGCCGCGCCCGAGGCGACGGTGGCACTGCCGGCGGCGACCTGGCGGGCGCCGTCGTCGAGCTGATTGATCTGGTTCACCGTGTCCTGCACGCGGCCGTTGGCGGCCTCGAGGCGCTGGCCGACCGGGTCCAGACGAGACAGGATCTCGTCGATGCGGGCCTGGTCGAGACCGGCGTTCGCGAGGGCCGCGGCAATGTCGGCCCGCGCCTGGGGAAGCTGCGCGGCGGCGTCGCCGGCGACCGAGCCCACCTGCCGGGCGGCGGCGTCGATGCGGTCGACCCCGCCCGCGACCTGCTGCGCGCCGTCCGCCACGCGCGCGGCGCCGTCGCTCAGCTGCGCCGTTCCGTCCCGCAGCTGGTTCGCGCCGGCCGACAGCTGCGCGTTGCCGTCGGCGAGCTGCGACGCACCGTCGGCGAGGGTCGTGGACCCGCTCGCCAGCTGCGCGGAGCCGTCCTTGGCCGTGCCCAGGCCGTCGACGAGCTGGGTGGCGCCGGTCGTGGCATCCACCAGGCTCACCCGGATCGTGTGCAGGGCGTCGAGCAGGGTCAGACCGGCCTCGTCGACGACCTTCTGCGCGACCGACGCCTGGATGCGCGCGACCGCCTGCGTACCGATCGTCGACGCGAGGTAGTTGTTGGCGTCGTTGGTGCGCAGCTCGATGTCGGCCTGACGCGGGTTCGCGCTCGAGAGCGAGGCCACGGCGTCGGTGAAGTCGGCGGGCAGGGTGACCACGAAGTCGAAGTCGCCCGCCTGCAGGCCGGCGTCGGCCTGTTCGCCCGAGACGCGGTGCCACTCGAAGGTGTCGCTGTCGAGCAGCTGCTCGGCGGCTTCGTCGCCCAGATTGCGCTGCTGGCCGTTGACCTCGGCACCGCGATCGTCGACGACGAGGGCCACGGGAACGCTCGAGAGGTTTCCGTAGGGGTCCTGATTGGCCCACAGGTACAGGCCGCCGTACAGGATGGGCACGGCGACGAGCGCCACGAGCGCGAGCACGGACATGCGGGTGGACGTGAGGCGGCGCAGCTCGGCCGTGATCATCTGGGGGATCTTCATCGCGCGTTCTCCTCGGCGGTGTCGAGGGCGGTGTCGGGAGAGGTGGCGAGGGCCGTGTGCGACGCCTGGCCGGCGACCACGAGCACGGCGTACCCGCGCTCGGCGAACTCGCGCGCGATCCGCCACCACGCGGTGGGCTCGCCGCCGTGACGGTCGGGCGCGACGAGGACGAGCCCCTCGACGTCCGCGCGCAGTGCTGCGAGCTCGAGCAGCAGACGGATGCGCGCGGCGGGAGCGACGTCGCCGATCGCCGTGCCGGCGAGACCGTCGAGTCCCAGACCCTCGAGCCAGCGCGCCGCCGCGAACGGCGACGGGGCGCGACCGGCGAACATCAGCTCTTCGGCGACGACGCCCGTGACCGTGACGTTCGACTCGGGTTCGGACACGATGGGGGCGTCGACCAGGGCGACCCGTCGGCGGATCGCGCCGCGGTCGGCGCGCCCGTCGATGGTGACCGACCCGCCGTCGACCTTCATGCGGCCCGAGGCCACGAGGCCGAGCACCGTGGGGCGCTGTTCGGTCTCGGCGACCACCAGGGTCGCCGTCCCCGTCTCGTACGCGGTCGAGGTCTCGGGCAGCGCCCGGCCCTTGCTGACGTCGTGCAGGACGATTCTCATCGCGCCTCCAGATCGGGGTGCTCGGCGAGCAGGGCACGGGCTTCGGTCCACGACAGGCCGGCCATGCCGAGCACGGCGCAGACGGCGATGGAGCGGGCGGTGGAGGATTCGGCATCCACCCGGGACACGACCATGCGACCGGTCTCTTCGAGCAGGCGCGACAGCGTCGGAGCGGGAAGGTCGGTGCGCAGCTGCCCCTCTTCTTGGCCGCGGCGGACGATCGCGTCGATCCGACGGCGGAGCGGGGCGAGGGCGGCCGAGGTCTCGGGCAGGTGCGCGTCGTCGAGTGCGAGGGCGGCGGCGGCCTGGACGTGCGCGGCTTCGGCCCACAGCTCGGATGCCAGGCGAGCCAGCGCCACGCGGGAATCGGCGTCGTCGACGTCGTCGGCGATCGCGTTGAAGCGGGCGGCGCCGGCCGCGATGACCTCGCGGACGATCGCGTTGCGGTCGTCGAAGTGCCCGTAGAGGGCGCGGCGCGAGAGACCTGCGCGGCGGGCGATCGTGTCGATCGAGGCGCGGGGGTCGTGACCGATGGCGGCGGTGGCCGCGTCGAGGATGCCGGCGCGGTTCTCGACGGCGTCGCGGCGGCGGGCGGGTGTACTCACGATCGACCAGTGTACGCCGAAAGTGCACGCATGTGTGCAACTTAATCGGAGGGGGTCGGCGGGGGAGACCGGGCGCGGGACCGGACGCGAGAGAGCCCGCGTCGCCGGGGCGTCGCGGGCTCTCGTCGGGGAAGCCGGGGTCAGTCGGTGCCGGAGTCGAAGGCGGCGCCCTCGCCCGCGGCATCCGTTGCCTCGGCGAGGCGCTCGCCGTCGGCGCTCAGGGGAGCGGCGGGCTCGATGATCTCTTGCGCTCCGCCGACGGCCACGTCGCCGACGAGCTCGCCCGTCGGACCACCGATCAGGCCGAGACCGGCGTACTGCTCGAGGCGCGCGCGCGAGTCGGCGATGTCGAGGTTGCGCATGGTCAGCTGACCGATGCGGTCGACCGGGCCGAACGCGGCGTCGCCGACGCGCTCCATCGACAGCTTCTCGGGCGAGTACGACATGCCGGATGCCACGGTGTCGAGGATCGTGTAGTCCTCGCCGCGGCGCAGGCGCACGGTGACAGAGCCCGTGATCGTCGAACCGACCCACTTCTGGATCGACTCGCGCAGCATGAGCGACTGCGGCTCGAGCCAACGGCCCTCGTACATGAGCCGACCGAGGCGACGACCCTGCTCGTGATACGTCGCGAGGGTGTCCTCGTTCAGGATGCTGTTGACCAGGCGCTCGTAGGTGAGGAACAGCAGCGCCATGCCGGGGGCCTCGTAGACGCCGCGCGACTTGGCCTCGATGATGCGGTTCTCGATCTGGTCGCTCATGCCGAGGCCGTGGCGTCCACCGATCGTGTTCGCCTCGCGCACCAGGGCGACCGGGTCGTCGAAGCGCGTGCCGTTGATCGCGACCGGTCGGCCGGCCTCGAACTCGACGGTGACGTCCTCGGTCTCGATCTCGACCGCCGGGTCCCAGAAGCGCACGCCCATGATGGGCTCGACGATCTCGAGCGACACGTCGAGGTGCTCGAGGGTCTTGGCCTCGTGCGTGGCGCCCCAGATGTTGGCATCCGTCGAATAGGCCTTCTCGGCGCTGTCGCGGTAGGGGAAGTCGTGCGCGACGAGCCACTCGCTCATCTCTTTGCGCCCGCCCAGCTCGGTGACGAAGTCGGCGTCGAGCCAGGGCTTGTAGATGCGCAGGGCGGGGTTGGCGAGCAGGCCGTAGCGGTAGAACCGCTCGATGTCGTTGCCCTTATAGGTGGAGCCGTCGCCCCAGATGTCGACGCCGTCTTCTTTCATGGCGCGCACCAGGAGGGTGCCGGTGACCGCGCGGCCCAGGGGCGTGGTGTTGAAGTACGTGCGACCACCCGAGCGGATGTGGAAGGCACCGCAGGCGAGGGCGACGAAGCCCTCTTCGACCAGCGCGGTCTTGCAGTCGACCAGGCGCGAGATCTCGGCGCCGTACTGCGTGGCACGGCCGGGGATCGAGGCGATGTCGTCTTCGTCGTACTGACCGAGGTCGCCCGTGTAGGTGCAGGGCACCGCGCCCTTGTCGCGCATCCACGCGACGGCCACGGAGGTGTCGAGACCACCCGAGAAGGCGATGCCGACGCGCTCGCCGACGGGAAGGGACTGCAGGACCTTGGACATGCCCTCGATTCTAGAGCGGAGGGATGCCGACACCCGACCCGAGGACACGGTCGGCGTCCCCGCGAGCCCGGGGGAGGAGGGTCAGCCGACCGTCACTCCCGTGATCGTCACGGGGGTCGCGGGGGCGCCGTCCGCCGTCCCGCCCGCGGTGCCGGCGGCGGCGATGGACTGCACGACCGCGAGGCCCTCGGGCGACATCTGCCCGAACACCGTGTACTTGGGCGGCAGCGGGGTGTCCTCGTACACGAGGAAGAACTGCGATCCGTTGGTGTCGGGACCGGCGTTGGCCATCGCGACCGTGCCGGCCGGGTACGTCTCGCCGCCGTCGAGCTCATCGGCGAACCGGTAGCCCGGGCCGCCGCGTCCGGTGCCGGTGGGGTCGCCGCACTGCAGGACGAAGATGCCCTGCGTGGTGAGGCGGTGGCACTCGGTGTTGCTGAAGTACTGCTGCTGGGCGAGCGAGACGAAGCTCTCGACCGTGCACGGGGTGCGCTCGCCGGTGAGGGTGAGGGGGATCTCTCCGGCCGAGGTCTGCAGGACGGCCTGCACCTGACCGCTCGGGCGCTCGGTGTCCGCGGCGGGCGGGGTCACGTCGACCGCGGGCTGGCCCGACGCCTCGAACGAGCAGTCGCCGGACGCGGCCGCCGTCGCCGTGGGGCTGGAGGACGGGGCGGTCCCGGTCGCGGTGGTTCCCGCGCAGCCGGCGAGCAGGAGCAGGGCGGAGGCGGCCACTGCCGCCGAGATCAGTCGCGTACGCACGCTCACCAGGGTAGGGGCAGGTCCGCTCAGGCGGGCAGGGTTCGCGGCATCCGGATGCCGCGTGCCCGTCCGATCGCGACGATGCCGAACGCCAGGGCGACGATCCCGATGGCGATCACGACGATGTAGACGACCACGCTCGACCAGCCGCCGGTGTTCGGGTCGAGGAACGGGTAGGGGTACCAGTACGGGGCCCCCGTGGTGGGGTTGGTGATGAGGGGCGCGCGCAGCAGCGTGTAGACGATCCACGCGATGGGGAAGACCGCCGCGCCGAGCGCCGCGGCCCACGGCAGGCGGCGCCGACCCGCACCGAACAGCACGTCCAGCAGCAGGAACAGCGGGCCCCAGACGTGCAGGATCTCGTTCGACCAGCCGACCGTCTCGGGCTGCAGCGGCAGCCCCCGCAACAGCAGGTTGTAGACCACGCCGGTGACGATCATGTAGGTCGACACGTACGCCAGTGCGGCCGCGAGGGCGGGCGGATCGACCTCGGCGGGGTCGCGGAGGGATCGCCGTCGGCGGAGGTGCCGCATCGCCAGCAGCAGCAGTACGACCGCCGCCGAGACGTTGGAGAGGATCGTGAAGAAGCTGAAGAAGTTGGCCACCGTAGTCGCCACGTCGCGACCCGCCGCGGCGGCGCCCGATGCCGACGAGACGAACTGCGCCACGACGGCCACCACGATCGCCCCCGCCGCCACCGCGCGGGCGACGTTCCAGCCCAGGGCCCAGCCCGTCGTTCTCGTCATCGCTCCAGGGTAGTGAGCCGCGGCGCGCGCGGGCAGGCCGCGGGACGTGTCCGACCCGCTCGATAGGATGGGGTGTACCGCCGGAATCAGACGCGAGGAGCGCACATGCCCGGAATCGTGATCGTCGGCGTCCAGTGGGGCGACGAAGGCAAGGGCAAGGCCACCGACCTGCTCGGTGAGCGCACCGACTGGGTGGTGAAGTTCAACGGCGGCAACAACGCCGGTCACACCGTCGTCATCGGCGACGAGAAGTACGCGCTGCACCTGCTGCCCAGCGGCATCCTGTCCCCGGGTGTGACGCCCGTGATCGGCAACGGCGTCGTCGTCGACCTCGAGGTGCTGTTCAACGAGCTCGAGGCGCTCAACGCGCGCGGCCTCGACACCAGCCGCCTGAAGATCAGCGCCAACGCGCACATCATCACGCAGTACCACCGCACGCTCGACAAGGTCACCGAGCGCTTCCTGGGCAAGCGCATGATCGGCACCACCGGTCGCGGCATCGGCCCGGCGTACGCCGACAAGATCAACCGCGTCGGCATCCGCGTGCAGGACCTGTTCGACGAGAACATCCTGCGCCAGAAGGTCGAGGGCGCCCTCGACCAGAAGAACCACCTGCTGGTCAAGATCTTCAACCGTCGCTCCATCACGGCCGACGAGATCGTCGACGACCTGCTGGCGTACGCCGAGCGCGTGCGCCCCATGGTCGCCGACACCTCGCTGCTGCTCAACGACGCGCTCGAGGCCGGCGACGTCGTCGTGTTCGAGGGAGGCCAGGCCACCATGCTCGACGTCGACCACGGCACCTACCCGTTCGTGACGTCGTCGTCGGCGACGGCCGGCGGCGCCGCGACCGGCTCGGGGGTCGGACCCAACCGTCTCGACCGCATCGTCGGCATCGTCAAGGCGTACACGACGCGCGTGGGCTCGGGTCCGTTCCCGACCGAGCTGTTCGACGAGAGCGGCGAGTGGCTGCGCTCGCGCGGCTTCGAGTTCGGCACCACCACCGGCCGCCCCCGCCGCGTCGGCTGGTACGACGCGCCCATCACCCGCTACGCCACGCGCATCAACGGCATCACCGACCTCGTGCTCACCAAGCTCGACATCCTCGGCGGTCTCGAGCAGATCCCGGTCTGCGTCGCGTACGACGTCGACGGCGAGCGGTACGACGACCTGCCGGTCAACCAGACCGACTTCCACCACGCCAAGCCGATCCTCGAGTACTACCCCGGCTGGAGCGAGGACATCTCGACCGCCCGCACCTTCGACGACCTGCCGCAGACCGCGCAGGACTACGTGCTCGCGCTCGAGAAGATGAGCGGCACCCGCATCTCGGTCATCGGCGTGGGCCCCGCCCGCGACCAGGTGATCGTGCGCCACGACCTCATCGACTGATGCGCTTCTGGGTCGGCGCCTACGCCCCCGACAACGGGGCGGCCGAGGGCATCGGCATCCTGCAGGCCGGCGAAGCCGAGGCCCCCGGGGCCGGCGGTCCGCTGGGCATGGTCGGCACCGCGGTGGCGGCGCCGGGCTCGCCCTCGTGGATCGCCGCCCACCCCGTGCACGACCTGCTGTACGCGGCCCTCGAGTTCGACGGCACCGTGCAGGCGTATCGCCGCACCGCCGACACCCGCCTGACGCGCGTCGGAGCCCCCGTCCCCGTCGGGGACGCGGTGTGCCACATCGCCGTCTCGCCCGACGCGTCGTCCCTGATCGCCAGCTGCTGGGGCGACGGGCGGGTGGTGCGCGTCGACCTGGATGCCGCGGGCCGCCCCTCGAACCCCGTCGCCGCCGCAGAAGCCGCCGATCCCCACGGCTCCCCGTCCGACGAGGGCGCCGTGTCGACGGGGGCGCGCGTGTCGGGCGCGGTCGTCCCGGATCTGGCCGCTGCGGCCCGCGCCCTGCGCGACGCTGCGGGAGACGAGTTCTCGCACCTCATCCCGGCCTACGACGATGTGCCCGAGACCGACGCCGAGAGCGAAGAGGCCATGGCCGGGGCTCGGGTCTCACGCGCCCACCAGGCGATCTTCCTGCCTCGCGGTCTCGTGGCGACCACCGACATGGGTCTCGACCTCGTCCGCATCTGGCGGCACTCCTCGCAGGGCCTGAGCCCGGTGCAGGACGTCGTACTGCCGAAGGGCAGCGGGCCGCGGCACGGGGTCTGGCATCCCTCGGGTCACCTGTACGTCGTCACCGAGCTGAGTCGCGAGGTGTTCGTGCTCGCTCCCGACCGCGAGGGGCGCTGGCACGTGCGGTCGGGCGAGCCCCTGCTCGGCACGCTCGACACCGACACCGCGGCCGAGCTGTGCACGAGCCGCGACGGCAGCACGCTGTACGCGGGCGTGCGCGGCAGCGACACCGTGGGTGTGCTGTCGGTGCGCGGCGCGGGCGAACAGTTGCAACTGCTCGCCTTGGCCGAGACCGGCACGCACTGGCCGCGTCACCACGTCGTCGTCGACGACACGCTCCTGGTCGCGGGGCAGCTGGCCCACGAGATCGTCTCGCTGCCGCTGGACGCCCGCACCGGGGTTCCCGGACGCGTACGTCACCGCACGGCGTCGCCGTCGCCGACGCGTCTGCTGCCCACGCGCTGACGCGAGGAGCTACTTCTTGGCATCCTGTCGGGGGATGACGATCTGCTTGATGATCAGCAGGACCGATGCCGTCACCGGGATTGCGACGAGCGCCCCCAGCAGCCCCAGCAGGGTGCCGCCGACGAGCGCTCCGATGACGACGAGCGCTCCCGGGATCGAGATCGTGCGGTTCATCACGCGCGGCGTCAGGATGTATGCCTCGATCTGCATGTAGACGAGGTAGACGATCGCGAAGATGAGTCCCGCGGTCGGGTTCACGATCAGGGTGAACACCGTCGCGGTCGCCCAGAACAGCACCGAACCCACCAGGGGGATCAGGGTGATGCCGAAGGCGAGGGCCGCGAGCAGGGCGGCGAACGGCTGCTGCAGGATCGTCAGGACGATGAACGCGAACACCGCGTTGCACAGCGCCAGCACCACCATGCCGGCGAGGTAGCCACCCACGGACTCGGTGATCTGGCCGGTCATGTCGGCGACCGTCTCGCGGCTGCGAGCGGGGGTCAGGCGCACGAGGCTGTTCTTCATGCGGGGAAGGGATGCCAAGAAGTACAGGCTCAGCACCAGCACGATGATCGCGCCCGAGATGAACTCGCCGATCCCGATACCCACCTGCAGCAGACCGCCGCCGATCGCGGCGATGTTCGCGGGGTTGGTGACGAAGCCCTGGACCTCTTGCAGGACGTCGCCCAGGCTGTCGCCGAAGTTCTGCTCCACCCAGCGCACCGCGTCGCTGTCGATGAGGTCGTTGACGAACGAGGGGATGTCGCCGATGAACTGCTCGACCTGCCGCACGACGGGCGGGATGAGCAGCCACAGAGCGCCGGCGAGGATGAGGGCGAGACCGCCGAAGACGATCACGATCGACCACGCGCGCGACAGTCCGCGGCGCACGAGGAACCGCATGATCGGGTCCAGGGCGAGGGCGACGAACAGCGCGATCGCGATGTAGATGAGGACCGTCGACAGCTTGCCCAACGCGAGGGCCAGCAGGAACGCCGTCAACCCGCCGAGCGTCAGGAAGAAGCCCGCCGCGTACGGACGCGCGAGCGCCGACCAGACCGGCTTGTCGCGGGTGGTGGCGGCCCCGGCGTCGGCACCGGCTGCGGTGGGGTCGGGGCGCGTCGATCGGCTCATGGTCACACTGTAGGACTCCCTGTGAGAGGCACGTGCGGCCCCACGCGGCGCGGTAGGGTCGGAGCGATCTGGGAGGACCAATGACCGACGCCGATGCCTCGACCATCCTGCAGGGGCTGCGCGGCAGCATCGACAACATCGACGCCGCGCTCATCTTCCTGCTCGCCGAGCGATTCCGTTGCACGAAGCAGGTCGGCGTCCTCAAGGCGAAGCACGGGATGCCGGCATCCGACCCCACTCGCGAAGAGCAGCAGATCGCGCGCCTCGTCCAGCTCGCCGAGCAGGCCGACCTCGATCCGGTGTTCGCCGAGAAGTGGTTCAACTTCGTGGTCGCCGAGGTCATCCGTCACCACCGATCCGCCGCGTCGGAGCCCGCGGGGGAGTCCGCCGCAGGCTGACGCGATCCGCACGACCGGACGAGACGACACGCCCGGGCCGACTCCTCGGGGCAGGATCCGCCGGGTGCCCCCCACGTCGGGGCACGCGGGCGCGCGTGCCACACGGCATCCGGAATCTCAAGGCGCGCGGTGATTTGCCAGGCGATCCATCACCGTGAAACGTTGGTGGAGGCCCGCTGAGGGCCGCCCACCCGACCAGTCCGCGGTCGTCGGTGCGGACTCGGGGGAGTCCGCGTCGCGAGCGTACGGTCGGCGGCCTGGGCGTGGGACCCGATGTCCGACGCCGACGCGCTCCACCCCCGCCGGAGCGCCGAGGGCTGCCACCCGGGCGTGACCGCTGCGGCCACCCGAAGGCCGTCGAGGTGCACACCGTGACCCATCCGCCTGCCCTTCAGGCTTCCACCCCCTCTGCGCCGGCGCTCTCGGCGAAGAACCTGTTCAAGGTCTTCGGGCGAGCACCGCAGGTCGCCGTCGACAAGCTCCGTTCCGGGGCGCGCCGCGACGAGATCTCCGATCTCGGGACCGCCGCCGTCATCGACGCGAGCTTCGACGTCCAGCCGGGCGAGATCTTCGTCATCATGGGCCTCTCCGGCTCGGGCAAGTCCACCATCATCCGCATGCTCAACGGCCTGCACGAGGCCACCGCGGGCACCGTCGAGGTGAAGGGCGACCCCCTGACCGGCGTCGGCTCCGCGCGCCTGCGGGGACTGCGCCGCGAGCGTCTCGCGATGGTCTTCCAGCACTTCGCGCTCCTGCCGCACCGCACGGTTGCGGCGAACGTCGCCTACCCCCTCGAACTGCGCGGCGTCGGAAAGGCCGAGCGGCTGGCCAAGGCCGACGAGATCCTCGCCCTCGTGGGTCTCGAGGGCTGGGGCGACAAGCTCCCCTCGGCCCTCTCGGGCGGGATGCAGCAGCGCGTCGGCATCGCCCGGGCGCTCGCCGCCGACACCGACATCCTGCTCATGGACGAGGCCTTCAGCGCCCTCGACCCGCTCATCCGGCGCGAGATGCAGGAGCAGCTGCTCGAACTGCAGCGGACGCTGAAGAAGACGATTGTCTTCATCACCCACGACCTCAACGAGGCCATGTTCCTCGGCGACCGCATCGCCGTCATGCGCGACGGGCGCATCGTGCAGATCGGCACGCCCGAGGACATCCTGACCGACCCGGCGAACGACTACGTCGAGCAGTTCGTGCAGGACGTCGACCGCGCCCGCGTGCTCACCGCCGGCAACGTCATGGAGCGTCCGCGTCCGCGCGTCGACGCCTCGGCCGGCCCGCGCACGGCGCTGCGCCAGATGCGGGACGCCTACATGTCGGCCGTCTACGTCACCGACCGCGATCGCAAACCCCTCGGCATCGTCACGGACCGGGATGCCATGAAGCTCGTGCGCGCGGGCGAGAACTCGCTGCTGTCGCGGCTGAAGCCGGTGCCGCAGAGCGTCCGCGAGGACGACGTGCTCATGGACCTGTTCGTCCCCTCGGTCGAGTCGCCGCTCCCGCTCGCCGTGCTCGACGCGGACGGACGCCTGAGCGGGGTCATCCCGCGCGTCACGCTCCTCGCCGCCCTCGGCCCCGGCCCCACCTCCACCGAGGAGATCACCGTGCTTCCCCACCCCCTGCCCTCCGCCGAGATCGACGCGGTGCTCGCCGACGCGGCACCGGCCGTCGAGAACGAGGCGGTGCGCTGATGGACGGCTTCCGCATCCCCGTCGGCGTCTGGGTCGACTCCGCGGTCGACTGGCTGCGCGACAACCTCTCGGGCCTGTTCGACGTGATCGCCGTCGTCGTGCGATTCCTCGTCGGCGGTCTCAGCGACGTGCTGCTGGCCGCCCCCATCGTCGTCGTGATCGTCGTCGCGGCGCTGCTGGCCTGGCTGCTGCGCTCATGGAAGCTCGCGCTCGGCACCGTCATCGGCTTCGCCCTCATCCTCGCGATGGGGCAGTGGGTCACCGCGATGCAGACGCTCGCCCTCGTGCTGGTGGCCACCGTCGTCGCGGTGGCGATCTCGGTGCCGCTGGGCATCTGGTCTGCGCGCAACCCGACGGTCCGCGCCGTGCTCAAGCCCATCCTCGACTTCATGCAGACGATGCCCGCCTTCGTCTACCTGATCCCCGCGATCACGTTCTTCAGCATCGGCGTCGTGCCGGGCGTGGTGTCGACCGTCATCTTCGCCCTGCCCCCGGGCGTGCGTCTGACCGAGCTCGGCATCCGCGGGGTGGACTCCGAGACCGTCGAGGCCGGACACGCCTTCGGGGCGACCCCCGGGCAGATCCTGCGCGGCATCCAGTTGCCCCTCGCGATGCCCACGATCATGGCGGGCGTCAACCAGGTCATCATGCTCGCGCTGTCGATGGCGGTCGTCGCGGGAATCGTCGGGGCGGACGGCCTCGGCAAAGAGGTCGTGCAATCGATCTCGACCGTCAACCTGCCCAAGGGCGTCGAGGCGGGCTTGAGCGTCGTCATCCTCGCGGTCTACCTCGACCGGCTCACCGCGGCCCTCGGCGATCGGGCCGACAACCGCGGCTCTCTGCTGGGTGTCCTGGCTCGGCGACGCACCGCGCGCTCCGCCGCGGTCGCCTCCACCGCCGCACCGTCCGTCGACACCACCGCAACGGATGCCGCGAGCGAGGCCGAGCGCGAGACGGCGTCACCGCGTCGCGCGCCGGTGTCGTCGGGGCGCTGAGCCCTCGGCATCCGGTCTCCTCTTTCTGCGCGTGAGGTGCGCAATCTCGGCACCTCACGCGCAGGAGCTCCCACGGAAATCACATACGAAACGGAAGAGAACACAGCAATGAACACGCGACACCTCACCTCAGCACTCGCCCTCGGAGCCGCGGGCGCCCTCGCCCTCGCCGGATGCGCCAGCGGCAACATGGCCGAAGGCGGCTCGGGCGGCGGCGGCGACAAGGGCACGATCACGCTCGGCTTCCTGCCGTCGTGGACCGACGGCCTGAGCACCGCCTACCTGCTCGAGGACCAGCTCGAGAAGCTCGGCTACTCGGTCGAGATGCAGACGCTCACGGAGGCGGGTCCCCTCTACACCGGTCTCGCCCAGGGCGACGTCGACATCTACCCCTCGGCGTGGCCCGAACTGACCCACAAGTCGTACATGGACCGCTACGGCGACGACATCGAGGACCTCGGGGCGTACTACGACAACGCCAAGCTGACGATCGCCGTGCCCAGCTACGTCGACATCGACTCGATCGAGCAGCTGCAGGCCAACGCGGCGCGCTTCGACGGGCGCATCTACGGCATCGAGCCGGGCGCGGGGCTGACGAAGCAGACGCAGGAGACCATGTTGCCCGGCTACGGACTCGACGGCGACTTCGAGCTGGTCACCTCGTCGACCGCGGCGATGCTCACCGAGCTCGACAACGCGATCGCGGCGCAGAAGGACATCGCGGTCACGCTGTGGCGTCCCTTCTGGGCCAACGACGCCTACGACGTCAAGGACCTCGCCGACCCCCAGGGTCTGATGGGCGACCCCGAGGCGCTGCACTTCCTCGGCACCGCCGGCTTCGCCGAGAAGTACCCGGATGCCGCCGAGCTCATCGCCGGCATCCAGCTGGACGACGAGCAGTACGGCTCGCTCGAGGACCTCGTCGTCAACGAGTTCGGCGAGGGCCGCGAGGCCGAGGCGGTCGACGCGTGGCTGGAGCAGAACCCCGAGGCGTTCTCGACGCAGCGCAGCTGAGGCGGGTACGTGCGGCGGCCCCCTTCACCGGTGTGGTGGAGGGGGCCGTTGCAGTCCCCGCGAGACGGTCCCGCGCACCCGCCGCCACGGCTCGTCAGCGGATCGCGTGCGCGGCGGTGAATCGCGTGATGAAGCCGGGGTGCCCGGCGGGCATGGCCAGCACCGAGTCGGGCGTACGACCGGCCAGCTGCGGAAAGCCGGAGTCGGCGACGAGCTGGTCGTCGAGGACATCGAGTTCGGCGGTGACCAGGGGCCACGGCTCGTGACTGTTCGCCGCCCAGATCGTGCGGCCCAGGTGACGCTCGTGGAAACCCCACCGGGCGGTGAGGAACCGCGAGAGGTCGTCGTCCACCGTGTCGGTGCCGAGGGTGGCCCGCACCCGCGTGCCCGGGTACCCGCCACCGTGACGTCGCGAGCGGTATTCGATGCGCGCGCCGTCGGTGCGCACGCCCGCTCGCGCCCACCGGTAGGGCAGGCCGAACAACGCCTGGGCCGCGACGACCGGTGCGAGGTGCTCGGCCTCGAGCGTGCGGAACACGACCCCGCGACGACCCTCGTCGTCGATCGCGTAGGTGCGGACGTTGATCTCGGTGAAGGTGCCGACGAACGGCACCGGCGGCAGCGGAAGGAAGCGGAACTCGCTCAGCACGAACGGGACCAGACCCACCCACGCCGACCCGTCGTGCACATCGGGTCGCGTTCCGGGCGGCAACAGCGGCGCGACGTCGGCGGGATCCACCCGCCAGTGGACGAAGACCGCACGGTTCCAGCGCTGCGCGATGACGGCGCGGCCGGGAAGGTCGGGGGCATGGCGCTCGGTGATCACCGGCTCATTCTGACCCCGGCGTCACAGCGCGGGGGGAGACTGGACAGATGACCCCGTCGTCTGGTGCGGACCCCCGGCTCGTGGCATCCATCCGCGAACTCCTCGCCGCCCGGGGAGCGGGTAAGACGATCTGCCCGTCCGAGGCGGCGCGCGCGGTCGGCGGCGACGACTGGCGCGACCTCATGCAGCCGGCCCGCGACGCGGCCCACGAGCTGGTGGAGCGCGGCGAGGTCGAGGTCACGCAGAAGGGCGAGGTGGTCGACGTGACCACCGCGCGCGGGCCGGTGCGCATCCGGCGCAGGCGCTGAGCGCCGCTCAGGCGGCGGGCTCGGGCGGCGTCGTCGACGCCCGCGGCGCGGGGAGCTCGAGGGCGACCTTCTTCTCGAGCTCGTCGACCGCCTCGTCGCTGAGCCAGATCAGACCGTCGAGCTCTTCGCGCACGCGTCGGTAGGCGAGCTGCCGCTCGTTGGGAGTGGCTGCCTGGTCCGTGGCGACGGTGAGCAGCTGCTTGGCGGTGTCGAGGCGCTTGCGTTCGTCAGGAGAGAAGGCGGCGTCCTTGACGCGGCGCGCGTCGCGCTCGGCGACCTCGAAGGCCACCTCGTAGTCGGTGACCGCGTCGCGGTACTCGCGCAACCGGTCGGCGGGGAGTGTCTCGTCCGGGCGGGGACGCAGGTTGTCGGCGACCTTCTTCGCGCGCAGGAAGGCGGCGGTCAACGGCTGACGGCCGTCGCTCATCGCGGGGTAGGTGATGAGCTTCGTCGCGTCGAGCTCGTATTCGAGCCAGCGGTGCGTGACGTCGTCGTGCGACTGCTCGGCGCGTCGCTGACCGTCGCCGGCGGCGTCCAGGGCCGCGGGGGCGGCGGGGGCTTCGGCACGGGACCCCGCCTGAGCGGCGAGCAGTTCGAGCTGTTCCTTGTGGCGGCGGCGCGCGGTGACCTCACGGTGCTTCACACGGGCGTTGATCGCGCCCATCGTCATCCCGAAGAGCGGGAAGACGAGCCACCAGTAGTGGCCGGCGAAGTTCCAGAAGTCCTGCACGGCGCCATGCTACGCGCTCGCGCCGCGGCTGATCAGGGACGCGGGGGCTGCGGACGATCCCGTGCGGGCGGCGGCCAGGGGGTGCGTTCCGGCGCCGGCGGGGTGGACGCCCGAGCACCCTTGGACGCGCGTTTCGCGCCGCGCTCGGTCCAGCTGCGTGCCGCGGCGCGGCCCATCGACTCCATCGAGCGGGCGAGGGCTCGCTGGGCGGTTTCGGCGAGGTCGGATGCCACCCGACTCCACGCGTCGCTCCCCTCGATGCTCGGCGGGGTGCCGCCACGGGCCGCGCGCTCGGCGCGATCGAAAGCGTGAGCGGTGCGCCGCACCGCGTCGCGGTAGGCGAGGTAGTCGGCGGGCGCGAGGCGCGTCTGCACCGACGCGGGACGCACCCACTGCGCCCGCTCGTGCGCCCGAAGGAAGTCGGCCAGCAAGGGCGAACGCGAGTCGCTCATCGCCGGATAGTCGATCGCGAGGGCGGGATCGGTCTCGTAGGCCATCCACCTCGCGAGGATCGCGTCGTGCTCGGCGAGCAGGCGCGCGACCGGCAGCGGCGCACTGCCGGTGCGGATCGCGGGCAGCATGGCCTTGGCCGCCTTGAGCCCGGCTCGACGCGCGCGCACCTCGGCGACGGCGGCGCGCAGGTCGCGCTGCGCGTCGACCAATCGAGCGCGAGCGGCGGAGACGACGTCGTTCGAGACACGGGATGCCGCCCGCTCCGCCTGGGCGCGCACCACCTCGGCGTCGGCGACCTTGACGTCGGCGCGGCCGCGGGTGACGGCGTTGCGCGCCATCTGCAGGTCGAGGACGGCGGCATCCACCTCGAGGCGACGCGCGGCGCTCTTGCCCATCGGACGAGTGGCCCAGACGCGGACGGCGCGGTCACCGGTGGTCGTGGCGCCCGACGGGAGCGCGCGACGGCGGGAGCGGCGCACGCCGACCCAGCCGACGGTGCCCGCACCGGCCGCTGCCGGGCCGATCCACCACCACTCGGCGAACAGGGCCAGGAGCGGTTCCACGCCCCCATGCTACGTCGGGGCTCCGACAGTGGGCTGGGCGTCGGGCCGGAATCCGCAGAGGCGACCCGACCGCGCGCAACGGTTTCCGCCCGGGGTGGGGCCCCGCCGTGAGAGCGGGCGCGAGGGGTGTGAGATCGTATCCCGGTGAGGAACGGGACACGCGTGGAGCGACGGCGCGGGGCTCTTCTCACCCCCGGCCGGGTCATCGCCCTCGCGTTCGGCGGCGCCCTGGCGGTGGGGACCGCCCTGCTGAGCCTGCCGGTCGCGACCCAGGAGCGATCGGCGACCCTTCTCGAGGCCCTCTTCACGGCCACGAGCGCCCTGTGCGTCACCGGGCACATCGTGGTCGACACTCCGAACTTCTGGTCGCCGTTCGGTCAGGTCGTCATCATGGTCCTGATCCAGGTGGGTGGCTTCGGCGTCATGTCGCTGGCGACCCTGCTCGGTCTGCTCGTCGCGCGGCGGCTCGGGCTGCGGACCCGTCTGACCGCGGTGAGCGAGACCCACACGGTGGCGGTGGGCGACGTCCGTCGGGTGCTCACGGGGGTCGCGATCATCGCCCTGGCGACCGAGGCGGTCGTGGCCGTCCTGCTCGCCGGGCGGTTCTGGCTGGCGTACGACGAACCGTTCGCGCGGGCGGTGTGGCTGGGCGTCTTCCACTCGGTCTCGTCCTTCAACAACGCCGGATTCGCGCTGTTCAGCGACAGCCTCATCTCGTTCGCCACCGACCCGTTCATCTGCCTGCCGATCTGCGCGGCCATCATCATCGGCGGCCTCGGATTCCCCGTGATCATGGAGCTGTGGCGTCGCTACCGCTTCCCCCGCAAGTGGACGCTCAACACGGTCACCGTCCTGGTGGGATCCGTCGTGCTGCTGGTGGTCGGGACGGTGGTCCTCACCGCCCTGGAGTGGTCGAACCCGGCGACGCTCGGCCCCCTGGACCCCGCCGGGCGACTGCTCGCGGGATTCACGATGTCGGTCATGCCGCGGACGGCGGGGTTCAACTCCATCGACGTCTCTCAGATGCTGCCCGAGAGCTGGTTCGTCACCGACATCCTCATGTTCATCGGCGGTGGCCCGGCGGGTACCGCCGGCGGCCTCAAGATCACGACGTTCGCGGTCCTGCTGTTCATCGTGCTCGCCGAACTCCGTGGCGACACCGCGGTCAACATGTTCGGCAAGCGCCTGCCCCGCTCCACGCACCGCGAGGCGCTGACCGTCGCCCTGCTGTCGGTGGCCCTGGTCGTGGGGTCGACGCTCGCCATCATGCTGCTGAGCCCCTACGGATTCGAGCGCGTGTTCTTCGAGGTGGTGTCGGCCTTCGCCACGGTGGGCCTGTCGACCGGCATCACGGCGGATCTTCCTCCCCTCGCGCAGCTCATCCTCATCGCCCTGATGTTCATCGGCCGTCTCGGCCCCGTGCTGCTCGGCGCAGCCCTCGCGCTGACGCGCGAGAAGCGCATGTACGAACTCCCGAAGGAGCGTCCGATCATTGGATAACAACACGTTCTTCAGCCGTCGGCGGGCCCGCGGGAACGCGGCCACCTCGATCGCCGTCATCGGCCTCGGGCGCTTCGGCGGCGCGCTGGCCACCGAGCTCGCGCGCAGCGGCAGCGAGGTGCTCGGCGTCGACACCGACGAGGACATCGTCCAGTCGCTGAACGGCGTCCTGACGCACGTGGTGCGGGCCGACTCGACCAAGCAGGCGGCGCTCGAGCAGCTCGGCATCGCCGAGTTCGACCGGGTGGTGGTCGGCATCGGGTCCGACATCCAGGCGAGCATCCTCACCACCTCGCTGCTCAAGCGGATGGGAACGCGGTCGATCTGGGCCAAGGCGATCAGCGAACAGCACGGCCTGATCCTCGAGCAGCTCGGCATCGAGCACGTCGTCTACCCCGAAGCCGACATGGGACGCCGCGTGGCCCACCTCGTCCGGGGAGCCATGCTCGACTACGTCGAGTTCGATCGCGACCTCGTCGTCGCGAAGACCGTGGCTCCGCGCGAGCTGGTGGGTCAGACCCTCGAGCAGTCCGCGGTGCGCCGTCGCCACGGGGTGACGATCGTCAAGGTGCGCCACGCCGACGGGCAGTGGCACGCCGCGGGCGCGGCATCCGTCATTCACGAGGGCGACCTGCTGATCGTGATCGGCCCCGTGGAGAAGACCGAGCGCTTCGCCGCACTCGTGTAGCGCGGCCGTCGCCCTGCGCGCGAAGGTCCGTTCGCGCGGGCGTTCAGCCGAGGATGAGCGAGATGACCGTGGCGCCGCCGCCGGTGAGCACCAGCGCACCGATCACGATCCACGCGGTGATCTTGACGCGCTTCTGGCGTTTGTCGCTGAAGACGGTCATGTCGTCGTCGTCATCGGTCATCGCGCGTCTCCTCTCGGGGGAGTGTCGGGGGTGGGGCGGGGGTCACCGGTGCCGCGCGGACCGGAGCAGCCCGCGCGGCGAGCGGCTCAGGCGACGGGCTCGGTGATCGTCGGTCCGAAGACCGCCGGGAGCGTCTCGGTCGACAGGCGGCGCAGTTCGGACAGCGGCACCGTGAAGACGTCCTGGATCTCGAGGGATGCCTCGGTGCCCGGCTCGACGTCGGTCACGCCGATGCGCAGCACCGGGTAGCCGCGGCCATCGCACAGGCCGCGGAACTTGACGTCTTCTTCGCGGGGGACGCTGACCAGCACACGGCCGGTCGACTCGCTGAACAGGGCCGCGGTGGCATCCACCCCGTCGCGCTCCATGAGCTCGGTGAGCCACACGCGGGCTCCGATGCCGAAGCGCATCACGCCCTCGGCCAGGGCCTGCGCCAGGCCGCCCGACGAGAGGTCGTGCGCGCTCGAGACGAGCGACTGCGAACCGGCGGCCTGCAGCAGCTCGGCGAGCTTGCGCTCCTGCGCCAGGTCGACCCGGGGCGGGCGACCGCCGAGGTGGTCGTGGATCGTGCCCGCCCACTGCGAGCCGTCGAGCTCGTCGGCGGTGGTTCCGAGCAGGTAGAGGTTCTCGCCGGCATCCTGCCAGCCGCTCGGAATGCGCGCGGCGACGTCGTCGATGATGCCCATGACGCCCACGACGGGGGTCGGGTGGATCGGCTGGTCGCCCGTCTGGTTGTAGAACGACACGTTGCCGCCGGTGACCGGGATGCCGAGCTCGAGGCAGCCGTCGCTGAGACCCTCGACGGCACGGCTGAACTGCCACATGACCTCGGGGTTCTCGGGGCTGCCGAAGTTGAGGCAGTCGGTGACGGCCGTCGGGACGGCGCCCGTGACGGCGACGTTGCGGTAGGCCTCGGCGAGGGCGAGCTTGGCGCCGTTGTAGGGGTCGAGCTGGTTGTAACGGCCGTTGCAGTCGGTCGCGATCGCGAAGCCCAGGCCGCTCTCTTCGTCGACGCGGATCATGCCGGCGTCGTCGGGGAAGCTCAGCGCGGTGTTGCCGAGCACGTAGTAGTCGTACTGGTTGGTGATCCACGAGGTGTCGGCGAGGTTGGGGCTGGCGACCAGGGTGGTGAACTGCGCGCGGAGGGTGTCGGCATCCGTCGCCCGTTCCAGCTTCGCGGCGGTGTCGTCGTTGAGGGCGTTGATCCACGTGGGGTACGCCACGGGACGCTCGTAGACCGGGCCGTCGACGGCGACGGTCGAGGGGTCGACGTCGACGATGCGCTCGCCGTACCAGTCGATGACGAGACGGCCGTCGCCGGTGACCTCGCCCAGGACGCTCGTCTCGACGTCCCACTTGCCGACGACGGCGAGGAAAGCATCGAGCTTCTCGGGCGCGACGATCGCCATCATGCGCTCCTGCGACTCCGACATGAGGATCTCTTCGGGAGTGAGCGACGGGTCGCGCAGCAGCACCTTCGACAGCTCGACCTTCATGCCGCTGTCGCCGTTGGCGGCGAGCTCGCTCGTGGCGCACGAGATGCCCGCGGCCCCGAGGTCTTGAATCGCCTCGACCAGGTCGTCTTTGTAGAGCTCGAGGCAGCACTCGATGAGCACCTTCTCGGCGAACGGGTCGCCGACCTGCACCGCGGGGCGCTTGGTGGGTCCGCCGTCGGCGAAGGTGTCGGATGCCAGGATGCTCGCGCCGCCGATGCCGTCTCCGCCCGTGCGGGCACCGAAGAGCACGACCTTGTTGCCCACGCCGGTGGCGTTGGCGAGCTTGATGTCCTCGTGGCGCATGACGCCCACCGCGAGGGCGTTGACGAGCGGGTTGCCCTGGTAGACCGCGTCGAAGACCGTCTCGCCGCCGATGTTGGGCAGGCCCAGGCAGTTGCCGTAGAACGAGATGCCGCTCGTGACGCCGTGGACGACGCGCGGGGTGTCGGGGTGGTCGATCGCCCCGAAGCGCAACTGGTCCATGACCGCGACCGGACGCGCGCCCATCGAGATGATGTCGCGGACGATGCCGCCGACGCCGGTGGCCGCGCCCTGGAAGGGCTCGATGTAGCTGGGGTGGTTGTGCGACTCGACCTTGAAGGTGACGGCCCAGCCGTCGCCCACGTCGACGACGCCGGCGTTCTGGCCCATGCCCACCATGAGGCGGGTCTTCATCTCGTCGCTGACCTTCTGGCCGAACTGGCGCAGGTAGATCTTGCTCGACTTGTAGGAGCAGTGCTCGCTCC
Organism: Microbacterium testaceum; assembly: GCF_003075375.1. Taxonomy (GTDB): domain Bacteria; phylum Actinomycetota; class Actinomycetes; order Actinomycetales; family Microbacteriaceae; genus Microbacterium; species Microbacterium testaceum_E. Next base: position 3,566 of record NZ_QDFT01000006.1, on the reverse strand, counting down.
ACATGACCGAGTACATCGCCAGCTCGCCGCTGGTGGGGCGGCGGCCGAGGATCTCGCGGATCTGGGCGTACTCGTCGCTCTTGAGGCCGAGGGCGCCGTAGGGCTGCTCTTTCTCGGGCGTGGCGATCGCGTTCTCGACGGTGTCGGCGAGGGCGGTACGGGCGGCGGGGTTCGGGGTGGTCACGCGGCTGAGCTCCAAGATCGCAGGGGCCGGACGGGAGTCAGTCTAGTTGGGCGCACCGACATCGCCCGGGCCGTGATCGAGGGCGCCGCCATAGGCTGGCCCCCGAGGATCCGGCGCACCGGGTGGGGAGGAACGCTCATGCGCGTCGTCATCGCCCCCGACAAGTTCAAGGGCACGCTCACGGCCCGCGAGGCGGCGGAGGCCATGGCCCTCGCCGTCCACGACCGCTGGCCCGACGCGGAGATCCGCGTCATCCCCATGGCCGACGGCGGCGACGGCACGCTCGAAGCCCTCGGCGGGGCGAACCGCCGGGACACCGTGACCGGCCCGCTCGGCCGCCCCGTCCGAGCCGCCTGGCGCCTCGACGCCGATGCGGCCGTGATCGAGTCGGCGGCGGCATCCGGTCTGGTCCTCGCCGGGGGACGGGATGCCAACGACCCCTGGGCCGCGACCAGCCGCGGTGTCGGCGAGCTCATCGCCCTCGCCCTGGACGCGGGCGCCAGGCGCGTGGTCGCCGGGATGGGCGGCTCGGCGATGACCGACGGCGGACGCGGCGCGCTCGACGCGCTGGGCGATCGCGTCCCCTTCCGCCCGGGCCGGGTCGTGGTGCTCACCGATACGACCACGGCCTTCACCGACGCGGCGCGCGTCTTCGGAACGCAGAAGGGGGCCGATGCGGCGATGGTCGAGCGCCTGACGGCGCGGCTCGAGACGGATGCCGTGGAGTGGGCCGAGCGCTTCGGCCGCGACGTCCGCGAGGTGCCGCGCACCGGGGCGGCCGGGGGTCTCTCGGGCGCGTTGCTCGCCGCCGGAGCGGAGGTGGTCGACGGGGCCGCCCACGTCGCCGAGGTGGCCGGACTCGGCGAGGCGCTGCGCGGAGCGGATCTCGTCCTCACCGGCGAGGGGGCGTTCGACGCGACCTCGCTCGCGGGCAAGGGTCCCGGCCACGTGCTCGCGCTCGCCGCGGCCGGCGGTGTGACGGCCGTGGTGGTCGCCGGGGTCGTCGCCGACGACGCCCGGGCGCGGGGTGTGGTCTCGGTCGCCGAGGTGGTCGGCATCCGTCGTGCTTTTCAACAGCCGGCGGAGGCCGTTCGCGTCGCCACGGCGCGGGCGCTCGCGGCGATCGGCGACTGAGGACTGCCGGTCGGCCCCATCCGCGCGCGTTTCTCGGAGAAACGCACCGATCTCGGAGGAAAGCCGCCGAATCGTCCGAGAACCGTGCACTTCTCCCGAGAAACGGGGGATGCCGGTGGGCAGGTTCCGCCGGGGACGAGCCTGCTGTGGTGGTGAGCATGCGTCGCGAGGAAGCGCGCGGGCCGGCCCGATCCGCGCGCGTTCCTCGGAGAAACGCACCGATCTCGGAGAATCGCGGGGGATTTCTCCGAGAAACGCGCGATTCTCCGAGAAACGTGCGGTGCGTCGAGAGCGCGGGCGCCCCGCCGGCGGGGCGCCCGCGGACTCAGGCCGTCTTGGCGATGCGCACGCGGATGTCCTTCATCAGCGGCTGATCGCTCTGCCGGCTGTAGTCGTCCGGGCCGAGAAGCACGTTCATCTCGGGGAAGTACCCGGCGGCGCTGCCGCGCGGGGTGTCGTACTCGAGTGCGCGGAACGCCGTGATGCTGCGGACCGACCCGTCGCGCGAGGTCGCGACGATGTCGACCAGGTCGCCCTCGGCGATGCCGCGCTCCTTCATGTCGCGCCGGTTCATGAAGACGAGCTCGCGGATGTTGCGCACGCCGCGGTAGCGGTCGTCGGCCGAGTAGATCGTGGTGTTCCACTGGTCGTGCGAGCGCATGGTCTGCAGCACCAGCACGTCGGCTTCTTCGGGGATGACGTTCGGAAGGTCGGCGTGCGAGAACTCCGCCTTGCCCGAGGGCGTGCGGAAGTCGCGCTCGCGCGCGGGCTGCGGGATGCGGAAGCCGTACTTCTGGCGCACGAGCTCGTTGAAGCCCTCGAAGCCGGGCAGCGCCTTGGCCATCACGTCGCGGATGCGGTCGTAGTCGCCGACGTACCACTCCCACGGGGTCGCCGACGCGGGCATCACGGCACGGGCGAGGCGGGCGATGATCTCGGGCTCGCTGAGCAGGTGGGGAGACGCCGGCTTGCGGGAGCCGAGCGAGAGCATGACGGAGCTCATGGCATCCTCGGTCGAGATCGACTGGGGACCGCTCTCTTGCTCGTCGCGCTCGGTGCGACCGAGGCACGGCAGGATCAGCGCCTCTTTGCCGTGCGTCAGGTGGCTGCGGTTGAGCTTGGTGCTGACGTGCACCGTCAGCTCGCACCGGCCCATGCCCTCGGCGGTCAGCTTGGTGTCGGGAGCCGCCCGCACGAAGTTGCCGCCCATGCCGAGGAACACCTTGAGGTCGCCGCGGTGCAGAGCGGCCACCGTGTGCACGGTGTCGAGGCCGGGCTCGCGCGGCGACGTGATGCCGCACACCTCGTCGAGCTTGGCGAGCCACTCCTCGGTCGGCTTGTGGTTGATGCCGCAGGTGCGATTGCCCTGCACGTTGCTGTGCCCGCGGACGGGCGAGGGGCCGGTGCCCTTGCGCCCGACGTTGCCGCGCAGGAGCAGCAGGTTGACGATCTCGCGAACGGTGTCGACGCCGTGCTGGTGCTGGCTCACGCCGAGGCACCAGCTGATGACGGTGCGCTTCGCGCCGAGGTAGACGTCGGCCGCGCCGCGGATCTCGGCCTCGGTGAGCCCGGCCTGCTCGACGAGCTCCGACCACGGCGTCGCCTCGACCATCGTGCGGTACTCGTCGAGTCCCGTCGTGTACCGGTCGAGGAAGTCCTGGTCGAGCGCGGTCGGATCGGTCTCGGATGCCTCGAACACGACCTTCGCCATGCCGCGGACGAGCGCGAGGTCGCCGCCCGGACGCACCTGCAGGTCGACCTGCTACCGCAGCGAGGCCGGCTCGTACGGCAAGGACACCCGCGGCATCATCCGCGTGCACCAGTTCAACAAGCTCGAGATGTTCGTCTACACCGATCCCGCGGATGCCGAGGCCGAGCACGATCGTCTCGTCGCCATGCAAGAGGGCATGCTGCAGGACCTCGGCCTGGCGTACCGGGTCATCGACGTCGCCGCCGGCGACCTCGGTTCGAGCGCGGCGCGCAAGTTCGACATCGAGGCGTGGGTCCCCACGCAGGACTCCTACCGCGAGTTGACCAGCACCTCGAACTGCACGACCTACCAGGCGCGCCGTCTCGAGACGCGGTTCCGCCCGGCGGACGGCGGCAAGACGCAGCCGGTCGCGACGCTGAACGGCACCCTCGCCACGACGCGCTGGATCGTGGCCTTGCTCGAGACGCACCAGCGCGCCGACGGGTCGGTGACGGTGCCCGAGGTGCTGCGTCCGTACCTCGGGCACCGTCACCGACC
>NZ_QDFT01000005.1 GCF_003075375.1 Microbacterium testaceum | reverse complement strand
GTGCAGGTTCGGGCCGGACCCGGGAGCGTGCTCGCCGCGCGTGCCGAACCCGCCGCGCGGGCCGAACCCGACGCGGGGATCGAACGGGCCGCGGGGGCCGAAGCCGCGGGGGCCGCGAGCGGAACCGCGTCCGCGGGGACCGCGACGATCGTCGACGTCGAGCTTCTCGGCGAGCAGGTCGAGCGTCCGGGCGAGCGACTCGAGGTCCGCGGTGGGGATGCCGTCGAGCAGCCCCGCGCGTTCGGTCTGGACGCGATCGAGCATCGCGCGGCCCGCATCGGTGAGGCGCCACTCGTCGCGGTCGCGCTCGATGAGGCCCAGGGTGACCAGGGCGTCGAGGCGCTTGCCGCCACGGGTGAGACGGTCGGCGAGCCCGTGGGCATCCACTCGGCCGTCGATGGCGCCGAGCAGGCGAACCGCCTTGGGGTGGAGGGCGCCGTCGCGCGACTGCTCGTGCAGACGGTGGTGAAGAGCGTGTCCGATTGTTGTGAGCCGGCGAGCGATGTCGCCGGGGTCAGGGGAAGAGATGTTCATGAGGTGTCCTTTCGCGGCGGGGGATCCGCCGATGCTTGTCATCTGACAACAGATGTACTGTGACATGTAATGCAAATGCTTGTCAAGCGACATGTAAAATCTCGGACATGGCCACCGACCCCGCCGACGACATCGCCGCAGCCCTCGCGCGGCTGCGGGGGCGGCGACCCCGCCCGCCCTTCGCGCCCGAGATCCCGCACCACACCCATCGCGGTCACGGCGGACATGGCGGCCCGCCCTGGGCCGACCCGTCGCACGGGCGCTTCGGGGGTCCCGCCCGGCTGCGCATGCTGGACGCGCTAACCGCGGCATCCGGAGTCCTGTCCGTGAGCGGCATCGCCGAGGCCGTCGGAGTCGATCAGCCCCGCGCGTCGCGCCTGGTGCAGCAGGCCGTGCAACTGGGCCTGGTCGTGCGCGAGCCCGACCCCGACGACGCCCGCCGCACGCGCGTGCGACTGACCCCCGAGGGCGAGGGTCTCGTCTCGGGTGTCCGGGGCAGGAGGCGGGATGCCGTGCGCTCCGCCCTGGAGTCGTTCAGCGCCGAGGAGAGCCGCGAGTTCGCGCGCCTGCTCGGCAAATTCGCGGACGCCTGGCCCCGCGACTGACGCCTGGCCCCGCGCCGGTCCCGTAACCGACGCCGGGCCGCGCGCCAGGCGCCGGTCCCCGCGGCGAGCGCCGGATCAGCGGATGACGGCGGCCTCGGCCTTGACCGGCAGCAGCAGGACCAGTCCCGCGAGCAGGATCGCGACGATGCCCAGGATGCCTAGGCGCGTGTCGCCGGTGAGGCCGACGAAGAGGGCGAACAGGCCGGGCGCGAGGAACGACACCGCGCGCCCCGTCGTGGCGTAGAGGCCGAAGATCTCGCCCTCGCGGCCCTCGGGAGCCATCCGCGCGAGGAAGGACCGGCTGGCCGATTGCACCGGGCCGACGAACAGGCCCAGGCTGAGGCCCGCGATCCAGAACAGCGGCACGGAGGTGCCGATGACGAGGATGACGCCACCCATCACGATCAGACCGATCAGCGAGGCGACGATGACCCGTTTCGGACCGAAGCGGTCGTCGAGGCGGCCCGCGAAGATCGTGCTGATGCCGGCGACCACGTTCGCGGCCACCGCGAAGTAGAGCACCTGTGTCGAGGTGAAGCCGAACACCTGCGCGGCGATGATCGCGCCGAACGTGAAGACGCCGGTCAGTCCGTCGCGGAACACGGCGCTCGCGATGAGGAACAGCAGCACCGGACGGCTGTCGCGCCAGAGGGAGCGCAGCGTGCCCCACAGCACCGCGTAGGAGCGGAAGAAGCCGACCCGCACCCGACGGCGTTGTGCCGGGATCTCGGGCACGCGCAGCAGGACCGGTATGGCGAACACGCCGAACCACACCGCCGACGCCAGGACCGCGAGGCGGATGTTCAGACCGCCCTCTTTGGTCACGGCGAGAAGGCCACCGGCATCCGGATCCCCGAAGCTCTGGATGAAGAGCACCAGCAGCAGAAGCAGCAGCACGATGCCGCCGACATAGCCCATGCCCCAACCGAAGCCCGAGACGCGGCCGATGTTCTGCCGCGTCGACACCTGCGAGAGCATCGCGTAGTAGTTGACGCTGGCGAACTCGAAGAAGACGTTGCCGACCGCGATGAGCGCCGCACCCAGGACGAGGTATGACGGTGTCGCCTCGACGAAGACCATGGCCGCCATCGCCAGCACGACCAGCCCCGTGTTCACCCCGAGCCACAGTTTCCGTCGCCCGCTGCCGTCGGAGCGCTGCCCCAGCACGGGGGCCACGAGAGCCACCACGATGCCGGCGATCATCAGCGCGATTCCCACGAGGCTGGCGTTGTCGGCGAGGGCCCGGACGAGTGCCGGGTTCTTGTCGTCCCCTCCGGCGGCGGTGACGATCGCGGGGTCGACGAAGAGCTGACTCGCCAGGTACGTGCTGAAGACGAAGGTCGTGACGACGGCGTTGAACGCGGCCGAACCCCAGTCCCAGAGGGCCCACGCGAGCACGGGGCGACGATCGACGGCGGAGGCGGGGGCGGTGCCGGGGGAAGGCATGTCGGTCACGGTAGAGCCCTTCGGTGAACGCCAGGTTGGCCGACGCGGACGGGTGCGCCGACGACGGCGCGCGGGTTCAGGCTAGACCCCGGCTCTCGCTCACAGGCGGAGGAGACTACCGTGGAGTCATGGCATCCGAAACCCCCGTCCCCTCCGCCGAGGCGGACACCACTCCCGAAAAGCTCACTTTCGCCGATCTGGGACTGGATGCCGCTGTGCTCAAGGCCCTCAAGGACGTCGGCTACGAGACCCCCTCGGCCATCCAGGCCGCCACGATCCCCGTGCTCCTGCAGGGCCGCGACGTCGTGGGCCTGGCGCAGACCGGAACCGGCAAGACCGCGGCGTTCGCGCTGCCGGTGCTGTCGCAGATGGAGACCGGCCACAAGAACCCCCAGGCGCTCGTGCTCGCGCCCACGCGCGAGCTCGCGCTGCAGGTGTGCGAGGCATTCGAGAAGTACGCCGCCCACATCAAGGGCGTCTCGGTGCTGCCCGTCTACGGCGGACAGGGCTACGGCCAGCAGCTGTCGGCCCTGCGCCGCGGCGTCGACGTCATCGTCGGCACCCCCGGTCGCATCATGGACCACCTCGACAAGGGCACGCTCGACCTGAGCGAGCTGAAGTTCCTCGTGCTCGACGAGGCCGACGAGATGCTCAAGATGGGCTTCGCCGAGGACGTCGAGACGATCCTCGCCGACACCCCCTCGACCAAGCAGGTCGCGCTGTTCTCGGCGACCATGCCCGCGCAGATCCGCCGCATCTCGGCGCAGTACCTGAACGACCCCGAAGAGATCACGGTCAAGACCAAGACCACGACCTCGGCGAACATCACCCAGCGCTACCTCGTGGTGTCGTACCAGCAGAAGATCGACGCGCTCACCCGCATCCTCGAGGTCGAGAACTTCGAGGGCATGATCGTCTTCACGCGCACGAAGAACGAGACCGAGACGGTCGCCGAGAAGCTGCGTGCCCGCGGGTACACGGCCGCCGCCATCAACGGCGACATCGCCCAGGTGCAGCGCGAGCGCACGGTCAACCAGCTCAAGTCCGGCAAGCTCGACATCCTCGTCGCCACCGACGTCGCCGCGCGCGGTCTCGACGTCGAGCGCATCAGCCACGTCGTCAACTACGACCTGCCCATCGACACCGAGTCGTACGTGCACCGCATCGGCCGCACCGGTCGCGCCGGCCGCACGGGCGACGCGATCAGCTTCGTCACGCCGCGCGAGCGCCGCATGCTCACCGCCATCGAGAAGGCTACGCGTCAGCCGCTGACCGAGATGTCGCTGCCGAGCGTCGACGACGTCAACGCCACGCGCCTCACCCGCTTCGACGACGCGATCACCGCCGCGCTCGAGAACACCGCGGCGATCGCGACCTTCCGCGACGTCGTGGCGCACTACGTCGAGCACCACGACGTGCCCGAGGCCGACGTGGCCGCCGCCCTCGCGGTGGTCGCCCAGGGCGATACGCCGCTGCTGCTCGAGGAAGAGACGATCCCGCAGCAGCGGTTCGACCGCGACCGCGATCGTCCCGCCCGCGACGGCGCCGACCGGGGCGACCGTCGCAGTGGCGGCGGGCGCTTCGCGACCTACCGCATCGCCGTCGGCCGCCGCCAGCGCGTCGAGCCGCGCCAGATCGTGGGCGCCCTGGCGAACGAGGGCGGCCTGCGCCGCAACGACTTCGGGGCGATCCAGATCCGTCAGGACTTCTCGCTGGTCGAGCTTCCGGCCGATCTGTCGAACGACACCATCAACCGCCTCGCCGACACCCGCATCTCGGGCCAGCTCATCGAGCTGCGCCTCGACCAGGGCGGGCGCTCGGCCAAGCGCAGCGACCGGCCGCAGCGCCGCGATCGCGATCGCGACTGAGTCCCGGCATCCCTTCGACGCCCCCGCCGACCTTCGGGTCGCGGGGGCGTCGTCGTCGCCGCCGACCTTCGTGGCGCGGGGGAGTCGCCGCTGCGCGCGGTGCGATGGGTGTTCGGGGCGCGTTTCCACGTTCGGGGCGTGAATGTCGCGCCCCGACCCGAGGAATGCGCCCCGAACCGGGCCAGCGCGGGATGCCGTGGCCCGGTGCCGCGCGATGCGCCGCCTCGGGAGCGGCTCGCCGTCGACGCGGGACTCCGGCGGCCCGGTGGGCCGGGGCGCGTTCGCCCGGTGGGCTCGCGTTCGGGGCGTATGCGTGCGGTTGGGGCGTGTCTCGCGCGTCCCGAACGACCGGATGCGCCCCGAACCCCGGGGGACTAGGGCGTCGCGCCAGCGCGCCAGCACGGCTTCGACCCGGCCGGCACGGCTCGGTCGCCCGCCGAGGCGGCATCCCGAAGTTGAGCCAATTCATATCAAGTCGCCTTGACCTCTCCCGGGCCGTTCGATAACCTTGAGTCATCGCGGCTCAACCCGCGAAGAGACTTTCCTCAGAACCCCGAGTGCGGCATCGGCCGCGCTCACAAGCAAGGAGACACATATGCCCCGTGCAGTGGGAATCGACCTCGGTACGACCAACTCCGTCGTGAGCGTGCTCGAGGGTGGCGAGCCCAAGGTCATCGCCAACGCCGAGGGTTTCCGGACGACCCCCTCGGTCGTCGCGTACACCAAGGACGGCGAGGTGCTCGTCGGCGAGACCGCCAAGCGCCAGGCCGTCACCAACGTCGACCGCACCATCTCGAGCGTCAAGCGCCACATGGGCACCACGTGGAGCTTCGACGTCGACGGCAAGAAGTGGACGCCGCAGGAGATCTCGGCCCGCATCCTGCAGAAGCTCAAGCGCGACGCCGAGGAGTACCTGGGCGACAGCGTGACCGACGCCGTCATCACGGTCCCCGCGTACTTCAACGACGCCGAGCGTCAGGCCACCAAAGAGGCCGGCGAGATCTCGGGCCTGAACGTCCTGCGCATCATCAACGAGCCCACCGCCGCGGCTCTCGCGTACGGCCTCGACAAGGGTAAAGAGGATGAGCTCATCCTGGTCTTCGACCTCGGTGGCGGTACCTTCGACGTCTCGCTGCTCGAGGTGGGCAAGGACGACGACTTCTCCACCATCCAGGTGCGCGCCACCTCGGGCGACAACCGCCTCGGTGGAGACGACTGGGACCAGCGCGTCGTCGACTACCTGATCAAGCAGTTCAAGGACACCACCGGTGTCGACGTCTCGGGTGACAAGATCGCCCTCCAGCGTCTGAAGGAAGCGGCCGAGCAGGCCAAGAAGGAGCTGTCGAGCTCGACCTCGACCTCGATCAACCTGCCCTACCTGTCGCTCACCGACTCGGGCCCCGTCTCGCTCAGCGAGACCCTCACCCGCGCCAAGTTCGAGGACCTCACCAAGGACCTCCTCGACCGCACCCGCAAGCCCTTCTCGGACGTCATCCGCGAGGCCGGCGTCAAGGTCGACGACATCGCCCACGTGGTGCTCGTCGGTGGCTCGACCCGCATGCCCGCGGTCGCCGAGCTGGTCAAGAAGGAGACGGGTAAGGATGCCAACAAGGGCGTCAACCCCGACGAGGTCGTGGCCGTGGGCGCAGCCCTGCAGGCCGGTGTCCTCAAGGGCGAGCGCAAGGACGTCCTGCTCATCGACGTCACGCCCCTGAGCCTCGGCATCGAGACCAAGGGCGGCATCATGACCAAGCTGATCGAGCGCAACACGGCCATCCCGACCAAGCGCAGCGAGACCTTCACCACCGCCGACGACAACCAGCCGTCGGTCGCGATCCAGGTCTTCCAGGGCGAGCGCGAGTTCACCCGCGACAACAAGCCGCTCGGCACCTTCGAGCTCACCGGCATCGCCCCGGCTCCCCGTGGCATCCCGCAGGTCGAGGTCACCTTCGACATCGACGCGAACGGCATCGTCCACGTGTCGGCGAAGGACAAGGGCACCGGCAAGGAGCAGTCGATGACCATCACCGGCGGCTCGTCGCTGCCCAAGGAGGACATCGAGCGCATGGTGCGCGAGGCCGAGGAGAACGCGGCCGAGGACAAGAAGCGCCGCGAGTCCGCCGAGACCCGGAACCAGGCCGAGACCCTGTCGTACTCGATCGAGAAGCTCATCAAAGAGAACGACGACAAGCTCCCCGCCGAGGTCAAGACCGAGGTGCAGGGCGATGTCGACGCGCTCAAGACGGCGCTCGCCGGTGACGACGACGACGCGGTCAAGACCGCGTTCGACAAGCTGAACGCCAGCCAGGGCAAGCTGGGCGAGGCCATCTACGCCTCGTCGCAGGCCGCGGGAGAGCCGGCCGACCCGAACGTGGGTCAGCCCGGCAACGGCGAGACGCCGAACCCCGAGGAAGACGTCATCGACGCCGAGGTCGTCGACGACGAGAACCCCGACGAGGAGAAGTAAGCAGAGAACATGGCACACAAGGACGACGAACAGCCCACGGGCTCGGGCGCCGGTCCTGACGAGACGGGGCCGGAGGAGAACACCTCCGGCCCCGCGCCGTCGGGAGACCAGACCCCGGATGCCGAGGGACTGACCATCGACGACATCCTGGGCGCCGAGCAGACGCCCGAGGCGGCCGCAGAGGGGGCGTCCTCCGACAAGGAGGCCTCGCTGCTGATCGACCTCAAGCGCCTGCAGGCCGAGTACGCCAACTACCGTCGGCGCACCGAGGAGCAGCGCGAGCGCGAGATCGAGCGCGCCAAGGGCGAGGCCGTCAAGGGCCTGCTGCCCGTCATGGACGACCTCGACCGCGCGGCCAAGCACGGCGACCTCGTCGAGGGCACCCCCCTCGCCGCGATCGGCGACAAGGTCCGCGCCGTGGCCGAGCGACTCGGCGTGGTGTCGTACGGCGCCGTCGGCGACGTCTTCGACCCGCAGCAGCACGAGGCGATCTTCCAGGCCCCGACGCCCGGTGCGACCGAGACGACGATCCTCGAGGTCGTCGAGGTCGGTTACCGCCTGGGCTCGGTCGAGCTGCGACCGGCCAAGGTCGTCGTCGCCGTCCCGGCCTAAGAGGAGGACCCATGGCGAGTCAGGACTGGTTCGACAAGGACTTCTACAAGGTCCTCGGTGTCGACAAGAGCGTCAGCGCTGCCGATCTGAAGAAGACGTACCGCAAGCTCGCGCGCCAGTACCACCCCGACTCGAACCCGGGTGACGCGAAGGCCGAGGCGAAGTTCAAAGAGATCAGCGAGGCGTACTCGGTTCTCAACGACCCCGAGCAGCGCGAGGAGTACGACCAGATCCGGGCCATGGGCTCGGGGGCGCGCTTCTCGGCTCCCGGGGCCGGGGGCGGGGGCGGCTTCGACGACGTGTTCAGCCGCTTCGGTCAGGGTCGGCAGGCCCCGTCGGGCGGGTTCGACGACTTCTTCTCGATGTTCGACCAGCAGGGCGGCGGGGGCTTCGGCTCCGGTCGCTTCGGGCAGACGACGGGGGGATTCCGGGGCTTCGGCGGTCCGCAGAAGGGCGCCGACGTCACGGCGCGGACGACGATCGACTTCGTCACCGCGGCCAAGGGCGAGACCATCACCCTCCAGGGCGAGGACAACGTGCCCTTCAAGGTGAAGATCCCCGCCGGCGTCTCGGACGGGCAGAAGATCCGCCTGCGGGGCCGGGGACGGAAGTCCCCCGACGGCGGCGAGAGCGGCGACATCGTCGTGACGGTCGCGGTGCGTCCTCACCCGGTGTTCAGTCGCGACGGCCTCAACCTGCGTGTGACGGTCCCCGTGACCTTCACCGAGGCGGCGCTCGGGGCGACGATCGAGGTCCCCACCCTCGGCGGCGATGCGGTAAGGCTGCGCGTCGCCCCGGGCACGCCGTCGGGCCGCGTGCTGCGCGTCAAGGGACGCGGCATCGAGACGACCAAGGGCCACGGCGATCTGCTCGCCGAGGTGCAGGTCGCCGTTCCCGCCCACCTCGACGACGCCGCGCGCGAGGCCCTCGAGCGCTTCCAGGCGCTGGAACCGAAAGAGAACCCTCGCGCCGACCTGATGTCGAAGGCGCGGTAAACCCACGCGCGTCGCCGGGGTTCCCGGCATCCGGTGAGAAAGGATGCCGGGAACCCGGTGACGCGACCGGCGCGACGAGAGAGGTGAAGACGTGTCCGAGAGAGAGATCGACGAAGACGCCCCGATCTTCGCCATCGCCGCCGCCGCGGAACTGTCGAACATGCACCCGCAGACCCTGCGGCAGTACGACCGGTTGGGACTCGTCGTCCCCGCCCGGACGCAGGGCGGGTCGCGCCGGTACTCCAGCCGTCACGTGCAGCAGCTGCGCGAGGTGGCGCGTCTGTCGGGCGAGGGGATGAGCCTTCCGGCGATCGCGCGGCTGCTCGCCCTCGAGGAGCGCGTGCACGAGCTCGCCCGGCGGGTGAACGACCTCGAGCGCCAGCTCTCGGCCGAGCGGCAGTCGCGCCCCGGGGCGCGTGTCTTCGCGGCCGGGGCGACCGGCTCGGTCGTGACGCTGCGCCACGGTGCGCGCGTGCGCCGCGCGACCGACATCGTGCTCTGGCGTCCGCTGGGCCCGCACGACTGACCGCCCGCGCGCGGCACCTGCGCCGTGCTCAGGCCGGGTCGATGCGCAGCACCGTCGGCGCCTCGCCCACCTGCAGGTCGTCGACGACGCGCAGCGTGCGGGCGATGTCGTCCACCGCACCGATCACGGTGCCGAAGCGCTCGCGGTCGGCGCACACGGCGGTGACGGTGACGAAGTGCGACCCGGTGTCCCACGTGTAGGTCGCGAACGGCGGCGTCTTCGGATCGGTGGGGAGGGGCATCGCGAGCTTCTCGCCGACGCCGAGATGCGGGTTGCGGAACGACTCCGTGTCGTCGTACTCCATCGGCATCATCGCGCGAGCGGCGCGCATCTGCGGCGTCGCCTCTTGCAGTTGCGCCATGACGACCAGCAGTTCGGGGTCGCTCTTCCACACCCACACCAGCACGCGCCCGCCGGCCCGGAGGATGAGCAGCGGAGCCGCCTGGCTGAGGATCCACGCGAAGGCCCCGCCGCCGGGTCGCGGGGCGACTCCGGTGGCCTTCGTGGCTTGGCTCAGCAGCATGCCGATGGCGGCCTTGCGATGGCGGCGCCCGCGGAATCCGAGGGAGCCCGTGACAGGCACCCAGAGGTCGGCGGGGGCGTCGGCCTGCAATCGGGACATGCCCCACAGCCTACGAGCCGGTCCGGGGGAGCGGGATGCCGGGGCCCCGCGTTCGCGATGAGAGAACGCTCCCACGCGCCGGGGGGTCGCCGGTGTCGGAGGTTAGTGCCAGGCTGAATCCTGCGGTCATCCCGGCCGCGGTCGAACTCCTCGGAGGGCCTCGTGCTCGGCAGACTCCTCATCCGCTACCTCTCGCGCTACCGCTGGTTGCTGGTCGCCATCCTCCTGTTCCAGACCGCGTCCGCGGTCGCGACGCTGTACCTCCCGCGTCTCAACGCCGACATCATCAACCTCGGTGTCGCGCGCGGCGACACCGGGTACATCTGGTCGCGGGGCGGCCTCATGCTCGTCATCTCGCTGGGGCAGATCGTGGCATCCGTCATCGCGACGTACTTCGCCGCGCGTGCGGCGATGTCGGCGGGGCGCGACGTCCGCCGCGACGTGTTCGAGCGCGTGAGCGGATTCTCCGAACGCGAGCTGTCGCAGTTCGGCGCGGGCTCGCTCATCACGCGCAACACCAACGACGTCCAGCAGGTGCAGATGCTCGCCATGATGGGCGCGACCATGCTCGTCAGTGCGCCCCTGCTCGCCATCGGCGGCGTCATCATGGCGCTCCAGCAGGACGTCGGGCTGAGCTGGCTGATCGCCGTCGCCGTACCGTTGCTCGTGGTCATCGCCGGTCTGATCATCGCCCGCATGGTCCCGCTGTTCCGCAGCTACCAGACCAAGCTCGACGCTGTGAACCGCGTGATGCGCGAGCAGCTCACCGGGGTGCGCGTCGTGCGCGCCTTCGTGCGCGAGCGCATCGAAGAAGAGCGGTTCCGCGAGGCGAACACCGACATCCTCGTGGTCGGCCGCAAGGTCGGCTCCCTCTTCGTGCTGCTGTTCCCGCTGGCGATGCTCGTGCTCAACGTCACGGTCGTCGGCGTGATCTGGTTCGGGGGGATCCAGGTGGATGCCGGTGGGGTCGAGATCGGAACGCTGTTCGCCTTCATCCAGTACGTCGCGCAGATCCTCGGCGGCGTGCTCATGGCGAGCTTCATGACGGTGATGATCCCGCGCGCCGCCGTGTCGGCCGAGCGCATCGGAGAAGTGCTCGACAGCCACTCCACCCTCACCCGCCCGCAGAACCCGGTGGCACAGCTTCCGGCGCCGGGCACGGTCGAGTTCGACGACGTGTCGTTCGCGTACCCGGGTGCCGAGTCGCCCGTCGTCTCGGGGATCGGTTTCACGGCCCGGCCCGGTGAGACCGTCGCGATCGTCGGCTCCACCGGGGCCGGCAAGACGACGCTCGTCTCACTCATCCCGCGGCTCTTCGACGTCACGGCCGGCGCGGTGCGCGTCGGCGGCGTCGACGTGCGCGAGGCCGATCTCGACGTGCTGTGGAAGGGCATCGGGCTCGTGCCCCAGCGGCCGTTCCTCTTCAGCGGCACCGTGGCGTCCAACCTGCGGTTCGGTCGCGAAGAAGCCACCGACGACGAGCTCTGGCGCGCCCTCGAGATCGCCCAGGGTCGCGACTTCGTCGAAGCGATGGACGGTCGACTCGAGGCGCGGATCGCGCAGGGCGGCACCAACGTCTCGGGCGGCCAGCGCCAGCGCCTGGCGATCGCACGCGCGATCGTTCATCGCCCCGCGGTGCTCGTCTTCGACGATTCGTTCTCGGCCCTCGATCTCAGCACCGACGCGCGTCTACGTCAGGCCCTGTGGAAGGAGTTGCCGGACGTCACCAAGATCGTCGTCGCCCAGCGCGTGTCGACCATCACCGGCGCCGATCGAATCGTCGTGCTCGAAGACGGCCGCATGGCCGGCGTCGGCACGCACGACGAGCTGCTGGCGACCAGCAGCACCTATCGCGAGATCGTCGAGTCGCAGCTGGGAGTCGAGGCATGAGCACCACCGACACGCTCACCGAAGAGGATCGCGCCGAGCTCGAACTCGCCGAGCAGGCCCGGGTCAACTCGGGCAGCTGGGACAGCGTCGCCCCGGGCAAGGCCGCGAACTTCGGCGCGAGCTTCCGCCGGCTGATCGGGCTGCTACGGCCCTACGCCTGGGCCTTCGGCCTGGTGTCGCTCGCGGGCGCGCTCGGCGTCGTCCTCGCCGTGCTCGCGCCCAAGGTGCTGGGCGAGGCGACCAACATCATCTTCGAGGGCGTCGTCTCGAAGGGTCTCGCCGAGCAGTTCCCCGCGGGCACCTCGCAGGCGCAGGTCGTCGAGGCGCTGCGCGCGGCGGGCCAGAACGACGTCGCCAACATCGTCGGGGCCATGAACACCTTCGCCGTCGGCGCGGGCGTCGACTTCGACGCGCTCCGGGGGGTGGTGGTGACCGTGCTGGCGATCTACGTCGGCTCGTCGCTGCTGTCGTGGATCCAGGGGTACGTCATCAACGTCATCATGGTCCGCACCATGTGGCGCCTGCGCGAAGACGTCGAGGCCAAGATCAACCGCCTGCCGCTGTCGTACTTCGACCGGGTGCAGCGCGGCGAGCTCATCTCGCGCGTCACCAACGACATCGACAACATCACGCAGACGATGCAGCAGTCGCTCTCGAGCGCCCTGACCTCGGTGCTCACCGTGGTGGGCGTGCTGATCATGATGTTCACCATCTCGTGGCAGCTCGCCCTCGTCGCGCTCGTCTCGCTGCCGCTCATGGCCGTGATCTTCGGCGTCATCGGCCCGCAGTCGCAGAAGGCCTTCGGCGAGCAGTGGAAGAAGGTCGGCCGCCTCAACGCGCGCGTCGAGGAGTCGTTCTCGGGTCACGCCCTGGTCAAGGTGTACGGCCGCGAGAAGGATGCGCGCGAGAAGTTCGAGATCGAGAACGAGGAGCTGTTCCAGGCCAGCTTCAAGGCCCAGTTCCTCTCCGGCATGATCATGCCGGGCATGATGTTCGTCGGAAACCTCACCTACGTCGGTATCGCGGTGCTCGGCGGGCTCATGGTGGCGGGCGGGCAGATCCGCCTCGGAGACGTCCAAGCGTTCATCCAGTACTCGCAGCAGTTCACCCAGCCGCTGTCGCAGCTGGGCGGCATGGCCGCTGTCGTGCAGTCGGGTTCCGCCTCGGCCGAGCGGGTGTTCGCGCTGCTCGACGCCGACGAGCAAGAGACGGATGCCGCCGACGCTCCCGCCCACGTCGACGGTCGGGGCGTCATCGAGTTCGAGAACGTGCGCTTCGCGTACACCCCCGAACGCCCGCTCATCACCGACCTGTCGTTCCGCGTCGAGCCCGGACAGACCGTCGCCATCGTCGGTCCGACGGGAGCGGGCAAGACGACGTTGGTCAACCTGATCATGCGGTTCTACGAGCTCGACGGCGGCCGGATCCTTCTCGACGGGCAGGACATCGCGGACCTGCGCCGCGACGACGTGCGCTCGCGCACCGGAATGGTGCTGCAGGACCCGTGGCTGTTCGCCGGGACGATCCGCGAGAACATCCGCTACGGCCGCGACAGCGCCACCGACGATGAGATCGTCGCCGCGGCCGTCGCCACCCGCGTCGACCAGTTCGTGCACTCGCTGCCCGAGGGTTACGACACCGTGCTCGACGAGGACGCCGCGAACGTCTCGGCGGGAGAGAAACAGCTCATCACCATCGCCCGGGCCTTCGTTGCTCAGCCGTCGGTGCTGATCCTCGACGAGGCCACCTCGTCCGTCGACACCCGCACAGAACTCCTGCTGCAGCAGGCGATGGCGGCGCTGCGCGAGGGGCGGACGTCGTTCGTGATCGCGCACCGGCTCTCGACCATCCGCGACGCCGATCTGATCCTCGTGATGGAGCACGGCGACATCGTCGAGAAGGGATCGCACGACGAACTCATCGCCGCCGAGGGGGCGTACTACCGGCTGTACCGTTCCCAGTTCGAGCAGGCGGCGTCCGACCTCGACCCGGCCGAGGCAGAGACGCCGCTCGAGGGAGGGTCGCGGCACGCGCCGGCCTCGGACGACGCCGAGGTGGTCTCGGCGTTCGCGGCGGCGGCATCCGAGGTGCCGGCGGCGGCGGGCATCGACGGCCCGCCACGTCCCGCGCAGGGAGCGCCGGTCGGCGACGGGCGGTCCTGAGGGGGCGGGTGGTTCCGTACGGTTTCACCCTGTGAGCGGCCCCCGGGGCGTGGAAATGCGCTCGGGTACAGTGGACGGGCGCATGACCCGCACCGCGCGAACCGCCCGCCGCACAGATAGGCCTCACCACACGTGACCACTCCTGCGACGCCCGCCGACTCGTCCGCCCCCGCTTCGGCGGACGCCGCCCCGGCTTCTCGCGAGACGCCCACCGCCGCTGACCGCCCGCTCCGGATTCTCATCGGCGCCGACACCTTCCTCCCGCACGTCAACGGGGCCGCCCGCTTCGCCGAGCGTCTCGCCGCGGGTCTTGTCGCGCGCGGCCACGACGTGCACGTCGCCGCCCCCAGCGTCGGACACGGCAACGCCGGCACCGCGATCGAGACGATCGAGGGGCAACCGATGATGCTGCACCGGCTGCCGGCCTTCCGCTTCCTCCCGCACGACTGGATCACCTACGTCCTGCCGTGGCGGGCGAAGCACTACGCCCGCATCCTGCTCGACGAGATCAAGCCCGATGTCGTCCACATCCAGTCGCACATCATCATCGGCCGCGGTCTCGCACGCGAGGCGCGCAAGCGCGGCATCCCGGTGGTCGCGACCAACCACGTGATGGCCGAGAACATCCTCGACTTCACGACGCTCCCCGACTGGCTCGATCGCATCTTCGTCAAACTCGCGTGGGCCGACGCCGAGCGCACGTTCAAGCTCACGCGCGCCGTCACGACACCGACGCGCAAGGCAGCGGACTTCCTCGAATCGACGATCGACATCGACGGCGTCATCCCGATCTCGTGCGGGATCGATCGGTCGAACTACCGCCCCGATCTCACCCCGCGCGATGCCAACCGCATCCTCTTCGTCGGGCGCCTGACGACCGAGAAGCACATCGACGTCGTCCTGCGCGCCCTGTCCCAGCTCGACCCGGCCCTCGACGTCACGTTCGACATCGTCGGCGGCGGCGACCAGCGCGCGAAGCTCGAGACCCTCGCGCAGCAGCTCGGGGTCGCGGGTCGTGTCACCTTCCACGGGCACGCGTCGGACGACGACCTGCGCGATCTGTACTCGCGCGCGAGCGTCTTCGCGATCGCCTCGATCGCCGAGCTGCAGTCCATCGCCACGATGGAGGCGATGGCATCCGGTCTTCCGATCGTGGCCGCGAACGCCGTGGCGCTGCCCCACCTCGTCCACGACGGCGAGAACGGCTACCTGTTCGAGCCGGGCGACGCGGACGAGCTCGCCGCGCGGCTGACCGACGTCCTCACCGCGTCGGCCGACGACCGTCGACGCATGCAGCAGGCCTCGCTCGACGCGGTCGCGGCGCACGACATCACCCGCACGCTCGACACCTTCGAGGCGCTGTACCGCGGTCGTCCGCTGCCGGAGTAGTCGCGTGCACGTGGTGATGTTCGCCGACCAGCACCTCGAGTCGCTCGGCGGCGCGCAGGTGTCGATGCGGCTGCAGAAGCGGTTCCTCGAGCGCGCCGGACACGTCGTCACGGTCGTGGCCCCGCGCCTGCACCGCCCCGCGACGCATGACCCGGCATACCTCGACCTGCCCTCGATCGCCCTCACCCCCGACCGCGAGTACGCCCTGACCTGGCCCGGCGCGCGCACGGACCGGTTCCTGGATGCCGAGATGGGGGCCCGTCTGCCCGTCGACGTCGTGCACGTGCAGGCGGATTTCTGGGGCGCCTTCATCGGCCATCGTTACGCCGCCCGTCACGGTCTGCCGGTCGTGCACACCATGCACAACCGCGTCGACGTGGGTATCGAGGCGACGGCGCCGTTCCCCGGGCTCGTCCTGCGCGTGCTGAACGCGTGGGCGCGGCGGGCGCTGCCGCGTGTTGGCTCGGCCCCGGTGCTCCCGCGCGGCGTGCCCGGCGGCTCGGCCGGCGTGCTCCCGCGCGACGGCTCAGCCTCGGCGCTCCCGCGCGGCGTGCGCGGCGGCGCCGGATCTCGGAGAAACGCGCGAAACTCGGACTTTTCGCGCTCATCCATCCGAGATCGGCGCGAAAGTCCGAGTTCGGCGACGGCGTCCGACCGCGCGACGGTGTCGGACCGCGCGACGGCGTCCGACCGCGCGGGGGACGGCTGGGCGTTCCTTCGTCAGCTGGCCCGCCTCTCGCGCGCGGTGACCGCACCGTCGGGCCACTTCGCCCGCCGCCTCGAGGCGCACGGCGTCGCCGAGAAGGTCGACGTGATCTGGAACGGGATCGACGACGATGTGCTCGACGCGGCCCTGAGCGCCGAAACGTCGACGCGCCGGCCGGGCCGGCCGCGCTTCATCTGGCTCGGACGCATGAGCCCCGAGAAGCGCCTGCTGCCCTTCCTCGAGGCGGTGGTCGCCTCGGGCATCGACGCCGAGGTCGAGATCGTCGGCGGAGGGGCCCAGCTGCGCGCCGCGCGCCGACTCGTCGAGCGGTCGACGCCGACGGCGACGGTGACTTTCGCGGGGCGGCTCGCCTATGCCGAGACCCTCCGCCGCCTGGCCGACGCCGACGCGGTCGTGCAGACCTCGATCGGCTTCGAGACGCAGGGCATGACGGTCTTCGAGGCGGCCTCGCTCGGCACGCCCGCGGTGGTCAGCGATCCGGACATCGCCGCCGAGCTGGGCGCGGGCACGTGGACGGTCACGGATGCCACGATCCCCGCCCTCGCAGAGGCGCTGCGCCGCGCGGCATCCGACATCTCCGCCGGCACCCCGGTCGCCCCCGACCCGACGATCGCCGAGCGGTTCCGCCAGTCCTCCCGCACGGCGGCGATGATCGCGGTGTACGAGCGAGCCGTGGCCGCAGGCCGCTGACCGGTCTCCGTTCCCGCGACGGGTCGCCCCCCGGACGGGTCGCCGTTCGGTGACGGGTCGGGCGTCCCCTCTGGCGCCGGACACAGCGGCGGGTTGTTGCGGCGACGCGCCGGGTGGTGGTGTGCGTGGGGCGGTGTGTCGTGGCATCCGCCCGCCGTTGTGCACGCCGGCGGTCGGTCGTCCCGGCGAGGGGTGCTGTCCCGGTGACGGACCGGCCGTTCCGGTGACGGGCCGGCCTTCCCGGCGGCGCCGGACACAGCGGCGGGTTGTTGCGGCGACGCGCCGGGTGGTGGTGTGCGTGGGGCGGTGTGTCGTGGCATCCGCCCGCCGTTGTGCACGCCGGCGGTCGGTCGTCCCGGTGAGGGGTGCTGTCCCGGTGATGGGCCGGCCGTTCCGGTGACGGGCCGGCCTTTCCGGCGGCGCCGGACACAGCGGCGGGTTGTTGCGGCGACGCGCCGGGTGGTGGCGTGCGTGGGGCGGTGTGTCGTGGCATCCGCCCGCCGTTGTGCACGCCGACGGTCGGTCGTTCCGGTGAGGGGTGCTGTCCCGGTGACGGACCGGCCGTTCCGGTGACGGGCCGGCCTTTCCGGGGGCGCTGGACACAGCGGCGGGTTGTTGCGGCGACGCGCCGGGTGGTGGTGTGCGTGGGGCGGTGTGTCGTGGCATTCGCCCGCCGTTGTGCACGCCGGGTGCCGGTCGCGCGGGACCCTGCGGTCACGCCAGACGGCTGCCGGTCGGGCAGGAGATCGGCGTCGTGGCCGGAGGCGTCGCCGCGCGCGGCGTGGGGAGGGTGCGCGGCGTGGGATGGGCCTCGGGTCTCGCCGCGCGCGGCGAGGGGAGGGCGCCGGGCGACGCCGCGGCCGCAGGCTCCGCGCGCTCGCGTAGCAGCGTGCGGGTCGGCGCGGGCTCCGCGCGCTCGCGCGGGGGCGTGCGGGTCGGGTCGGACGGAATGCGGCCGTAGCCGTCGGTGCGGATGAGCCAGGCGGTGGCGACGACGGCGGCGAGACACAGGATGCCGAGGGCGATGAGGTAAGCCATGGCAGAAAAGCTATGCGCGTGCGATTCATGCCGACGAGTGGCATGATGGACACCGTTCGTTCTCTTTCTGCCACACCGGAGGTAGGCATGCGCTCGGTCGCCGTCGTCGTCCAGCCGGGGTTCGCCCCGTTCGAGTTCGGTCTCGCGTGCGAGGCCTTCGGCCTGGATCGCAGTGACGACGGCATCCCGAACTTCGACTTCCGCATCGTGGCGCCCGAGCCCGGTGCCGTGCCGTCGAACATCGGCTTCTCGATCAACGTCGAGGACGGTCTCGAAGCGGCCGCCGACGTCGACATCCTGGTGCTCGCGCCGATCCCCCGGGCGCAGTGGGGGCGGGTCGACGAGCGCGTGCTCGAGGTGGTCCGCGCCGCGCACGCGCGCGGTGCCTGGTTGCTGAGCGTGTGCAGCGGGGCGTTCGTCGTCGCGGCGGCGGGCGTGCTCGACGGCAAGCGGGCGACCACGCACTGGCGCTACGCCGACGAGATGGCGCGGATGCACCCGCGCATCGAGGTCGACCCCGACGTGCTCTACGTGCAGTCCGGCAACATCATCACGAGCGCCGGGACCGCCGCGGGACTCGACGCCTGCCTGCACCTGCTGCGACAGGAACTGGGCTCCGAGCTGGCGAACCGCATCGCGCGTCGCATGGTCGTGGCCCCCCAGCGCGACGGGGGGCAGGCGCAGTTCATCGCCTCGCCGCTGCCGGTCGACACCTCGCTGTCGCTGGCGCCGGTGACGGAATGGATGCTGCAGAACCTGGATGCCGAACTCTCGGTCGATCGGCTCGCGGCGCGCGCGCACATGTCACCGCGCACGTTCGCCCGGCGCTTCAAGGCGGACCTGGGCGCGACTCCCGCGGCCTGGCTCGCGCGGCAGCGCCTGCTGCACGCCCAGCGCCTGCTCGAAGAGACCGACCTCGGCCTCGACCGGATCGCCGCCGAGTGCGGGTTCGGGTCGGCGGCGGTGCTGCGGCAGAACTTCGCCCGCACGATGGGCCTGACGCCGACCGCGTACCGCTCCCGATTCTCGTGCGCCGGGGAAGCGGCATCCGCTCCCGCCTCCGAGGCGGTCCCGGCCTGACGGGCGCGGGGCGTCGCCGGGTGCGGTGCCGTCCCCGACCCCGCGCGGCAGCGGTGCACGCGGAACGGCCCCGCCCGAAAGGGGGCGGGGCCGTTCGCGGGGGCGTCAGGACGCGGGGGTGAAGAACGGGTTCGACGGCGCGGTGCGCGCGGCGAGCACATCCTCGGTGGCGGGCAGCGAGCGGGCGCCGTTGCGGATCGCCTCGCGTGCGGCCTGACGGTTGTTGCGGTAGATCTGCTCTGCGTCGGTTGCGGCCGGGTTGACCCACACCGCGGCGATGACCGCGTGCGTGTCGGCCCAGTCGGCGGGGATCTCGCCGTCGGCGACGGCATCGGCGATCCCGGATGCCACCCCCGCCTGCGCCGGACCCCAGATCAGCAGCCCGTGGGCATCGCTCTCGGGCGCCGACTTGGTGACGAAGAGGGTCAGCGGCTTGACGGGCAGAGACGGACGCAGCACCGCGACGAACGGTACATGTCCCGCGCTCGGCGTCGCGAGGGCAGTGGCCCACGCGGTGCCGGCGGGACCGTCGCGGTGCCCGAGCACCGTGTTGATGTGGGCGGCGTGCGCCCCCTCTCCGACGAAGCTCTCACCGATCTGCACGTCGACGGCCATCAGATGAGACCCTGCTCCGTGAGCCAGTCGGTGGCGACGTCCTCGGGGTCCTCGCCGTCGACGTCGACGAGGGCGTTGAGCTTCTGCATCTCCTCGGTGGTCAGCAGCGGCGAGATCTCGGCGATCACGTCGGCGATCGCGGGGTACTCGTCGAGGGTCGACTGCTTCATGGTGAAGGCGCCCTGGTAGACGGGGAAGAACTCCTTGTCGTCCTCGAGCACGACGAGATCGAGCGCGGGGATGCGACCGTCGGTCTGGAAGACCTCGCCGAAGTTGCAGTCATCGCCCTTCTGGGTCGCGGTGTAGATGACGCCGGTGTCGAGCAGGGCGACATTGGAGTCGGGCACGTTCAGGCCGTAGGCGGTCTTGAGGCCGGGCCAGCCGTCGTCGCGCGTGGAGAACTCGCTCTCGATGCAGAAGGTCTGCTCGTCGGCGGGGAGCTTGGCGACGTCGGACAGCGTCTTGACCCCGAGTTCCTCGGCCTTGTCGGCGCGGATCGCGAAGGCGTAGGTGTTGTTCAGCGGGGCCGGGTCGAGCCAGGCGATGCCCTTGGCGGCATCCGCTTCTTTGGTGGCGTCGAACTGCGCCTCGGCGCCGGCGACCGGGGCCGTGTTGCCGTTGTACGTGATCCACGACGTTCCGGTGTACTCCCAGTACCCGAGGAACTCGTCATTCTCGAGGGCCTGACGCACGTTGGCCGAGCCGACGAGCTTGGTGTTGGCCTCGACATCGGCGCCGCGGGCGTTGAGCAGCTGCGTGGTGATGTGGGCCAGGATGTACTGCTCGGAGAAGTCCTTCGAGCCGATCTGACCCGTGAGTCCGGCGAGTTCGTCGCTCCCGCCCGCGGCGGAGCCGGAGCCGGAGGAGCCGCCCGAACAGGCGGTGAGGGCGAAAACGCCGAGGGCCGCGACGGCGGTCAGCGAGAGAAGCGGACGACGCTTCATTGTGTCTCCTTGGTGTGGTGGGTGCGGTGGTGATGCAGGAACGGTGCGGGCTCAGATGCCCTTGGGGGTGAGCAGGTCTTCGGCGACGCCGGCGATCCAGTCGATGAGCAGCGCGATGCAGGCGACCAGGACGGCGCCGGTGACGAGCACGGGATAGCGCTGGAGCTTGAGGCCGTTGACGATCATGTCGCCGAGGCCGCCGGCGTTGATGAAGGTGGCGATGGTCGCGACGCCGACGCAGAAAACGAGTGCGGTGCGCAGCCCCGCGAGGATCACGGGCACGGCGAGCGGCAGTTCGATGCGGGCGAGCACCTGCACGGGCGTCATGCCCATGCCGCGCGCAGACTCGCGGATCGCGCCGTCGACCTGCTCGATGCCGATCATGGTGTTGCGCAGCACGGGCAGGAACGCGTAGATCACGAGGGCCACGAGCGCGGTGGTGTACCCGGTCTGCCACACGATGGCGAGCAGGATCACCACACCCACGGCGGGGGTGGCCTGCCCGATGTTGGCCAGAGCCAGCACGATCGCCTTGACGGTCCGCGAGGGGGTCTTCGCCAGCAGGATGCCGACGGGGATCGCCAGCACGGCCACGAGCGCCGACGCCGCCACCGTGAGGCTGAGGTGCTCGCCGATGCGCAGCAACAGGTAGTCGGCGTTGAGGGTGCGCTGCTCGATCGAGTCGAGCGGCAGCGACGAGACCCAGAGGTACAGGGCGAGGAGGAGTGCGACGACCACCGCGGGGGTGACGAAGCGCTTCCACAGGCGGCGTCCGCCGCGCCGGCGCCGTGTGGCCGCCAGTCGCGCGGCGCCGATGCTCTGCGTCTCGGTGGTGACGGTGGTCATCGCGCGCCGCCCGGGCGGGAGATGTCGGCGACCTCGACGCCGAGGGCGGCCGAGATGCGCTCCATGGAGAGCGAACCGAGCGCCCGTCCGTCGCGATCGACGACGGCGATCGTCGGCGAACCGTTGACCACGAGCAGGTCGAGGGCGTCGCGCAGGTTGTCGGCGACCGAGACGGCGACGGCTCCGGCATCCGTCATCGGGCCGAGGGGGGCCTCGCCGACGGGGATCAGGGCGAGACGCTTGAGGGCCGCGCCGTGGCCGATGAACGAACGGACGTAGTCGTTGGCCGGGGCCGCGAGGATCGCGGCGGGCGTGTCGAACTGCTCGATGCGGCTGCGCTCGGACAGCACCGCGATGCGGTCTCCGAGGCGGATGGCCTCGTCGAAGTCGTGGGTGACGAAGATGATGGTCTTGCCGATCGACTCCTGCAGCCGTAGAAACTCCGCCTGCAGGCGCTCCCGGGTGATGGGGTCGGTCGCGCCGAAGGGCTCGTCCATGAGCATGACGGGCGGATCGGCCGCGAGGGCGCGTGCGACACCGACGCGCTGCTGCTGGCCGCCCGAGAGCTGCCGCGGGTAGCGCTGGGCGAAGTCTCCGCTCAACTGCACGGTCTCGAGCAGCTCCTCGACGCGGTCGGCGGTGCGCTTCTTGGACCAGCCGAGGAGCTTGGGGACGACGGCGATGTTCTCGCCGATCGTCATGTGCGGGAAGAGGCCGATCTGCTGGATGACGTAGCCGATGTGACGGCGCAGCTCGTTGGGATCGAGCGAGAGCACGTCGCGCCCGTCGATCGAGATCGTGCCCGAGGTGGGCTCGATGATGCGGTTGATCATCTTCATCGTGGTGGTCTTGCCGCACCCCGAGGGGCCGACGAACATGATGAGCTCGCCCGGCTCGACGGTCATGGAGAAGGCGTCGACCGCCGGGGTGGGCTGACCGGGGTAGACCTTGGTCACGTTCTCGAGGCGGATGCCGACCCCCGAGGAGTCGCCCGCGGCGGCCGGTCGGGAAGTGGTGGTGGTGTCAGACACGGAGCCCCCTTGAGGTGGTGACGCGGGTGATGAAGACGAAGGCGGCATCCAGGAGCAGGGCCAGGACGATGACGCCGAGCGTTCCGGTGAGCGCGAAGTTGAGGGCGTTGCGCGAACCGAGCGACGACAGGCCCATGAAGATGAACTGGCCGAGCCCGGGACCCGCCACGTAGGCGGCGATCGCGGCGATGCCCACGGTGAGCTGCGCGGCGACGCGGACGCCGGTGAGGATGATCGGCCAGGCGATCGGCAGCTGCACCGACAGCAGGATGCGCGCGGGCGACATGCCCATGCCCTTGGCGGATTCCATGATCGCGGGGGGGACTTCGCGCAGTCCCACCACGGTGTTGCGCACGATCGGCAGCAGCGAATAGAACACGAGCGAGAACACCGTGGGCGTCCAGCCGAGGCCGAGGACGGGCGTCAGCAGGGCCAGCAGGGCGAGCGACGGGATGGTCAGGGCGACGCCGGCGGCGGCAATCGTGACCGATCGCGAGACCGGACGGTTCCATACGGCGATGCCGATCGCGATGCCGATCACGGCGGCGATGGCGATGCTCAGCACGACGACGGCGACGTGCTGGAGCACGAGTTCGGCGATGTCGTCGCTGCGGCGGCCCCAGAAGGTGAGGAGTCCGCCGAGGTCGAAGTCGGACATGCGTCGCACTCCTCTCCTCATCGAGATGGGCCGCGGTTCACGGCTGCGGCTGACTGTACGGCTGGGGGGTTCTTATCCTCAACCGTTGTTGTTCATATGGCAATTACCGCGATCCGGAGGTGATCGCCTCGAAGCCCACGGCCCGCGAAAGATCCTTGGCACTGGATGCCACGAAGCGGGCGAGGGCGTCCAGGCGATCGCCGATGCGGGTCTTGGGAGCGCTGACGTTCAGCGCGGCGACGATGCGACCCGTGAAATCCCGCACCGGGGCGCTCGCGCCGACGACGCCGAGTTCGAGCTCCTCGTCGAGCAGCGCGTACCCGTTCGCCCGGATGCGGGCGAGCTCGGCGCGCAGGCTGTCGAGGTCGGAGACCACCTGCCGGTCGGCGGGCGGGCTCGGCAGCACCGAGAATCCCGCCGCGTGCGGGGGCACCGGTCCCACGATCGCCTGGTCCTGACCGTGCTCGGCGTACCAGCGGGTGAGGGAGTCGTCGTCCCAGTCGCTGAGCAGCACGCGACCCGAGGGGGTCCGCCACGCGGCGGTGGTGATGCCCTCCCACCCGGTGGTGCGGAACTCGTGCGGGCTCAGCTCGCTCGCGATGGTGAGCACGTTGCCGCCGCGCAGCACGCACAGGTGCGTCGTCTCGCGGGCGCGCTGGGCGACCCGGCGCAGGATCGGCTGGGACTCGCGGGTGAGCGTGCTCTCGACCGTCAGGGCGGCCAGGGCGTACAGGCGCGCCCCCAGTCGATACGCCAGCGTGTTGTCGTCGCGGTCCACGAGGCCGGCGTCGCCCAGGGTCGCGAGGGTGCGCGAGACGACGGCCTTGTCGCGGCCGGTGATCTGCGCGACCCTCGACACACCCAGGCCGCCGGCCGCGACCGCCTCTGCGGATCCGAGGATCTCGAGGATCTCGACATCGCGGGCCAGGCCCGAGGAGTTGCGACGCGGGGTTGCCGTGGGATCTGTCATGGACCGGAACCCTACCCAGTTGCCATATTCACATCAAGGGATGCTCACACGGCATCCTGGCTCTATCGTGGCCGTGCGGTCGCCACTGGCGGGCTCGAAGACGAGAGCCGCAGGAGCGCACCGCCCCCGATCCACGATCTCAAGGACTGGTCCCGTGACGAAGCGCACACTCACCGTCGGATTCATCGGCCTGGGCAGCATGGGCAGCGGAATGACCCGCAACCTCCAGGCATCCGGCTTCCCCCTGGTCGTCACCGACGTCCGCCCCGAGGCGGCGGCCGACGCCGTCGCGCGCGGCGCCGTCTGGGTCGACACCGCCGCAGAGGTGGCATCCCGCGCCGACCTGGTCATCACGATGCTGCCCACCCCCCGGCACGTCGACCAGGTGCTGCGCGGGCCGGACGGCCTGCTCGACGCCCTCCCGTCGGGCGGTACCTGGGTCGACATGTCGACCTCGGTTCCCGAGGTCGCCGAGCGTGCCCGCGCCGACCGTCCCGACCTGCGCGTGCTCGACGCCCCGGTCAGCGGGATGTCGGTGGGCGCCGCCAACGGCACGCTGCAGATCTTCATCGGCGGCGAGGCCGACGACGTCGAGCGTCTCCGCGAGGTGTTCGAGGCCATGGGCGAGCCCGAGCGGATCCTGCACGTCGGCGGGCACGGTGCCGGCTACGCGGTCAAGCTCATGATCAACCAGCTGTGGTTCTCGCACCTCATCGCCACGGCTGAGGTGCTCTCGGTGGGCGTCAAGGCCGGCGTCGACCTCGAGGTGCTGCGCCGCGCCCTGGTCGCCAGCCCCGCCAACAGCAACTTCGTCGAGTACGACGTGCTGTCGATCCTCGACCACGGCGACTACGACGAGGGCTTCGCCCTCGCCCTCGCCTGCAAGGACCTCGGTCTGTCGTCCGACCTGGCCCGTTCGGTCGGGATGCCGTACGAGCTGTCGGGCCTCGTCGACCAGCAGTTCCGCCGGGCCAAGGCCATGTACGGCGAGCGCGCCGGCGAGATGACGCCCTTCCGCCTGTACGAGGACCTGCTCGGCGAGCCGCTGCGCCGCGCCCGGGCCGCCGCGGAGGTCTCGCGATGACCGACGAACGCGCCTTCGTCGACGCGCTGCCCACCGACCTCTTCATCGACGGCGCCTGGCGCCCGGCATCCACCGGGGACCGCTTCGACGTGATCGACCCCTCTACGGGCGACACGCTCGCCACGGTCGCCGACGCGAGCGTCGCCGACGGAGACGCGGCCCTGGCCGCCGCCCATCGCGCGCAGGAGTCGTGGGGGCGCACCGCTCCGCGCGAGCGCGCCGAGATCCTGCGTCGGGCTTTCGAGATCGTCACCGCGCGCGCCGAGGACTTCGCACTCGCCATGACGCTCGAGATGGGCAAGCCCCTCGCCGAGGCGCGGGGCGAGGTCGCCTACGGCGCCGAGTTCCTCCGCTGGTTCAGCGAAGAGGCGCCGCGCATCTCGGGTCGGTACGCCGTCGCCCCCGATGGCCGCAACCGCCTGCTGGTGGTGCAGCGCCCGGTGGGCCCGTGCCTGTTCATCACGCCGTGGAACTTCCCCCTCGCGATGGCCACGCGCAAGATCGCCCCCGCGATCGCGGCCGGGTGCACCATGGTGCTCAAGCCCGCCGCGCTCACGCCCCTCACCGCCCTGCTGCTGACCGAGGTGCTGCGCGAGGCGGGGCTGCCGGACGGCGTGCTCAACGTCATCCCCACCACCCACGCCGGCGCCGTCACCGCCCCGCTCGTGCAGGATCCGCGCCTGCGCAAGCTGTCGTTCACCGGCTCCACCGGCGTCGGGCAGCGCCTGATCGCCGACTCGGCCGCGCAGGTCCTGCGCGTCTCGATGGAGCTCGGCGGCAACGCGCCCTTCCTCGTCTTCGAGGACGCGGACCTGGATGCCGCCGTCGACGGCGCCGTGCTGGCGAAGATGCGCAACGGCGGCGAGGCGTGCGTCGCCGCGAACCGCTTCCTCGTGCACGAGTCGGTGGCCGAGGAGTTCACCGAGCGCTTCGCGGCACGTATCGGCGCCTTCGTGCCCGCGCGCGGCACCGACCCGTCGTCGACGGTGGGACCCCTGGTCGACGCCGCCACGCGGGACAAGGTCGCCTCGCTCGTCGAGGGGGCGGTCGCCCAGGGTGCCCGCGTCGCCGTCGGCGGCAGCGCGATCCCCGGACCGGGATACTTCTACCAGCCGACCGTCCTGGTCGACGTGCCGGCCGACGCCGACATCCTGCGCGAGGAGATCTTCGGCCCCGTCGCCCCGATCCTCACCTTCCGCGACGAGGACGAGGCCGTCCGCCTCGCCAACGACACCGAGTTCGGCCTGGTCTGCTTCGCCTACACGCGCGACCTGGACCGGGGCCTGCGCCTGGCCGAGCGCCTCGAAACGGGGATGCTGGGTCTGAACGCCGGCGTCGTGTCGAACCCCGCCGCGCCTTTCGGCGGTGTCAAGCAATCGGGCCTGGGCCGCGAGGGCGGAGCCGAGGGCATCCACGAATACCTCGAGACCGTCTACGTCGGCATCGCCGACCCCTTCGCCTCCCGGAGCGCCTGACCGCATGGACATCACCGACTTCTCCACCGACTTCTTCTCTCTCGCCGGTCGCACCGCGATCGTCACGGGCGGCAACGGCGGACTCGGCCGTGCGTTCTCGGTCGCGCTCGCCGCGGCCGGGGCGAACGTGTTCGTCCCCTCGCTCGCCGACGACGACGGCGAGACGGCGCGGCTGATCGAGGCGCGCGGGCGGGAGTACGCGTTCGTGCAGTCCGACATCACGGCCGCCGGCGAGCCCGAGCGGGTCGTCCGGGCGTGCGTCGAGCGCTTCGGCGGGGTCGACGTGCTCGTCAACTCGGCGGGCATCAACCTGCTCAGCGAGGACGTCGTCGCGTTCGACCGCGCCAAATGGGACCCGATGATCGCGGTCAACCTCACCGCGGCCTTCGACTTCGCCCGCGCCGCGGCCAAGGTCATGATTCCGAACCGCCGCGGCAAGATCATCAACATCGCCTCGCTGTTCTCGTTCCTCGGCGGGCGTCAGTCGCCCGCGTATGCGGCATCCAAGGCGGGCATCGTCGGGTTCACCAAGGCGTACGCCGACGAACTGGGCGGATTCGGCATCCAGGTCAACGCGGTCGCGCCCGGGTATTTCGCGACGGCGCTCACCGAGAAGACCCGATCGGATGCCGTGGCCAACGCCCGCATCGTCGACCACGTCCCCGCGGGACGGTGGGGCGACCCCGCCGACCTCATGGGCGCGGTCGTGTTCCTCGCCAGCCGCGCCAGCGACTACGTCACCGGGCACACGCTCGTCGTCGACGGCGGCTACCTGCTGCGCTGACCCGATTCCCCACCGATCCAGGAAGACCGACATGGCCGATTCCCGTTCCCCGTTGACCCGTTCCGACATCGCCGCCCGGCTGACCGACCTGCTCGGGGCCGAGGCCGTCGACACCCGCGAGGCCGAGCTGCGCGACGCCAGCGTCGACCGCTTCAAGAAGTACTCCGCCGTGCACGGCATCTTCGACGGACCGTTCCCCGCCGCGATCGTGTACCCGCGTTCGACCGACGAGGTCTCGCGGGTGCTGCGCTTCGCCGACGACAACCGCATCGCCGTGGTGCCGCGCACCGGCCGCACCGCGACCGAGGGCGGCCTCGAGACGGTGATCGCCGACACGATCGTGCTCGACGGATCGCGGATGGACGGCATCCTGAACGTCGACACCGTCGACATGATGGTCACCGTCCAGTGCGGCGCCGGGCTGCAGCGCGTCGAGGACGAGCTCCGCGCGCAGGGGTACACGACCGGTCACTCCCCGCAGTCCAAGCCGCTCGCGCAGTACGGCGGTCTGGTCGCCACGCGCTCGATCGGGCAGTTCTCGACCCTCTACGGCGGGATCGAGGACATGGTCGTCGGGCTCGAGGCCGTGCTCGCCGACGGCACCGTGACCCGCATCAAGAACGTGCCGCGTCGCGCCGCCGGTCCCGACATCCGCCACCTGATCATCGGCAACGAGGGCGCGATGGCGTTCGTGACCGAGGTGACCGTCAAGATCTGGCCCTACACGCCCGAGAACAACCGCTTCTTCGGCTTCGTCACCGAGGACTTCGGTGCGGGCATCGAGCTGCTGCGCGAGCTGGTGACCCAGGGCTACCGCCCCTCGGTCGCGCGCGTGTACTCGCCCGAGGACGCGCGCCAGCACTTCGCGCACTTCCACGACGGCAAGAGCGTCGTCGTGCTGGTCGCCGAGGGGCCCCGCCGTCTCGCCGAGGCGACCGCCGAGGCCATCGCGGAAGCCGCCGAGGGCAAGCCCCTCGAGCGCGTCGACGACGCCCTCATCGAGCGGTGGTTCGACAACCTCAACTGGGGCCAGGACAAGATCGACCGCGAGAAGCGCGAGATGCTCGAGAAGGCCCACCTCGGCTACACCACCGAGGTCTCGGTGGACTGGTCGCGCGTGGTCGAGCTGTACGAGTCGGTGATGGACCGCGTGCGGCGCGAGTTCCCCCGCGCCGCCGACTTGACCATGCTCGGCGCGCACTCCTCGCACAGCTACCAGACCGGCACGAACCTGTAC
The DNA here is from genome assembly GCF_003075375.1 of Microbacterium testaceum. GTDB lineage: Bacteria > Actinomycetota > Actinomycetes > Actinomycetales > Microbacteriaceae > Microbacterium > Microbacterium testaceum_E. The sequence goes on along the minus strand of NZ_QDFT01000005.1, from coordinate 104,840 downwards.
TTCGTGTACGACTACGACATCCGGTGCGATCCCCGGGATGAGATCACCGAGTACCACGAGCCGCTCAACGCCATCGTCGTCGAAGAGGCGCTGCGCCTGGGCGGGTCGATGGTGCACCACCACGGCATCGGAAAGTACCGCACCGCCTGGACCGACGAGGAGCACGGCAGCGCCGTGGTGCTGCTGGAGCGCATGAAGGCCGCGCTCGACCCGAACGGCATCATGAACCCCGGCACGATCTTCGCCCTGGGGCGCTGATGCCGGTCGTCGTCGCGATCGACAACGGCTCGCAGTCGACGAAGGTGCTCGTCGTCGACGAGACGGGTCGTGTCCGGGCGCAGGCGCGCGTGGGGCTGCGACCCTACGCGACGCCCGCCCCCGGGCGCAGCGTCCACCCCGACGACGACGTGTGGGACTCGATCGTGCGCGCGTGCCGCCGGGCGATGGAGCGCTTCGACGGTGACCCCGCCGAGATCGTCGGCATCGGTCTCTGCACGATCCGCTTCTGCCGCGCCCTGCTGCGCGCCGACGGCACGCTCGCCGAACCGCTGCTGAGCTGGATGGACGAGCGGGTCGCGCGCCCGCACGTCGCCGCGCCCGACGTGGCGCACGTGACGACCTCGTCGGGGTACATCGCGCACCGTCTCACCGGTGCGTTCCGCGACGCCGCCGGCAACTATCAGGGCGTGTGGCCGATCGACCAGGGCTCGTGGCGGTGGTCCTCGGACCCGGATGCCACGGCTGCCACCGGCATGGATCCCTCGCTGTTGAGCGAGCTCGTGGACCCGGGCGCCGAGCTCGGCCGCGTGAGCGCGGAGGCGTCGTCGGCGACCGGCCTGCCCGCCGGCGTGCCGGTGTTCGCGACGTCGAACGACAAGGCCGTCGAGGCGCTCGGGGCGGGCCTGGCCTCGTCCGAGGACGTGCTGCTGTCGTTCGGCACGTACATCGCGGCGATGACCGTGGCCGATGCCCCCGGTGGGGGAGATGCGCACTGGGTCAATTTCGGCTCGCGGCCCGGGCAGTATCTCGCCGAGTCGACCGGCATCCGTCGGGGCATGTGGACCGTGAGCTGGTTGCGCGACCTGCTGCACCCGGTCGCCCCCGACGACGACATCTACGCGTTCGACCGCAGTCTCGGCATCGAGGCCGAGGGCGTCGCGCCCGGGTGCGACGGGGTCGCGGCGGTGCTGGACTGGCTCGCTCCCGGCGACGAGCCGAACCGTCGAGGGGCCTTCGTCGGCTTCTCGGGCGCCCAGGGCCGCGGGCACCTGTACCGCGCCGTTCTCGAGGCGATCGCGTTCACGATGGCCGACCACATCGACGACATGGAGCGCGAGCGCGGCGTCACCGCGCGGGGCGTGATCGTGACCGGGGGCGGGGCGCAGTCCGCACTGCTCGTGCAGATCGTCGCCGACGTGCTCGGACGCCCCGTGCGACGGGCCCTCGTCGATGACGCCGCGGGGATCGGCGCCGCGATCTGCGCGGCCGTCGGCGCGGGCGTCTTCCCGGACTGGGATGCCGCCGTGGCCGCCCTGTCCGGCACCGGCGCGCCCGTGCTGCCCGGCCCCGCCGCCGAGACCTATCGCGCCCTGCGACCCTGGCACCGCGGCATCCGTTCCCGCGTTGCGGAGCTGTCGGACTGGATGGTGGCCGCCCGCGGGTGAGCGCGCGCTCGGCGGCGGGCGCCCGGCGCCCCGCCGCCCATTGCCGACCCCCGGGTGCCGCGCTAAACTTGAGTCAACGCAACTCAAGTTAGCGAACAGACGTCCGGGAGGCCCCATGAACGCCACGCAACAGCCGGGGCAGGAGGACGCGCGCAGCGCCCTCGAGCAGTTCGGCATCAACCTCACCGACCGCGCCCGCCAGGGCAAGCTCGACCCCGTCATCGGCCGCGACGGCGAGATCCGACGCGTGTCTCAAGTGCTCACCCGCCGCACCAAGAACAACCCCGTCCTCATCGGCGAGCCCGGCGTCGGAAAGACCGCCGTCGTCGAGGGGCTCGCCCAGCGCATCGTCGCGGGCGACGTCGCCGAGAGCCTCAAGAACAAAGAGCTCGTCGCGCTCGACATCTCGGCGCTGGTCGCCGGCGCCATGTACCGCGGCCAGTTCGAGGAGCGGCTCAAGAGCGTCCTCAAAGAGATCACCGAGTCCGACGGGCGCATCATCACGTTCATCGACGAACTGCACGTGCTCATGGGCGCGGGCGGCGGCGAGGGCTCGGTCGCCGCGTCCAACATGCTCAAGCCGATGCTCGCCCGCGGCGAGCTGCGGCTCATCGGCGCGACCACGCTCGACGAGTACCGCGAGTTCATCGAGAAGGATGCCGCCCTCGAGCGGCGTTTCCAGCAGGTGTACGTCGGCGAGCCCACCGTCGAGGACACCGTCGCGATCCTCCGCGGCCTCAAGGAGCGCTACGAGGCGCACCACAAGGTCGCCATCGCGGACGCGGCGCTCGTGGCGGCGGCATCCCTCTCCAACCGGTACATCCCGGCGCGTCAGCTGCCCGACAAGGCCATCGACCTCATCGACGAGGCGGCATCGCGCCTGCGCATGGAGATCGACTCCGCACCCCTCGAGATCGACGAGCTGCGCCGGCACGTCGACCGGCTCAAGCTCGAGGAGCTCGCGCTGAAGAAAGAGAAGGATGCCGCCTCCAAGGAGCGGCTCGCGACGCTGCGCGAGACGCTGGCCGGCGAGCAGGCCAAGCTCGACGAACTGCAGGCCCGGTGGGAGCGCGAGCGTGCCTCGCTCAACCGCGTCGGCGACCTGAAGACCCGCCTGGACGCCGCACGCGTCGACGCCGAACGGGCCCAGCGCGAGGGCAACCTCGAGCGCGCATCCCGATTGCTCTACGCCGAGATCCCGGCCCTCGAGCGCGAGCTGATGACCGCGGAGCGCGAGGAGCCCGCGGGCGACCGCATGGTCAACGACCAGGTCACCGACGAGGACATCGCGGCCGTCATCGCCGCGTGGACCGGCATCCCCGTGGGGCGCCTGCTGCAGGGCGAGACCGAGAAGCTCCTGCACCTCGAGCGCGAGCTCGGCAAGCGCCTGATCGGACAGAGGGATGCCGTCAAGGCGGTGTCCGACGCGGTGCGCCGCTCGCGTGCGGGCATCAGCGACCCCCACCGGCCGGTCGGGTCGTTCCTGTTCCTCGGTCCCACCGGTGTCGGCAAGACCGAGCTGGCGAAGTCGCTCGCCGACTTCCTGTTCGACGACGAGCACGCCATGGTGCGCATCGACATGTCGGAGTACGGCGAGAAGCACTCCGTCTCGCGACTGGTCGGTGCCCCTCCGGGGTACATCGGGTACGAGCAGGGCGGCCAGCTGACCGAGGCCGTCCGCCGTCGGCCGTACTCGGTGGTGCTGCTCGACGAGGTCGAGAAGGCCCATCCCGAGGTGTTCGACATCCTGCTGCAGGTCATGGACGACGGTCGCCTGACCGACGGTCAGGGGCGCACGGTCGACTTCACCAACGTCATCCTGATCCTGACGTCCAACCTCGGCTCGCCGATCCTCATCGATCCGACGCTGTCGATGGATGCCAAGCGCGACCAGGTGCAGGCGCTGGTGCGCCAGGCGTTCAAGCCCGAGTTCGTGAACCGTCTCGACGACATCGTCATCTTCCAGGCGCTCAGTCAGGACGACCTCGCCCAGATCGTCGAGCTCGCCGTCGACGCGCTCCACAAGCGGCTGCGCGAGCGCCGACTCACCCTCGCGGTGACCCCCGACGCCCGCTCGTGGCTCGCCGAACGCGGGTACGACCCGGTGTACGGAGCGCGCCCGCTGCGTCGGCTCATCCAGACCGAGGTGCAGAACCGCCTCGCGATGGCGATCCTGGCCGGCACGGTGCACGACGGCGACGTGGTGCGGGTCGACGTGGCCAGCGACGGCGAGTCGCTCGTGCTCGCCAGCGACGGCCCGGCCGCGCCCGACGACGACCTCGACGACGTGATCGACGCCGAGATCGTCGAGTGACGACGGGGGATGCCGCGCCGGGGCGTGGCATCCCTCCCCTCGGACCCGCCGGTTACCCTGGCCGCATGACGATCGCGACCGCCGACCTGTACGACGAGCGCGGCGACGCGCTGGATTCCCTCTCGCTGCAGCTGATCGACGTCGGCGGGCGGGTCGCGTTCGACGGCCCGATCCGCACGGTGCGCTGCCATCGCGACAACGCGCTGGTCAAGCAGCTGTTGGCGACGCCGGGCGAGGGGGCGGTCCTGGTCGTCGACGGCGGGGGGTCGCTCGAGTCGGCGCTGGTGGGGGACATGATCGCCGCGTCGGCCGTGCAGAACGGCTGGGCGGGTGTCATCGTGAACGGCGCGGTGCGCGACCGCGACGCCATCGGAACGCTCGCCCTCGGCGTGAAGGCCCTCGGGACCAACCCGCGCAAGAGCGCCAAGGACGGCGTCGGCGAGGTCGACGTGCCCGTGACGATCGCGGGGGTCGTCTTCGCCCCCGGCCGGCACGTCTGGGCCGACTCCGACGGCGTGCTCGTGGAGCGCTGAGCGCCGGTCACGCGAAACGCCGTCCCCCGGCACCGCGGGCGGTGCGCCGGAGAACGGCGTTCGGGTGGGATGCCGGGACTCAGGCGTCGGCGAGCAGCGACTCCGCGACGGTGCGGCGTTCGCGCGGGGCGAGCTCGCGCTGGCGCAGGCCCTCTTCGGCGGCGTCGACGTCGCCGAGCGTGCCGACGGCGATGACCGCGACGGGGGTGAAGCGCGCCTCGACGTCGAAGGCCGCGCGCAGGGCCTCGGCCTCGAAGCCGCCCATCTGGTGGGTGGCGAGGCCCTCGGCGTGCGCCTGCACGGTGAAGTGCGCGGCGGCCTGACCGGCGTCGTACTGCGCCCACGCGCGGGCTTCGCCGTCGGCGGTCTCGGTCTCGGCGAGGATCACGACCAGTGCCCCGGCGGCGGGGGCCCAGGCCTGGTTGAAGCCCATGAGGGCGCCGACGAGACGCTCGTGCGCCTCGGTGCCGCGGCGGGCGACGATGAAGCGCCACGGCTGGTAGTTCATCGCCGAGGGAGCCCAGCGGGCGGCCTCGAGCGCGGAGCGCAGGGCGGCCTCGTCGATGGGGGTCTCGGGGTCGAAGACGCGGGTGCTCCAGCGCTCGGCGAGCACGTCGAGGATGGGCGCGTCGGTGCGGGCGGTGCGGTCGAGAACGAGGGACATGGGGACTCCTGAGGACGGATGACAGTGCCGGGACGCCATTGACCCGCATCAGTCAACGCCTCGGCAGGCTGCTGTGTTCCCGGATGACGCCCTGCGTCGTCTTCGGTCCCGCGTCGGGATCGTGCACAACGGCGGGTGGATGCCATGACATGCCGCGGTCAGGGGCGGTGGAGCGGCGTGTCGGCCCGAGTTCCCGCCGTTGTGCCCAGGCAAAGGCCCTGCAAACGGCCCGGCGGGGCCGAGCACGGGGCGGAGGAACGAGACCCGGTCAGTCGGTCCAGGATGCCGGGCCGGCGGTTCCGGCGGGGTACTCGTCGAGCGGCACCTCGTTCGCGCGCCACGCGTCGATGACCGGTTGCACGATGCGCCAGCACTGTTCGGCGGCGTCGCCGCGCACGGCCAGCATGGCGTCACCGTCGAGGATGCCCGACAGCACCTCGCCGTAGGCCTTGAGCGCCCCGTCGCCGAGGTCGGCGGCGAGGGTCACCCGCTCGAGCTCGAGCGGGTCGTCGGCGCCGTTGACGTTGAGACCGAGGCTCATGGTGTCGGGGCCGAGCGAGAACACCAGCACGGACGGCTCGCTCTCACCGAGGAAGCCGCCGGGCAGATGCCGTACCGGCTTGAACGTCACCGTGACGGCTCGGTCCGACGAGCGCAGCGCCTTGCCCGACCGCAGCGTGATGGGCACCCCCTGCCAGCGCGTGTTGCGCACCTCGACCGTCATCTCGGCGAGCGTCTCGGTGCCGCGCGCCTCGTCGACGCCCGGCTCGTCGACGTACGACGAGAAGTGGCGCTCGCCGACGTCCCCGGCGGTGTACCGGGCGCGGCGGGAGTTGTGCACGGGATCATCGCCGAGCACGTGCGTGGCGCGAAGGACCGCCGAGGTCGCGTCGCGCAGGTCGAGCTGGTTGAGGGATGCCGGCGGCTCCATCGTGACGAAGGCCATGACCTGGAGCAGGTGGCTCTGGATCATGTCCACCAGCGCGCCGGCGCCGTCGTAGTATCCGGCGCGGCCCTCGAGGCCGAGGGGCTCGGGGTAGTCGATGAGGATCGAGGCGATGTCGTCCGCCGACCAGACGCTCTCGAACGGGCGGTTGGCGAAACGTGCCCCGAGCAGGTTGAGCACGGTCGACCGTCCGAGGAAGTGGTCGATGCGGAACACCTGATCTTCGGGCACGAGTTTCGCGAGCTGCTGGTTGAGCCGGTGGGCGCTGGCCTCGTCGGTGCCGAACGGCTTCTCGAGGGCGAGGACGGTGCCCTCGGGAATTTTTACGTCGCTGAGCGCGAGACACGATTTCTCGGCCACGGCCGGGGGGACGGCGAAGTACAGCGCGGGTCGTCCCTCGGCGTCGTCGAGCAGCTTCTGCAGGTCGGCGGGCTTCGTGATGTCGGCGCGCGAGTAGGTGGTCTCGGACACCGCGGCGAAGGCCTCGTCGGCATCCGTGGTCGAAAAGGACTTCTTCACCACCTCGCGCCAGTGCTCGTCGGTCCAGTCCTCCATGCCGGCACCGTGCAGACGCACCGAACGACCGGATTCGCGCGTGAGCAGCTGGCCGAGGGCCGGCAGCAGCAAGCGAGACGTGAGGTCGCCCGAGGCGCCCAGGATGATGAGGGTGGTGTCCGCGGCCATGCGGCCACCGTAGCGCTCCGCTCCGACACCGGTTCGCGGCTTGCAGCGGGTGCAGGGATGCCACTAACGGGATGCCCGGTGACGATGTCGGTCCCACCTGCCATGATCCGAGGGTGACCACTCCGATCGAGGACTACGCGGTCCTCAGCAACTGCCGCTCCGCCGCTCTGGTCTCCACCGCGGGCAGCGTCGACTGGCTGTGCCTGCCGCGTTACGACAGCGGCTCGATGTTCGGGGCGCTGCTGGGCGACGAGTCCCACGGTTCGTGGTCGCTGCGGCCGGACGATCCCGACGCGCGCGCCACCCGCCGTTACGACGGCGACACGTTCGTACTGGTGACCCGGTGGGAGACCGCCACCGGCGTCGCCGACGTCTACGACGCCATGCCGATCGACGAGGGCGTCGAGGCGCTCGTGCGCCGGGTCGTGGGGGTGTCGGGCGCCGTCGACTTCGTGAGCGAGGTGCGGCTGCGATTCGACTACGCCCGCGCCGTGCCGTGGGTGCGCCAGGTGGGCCATGGCGACGCCCACGCGATCCTGGCGGTGGCGGGTCCGGATGCCGTGGTGCTGCGCGGACCGCGTCTGATCGCCGTCGACACGGCGCACCGGGGTCGGTGGACGACCCAGGCCGGTCGCGCCGTCGACTCGGTGCTGGCGTGGGGGCCGTCCTGGAAGGAGGCCCCCGCGGCGTTCGACGTCGAGGCGGCCCTCGAACGCACGCGCGAGTGGTGGGCGGCGTGGGCCGACCGGGTGCAGGCGACCGGCGACCACGCCGCGCTCGTCACGCGCTCCCTGATGGTGCTGCGGGCGCTGACCCACTCCGAGACGGGCGGCATCGTCGCGGCCGCCACGACCTCGCTCCCCGAGGCGTTCGGCGGGTCGCGCAATTGGGACTACCGGTACGTGTGGCTGCGCGACGCCGCCCTCACGCTGAGCGCCTACATCGAGCACGGCTACCTCGACGCCGCCCACCGCTGGCGCAACTGGTTGCTGCGCGCGATCGCGGGCGACCCGGCCGACGTGCAGATCATGTACGGCATCGCGGGCGAGCGCGACCTGCCCGAGCGCGAGATCACGAGCCTGCCCGGTTACGGCGGGGCCGCGCCCGTGCGCATCGGCAACGGCGCGGTCGATCAGTACCAGGCCGACGTGATCGGCGAGGTGATGGTCGCGCTCGAGGCCGCGCGCGACGCGGGCGTCGAAGAGACGACATTCTCGTGGTCGCTGCAGCGCGCGCTGCTCGACCAGCTCGCCGCGTGGGTGGACCGCCCCGACCTGGGTATCTGGGAGATGCGCGGCGACCCGCACTTCTTCACCCACTCTCGGGCGATGGTGTGGGCGGCGTTCGATCGCGGCATCCGGGCCGTCGAACACGGCGGCCACGAGGGCGAGGTCGACACCTGGCGGGCGCTGCGCGACCGCGTGCGGGCGCAGATCGACGAGCGCGGCGTGCACGCGGGCGGATGGTTCACCCAGCACTTCGAGACGGACGAGGTCGACGCCTCGCTCCTCGTGCTGCCGCAGGTCGGGTTCTGCGCGTACGACGACCCGCGCATGCTCGCCACCGTCGCGCGGATGGAGCAGACCCTCATGCCCGACGGGTGGCTGCTGCGTTACCGCACCACCGGGGTCGACGGCCTCAGCGGCGACGAGCACCCGTTCCTCGTGTGCTCGTTCTGGCTGGTGGGGCAGTACGCGCACAGCGGTCGGCGCGAAGAGGCGACGGCGCTCATGCATCGCCTGACGGCGGTCGTGAACGACCTGGGCCTGCTGTCCGAGGAGTACGACCCCACCCGTGGACGCCAGGCGGGCAACACCCCCCAGGCCCTCTCGCACCTGGCCCTGGTGGGAGCCGCCGACGCCCTGCGCAGGACCGCTCCCGACCCGACATGACACGAGGGCCCGCGGGGGATCCGCGCGGTTCTAGAGTCATGGCATGGACGAAGACGCCGAGCTGAACCGCCTCCGCGAGCGGATCTACGGCGTCGACGGGGCGAGCGCCTCGGCCGCCGAGATCGCCCGGCTGCGCGAGCTCGAGGAGCGTCAGCGCGGGGGCGGTCGTGCGGCGCCCGCGGCCGAGCAGCAGGCTGTTGGGGGACGGGATGCCGTCGACCGGCCCGGTGACGACGCCGCGGCCCCGGTGCCGGACGACGGGTCCCCGGGCCCCGCACCCGCCCGGCGTGCCGTGCGCTGGACGCTGACCGCCCTCGGCGCCGCCGCGCTCGTGGGGATCGGGATCGCGATCGGCTCCAGCCTCGCGCCCACCCCGGCGGCCTCGGCCGATCCGGCCGCGGCGGAGCTGCCCGAACTCACGTTCCCGCAGACCGTCGAGGACGTCATCTCGGCGGACATCCTGCGCGACAGCGGCATCGACCCCGCCAGCACGCGCTACATCGCGACGGTCAGCGACTTCCGCATCTACCTCGCCGTTCCCGACGACGGCGACGGGCGCTGCATCGCCACCTTCACCTCGGCCGACAACCGGCCCTGGTCGGCCGGGTGCGTCAGCGGCGCCCAGGAGGGGGCCGCGGTGTTCGGCGTCGACGACTCCCTCACCGTCGCGATCGGCACCGCCTCGCCGTCGACGGTCACCGGTATCCCCATCCGCCTGTCCGACAGCGTGACGGCGTACGTGGCCCGCTGAGGACGACGAAGCGGATGAATGCCGAGCCCGTGGCATCCATCCGCTCCTCACCTCCCCGACGCTCAGCCGCGCAGAGCCTCGGCGAGCTTGACGCGGGCGCCCATCCGCAGCAGCGAGTTGCGGTAGATGCGCGCGGCGACCGCGATCGCGGCGACGCACGAGGCCAGCAGCACCAGCAGCGACAGCACCGGCTCCCACCACTGCGCGTCGCCCAGGTACATGCGCAGCGGCATCCCGACGGGCGCCGAAAACGGCACGTACGACATGATCGTCAGCACCACGGGGTTGTCGTTGAAGAAGATGACCAGGAAGTACGGCGCCATCACCAGCATGGTGATCGGCGTCGTGGTCGCCCCGATGTCCTCCTGCCGCGAGACCATCGCCGCGGCCGCGGCGAACAGCGAGGCCAGCAGCACGAAACCGAACAGGAAGAAGATCGCGAACCACGCGATCGGCGCGCCCAGGGTGTCGAGCACCCCGGTCTGTCCCGTGACGGCCAGACCTACGACCGCCACCGCGGCGAGCAGCACGATCTGCGCCATGGCCAGCACGGTGTTGCCGAGCACCTTGCCCGCCAGCAGCACCCGCACCGGGATCGCCGAGATGAGGATCTCGACCACGCGCGTCTGCTTCTCTTCGACCACGCTCTGGGCGATGGTCCCGCCGAAGGTCGACGCGGCGATGAGGAACACCAGCCCGAAACCGAGCGCGATGAGGTAGCGCAGGGCATCGGCCGCTCCCGCGCCGGGGTCGAGCATCTGCACCGGCGGGGTCTCGCTGAGCAGCTGCAGCAGGGCGGGTGGGACGCTGTCCTTCACGACGACGGTGTAGGCGAAGGCCGCGTCGGACGACCCGGCGACCAGGGCGGCATCCACCGTTCCGTCTTCGACGAGGGCGCGCGCGGTGTCGTCGCTGTCGGCGGTCGTGAGGTCGAGACCGTCGAGGCCCGATACGGCGGACTGCGTCTGCGACGTGACGGCGACCGGGATGCCCTCGCCCGAGGAATCGTTCGCGGCGAACCCGCCCCACACGACCGAGGCGAGGGCGGCGAGGATGAGGATCGCGGTCGAGATGACGAACGCCTTGCTGCGCAGCTTGGAGCCGATCTCGCGCTCGGCGACGAGCCAGATGCCCTGCAGTTCGCCCGGTGCGCGGCGCGCGGCAGGGGGAGTGGGGCGGGTGGGGGTCGAGGTGCTCACTGGATGACCTCCTTGAAGATCTCGGCCAGGGTCGGACGCTGGGGGGCGAAGCTGGCGACGTCGCCGCGCTCGACGGCGCCGCGCAGCACGCGCTGGGCGGTGGTGTCGTCGGCGGCGTCGAAGAGGGCGTAACCGCCGTCGAAATCGAGCACGCTCACGCCGGGCTCGTCGCGCAGCCAGCCCGCGTCGGCGCGGGACACGAGCTCGTAGCGGTGGGTGGCGTGCTGAGCGCGCAGTTCGTCACGGGTGCCCGCGGCGCGGACCGTGCCGCCCGCGATGATCACCAGGTCATCGCACAGGCGCTCGACGACGTCGAGCTGGTGCGACGAGAACAGCACGGCGGCTCCCCGCGCCGCCTTCTCCTGCAGGACGCCGGCGACGACGTCGACCGCGAGCGGGTCGAGGCCCGAGAACGGCTCGTCGAGGATGAGCACGTCGGGTTCGTGGACGAGGGATGCCGCGATCTGGGCGCGCTGCTGGTTGCCGAGCGAGAGCGTCTCGACCAGGTCGCCGAGGCGCTCGCCGAGTCCGAGCCGCTCGAGCAGCGCGGTGGCCTTCTTCGTCGCCTCGGCCTTGCCGAAACCGTGCAGGCGGGCCAGGTAGGCGATGTGCTCGGCGACCTTCATCTTGGGATACAGGCCGCGTTCCTCGGGCATGTATCCGAACCGGCGGCGGTCGGCGGCGGTCACCGCAGACCCGTCGAGCGCGACGGTTCCGGCGTCCTTCGCGAGGACGCCCAGCGCGATGCGCATGGTCGTGGTCTTGCCGGCGCCGTTGCCGCCGACGAAGCCGGTCAGCCGGCCCGGGGCCACCACGAACCCCACGTCGTCGAGCACGCGGCGTCCGCCGTAGCTCTTGGTGATGCCGTTCAGTTCGAGCACGATGCATCCCTTCTTGTCGTTGGTCCCACGCTAGGGACGCGACGGCCGGGGCGCCTCCGCCGCGGGGCGGGTGGTCGCTCCCCCGCGGGGTGGAGTCGTCGTCCTGCCGGACTCGCCTCGATCGGTGAGCGCGTCGACGGAGCCGCCCCGGCTCACGCCAAGCCGTGCCGGTGCGCGAGCACGACGGCCTGCACGCGATCCCGCGCCCCGAGCTTCTGCAGCACGTTCGACACGTGCGTCTTGACGGTGGCCTCGCCGATGAACAGCCGCGCCGCGATCTCGCCGTTGCTCATGGCCTCGGCGACCAGACGCAGCACCTCGGCCTCGCGCTCGGTCAGCGGTTCGGCGACGGGAAGGGGAGGGGGCACGGATGCCACGGGTGCGGGCGCGGCGGAGGTGAACCGTTCGATCACGCGCCGGGTGACCTCGGGCGCGAGGAGCGCATCGCCCGCCCCCACGATGCGGACGGCCGAGACCAGTTCTTCGGGCCCGGCGTTCTTCAGCAGGAAGCCGCTCGCGCCGGCTGACAGCGCCGCGAAGAGGTAGTCGTCGCGGTCGAAGGTCGTCACGATCAGCACCGCGGCCTGCGACGCCGGGTCGGCGGTGAGGACGCGGGTCGCTTCGAGGCCGTCCATGTCGGGCATCTGCACGTCCATGCAGATGACGTCGGGGCGCAGGCGCGCGGCGGCCGAGAGCGCTTCGGCACCCGTCGCCGCCTCGCCCACGACGGTGATGTCGTCCTCGAGCGAGAGGATCGTGCGGAACCCGGCCCGCATCATCGCGTGGTCGTCGACGAGAAGGACGCGCAGCTCAGACACGGACGGCCTCCGCGGCGGTGAGGGGGACCCGCACCCGCACGAGGTAGCCCCCGCGGGTGCGCGGGCCGATCTCGATCGAGCCGCCCGACACGGCCGCGCGCTCGCGCATGCCGAGCTGCCCCAGACCGGGGGTCGACGATCCGCGGCGACCCGTGTTGGAGACCTCGAGCTCGACGGCATCCGGAGTGAACCGCAGACGCACGTCGGCGGTGGCGTCGGGGCCGGCATGTCGCCGGGCGTTGGTCAGGGCCTCTTGGGCGATGCGGTACAGGTTGATCTGCACGAGCGGGGGAGGGTCGAACGGCGGGTCGCCGATGACCGTGAAGGTCGTCGCGAGTCCCGCGGCGTCGGCCTCGTCGACGAGCGCGCGGATCGAGGTGAGTCCGTGCGTGGTGGGGGCGGTGTCGGGAGAGGAGTCCGCGCCCGGGGTGCGCAGCGTCTCGAGCAGCTGGCGCAGCTCGTGCAGCGAGGTGCGCGCGGAGCCCTCGATGCCGGTGAGCCCCTCGCGGGCGGCCTCGGGGTCGCGATCGAGCAGGGATCGGGCGACGCCGGCCTGCACGCCCATCAGCGAGACGTGGTGGGCGACGACGTCGTGCAGTTCGCGGGCGATGCGCACCCGATCCAGGGCGACCGCCTGCGCGGCCGTCACCTCGCGCTCGGCCTCGAGCTCGGCGGTGCGCTCCTCGAGGGCCGCGCGCTCGCGCATCTGCTGGTGGGAGCGGTCGCCGAAGTAGTACGCGCCGCCGAAGAAGAGCGCGTTCACGCCGATCATGAGCAGCTGGTAGGCGACGAAGGGAGAGAAGGCTCCCGCGCGCGAGAAGGCGCCCTCGAGCGAGGCGTCGACGGGCTGCGTGGCCTCTTGGAACATCACCACGAACAGCCACGCGAACATGCCGACGATGATGGCGACGCGCACGATCGTCGCGCGCCGGCGGTTCGGCTCCCACGCGCCGACGGTGTACAGCGCGATGAACATCGCGATGTTGCCGGCGTACAGCTCGGGGATGCGGAACGTCACCGCCAAGAAGTAGGCGATCGAGACCACCACCGCCGCCGTCGAGGGCCAGCGTCGCCGCACGGCGATGGGCAGGGCGAGCACCGCCACGTAGACCAGGGCGATCGCGAGCGAGCCCTGCTGGTCGCCGTAGAGCCCCGAGATCGACGACAGGACGGCGCTCAGCAGCCCGCCGAGGAACAGCACCAGCGCGAGCACCAGGTCGGCTCTCTGCTGGGAGGCGGTGGGCTTCGGCATCCCTCCACGCTAGGGGCGACCCCCGATACCCGCATCCCCCGCGCGACGGAGTCAACCCCCCGCGGAATAGGACGGGGGCAGCGACGCTTGCACGTGAATACATGCGGCGCGCAGCGCTCCGTCATCCCGGAAGGATCATCGTGACCGACTACACGATCGGCTACATCGTCGGCAGCATCTCCAGCACCTCGATCAACCGCGTCCTGGCGAAGGCGCTCGAGAAGGTGGCGCCCGAGGGCGTGACCCTCAAGGAGATCCCCATCAAGGACCTGCCGTTCTACTCGCCCGACCACGACGGGAACTTCCCCCAGGTCGCGCAGGACTTCAAGAAGGCGATCGAGGATGCCGACGGCATGATCATCGCGACCCCCGAGTACAGCCGCTCCATCCCCGGCGTGCTCAAGAACGCCCTCGACTGGTCGGCGCGCCCCTACGGCGAGGCGTCCTTCAACGACAAGCCCACCGCGGTCGTCGGCACCTCGCAGGGCGGCATCGCCACCGCCGCCGGTCAGCAGCACCTGCGCGCGGTGCTGCTGCACTACAACGCCCTGGTGCTCGGCCAGCCCGAGGGCTACATCCAGTCCACCCCCGGTCTGTTCGACGAGGACGGCACCGTGAACGACGAGGGCACCGCCGCGTTCCTGCGCTCGATCATCGAGGCGCTCGTGACGCTGATCGCGCGCACGGCACCCGCCGAGGTCCCCGCGGCCTGAGGCACGCGTTTCGCGGGGCCGGGGTCCGCCCCGGCCCCGCGATCGTGCGTCCGGCGACCGGATCTCGGAGAACGCGTCTGCGCTCGGAGCTTTCTGCGCGAATGCTCCGAGATACGCGCGTTTCTCCGAGAACCGTTCAGCCCAGGGCGGCGGCCTTCCGCCGGAGCAGCGCCGCCTCGCGCTCGTTCCGCGTGCGTTCGGCCGCGACGAGCAGCGCCGCACGGGCCTCGTCCGTGCGTCCGAGCCTCGACAGCAGCTCCCCGCGGACCGAGGGGAGGAGATGCGAGCCTCTCAACGCCCCGGCGTCCCGGAGTCGATCGACCATCGCGAGGGCCTCGAGGGGACCGGATGCCATCGACACGGCCACCGCGCGATTGAGCTCCACCACGGGACTCGGCGCCGCCCGCCCGAGCGCCTCGTACAGCAGCACGATGTGCTCCCAGTCGGTCGTCTCGACGCTCGTCGCCTCGGCGTGACAGCGTGCGATCGCGGCCTGCAGCTGGTACGGGCCGCGTCCGCGCGCGAGGGCGTCGGCCCGGTCGAGCAGCATCGACCCGCGGCTGATCGCCGAGCGGTCCCATCGGCGACGGTCCTGATCGGCGAGGAGCACGGCATCCCCGTCGGCGTTCACGCGAGCGGCGAAGCGCGAGGCCTGCAGCTCCATGAGCGCCGACAGGCCCAGAGCCTCGGGCTCCCGCGGGAGGAGCCTGTTCACCACGCGCCCCAGTCGGATGGCCTCGTGCGCGAGTTCGGTCCGCAGCACTACGTCGCCCCCGCTGGCGGAGTACCCCTCGGTGAAGATCAGGTAGACGACGCTCAGAACCGCGTCCCGCCGCGCGGCCCACTCGGTCGGCTCCGGCACCTCGAACGGCACGCGGGCGGCCGACAGCGCCTTCTTCGCCCGCACGATGCGCTGCTGCATCGTCGGCACCGAGACGAGGAACAGCCGCGCGATCGACTCGGTGTCGAGGCCGCCGACGACCTTCAACGTGAGGGCGACCTGAGCCTCCCGTCCCAGTGCAGGATGGCAGGCGGCGAAGACCAGGCGCAGCACGTCATCGTCGATCGGCTGCCAGTCGGCATCCACGATCTCGGTCAGGTCGGCGCCGATGAGCCGGTACTTGTCGTCGAGGTTCTGCGCGCGCCGCCACCCGTCGATCGCGCGCCGCTTGGCGACCGCGGTGAGCCACGCGCCGGGATTGTGGGGAACACCCTCGCGGGGCCACTGCACGAGGGCTTCGGCGACGGCATCCTGGGCGAGATCCTCGGCCGTCGCCAGATCGCCGACGATGCGCGCGAGCGTCGCGACGATGCGGGCGCCCTCGATGCGCCAGATCGCCGCGACGCGTCGCGAGAGGTCGCTGCTCACCCGAGGTCAGCGCGAGGCCTGCTCCTCGCGCCAGCCTTCTTCTTTGCGGATGTATTCGTTGTCGGCGAATGCGGCGAAGTCCGTCTCGTCGGTGACGCGACGCACCTCGAGCTTGTTGCCGGCGATGAGCGGCGCCCGCCGCGCCCACTCGATCGCCTCGTCGCGCGTCGACACCTCGATGATCCAGAAGCCGTTGAACAGCTCGTGCGTCTCGCCGTAGGGGCCGTCGGTGACGAGGGGCTCCTCGCCGCCGAACTCGACGACGAAGTTCTGGCTGCCGTCCTCGGCGAGTCCATCGCCCGCGACGAGCACCCCGGCCGTCATCATCGCCTCGTTGTAGGCGCCCATCTCGTTGATGATCTGCTCGAAGGGGAGCTTCTTGTACGCCGCGTACGCCTCGTCGGTGCCGCGCATGATCAGCATGAACTTCATCGTGGACTCTTCTCGTCGGTGCTCTGTCGAGCGATCTGAGGGGAGCGAATGCTTCCCCTACTATCGCGTCGAACGGCGGCGAGCGGAATCGACAGGGCGCCGGAGAAAAGTCTCGGGATGCCACCCGCCCGGCGCTCAGCCGAAGATCATGGGCAGATCGTCATCGTCGTCGCCGCCCGACAGGTCGAGGTCGGCGACGACGGGGACGTGGTCGCTGGGCACCTCGCCCTTGCGCTCGTCGCGGTGGATCTCGGCGCCGTGCACGGCGTCGGAGAAGGCCCGCGAGCCGAGGATGAAGTCGATGCGCAGGCCCTCGTTGCGGGGGAAGCGCAGTTGCTTGTAATCCCAGTAGGTGTAGCCGGTGGGGATGAGCGGGCGCACGACGTCGGTCAGTCCGGCCCCCTCGAACGCCCGGAAGGCGGCGCGCTCGGCCGGCGAGACGTGCGTCGTGGCGCCCTCGACCACGGTCGGGTCGCCGTTGTCGTCATCGGTGGGCGCGATGTTGAAGTCGCCGGTCAGGGCCAGGGGCAGGTCGGGGTGGGCCGCGAGGGTGTCGGACGAGTACTGGCGCAGCTTTTCGAGCCAGTCCAGCTTGTAGGCGTAGTGCGGGTCGTCGAGACCGCGGCCGTTGGGCACGTACAGGCTCCACACGCGCACGCCGTCGACGGTCGCGCCGATGGCGCGCGCCTCTTGCGGCAGGTCGGGACCCTCTTTGCCCTTCTCGAACCCGGGCATGCCGGGGAAGCCGATCTCGACGTCTTCGAGCGGCTCACGGCTCGCGATCGCGACGCCGTTCCATTGGTTCAGCCCGTGCGCGGCGACGTGGTAGCCGGCCTCTTCGAAGGCGGCGTACGGGAACTGCTCCGTCTTGCACTTGATCTCCTGCATCGCCAGCACGTCGATGTGCTCACGCACGCAGAACTCGACGGTACGGGTGACGCGGGCGCGGATGGAGTTGACGTTCCAGGTGGCCAGGCGCATGGCATCCAGCCTACTTTCGCGCGCCGCCCGCCCGCGTCGTGCACAGCGGCGGGAGTCGTGGGCGACACGCCGTCGTCCGGGACCCGCAGGGCGGCGTGTCGCGCGCGTGGCCCGCCGTCGTGCGCAGATGGATGCCGTGGGGTGGAGCAATAGACTCGACGCCGTGACCACCGCCTCCA
The DNA here is from genome assembly GCF_003075375.1 of Microbacterium testaceum. Lineage (GTDB taxonomy): Bacteria > Actinomycetota > Actinomycetes > Actinomycetales > Microbacteriaceae > Microbacterium > Microbacterium testaceum_E. The sequence goes on along the minus strand of NZ_QDFT01000005.1, from coordinate 87,568 downwards.
CGCCCGAGCTCGAAGCCGACCGCCAGGCCCTCATCGGCCTCATCTCCGACGAGGCGGTGTTCCACGGTGATTTCACCCTCTCGAGCGGCAAGAAGGCGACGTACTACGTCGACATGCGCAAGCTCACCCTCGACCACCGCGCGGCCCCGGCCATCGGCCGCCTCGTGCTCGATCTGGTGAAGGATCTCGACGGGGTCGTGGCCGTCGGCGGTCTGACGCTCGGCGCCGATCCCATCGCCAACGCCGTCATGCACGAGTCGGTGCACGCCGGGACCCCGCTCGACGCCTTCGTCGTGCGCAAGGAGCCCAAGGACCACGGCCGCGGACGCCAGATCGAGGGTGCCGACGTCGCCGGCAAGCGGGTGGTCGTCGTCGAGGACACCTCGACCACCGGCCAGTCCGCGCTCAAGGCCGTCGAGGCCCTCCGGCGCGAGGGCGCCGAGGTCGTCGCCGTCGCCGTGATCGTCGACCGCAAGACCGGTGCGCAGGCGGCTATCGAGGCCGAGGGTCTGCAGTGGTTGGCATCCATCGATCTCGACGACCTGGGACTCGCGCCGCAGTAGGCGTCGCGAGGCGTCCACGACGTCGTCAGAACAGGCGCCGTCACGAGAACAGGCTCCGTCACGAGAACAGGCGGATCCGCGCCGAAACGCCCTGTTCCGGTGCCACCCTCCTGTTCCGGTGACGAGGGGAGGGATGCCGCCGCCCCGCCGCGTGCCGAGGGGTGCGCCCGCGGGTCACCGGTCGTCGGGCCCCGGCCCGTCGAAGGGGTCGCGGCCGCCGCCGCGTCGCGACCGCCGCCACTGGACGATGAACGCCACGAGCGTGCCGGCGGTGATGAAGAAGGCGGTGATGAGCCAGAGGGTGCGGTCGTCCATGCGCCCATCCTCCCCGACGTCGTGTCGGCCGGGTCTCAGGAGGGCCGACGGTTCTCGGCCGCGTCCGCGACGATCCGCGCGATGCGCGCGACCCGGGTGGCGGGCCGCACCGCCGTCGCGATCTGCGTGAGACCGAACTTGCGACTCGACGGAGGGAAGGCGTCCCAGTTCGCGCGTGCCCCGGGGACCGCGTCGAGGGATGCCGTGAGCTCGGCCGGTTCGATCCCGGCTTCGGCGTCGTCGAGCATCTCCCACGCTCCGTTGGCCCGCGCGACCTCGAGAGCGCGCCGCCCGGCCGGGCGCAATCGCCCCTCGGCCTCGAGCCGGGCGATGCGGGCCTTGTTGGTCGCGGCCCAGCCGCTGCGCGCCCGTCGGGGCGCGAACCACAGCCCCGAGCTGACGTCGTCGAAGACCCGGACGGGACCGTCGATCCATCCGACGCACAGCGCCTCGCAGATGGCGTCCTCGTAGTCGACGTACCGCCTCGCGTCGGCGCCCCGGCCGCGCACGAGCCAGGCCCCGGTCGAGGTGGCGTGGTTCCGCTCGAGCCACGCGCTCCAGGCGGCCGCGTCGGCCGCGCGGACCCTCTCGCCGTCGTCGAGCGCGCCCACGGTCAGAGGCCTTCGCTCAGTCCGTCCTCACCGTCGGCGAGATCGGTCTCGAGGGGTTCGTCGCGGACGAGCTCGGCGACCGACGAGAGAATCTCGTCCGGGCGGAAGGGGTAGCGCTCGATCTCGCGCTGATCGCTGATGCCCGTCAGCACGAGGACGGTGTGCAGTCCGGCCTCGATGCCGGCGACGATGTCGGTGTCCATGCGGTCGCCGATCATGCCGGTGTTCTCGCTGTGGGCGCCGATCCGGTTCAGAGCCGACCGGAACATCATCGGGTTGGGCTTGCCCACGATGTAGGGCTCTTTGCCGGTCGCCTTGGTGATGAGCGCGGCGATGGCGCCCGTCGCGGGCAGCACGCCCTCGGTCGAGGGGCCGGTGGCATCCGGGTTCGTCGCGATGAAGCGGGCGCCGCCCCGGATGAAGCGGATCGCCTTGGTGATGGCCTCGAACGAGTAGTTGCGCGTCTCGCCGACCACGACGTAGTCGGGCGTCGTCTCGGTCATGATGAACCCCGCCTCGTGCAGGGCGGTCGTGAGCCCCGCCTCGCCGATGACGAAGGCGGAGCCCCCGGGCATCTGCGACTTGAGGAAGTCGGCGGTCGCGAGGGCCGAGGTCCAGATCGAGGCTTCGGGAACCTCGAGGCCCGATGCGCGCAGACGAGCGCTGAGGTCGCGCGGGGTGAAGATCGAATTGTTCGTCAACACGAGGAACGGGGTGCCCTCGGCGCGCCACTGCGCGAGCAGCTCGGAGGCGCCGGCGATGGGGGTGTTCTCGTGGACGAGGACGCCGTCCATGTCGGTCAGCCAGCACTCGATGTCGCCACGGGTCCGCATGCGGCCAGCCTAGACCCGACCCCCGACACCGCCTCGGAAAAGTGCGCGGGCGGGCCCGATCGCCTGATCGTGGCCCGCCCGTCCGCGGTGGCGGCTGCTTACTTGAAGGTGTCCTTGGTGTTCTCGGCGGCCTTTTTGGCATCCGCCTTCACCTGGTCGGCCTTGCCCTCGGCGGCGAGCTTGTCGTTGTCGGTGGCGTTGCCGATGGCTTCCTTCGCCTTGCCCACGATGTCCTGAGCGGCGTTCTTGATCTTGTCGTCGAGACCCATGATCTGACTCCTTCTTGTCGTGTCGGCGTCGTCGGCGGAAGGTTCGCGTCGAGACGGAGCGTCGTGCTCGCAGATGAGACGGAGGCCGAGCGGCATTCGTCACGCGCATCCGCGGAAAACTTTTCGCGCACCTCCGTATTCCGTTCGCGGAATGCACCCGTGACGCGGGGGCGGGTTCTGGTTAGGGTCGTAGAGTGACGCGCGCCGAGTGGGACCCCGAGAACCTCCCCGACCTCTCCGGAAAGTCCTACCTCGTCACCGGTGCGACCCGTGGACTCGGCTACTTCGCGTGCGAGCAGCTCGCCGCCGCGAACGCCCACGTGCTGCTCACCGGCCGCAATCCCCACAGTCTTGCGGCGGCCAAGGCCGCGGTGCGTCGCACGGTTCCGGATGCCGACATCGAGACCCTCCTGCTCGACACCAGCAACATGGGCTCGGTGCGGGCCGCGGCGGCGACGGCCCGCGCGCGCGGGCGCCTGGACGGTCTGCTCCTGAACGCCGGCGTCGTGCACCCGCCCAAGCAGCGCGAGACCGCCGGCGGGCACGAGCTGGTCTTCGCGACGAACGTCCTGGGTCACTTCGCGCTCGCGGGTGAGCTGCTCAAGCCGCTCGCGTCGGCGCGCGGACGGATGGTTTGGGTCGGCAGCATGTCGACGTCGATCTGGCGGCATCTGCCGACCGACCCCGAACTGCGCGAGGGGTACACCCCGTGGAAGGCGTACGTGCAGTCCAAGGCCGCCACCACGGCGCTCGCCCTCGAGGCCGACAGGCGTCTGCGCGCGCACGGGGTGCCCGTCTCGAGTCTCGTCGCCCACCCCGGGTACTCGACGAGCGGTCGCACGCGGGGGGTGCGCGGGGTGAACGAGCCCACGCGGCTCTCGCGCTTCGTCGACAACCTGCAGGCGCCGATCACGCAGTCCAAGGAGCAGGGTGCGTGGTCGCTCGTGCGCGCCCTCGTCGACGCCTCGGCCGACGGCGGCGAGATGTTCGGCCCCGCCCTGATCGCGCGCGGGGCTCCTCGCCCGGCGAAGCCGGCGCGGGCGACGCGGCGCAGCGAGCTGGGCGCCGACCTGTGGCGCGCCTGCGAGACGGCGACCCACGTGCGCTGGCCCTTCGATCGGGTGCGGCGCACGGCATCCTGATCCACCCCTCGCGATGTCGGAGCCGCACCCTACAGTGATCGCATGGAGCAGGCGACGGCCGACGAGAACACGGCGGCAGATGACCGCGGGCTGACCGCGGCCGAGGTCGCCGAGCGCGTCGCCGCCGGGCGGACCAACGCCTTCACGGCCGACAGCAGCCGCAGCGTCGGCAGCATCGTCCGCGCCAACGTCTTCACGCTTTTCAACGGCATCGTGGCGGCCTGCTTCCTCGTGCTGCTGCTCCTGGGGCGCTGGCAGGACGCCCTGTTCGGCGTCGCTGCCCTGTCGAACGCGGTCATCGGGTGCGTGCAGGAGTTCCGCGCCAAGGCGGCCCTCGATCGTCTCGCCCTGTTGAACGCACCCCTGGCGCGGGTGCGCCGCGACGGGACCGACGCCGAGATCGCCCCGGCCGAGGTCGTGCGCGACGACGTCCTCGTGCTGCGCGCGGGCGACCAGGTGTCCGCCGACGCCGTGGTCGTCTCATCGAGCGGCCTGCAGATCGACGAGTCGATGCTGACGGGCGAGTCGGATGCCGTCGACAAGCGCCTCGACGACGAGGCCCTGTCGGGCTCGATCGTCGTCGCCGGCGAGGGTACGGCCCGCGTGGTGCGCGTCGGGGCGGAGTCCCACGCCAACACCTTCGCGGCCGAGGCGAAGCGGTTCCAGCTCGTCTCGAGCGAGCTGCGCACGTCGATCGACCGCGTCCTGACGTGGGTCGGATGGGGGATCGGCCCGATCGGGCTGCTCGTGCTGAACGCGCAGATGATGGTCGCCGGCGGATGGGCCGAGGCCTGGCAGCAGGGCACGTGGTCGCAGGCCGTGGTCAACACGATCGCGGCCCTGACCGCGATGATCCCGCTCGGGCTGGTGCTGATGACCTCGATCGCGTTCGCCGTCGGTGCGGCCCGCCTGGCCGGGCAGCAGGTGCTCGTCAACGAACTGCCCGCGGTCGAAGGCCTGGCCCGTGTCGACGTGATCTGTCTCGACAAGACCGGCACGCTGACGGCCGGCGAGATCCGCTTCGACGCGGCGCTCACGCTCGACGAGCAGAGCGGCTGGCAGGACGCCCTCGGGTGGTACGGGGCCGCGCCCGACGCCAACGCCACCGCCCGATGCCTGCGCGAACCGTTCCCGGTGGAGCGCCCGATCGAGGCCGCGCGGCGCATCGCGTTCTCGTCGGCGCGCAAGTGGAGCGCCGTCTCGTTCTCGGATGGACCTCGCGGGACGTGGGTGCTCGGCGCCCCCGAGATGGTGTTCGGCGACGATGCGAGCGACGCGTCGACGCCGTTGGGCGCCGCCGTCACCCGCCTGGCGTCGTCGGGTCGTCGCACCCTCGTGCTCGCGCACGCGCCGTCGGCGCTGACCGACGACGACGTCTCCGCCGAGCGGCTGCCCGCCGACCTCGCCGCGGTGGCGGTGCTCACCTTCGTCGAGGCGGTCCGCCCCGATGCCGCCGAGGCGCTGGCGTTCTTCCGGGCGCAGGGCGTGGGCGTGCGCGTCATCTCGGGCGACAACCCCCGCACCGTGGCCGCGATCGCTCGCGAGGTCGGTCTCGAGGTCGACGAGGGGTTCGATGCACGGCGCCTTCCCGACGACGATGCCGAGTGGGGAGCGCTGCTCGAGCAGCACACGGTCTTCGGTCGCGTCACGCCCGACCAGAAGAAGCGCATGGTGACCGCTCTGCAGGCCCGCGGTCATGTCGTGGCCATGACCGGCGACGGGGTCAACGACGCCCTCGCGATCAAGACCGCCGACATCGGCATCGCGATGAACTCGGGAGCCGCCGCGACAAAGGCGGTCGCGCGTCTCGTGCTGTTGGACGGGCGGTTCTCGCACCTGCCGTCGGTCGTCGCCGAAGGTCGGCGCGTCATCGCCAACATCGAGCGGGTCTCGATGCTGTTCCTCACGAAAACCGTCTACGCCACGGGGCTCGCGGTGCTCTTCGGGGCGCTGGTGATGGAGTTCCCGTTCCTTCCGCGGCAGCTGTCCATCACCGACGGCCTGACGATCGGCATCCCCGCCTTCTTCCTCGCCCTGCTGCCGAACGCGCAACGCTACGTCCCCGGCTTCCTCCGGCGCTCGCTGAGCTTCGCCGTCCCCGCCGGCATCGTGATCGCGGTCGCACTCACGGTGTACACGCGGCTCGCGATGGGGCTCGGCCTGAGCGTCGAGCAGCTGCGCACCGGGGCGACGATCATCCTCGCGATCGTCGCGATCTGGGTGCTCACCGTGTTGTCGCGGCCCGTCACGCGCGTCAAGGTGCTCGTGATCGGAGCGATGTTCGTCGCGCTCACCGCGATCTTCACCGTGCCGCCCCTCGGGGAGTTCTTCCAGCTGCAGGACCCCGGTGCGGACGGGTCCGTCCTCGTGACGCTCGTGGTGGTGCTCGCCCTCGCGGCCATCGAAGCGGTGCGGTTCGGGCATCGGCGGTTCGTGCGGCGCTCGCTCGCCGCCCTCGCCCCCGGCGCGGGTGCCGCCCCCGGTGCGGCTGAAGCCCCCGGCGCGGGCGCCGCCCCCGGCGCGGATGCCGCCCCCGCCGCGGATGCGACCCCCGGCGCGCACGCCGACCCCGCGGCGGGCGCGGCCGTCCGTGACACCCGCCGGCGCCCCGCCGTGGTCACCGCGGCCATCGTGCTCGTCTACGTCGGCGGGCTGCTGAACACCGCTCTCGGTGTCGTCGTGCTGCTCGCGCGATACGCGGTGACACCCGATCTGGTGCTGCCGGTGTCGCTCGTCGGCACCGCGACCGTGCTGCTCGGGCTGCTGACGGTCGCCGGAGGATCGGCGCTGTCGCGGGGCAGCATCCTCGCGCGCGCCCTGCTGACGGGCTACCTCGCGGTGCTGATCGTGCTGCAGGCCGTCGCGATGGCGCTGACCGAACTCGATCCGGTGCTGGTGGTCGCCCTCGCCGCGGCGGTGGCGGTCATCGCCGCGGTCTGGATCCCCGGGCGGGCGCGCCGGTGGTTCCGTCCCACGGAGCCCGCCGCCCACGCGACCGTGCGGACAGAGACCGGCCCCCGGGCCGAGGCGCGCAACGCCCCGCCGGCCGCTTAGCCTTCGACGCTCAGCGGGTCAGCCACACCGAGCCGCCCGCACCCACGGGCAGCGTGACCTCGACGCCGTCCGCGCGCACCACCTCGTCCGAGACGACCTCCAGTTCGTGGCCGACGTCGATGCGTCGCGCGACCAGCGCCCGCAGCAGCTCCGGGTCGCGGTCGCTCACCCGCAGCACGCGCCCCGCATGCCCCGGCGCCGCCTCGGCCAGCAGGACGAAGGGCTCGCGGTGCACCGAGCCCTCGGCATCCGGGATCGCATCTCCGTGCGGATCGAAGCGCGGTCGGCCCAAGCGGTCGTCGATGCCCTCGAGCAGGCGGTCGCTCAGGGCGTGCTCGAGCACCTCGGCCTCGTCGTGCACCTCGTCCCACGCGTAGCCGAACTCGCGGACGAGCCACGTCTCGATGAGGCGATGGCGGCGGATCACCCCGGCCGCTCGCCTCTGCCCCGCGGGGGTGAGCGACACGGGGCCGTACGGGCGGTGCGTCACCAGGCCCTGCGACGCGAGCTTCTTGACCATCTCGGTCACGCTCGACGGGGCGAGCCCGAGTCCCGAGGCGAGCTGCGACGGGGTGATCGGCGAATCCTGCCACTCGGTGTGGTGGTAGATGGCCTTGAGATAGTCGTCGGCCACGGGCGATTCCACGCCGTCAGCCTATCCGCCGCTGAACACCAGCCACAGGAGCGTGACGTTGAGGGCGATGAGGAACGCGGATGCCAGCACCCCCGCGATCGTGGTGACGCGGCGATTGCGATGTATGCCGAGCACCTCGGCGCGAGCGGTCAACGCGACCAGTGGCACCAGCGCGAACGGGATGCCGAACGACAGCACCACCTGGCTGAGCACCAGCGCCAGGGTGGGATCGACGCCCGCCGCGAGAATGAGCAGCGCCGGCACGAGCGTGACCAGGCGACGCACGACGAGGGGGACCCGCGCGCGCAGCAGGCCGTTCATGATCTCGGCTCCCGCGTAGGCGCCGACCGAGGTCGAGGCGAGTCCGCTCGCGAGCAGGCCGACGGCGAACAGGGTCGCGACGGCCGCGCCGAGTCCGTCGCGCAGCGCCGCGTACGCCCCCTCGAGGCTGTCGGTGCCCTCGACCCCGGCGAGGTTCGCCGCCGCCAGCAGGAGGATCGCGAGGTTGACGGTGCCGGCCACGGCGAGGGCGATCGTGACATCCCAGCGGGTCGCCCGCAGCAGGCGCGGGGTCGAGAGGCCCCGCGCGCGCTCCAGGGCGCGGTTCGCGGCGTCGGGGCTCTCGGTGACGGTCGCGTCCGTCGGCTCCGCGCGCGACGCCGTTCTCGTTTTGCCGGCCGAGACCCCCGTCCCCCCCGCACCCAGCGCTGTCCCCGCCCCCGCCGCGACCTCCGCGTTCGACGCGTCCCCGACACCCGCCACGACCCCCGCCGCCGGAGCGAACCGATCGCGCGCGAGCGCCGAGTGCGCGTAGATCGCGTGGGGCATGATCGTCGCCCCCAGGATCGAGGCGGCCAGCAGCACCGAGGTGGTGCCCTCGAAGCGGGGGACGAGTCCGCTCGCGACCCCGGCGGCGTCGGGCGGGGCGAAGAGCAGTCCCGCCGAGAACCCGACCGCGATGATCACGAGCAGAGCGATCAGCACGGTCTCGAAGGCCCGCGCCCCGCGACGCGTCTGCACGAGCAGGAGCCCCATCGACACCAGCCCCGTGATCGCTCCTCCCCAGACGAGGGGGATGCCGAACAGCAGGTGCAGGGCGACGGCTCCGCCGATCACCTCGGCGACATCGGTGGCCATTGCGACCAACTCGGCCTGCAGCCAGTACGCGCGCCGGGCCCAGGGTCGGCGGATGCGGCGCCCGAGCACCTGCGGCAGGCTCTCTCCGGTGACGATGCCGAGCTTGGCCGAGAGGTACTGGATGAGCCACGCCATGACGTTGCCCAGCACCACCACCCACACCAGCAGGTACCCGAACGTCGCCCCCGCCGTCAGGTTGCTCGCGACGTTTCCGGGATCGAGGTAGGCCACGCCCGCGACCAGCGCCGGACCCAGAAGCCACAGCGCGCGACCGGGCGCGTGGCGGCGGGTGGTGGCATCCGCTGTTTTCGGCATGCCGAAACTGTATCTATTTTTCGGGTACCCGAAAAGCTACGGCCGGAGCCGGAGCGCTGCACGATTAGCCTGGATCGGTGATGGATGCCGACGACCCCCAGCCGCAGCGCGATGCCGCCTCGGTGTCCGAGGCGTCGCCGCCGGACTCCGCGGTAGCGACGCACGGGGTGGGTCCCTGGCCGGGTGGGCCCGAGGCCTGGCCGGACGATCCCCGGTACGACCGCGAGCTGCTCGCCGAGGGCGACCGCCGCAACGTCGTCGACGCGTACCGCTACTGGACGATGGATGCCATCGTCGCCGACCTCGACGCGAAGCGGCATTCGTTCCACGTGGCCATCGAGAACTGGCAGCACGATCTCAATATCGGCTCCATCGTGCGCAGTGCCAATGCGTTCCTCGCCGCCGAGGTGCACATCATCGGCAAGAAGCGATGGAACCGCCGCGGTGCCATGGTGACCGACCGCTACCAGCACGTGCGCCACCACGAAGACGTCGCCGCCTTCGCGGCCTGGGCCCGGGAGGCGGGCCTCGCCGTCGTCGCGGTGGACAACGTCGACGGTTCGGTTCCGGTCGATCGGGCCGATCTGCCGCGGGAGTGCGTGCTGCTGTTCGGGCAGGAGGGGCCGGGGCTGTCGGCCGAGGCGATCGCCGCCGCGACCGGGGTGATCGAGATCACGCAGTACGGCTCGACGAGGTCGATCAACGCCGCGTCGGCGGCTGCCGTGATCATGTACGAGTGGTGTCGCCGCTGGGCGTGACCCCCGACGCGGGCGAAGTGCCGAAGAGGCGGGCCGTCAGGCCCCGGCTGTCATCCAGGCCGCCCCGCGCACGCGTAGGCCCAGCGTGAGGGCCCGAGCGAGCATGTACACACCGAAGAACGCCGCCGCCAGCCACGCGAGCCCGGCGGGCCCGCCCCCGGCGAAGAGGGCGACGAGCACGAGCGCGGGCACGTAGGGCACGAGATTGAGCACCCCCGCCAGGGCGAGGTAGCGCGCGTCTCCGGCCCCGATGAGCACCCCGTCGAGGACGAAGACGAATCCCGCGAGCGGCTGCGCGACGGCGAGCACCAGCAGCGCCGGTTGGATGAGCGCGGCGATCGCGGCGTCGCCCGTGAAGACGAGGCCGATGACGCCGGAGGCGGCCGCGATGACCGCGCCCACGATCACGCCGAACCAGACGCCCCACGCGCTGGTCCGCCGCAGGACCCGGTCGACGGTGTCGTTCTGTTCGGCGCCGAGCGCCCGACCGACGAGGGCCTGCGCGGCGATCGCGAGCGCGTCGAGGGCGAAGGCCGCCGTCGAGAAGATGGTGAAGGCGATCTGCCACCCCGCCAGTTCGGCCGAGCCGAGGCCCGTCGCCACGGCCACCGTCGCCAGCAGTGCGACGCGCAGGCTCACGGTGCGCAGGAACATCCACCCGCCCGAGCGGGCGGTGCCGCTGAGGCCCTCGCGCTGCGGGCGCAGGGACGCCGAGTGCCGGCGCGCGAGACGCCGGGCGACCAGGACGTACGCGCCTACCATGCCCCACTGCGCGGCGACCGTTCCGATCGCCGATCCGGCGATGCCCCAGCCGAAGCCGTAGATGAAGAGGGCGTTCAGCAGCGCATTCGCGCCGAAGCCGAGGCCGGCGATCCACAGCGGCGTGACGGTGTCCTGCATACCGCGCAGCAGTCCGGTCGCGGCGAATACGACGAGCATCGCCGGCAGCCCCCACATCGAGATCGCGAGGTAGGTGCGGGCGTTCTCGGCCACGTCGGGCGCGGCGCCGAAGAGGTCGACGATCCCGCTCGTGGCGAGCGACCCGGCGGCCGCGAGCACGGCCCCGAGCGCCAGGGCCAGCCACATGCCGTCGATGCCGACCGACACCGCGCGTCCCGGTTCTCCGGCGCCGAACCGCCGCGCCACCGCGGGCGTCGTCGAGTACGCGAGGAACACCATGAGCCCGACGATCGTCTGCAGCACGGCGCCGGCCACGCCGAGTCCCGCGAGCGGGGCCACTCCCAGGTGGCCGACCATGGCGGCATCCACGATCAGGAACAGGGGCTCGGCGATCAGCGCGCCCAGGGCCGGCACCGCGAGCCGCAGGATCGAGCGGTTCAGCGTCTCGGGCGGGCTGGTCGTCACGTTTGAGAGCCTAGGGCGGACCTCCGACACGGGCGGGAGCGGCGCCGTTCCGAGCCCGCATGGAGACGCGGCACTTATCCTGTGTGCATGACCGACACCCCCCGCTCCGGTCTCGCGCTCGACGAGCTCAGCGACGAGATCCGCCCGCAGGACGACCTGTTCCGCCATGTGAACGGACGCTGGCTGGAGCGCACCGAGATCCCCGACGACAAGGCCCGTTGGGGCTCGTTCCACCTCATCGCCGAGCAGGCCGAGGCGGACGTGCGCACCATCGTCCAGGAGTCGCAGGACGCCGAGCCGGGCAGCGAAGCCCGCAAGATCGGCGACCTGTTCGCGAGCTTCATGGACACCGACCGCATCGAGGCGCAGGGCCACGCGCCCATCGACCCCCAGCTCGAGCGCGTCGACGGCGTCTCCGACGTCCCCTCCCTGCTCCGGCTCATCGGCGAGCTCGAGCGCGACGGCATCAGCGGCCTGCTGACGCTCTTCGTCGAGCCCGACCCGGGCGACCCGACGCGCTACGTCCCCGTCGTCTACCAGGGCGGCATCTCGCTGCCCGACGAGAGCTACTACCGCCTCGACAACTTCGACGACACCCGGACCGCCTACCGCGGCCACATCGAGCGCATCCTCGGCCTGGCCGGGGTCGCCGAGGCCGCGGCATCCGCCGATCGCATCTTCGCCCTCGAGACCGACCTCGCCGCGCACCACTGGAGCCGCGAGGACAGCCGCGACTCCGTCAAGACGTACAACCTCAAGAGCTGGGACGACACCGTCCGCCTCGCCGGCGTCGACCTCGAGCCCTGGCGGGCGGGAGTGGCCCCCGGGCACGAGGACGCGCTCGCCGAGGTCGTCGTGTACCAGCCGAGCTTCATCGAGTCGCTCGGCGCGCTGCTCGTCGAGGAGCGTCTCGACGACTGGAAGGCGTGGCTGCGCTTCAAGATCGTCCACGCCGCGGCGGCCTTTCTGACCGAGGCCTTCGTGTCCGAGAACTTCGCGTTCTACGGCACGCAGCTGACCGGCGTCCCCGTCAACCGCGAGCGTTGGAAGCGCGGCGTCAGCCTCGCCGAGGCGGCCCTGGGCGAAGCGATCGGCAAGGTCTACGTCGAGCGGCACTTCAACGCCGACGCGAAGGACGCCATGGACGGTCTGGTCGCCCACCTGATCGAGGCGTACCGTTCGTCGATCCGCGAGCTGACGTGGATGACCGACGAGACGCGCGAGCGCGCCACGGCCAAGCTCGACACCTTCGTGCCGAAGATCGGCTACCCCGTCCGGTGGAAGGACTACTCCGACCTCGAGGTGCACGCCGACGATCTGGTCGGCAACGTCCGCCGCGCCCACGTGTGGGAGCACGACCGCCAGCTCGCCAAGGTCGGCCAGCCGATCGACCGCGACGAGTGGTACATGACCCCGCAGACGGTCAACGCGTACTACAACCCGCTCATGAACGAGATCGTGTTCCCCGCGGCGATCCTGCAGTACCCGTTCTTCGACGCCGGCCGCGACGCCGCCGCCAATTACGGGGGCATCGGCGCTGTGATCGGGCACGAGATCGGCCACGGCTTCGACGACCAGGGCAGCCGCTTCGACGCCGACGGCTCGCTGCGCGACTGGTGGACGGATGCCGACCGCGCGGCGTTCGAAGAGCGCACGAGCGCGCTCATCGCCCAGTACGAGGCCCTCGTGCCGCAGGGCCTGAGCGAAGAGCATCACGTCAACGGCAAGCTCACCATCGGCGAGAACATCGGCGACCTGGGCGGCCTGGGCATCGCGATCGCCGCGTACCGCCTGTACCTGGCGGAGCAGGGTGAAACCGAGGGTGACGGTCCCGTCGTCGACGGGTACACCGGCATCCAGCGCCTCCTGCTCAGCTGGGCCCAGATCTGGCAGCAGAAGGGCCGGGATGCCGAGACGATCCGCCTGCTGACCATCGACCCGCACTCGCCGAACGAGTTCCGCTGCAACCAGATCGTGCGTAACATCGACGCGTTCTACGCGGCGTTCGACGTGAACGAGGGCGACGCGCTGTGGCTCGACGCCGACCAGCGCGTCACCATCTGGTGAGGTCGCGTTTGTTGTCCTGCTGACACCGAAGGAGCCACGCTCGTGGGCATGCCCCCGGTTCCCGAGCCCGCGCCGTCCGATCCCGTCGGCGGGCCGGTGGAGTCGCCTCGTCGCGACTCCCCGGCCCTGCGCGGAGCCGGGCGCAAGGGACCGAAGCGGCTGCCTCGACGGGCTGCCGCGGGGCGACGGTCGTTCACGGCGACGTTGCGGGCGCTCGACGAGCTGGCCGCCTCGGGGGCCAAGGTGGCCGTGCGCATCGACGACCTCGACGGCGGGTCCGAGGTGCTGGCGGGCGACGACTTCCTGACGCTGCCCGTCGCGGGACTCGGTGTGGTGCCGCTGCTGATCGAGGTGGCGGCATCGTTCGAGTCGGGTCGGCTCGACCCGCTCGAGATCATCGACCGCGCCGCCGTCCCGGGCGCGGCCCACGGGGGAACCTGGCAGCACCTCAAGGCCCCGGCGCTGCCGCTGACCGACCTGGCGATGCTCGCCGCGTCCACGGGCGATGCCCTCGCGGCCAATGCGCTGCTGCACCGCGCGGGGCTGCAGTCCGTCCGCGCGCGCATCGAGCAGTTGGGGCTGCGGCGCACGGCACTGCTGGACCGCTTCCGCGACGACCGCGGTCCCGACGATGCTCCGCACGTCGCGCTGTCGACCGCGCGCGAGATGGCCCAGGTGTTCGCGGGCCTGGTGAACTCGACCATCGTGTCGCCCGGCGTCAGCGCCCAGGTCGCCGAGTGGTTGAGCCTGAATCACGACCTCTCGCTCGTGGCATCCGCCACCGGCCTGGATCCGTTCTCGCACGAGAACGACCAGCACGGGCTGCTGTTCGTCAACAAGACCGGTCGCGCCGCCGGCGTGCGCGCCGAGGCGGGTGTGCTGGGCGGGCCCCGCGCGGGGGTGGCGTACGCGCTCGTCGCCAACTTCGACGACCTGTCGATCGCGCACCGGCTGCGGGCGCACGACGCCTTCCGCGTGCTCGGGGTCGAGCTGATGGAGTACGTGTACTGAGCGGTGGGGCGCCGCGGTATCGGAATCGTGCCCCAACCGGGGCGCGAACGCAATCCCTCGTCTGCGGCGCAGTGCACTGGGACGCTGGTGGCCACGATACGAAAGGAAGGACCGAAGCCATGTCCGACTCTCCTGCCACCACAGACCCGTTCGCCAACAACAGCGGCCCCGAGGGCCACTCGATCACCGACTGGACCGACCTCGGCCGCGAGATGTGGTCGTACCTCACGGGCCGCGGTGCCGCCGTCAACTACTCCTTCGTCGACATGACGGTCGAGGTGCCCCGCGACATCGGTCCGGACGCCCCCCGCGCGACCTGGAAGCTCAACGGCACCCTGCGCGTCACCACCAGCGACGACACCGCGGCCGGGTCCGACCCGTACCGCGGCAACTGAGAGGCGGCGCCGTCATGGTGCGCCTCGACATCGACCTGGCCTTCTCCGAGCACGAAGAGGGGCGGGATGCCGACGTCCCGCCGTTCGAGGGGACGATCACGGCCGCGGGCACCGAGGTGCGCATCGTCGTGAGCGACCCCTCGCGACTGCCCGGCAACGGCCGCCGCACGCTCGCCGAGCTGTCCACGGTCGCCGAGGCCCTGGCATCCCGGGGCATCTCCGTGAAGCTCGAGGGGCCGGACGGGCCGATCCTGCAGCTCGGCGACGTCAAGAGCGGCGCTCTGCAGCGAGTCATCACCGGGTCGAAGCACATCCGACTCGGTTCGGTGGCGGCGGTCGCTCCGCTGCTCGTGCGGCGCAACGGCGACCGGACGCTGACGTTCCCCGTTCCGCCCGAGACACCGCTGCCGCTCGTGCCGACGATCAACCGCACCGTGCGGCGTCGCATCACGACGACGCACTACACGCCCGGATCCGGCCGGCCGCGGCTGATCTTCGCCGTGGGCGACTCGTCGTGGGATGGGTCGCGGCCGCGCGAGTTCGACCTGCTGCCCACCAAGACGGTCATCGGGTCGGGCGAAGAGGCCGACCTGCGGCTGCCGGGGCTCGCTCCGGTCCATGCCGAGATCCGTCACGAGGGCGACGACGAGTACGTGCTGTACGGCTTCGACCAGATCGGCGGCGGCGGGGCTCGCGACCAGGGACCCGGGCGCGACGGCGGGGGGCGCATCCTGCGCACCGGCGCGCGCATCGAGCTGGGCGACTGGCGGCTGGCGTACTTCCGCGCCGAGTTCGCCGACCACGGCCGCCCCTACGGCGGACGGCAGGGCGGAGAGTTCGCGCGTCAGCGCAAGCAACCGCCGCGCGGCGGCTCGGGTCCGCTCAGCCGGGCGACCGACCCGGAGTGACGTCCCCGAGGCCCCTCTGACGCCGAGACTGCAGCTGGCTGACGAAACCGTTGCAATCTGCAACCGACTCGTCAGCCAGCTGCAGTCTCGCGGTGTTCGGCGGCCTCGACGCCGATGAGGCAGGGTCGAAGTCGAACGGGATGCCGGGTCTCGGCATCCCGGGGTCAGAAGACGATCGTGTGGTTGCCGTGGCGGATCACGCGGTCCTCGGCGTGCCAGAGCACCGCGCGCGAGAGCACCTGGCGCTCGACGTCGGCGCCGCGGCGCGCGAGCTCGGCGGAGGAGTCGGCGTGGGTGACGCGGACGGTGTCCTGCTCGATGATCGGGCCCTCGTCGAGGTCGCTGGTGACGTAGTGCGAGGTCGCCCCGATGAGCTTCACGCCGCGCTGCTTGGCCTTCTTGTACGGCTCGGCGCCGATGAAGGCGGGCAGGAACGAGTGATGGATGTTGATCACCGGGACGCCGATCTTCTCGAGGAAGTCGGCCGACAGGATCTGCATGTAGCGCGCGAGAACGACGAAGTCGACGTTGCCGACGAGCAGTTCGAGGATCCGCGCCTCGGACGCCGACTTGTCGGGACCCGGGGTCGACGGCACGTGGAAGAACGGCACGCCGAACGAGCGGACGTCGTCGGCCGCGGTCGTGTGGTTCGACACCACCATGGGGATGGTGACGGGCAGGTCGCCGCGGCGGTGACGCCACAGCAGGTCGAGCAGGCAGTGGTCCTGCTTCGAGGCCAGGATCGCCATGCGCTTGGGCGTGGAGAGGTCGGTGAGCGTCCATTCGAGCTCGAATCCCTCGCCGAGGGTGGTGGCGATGTCGGCCCGGATCTCGGGCAGGGCCGCCGAGAGGTCGGGACGGTGGAACACCACGCGCTGGAAGTACGCGCCTCCGCGGGGGTCGTCGGAGTACTGGTCGAAGGCGACGATGTTGCCGCCCTGGCGGGCGATCAGCGCCGAGACCGCGGCGATGATGCCGGGGGTGTCGCTGCCGTGCACGATGAGGCAGGCGTGATCGGGCTGCAGGTGGGGGCTCGCGGAGACCATCGGACCATTCTGCCGTGTGCGGGTGGCCTCGCCGACCAGGTGTCGCGTCAGAGGCGGACCACCACCTTCTGCGCCGAGACGCCCGCGCGCTGGCGGTCGAGGGCGCCCTGCACGGCGCCGAGGCCCTCGCCGACCACGAGCGGGGCCGGCAGGGGGCGCAGCGACCCGTCGGCGAGCAGGCGCGGGACGACCTCGCGCCACAGCCGCGGGCCCATCTCGTCGTCGCGCAGGCTGCTGCCCCAGACGAATGCGGCTCGGATGCCGAGACGCCGGGCGCGCAGGGTGGAGCGCAGCGTCGCGAGCCCGATGCGGGTGAACACGGGCAGCATCGCCGGGAAGAGGCGGCGCCGCCCGGCCAGCGCGTCGAGCGAGAGGGGCGTGCTCGCCATGGCGAGGCGCGCCCCGCCGGTGCGCGACATCACGTCGAGGCAGGCGTCGGTCGAGCCGGCGCCGAGCGCGACGGCCCCGACGACGGCGCGCCCGTCGATGGCGGAGACGAGGTCCGCGACCGCCGTCGGAGACCGGTGATCGACGACCGTCTCGGCACCGAGGGCGCGGACGGTCTGGGCATTCTTCGCGGATGCCGTACTCACCACGTCGTAGCCAGCGGCGCGCGCCAGCTGGATGGCGTTCATCCCCACGCTGGTCGAGCCGCCCCAGACCACCACCACGCCGGGCGCGGTAGCGGATGACGGGGTGCCCGGCATCCGCAATCCGAGGTGCTGCGGCTGGAAGAGCGCGCACGCGGCCGTCGAGAGCCCGAGGGGGAGGACGGCGGCCTGTTCGTCGCCGAGGTCGTCGGGCATGGGGGAAGTGAGGCGTTCCAACAGGGTCGAGTACTCCTGGAACGCCCCCTCGCGCAGGGGATCGCGACCGCGGTCGGTGCCGGTGGCGAGGCCGAAGACGCGCTCGCCGACGCGGAAGCGCGTCACGTCGGCGCCGACGGCGACGACCTCTCCGGCGAGGTCGGACCCGAGCACGGCCGGGGTGCGCAACCAGCGGTACGTGACGGGTCCGGTGCCCTGGATCACCCAGTCGACGGGGTTGATCGCCACGGCGCGCACACGGACGAGCACCTCGTCGGCGGCGGGGGAGGGGGTGTCGTTCGAGGCGACGGTGAGCGGGGCGCGGGGCGTGGCGAGCGTCGCGGCGGAGTGCGTGGGCATGGGTGGCCTTTCCTCGTGATGACACGGAGTGTCTTCACGATAAGCGTGATGACACCGGGTGTCGTCGCATAGGATCACGGCATGGCCAGATGGGCGCCCGACACCCGCGACCGACTGCGCGCAGCCGCCCTCGCGCTCTTCGTCGAGCGCGGCTTCGACGCGACCACCGTGACCGACATCGTCGAGCGCGCCGGCGTGACGCGGCGCACGTTCTTCCGGCACTTCGGCGACAAACGCGAGGTCTTCTTCGCGGGCGACGAGATCCCGCGCCTCGCGGCCTCGATGCTGGCCGCGACCCCCGCCGACCTCTCGCCCTTCGCCGTCGCCTGGACCGGGTTCCTGACCCTCGCGACCGAGCGCTTCGAGCCCCGCCGCACCGAGATCGTCGCCGCGCGGCGCCTCATCGCGGCCGAGCCCGCCCTGCGCGAGCGCGACCTGCAGAAGCAGGCCGATCTGCGAGAGGTTCTGATCGAGGGGTACCGGGACCGCGGGGTCGATGCCCTGCGCGCGCGGGTGGTCGCCGGCGTCGCGATCGAGCTGTGGCAGACGGCGCTCGAGCAGTGGGCGACCGATGACGCGGGCGGGTCCCTCGAGGACCACCTCGAGCGCGTCCGGGCCGAGATGGCCGCCGTCCTCGGCGGAGACGTCGCCGCACAGTCGCGGCCCGCCGCGCCCGCCGGCCCCGCGGCCGATGTCGGTGGGCGGGGATAGCCTGGAACGCGTGACCAGCAGCCTGAGCCTCGATCGGCCGGGCTGGCGCACCTGGACGCTGTGGATCGTCGGCGTGCTCGCCTACGTCGTCTCCATCGTCAACCGCACGTCGCTGTCGGCGGTGGGAGTGGATGCCGCGGTGCGCTTCGGGGCGGATGCCTCGGCGCTGTCGATGTTCGCCGTCATCCAGCTGTTCGTCTACGGCGCCATGCAGATCCCCGTCGGCCTGCTGCTCGACCGCTTCGGGGCGCGGCCGATGATCGCGATCGGCATGGTGCTGATGGCGGTGGGACAACTCGTGATGGCCTTCGCCGATGCCGTGGGGATCGGCATCCTGGCCCGTGTGCTGATCGGGGCCGGCGACGCCGCCATCTTCCCGAGCGTGCTGCGCGTGATCGCGACGTGGTTCCCCGCGCAGCGTGCGCCGCTGCTCGTGCAGCTGACGGGCATCATCGGCCAGCTCGGTCAGATCGTGGCGGTCGTGCCGCTCGCCGCCCTGCTGCACGCCGCCAGCTGGAGCGTCGCCTTCGGCAGCGTCGCGGGCCTGGGCGTGCTCTTCGCGATCCTGACGTTCCTGATCATCCGCAACCGGCCGCCCGAGCGGCGGGACGACCCGGTCGACACCTCGGTCAACACCGAGACCGGGGCGATCCGGGTGGTGCGGTCCGCACCCGACCTGCGTCAGGGGTTCCGCGAGTCGTGGGCGCACCCCGGCACGCGTCTCGGTTTCTGGTCGCACTTCGCCACGCCCTTCGCCGGCACCGCGTTCATGCTGCTGTGGGGCTTCCCCTTCCTCACCGCGGGCGAGGGACTCGAGCCGGCCACGGCGTCGGCGATCATGACGCTGTTCGTGTTCTTCGGCATCCTGAGCGGTCCGGTCATCGGGGCCCTCAGCAGCCGGCACCCGCGCCGGCGTTCGCGCTGGCTCGTGCTGCCCACCGTGGTGTTCCAGGCGGTCGTGTGGATCGTCGTCGTGGTCTGGCCCGGACCCGCACCGCTGTGGCTGCTCATCGTGCTGATGTTCGCCCTCGCCACCGGCGGACCGGCGTCGATGATCGCCTTCGACCACGCGCGCACCTTCACCCCCAGTCACCGGCTCAGCACGGCCACGGGCATCGTCAACGGCGGCGGGTTCCTCGCGGCGCTGCTGGCGATCCTGTTCATCGGTATCGCGATGGACGTGCAGGGCGCGGGCAGTCCCGACACGTACTCGCTCGACGCGTTCCGGCTGGCCTTCCTCACCCAGGTGCCGCTGTGGCTCGTCGGTGGGATCGCCATCGTCATCGAACGCGGGCGCACGATCCGTCACGTGGGCGGCGTGCTGCCGCGCTGATCGACGGGTCCTGCGAGACTCGGAGTCATGGCATCCATCGACATCCGCACCCTCGACACCGTCGACGCGATCCACGAGGCCGCGCGCGTGCTCGACCGGGTGTGGGGCGAGCGCGGCACCATGCCGGCGAACATCCTGCGGGCGCTCGAGCACGCCGGCAACTACGTCGTCGGGCTCTACGACGGCGACGAGATGATCGGCGCGTCCGCGGCGTTCTTCGGACCCCCGGCCGCGCGGTCTCTGCACTCGCACATCACGGGCATCGTCGACGGCCACCAGGGGCGCGGACTGGGGCGTCTGCTCAAGCTGCACCAGCGCGACTGGGCGCTCGAGCGCGGCGTCGGTCGCATCACCTGGACCTTCGACCCGCTCATCCCGCGCAACGCCCACTTCAACCTGGCCGTGCTGGGCGCGCGCGTGACCGAGTACCTGGTCAACCAGTACGGCGAGATGGACGACGAGGTCAACCGCGGCGACGAATCCGACCGCTTGATGGTGTCGTGGGCGCTCGCCGAGCCCGCGGCTCCGCAGCCCCAGGATGCCGAGATCACGGGCGTGGTGGCCGTGCCGGGCGACGTCGAGACCCTGCGGCGCAGCGACCCGGCGGCCGCGGCTGCGTGGCGCGTCCGCGTGCGCGACGAACTGCGGGGGCACCTGGCATCCGGTCGTCGGATCGGCGGGTTCGACCGCCGCGGCTACCTGATCACCGGGTGAACCCGCACGACGGTCACGCGGGGGCGGTGCCCATCACCAGGCGCGGACGCTCGACGAAGACGTCGCGGGCACCGTGGAAGTAGCGGTCCTGCAGGGCCACCAGGCGCTGCACGGTGCGCTCGCCCAGGCCGGCGCGCTCGGCTTCGCGCAGCAGGTCGTCCTTGGTGCAGGGGTACTCCATCGTGCGGAGGAATGCGTCCATGTCGTGCTCCGGTGGGGGCCGTGACGCGCGTGCCGCTCGACGGTGGGCGGCGGTGCGTCGGTGAAGGAGGCGGAGAGCCTTGAGCGACTGTAGGCATCCCCGGAACGGGCGCGAGAGCCTTCTTCGCCGAAAGAACCGTCGATTTTGACACAGGGGTATCTCCGGGGCTCCTTACGCCTCGGGAGCCCCGGAAAGGGGGCCGATCCTGAGCGTGCGGAACCGTCGCGGGCCCCGCACGCCCCCGGTCACCCGTCGGAGCCGTCCGCCTCCGGCATCCCCTGCCCGGGACCCGGGCGCACCTCGGCGTCATCGCGGATGTCGATACGGGTGACGCCGTCGTGCTCGCTCACGTCGATGCGGGGAGCCGCGTCGGCCTCGGTCGCGTTCGGGGCGGTGGTGAGCTGGTCGTGCCGGTTCTCGTCGAAGCTCTTGTCGTCGCTCACCGTCGTCACTCCTTCTCGCCCGCGGACCGCCAGGCGTCCGACTCCATGTGCGAACCGGCCTGCGGGCCCATCTGCAGCATGCCGCCGTCGACGACCCAGCTGGCGCCGGTCACGTACGACCCCGAGGGCGAGGCGAGGAAGCGGATGACGTCGGCGACCTCGTCGGGCTTGCCCGGTCGTCCGAGCGGGATGCCGGGACGGTGGATGCGGTCGGCGTCCTCGGCCGACATGTCGTTGATCGGCGTGGCGATCTCGCCGGGCGCCACCGCGTTGACGGTGATGCCGTGCTGGCCGAGCTCGAGGGCCATCGTCTTGATCAGACCGCCGACGCCGTGCTTGGCGGCGACGTACGGCGCCGAGCCGACGCGCGGCTGGTGCTCGTGCACGCTCGAGACGACGATCAGGCGGCCGCCGCGGCCGGCCTTCGCCATGCGGCGGGCGGCGGTGTGCAGGGCGAGGAACGCGCCGTCGAGGTTGAGAGCGATGTCGGTGCGCCAGGTCTCGAAGTCGAGGTCGAGGAAGCTGCCGCCGATGCCGCCGCCGGCGTTGTTGACGAAGACGTCGAGGCCGCCGAGCTCGTCGGCCATGGCGTCGACGGCATCCGGGACCGTGTCGAAGTCCGTCGCGTCGAACTGCGCGACGATCGCGTTCACACCGCGCGCGCGGGCTGCGGCGGCGACCTCTTCGGCGCCGTCCTTGTCGGAGTGGTAGGTGATCGCGACGTCGATGCCGGCGTCGGCGAGGGCGAGGGCGGTGGCCGCACCGATGCCCGAGTCGGAGCCGGTGACGATCGCGTGGCGGGGGGTGAAGTCGTCGCTCATGCGGGCGACGCTACGCGCGCGGGCCCCGCGTTCCCGGTCCCTTGCCACCGCGCGCGGCGCGCGTTACGGTCGCCCGGCCGTTGTGCGGCCCCCGCTCGGCCGCCGCCCCCGCCCGGGCGCCGCCCCCGCTAGCCTGCCGTCATGCCGCTGATCCGCCCCGCCACGCCCGTGACCCTCGATGCCGTCGAGCTGCGCGTGCTGCACATGCCGCTCGTGTCGCCGTTCACCACCTCGTTCGGCACCGAGACGGTGCGCGAGGTGATCATCGTGACGGCCGAGACGCCCGACGGGCGCGGCTGGGGAGAAGTGGTGACGCAGTCCGAGCCGTCGTACTCCAGCGAGTACACGCAGGGGGCGTGGGACGTCCTGTCGCGCTTCCTCGTGCCCGCCCTGCTCGAGCGCCGGACGTTCGCGCCCGAGGGGGTCGCCGGCATCCTGAGCCCCGTCGTCGGCCACCGCATGGCCAAAGCGGGTCTCGAGCTCGCCGTGCTCGACGCCGCCCTCCGCGCCGAGGGGCGCAGCCTCGGCGCGTACCTCGGCGCCGTGAAGGATCGGGTGCCGTCGGGCGTCTCGGTCGGCATCCAGAGCGACCCCGATGCGCTAGTGAACGCGGTCGGCGGCTACCTGGACGAGGGCTACGTGCGGATCAAGATCAAGATCAAGCCCGGTCGAGACGTCGACGACACGGCCGCCGTCCGTGCGGCGTTCGGCGGCATCCCTCTTCAGGTGGATGCCAACTCCGCCTACACGCTCCAGGATGCCGACACCCTCGCCGAACTGGACCGCTTCGAGCTTCTGCTGATCGAGCAGCCCCTGCAAGAAGACGACCTGGTCGATCACGCGACCCTCGCGAAGCGACTGCGCACCCCCGTCTGTCTCGACGAGTCGATCGTGAGCGACAAGGCCGCCGCCGACGCCCTCGCGCTCGGCTCCGCGGCGATCATCAACATCAAAGCCGGCCGGGTCGGCGGCTACCTCGAGGCCGTCGCCATCCACGATCGCGCGCTCGCGGCGGGGGTCCCCGTCTGGTGCGGCGGCATGCTCGAGACCGGCATCGGCCGCGCGGCCAACGCCGCCCTCGCGGCCCTGCCCGGCTTCACGCTGCCGGGCGACATCTCGGCATCCGCCCGTTTCTACACGCGCGACATTGTGACCGAGCCGGCCGTGATCGAGGACGGGCACGTGCGCGTCCCCACCGGCCCGGGCCTGGGCGTCGAGATCGATTGGGCCGCGCTCGAGGCGGTCACCGTGCGGCGCGAGCGCATCACGCGGTGAGAGCAGGCCGCTCTCGATAAACTGGATGCCGCGCCCTCGCGCTCGATCCCCACAACTTTCCCGACCATTGGAGCCGCCATGGCCGAACAGTCCCGCCTCGACAAGGTCATCGCCCTCGCCCGCCACCGCGGGTTCGTCTTCCAGGCGGGTGAGATCTACGGCGGCTCGCGTTCCGCGTGGGACTACGGCCCGCTCGGCACCGAGCTCAAAGAGAACATCCGTCGCCAGTGGTGGCAGACGTTCGTCCGCGGTCGCGGCGACATGGTGGGGCTGGACTCCAGCGTCATCCTCCCCAAGCGGGTGTGGGAGGCCTCGGGTCATGTGGCGACCTTCACCGACCCGCTCGTGGAGTGCCTGAGCTGCCACAAGCGCTTCCGCGCCGACAACCTCATCGAGGACTTCGAGGCGCGCAAGGGCCGCAAGGCCGAGAACGGCCTCGCCGACGTGCCCTGCCCCAACTGCGGCACCAAGGGCCAGTACACCGAGCCCAAGTCGTTCTCGGGCCTGGTCAAGACCTACCTCGGCGTCGTCGACGACGAGTCGGGCCTGCACTTCCTGCGCCCCGAGACCGCGCAGGGCATCTTCGTGAACTTCTCGAACGTGCTCACGGCATCGCGTCGCAAGCCCCCGTTCGGCGTCGGCCAGGTCGGCAAGGCGTTCCGCAACGAGATCACGCCCGGCAACTTCATCTTCCGCACGCGCGAGTTCGAGCAGATGGAGATCGAGTACTTCACCCCGCCCGCCGAGGCGAACGAGTGGTTCGAGCACTGGGTCGAGGCCTGCTGGAACTGGTTCATCGACCTCGGCATCGACGCCGACAACATGAAGCGTTTCGACGTGCCCGAGGACGACCGCGCGCACTACTCGGCCGGCACGATCGACGTCGAGTACCGCTTCGGCTTCCCGGGCAGGGAGTGGGGCGAGCTCATGGGCGTCGCGAACCGCACCGACTACGACCTCAAGAGCCACTCCGAGGCGTCGGGCCAGTCGCTGACGTTCTTCGACCAGGCGTCGGGCGAGAAGTACACGCCGTACGTCATCGAGCCGTCGTTCGGTCTGACGCGCGCGATGATGGCGTTCCTCGTCGACGCGTACCGCGAAGAAGAGGTGCCCAACGCCAAGGGCGGCACCGACACCCGCACGGTGCTCAAGCTCGATCCGCGCCTCGCGCCCGTCAAGGCCGCCGTCCTGCCGCTGTCGCGCAACGAGCGCCTGTCGCCCCTCGCGCGCGAGGTGGCCGACACCCTGCGCGGCGCCGGCTGGAACGTCGACTTCGACGACGCCGGGGCGATCGGCCGCCGCTACCGCCGTCAGGACGAGATCGGCACGCCGTTCTGCGTCACGATCGACTTCGACTCGCTCGACGACAACGCCGTGACCGTCCGCGACCGCGACACGATGGGCCAGGAGCGCATCGGTCTCGACGCGCTGCACGGCTACCTGGCGGAGCGGCTGCGCGGGGCCTGACCCGCTCTGAGTCGATACCGGATGCCACGGCCTCGAGGTCGTGGCATCCGGTTGCTCGTTCTGCCGCTTGCGCGGTCAGCGCAGGTGCGCGTCCACGCCTCCCCGACGGGGCGTGCTCAACCGGGCCCCTGCCGAGCAGGGGCTCACTCGCCGTTCTTCGCGGCGGCCTTGGCCGCGCGCTTGTACTCCCGCACCTTCGTCAGCGACTCGGGGCTGACGATGTCGGCCACCGAGCGGTACGAGCCGTCCTCGCCGTAGGGCGCAGAGGCCTCGCGCCATCCGGCGCCGTCGAAGCCGCGCTGCTTGCCGAGCAGGGCGAGGAAGATCTTGGCCTTCTGCTCGCCGAAGCCGGGGAGGGCCTTGAGGCGCTTCAGGACCGTGGCGCCGTCGGGGTCGTCGCGGGTCCAGAGGTTCTCGGCCGCTCCGCCCCAGTCCTTCTCGATCGCGGCGCACAGCGTCTGGACGCGCGTGGCCATCGACCCCGGAAAACGGTGCACCGCGGGCGACTGCGAGAACGCCGCCGTGAAGTCGTCGGGGTCCTGGTGGGCGATGGCCGCGGCATCCATCGATCCGGTCCGCTCCTGGATCTTGAGCGGGCCCGCGAACGCGGTCTCCATGGGGACCTGCTGGTCGAGCAGCATGCCGATCAGCAGCGCGAGCGGGTTCGTCGACAGCAGGTCGTCGGCGGCGGGGTCGTCGGTGATGCGCAGGCTCATGCGTTCATTCTCCCGCGCGCGGGTCGGCCCCGGCTCGCCCCGTCGCCCGCGCACGCCGAGACGCGCCGGGACGCGCCGAGACGCGCCGAGGCTCGCCGAGACTGCACGCGGCTGACAGGTCGGCGACATCCTGTCGCCGAGTCGTCAGCGGGATGCAGTCTCGCGGGTCGGCACGGCGCTGCGGGACGACCGTGCGACGCCCGCTCAGCCGGCGTCGGCGATGTCGCGCGGGAGCGCGGGGGCGGCGGGGTCCGCGACCTCGATGCCGAACAGCGCGGACAGCGCGTCGATGTAGTCGTCGGCGCGACCCGACTCGGCCAGCTCGTGCGCACGCGTCGTGGGGGTGTGCAGCAGCACGCCGACCAGGTGGCGCAGCGCCTGCTCGGTCTGCCCGCCCTCGTCGCCGCGGGCGCGCACGCGGGCCACCTCGGTGTCGAGAACGCCGAAGACGTGGGCGCGCAGCGCCACGACCGCGGGGGTGATGTTCTTGCGCTCGCCGACCGAGGCGAAGCGCTTGGCGGCGTCGCGCACGAGGTCGCGCGCCGCGTCGGTCGCCTGCAGCTCTTCGAGCGGGGCGTGCAGGCGGATGGTCTCGAGGTCGAGCAGGTCGACGCCCGGGACGGTCGCGACGTCGGGGTCGACGTTGCGGGGAAGGCCCAGGTCGATGATCAGGCGGCGTCCGGTGTGGTCGACCGGGCAGCCGGCCGCGGCCGTCGTCTCGGAACCCGTGCGTCCCGCGGCGTAGGTCGCGGCGCTGACGACGTGGTTCTCGCTCGTGGTGCAGGTGATCACGAGGTCGGCGTGCGCCACGGCGGCGGGGAAGGTCTCGGCCGACACCGCGCGCAGGCCGTGCTTTGCGGCGAACTTCGCCGCGCGGCCCGAGGGGGAGTGCACCGAGATGTCCTCGGCGCCCTGGTCGCGGAGCGCGGCGACCGTGGCGGCGGCGTACGCGCCGGTGCCCACCAGCAGCACGCGCTGCGTGGACCAGTCGGCGATGCGGCTGTCGGCCAGTTCGAGGCCCAGACGCACGAGAGAGCGGCCTGCGCGGCCGATGGCGGTGGAGTTCTTGACGCCGCGCTGCGCCTCGGAGGCGCGCTGGAAGAGGCGCTCGAGCTCGGCCGAGGTCGTGCCCAGCTGACGCGACTCGGTCAGCGCGCGACGCACCTGGCCGGCGATCTCGCCCTCGCCGACGACGACGGATTCGAGACCGGATGCCACCGAGAACAGGTGTTCGGCCACGTCGTCGCCGCCCAGCACGGTGTACGAGCCCTCGAGCTCGGCGGCGGGGACGCCGGTGGCGGCCTCGATGGCCGAGAGCGTGGCATCGATGCCCAGGGCCACGGCGGCGGTGACGGGCTCGTCCATATCGACGTAGGCCTCGAAGCGGTTGCACGTGGCGACGACGACGGCGCCCTGCACGCACTCGTCGTGCTCGGCGATCAGGGGGGCGACGGGGGTGCGGGGTACGCTGAGCCGCTCGAGGAGCTCGAAGGGCGCGGTCTTGTGACTCGCGCTGACGCACAACAACACGCTCATATTCTACGCCCGGCTCCCTCGGGGTATTCCGGGCGGCCCTTCGACATCAAGGCATCCGTTCTCCGACGGCCCGGGACCGTGCCGCCCCTCCTGTCTCACAGGACGCGGATGGGAGGATGGATGCCATGGCCTCCCTCGACGCTCCCCTTCTCCGCGCCCTCCGAGGCGAACGCCCCGAGCGTCAGCCGGTGTGGTTCATGCGGCAGGCGGGGCGCTCGCTCCCCGAGTACCGCGAGCTGCGCGTGGGCACGCGCATGCTCGATGCGTGCCTGACCCCCGATCTCGCCGCCGAGATCACGCTGCAGCCCATCCGTCGTCACGACGTGGATGCCGCGATCTTCTTCAGCGACATCGTCGTGCCGTTGCGTCTGGCCGGTGTCGACGTCGTCATCGAACCCGGTCGCGGTCCGGTGTTCGCCGACCCCGTGCGCACGGCCGACGACGTCGCCCGCGTCACGGCGATCGACCCGGCCGAGGTCGCCGCGGCCGCCGAGCCCGTGCGCGAGGCCGCTCGCCGCGTGACCGCGGAGCTGAGCGACCGGGTGCCGCTGATCGGTTTCGCCGGCGCCCCCTTCACCCTCGCGGCGTATCTGGTCGAGGGCGGCCCGTCCAAGGAGCACCTGCGCGCCCGCGGCATGATGCACGCCGACCCGCAGTCGTGGCACCGCCTGGCCGGCTGGCTGGCGAAGGTGTCGCGCGCGTTCCTCGACGCCCAGATCGAGGGCGGCGCCCAGGCCGTGCAGCTGTTCGACTCGTGGGCCGGGTCGCTGTCGACGGCGACGTTCCGCGAGTTCATCGCGCCGCACTCGACCGCGGCGCTCGAGGGCATCGAGGTTCCTCGCATCCACTTCGGCGTGGGCACCGGCGCCTTCCTCGACGAGATGCGCCTGGGCGGGCTCGCCGACGCGGTGGGAGTCGACTGGCGGATGCCGCTCGACGAGGCCGCAGCGGTCGTCGGCCCCGACACGACCCTGCAGGGCAACATCGACCCCGCGTTGCTGGGCGCCCCGTGGCCGGTGCTGCGCGCCCACGTCGACGACGTGCTCGCCCGCGGTCGCGCGGCGCGCGCGCACGTGCTCAACCTCGGCCACGGCGTTCCGCCCGACACCGATCCCGACCAGCTGACGCGCATCGTGGCGCACGCCCACGGGGAGGGCGAGTGAGCGAGCCCCTCGACCGCCTGATCCAGCACGCGCACGAGACCCGCGTCGTCGTCGTCGGCGGCGGGGTCTCGGGCCTGATCGCCGCGCGCGAGTGCGCCAAGGTGGGCCTGCAGGTGACCGTGCTCGAGTCGTCCGACGTGTTCGGCGGCGTCCTGCGCACGGCCGAGGTCGGCGGCATCGTCCTCGACGTGGGCGCCGAGAGCTACGCGACCCGCGGCGGCATCGTGCGCGGCCTCCTCGGCGAGCTTGGCCTGGCCGACGCCGTCGTGACCCCGAACCCCGCGGGAGCGTGGGTCGCGGGCGTCCCCGGGGTCGGTGCGGCCCCCCTGCCGAAGGGCGGGGTGCTCGGCATCCCGGACAATCCCTTCGACCCCGCCGTCCGCCGCATCATCGGCTGGTCGGGTGCATGGCGCGCCTACGTCGACCGCCTGCGGCCGCCGCTGACCATCGGCCACACGCTGAGCCTCGGCAAGCTCGTGCGCTCGCGCCTGGGCGCGCGCGTGCTCGATCGCCTGGTCGCCCCGGTCACCAGCGGTGTCTACTCGGCGCGGCCCGACGACATCGACGTCGACCTCGCCGCCCCGGGCCTGAACGCGGCGCTGACGCGCACCGGGTCGCTGACCGGGGCCGTGGCCGAGCTGCGCGCGCGACGCGCCTCGACGCGTCCCGCCGACGCCCCGGCCTCGGACGTCCCGGTCGTCGCGGGTGCGGCTCCGCAGGCGCCCGCGCCCGGAGGAGCGGTCGAGGGGATCGCGGGCGGCATGTCGCGCCTGGTCGACGCGCTCGTGACCGGACTGACCGACGCCGGTGCCGACCTGCGCCCGGGTGTCCGCGCCGAGGGCCTGCACCGCACGGACGACGGCTGGAGCGTCTCGACCTCGGCCGACGCCGAGCCGATCGCCGCGCGCGCGGTCGTCGTCGCCCTTCCCGAGGGTCCGGCGCGGGCGCTGCTGGCTCCCGTCGTCCCGGGCCTCGACGAAGGCGAACCGGTCGCCCCTGTGGTCGAGGTGGTGACGCTCGTGGTGAACGCGCCCGAGCTCGACGCCGCCCCGCGGGGGACCGGCGTGCTCACCGTGCCCGGCAGCCACGTCGCCAAGGCGCTGACGCACTCGAGTGCCAAATGGGAGTGGGTGCGGGATGCCACCGAGCCCGGCGTCCACGTCGTGCGCGTGTCGTTCGGGGCGCAGGGTGAAGAGCCCGCCACCGCGTCCCTCGACGATGCCGCCGCCGCCCGCCTCGCGCTCGCCGAGGCCTCGGCGATGCTGGGCGTGGAGTTGTCGGCATCCGCTCTGAGAGACAGTCACCGCTCGCGGTACGTGCAATCGCAGCCGGCGGCGACCATCGGTCGGGCCGCGGTGACGGCCGCCGCCCGCGGTGCGGTGCGCGCGGTTCCCGGTCTGGGCGTCACGGGGGCCTGGGTCTCGGGCACGGGTCTCGCGCAGGTGATCCCGGACGCGCGCGACGAAGCCGACCGCGTCCGCAGCGCGGCGCTCTGGCGCGGCTGACCGGGACGGGTCGCCCGTCTGCGTCGCGCTGTCAAGGGCGGATGCCCGAGACGGCATACATGACTACTGTGAGACTCGACCCACTCGATCGAGCGTGAGGAGACCCCATGAGGGGCAAAGCAGCACTCGTCGTCGGACTCGTGGCGGGCTACGTGCTCGGAGCACGCGCCGGCCGCCAGCGGTACGAGCAGATCAAGACGCAGGCCGGCAAGGTCTGGGACCAGCCCGTCGTCCAGGGACAGGTCGAGAAGGTCAAGGCGTTCGGCGTCTCGGCCCTCAAGTCCGTTCCCGGCGTGGTGTGGAAGGGCGCGAAGTCCGTCACGGGCGCCGCGTCGCAGTCCGGCACCGTGCAGGAGCGCGCCGAGCGCGCGGGACGCGCCGCCAAGCAGTCGGCCCACGAGGTCGCCGACGTGGTCGAGGACTCCGTCGACGACGCCAAGCGCGCCGAGAAGACCGCCACCACGCGTGCGAAGGCCGCCCAGAGCGCTTCCGACGCGTCCGGAAGCTGACCGCATGACCACTCCGCGCGGATTCCGCGATCGCTCCGACGACAGTCTGTTCACGCTGATCGGCGACATCCCGGAGCTCGTGCGCAACCTCGTCGTCGCCGAGATCAACGGGGCGAAGGCGTGGGCGCAGCGCACGGCGAAGGACGCCGGGATCGGCGCCGGCTGGTTCGTCGGCGCCCTGATCGTGCTCTTCTGGGCCATTCCGGTGTTCTTCGCGTTCGTCATCGCGGGGCTGTCGTCCTGGTGGCCCGTGTGGCTGTCGGCGCTCGTGGTGTTCGGCGTGATGGTGGTGATCACGGCGATCCTGGCGCTGCTGGGCTATCTGCGGTTCAAGAAGCTGTCGAACCGCGAGAACCCGGGCAAGGCCATCGCCGAAGACGTCCGCATCGTCAAGGAGGCCCGCGATGAGTATTGATCGACCCGTCCCCGTGCCCCGCACGGCCGTGCCGCTGGGGATCACCGACCCCGTCGAGTCGGCGCGCGCCGAGCTCAAGGCCGCTCTGGCGGCCCTCGAGGTCAAGGCGAACATCCCGCGTCGCGCGAGCGAGACCGTCGACCGCAAAGTGCACGAGGTGCGCGCGAAGGCGCAGAAGAACCCCGCCGCCGCCGCGGCGGTCGTCGCCGGTGTCGCCGCCCTCGTGGGTGTCGCGGTCTGGGGCATCGTCCGCGCCTATACGCGCTGAGAAGGCTCGGAGCGGCTCGTCCCCCTCGCCGGGGCGGGCCGCTTCGTCATTCCCGGGTGCCGTTCCTGATGCGAGGGGTGGTTCGGCGGCGAGTCAACCGGTTTGGCCCGTCGCGGCGACCGGACGAGACTAGGAGTCATGTCCGATGACAGCTCCTCTTCCGTGTACACGCTGTGGGCGGTCTTCCGCCGCGATCCCGAGAACCCCGTCACCGCCTCCGAGGCGACCGAGCTCGCCGACCTCGTCTCACTGATCGAGGCCGACGGCGTCACCGTCCGCGGGTTCTACGACGTCAGCGGTCTGCGCGCCGACGCCGACCTGATGGTCTGGCTCTACGGCGAAGACCCCCAGGCGCTCCAGCGCGACCTGCGTCGCCTGCGCCGCACCGAGGTGCTCAAGAACCTGCTGCCGACCTGGAACGCGATGGGCGTGCACCGCGACGCCGAATTCAACCGCTCGCACGTTCCCGGGTTCCTGCGCGGCATCGACGCGAAGCAATGGCTGTGCCTGTACCCGTTCGTGCGCAGCTACGAGTGGTACCTGCTGCCCGAGGCCGAGCGTCGCGACATGCTCATCGAGCACGGCAAGAAGGGCTCCGAGTACCGGGGCGTGATCGCGAACACCGTGGCATCCTTCGCCCTCGGCGACTACGAGTGGCTGCTGCCGATGGAGTCCGACGTCCTCACCGACCTCGTCGACATGATGCGCGACCTGCGCTACACCGAGGCCCGACGCCACGTGCGCGAGGAGGTGCCGTTCTACACCGGCCGTCTCGTCACGCTCGACGAGATCCCCGAGATCCTCCAGTGACGGCGCCTCTGCGGCTCGGTACGCGTCGCAGCACCCTGGCGATGGCGCAGTCGCAGATGGTGGCCGACGCGGTCGCCGCGGCATCCGGTCGTCCGGTCGAACTGGTGCCCATCGTGTCCGAGGGCGACGTCAACCGCGCGTCGCTGTCGCAGCTGGGCGGGCGCGGCGTGTTCGCGAACGGTCTGCGCGAGGCGCTCGCCGCCGACCGCTGCGACTTCCTCGTGCACTCGCTCAAAGACCTGCCGACGGTGCAGCCGGAGGGCCTGGTGATCGCCGCGACCCCGCCCCGCGAGGACGCGCGCGACGTCGTGGTCACCCGCGACGGCACGCCGTTGGGAGCTCTCGCGCCGGGTTCGCGCGTGGGAACGGGTTCTCCGCGTCGTATCGCGCAGGCCCGTCGCCACAACCCGCGCCTCGACATCCGCGACATCCGCGGCAACGTCGACTCGCGGCTCGCGCGCGTGCGCGAGGGAGAACTGGATGCCGTCATCCTCGCCGCCGCGGGCATCTCGCGCCTGGGCGGCGACCTGGGCGGCCTGCACGCCGAGGCGCTGGGGCTGGCCGAGTGGCCGACGGCGCCGGGCCAGGGTTCCCTCGCGGTCGAGACCCGGGACGACATCGCCCCCGAGATCCATGCGGCCCTCGCCGCGCTCGACGACGAGGACACGCGCGTGGCGATCACCGCCGAGCGCGTCGTCCTCAATGCCCTGGATGCCGGATGCAGCGCACCCGTGGGCACCCACGCCGCGCTGGTCGACGGTGATCTGCGCCTGCGGGCGGTCGTCTACGCCCTCGACGGGAGCCAGAGGATCGGAATCGACCGGACCGTGCGTCTGTCCCCGGGGTATGGTGGGGAAACGGGCAGTGGCAATGGGGCGAATGCTGCCGACGACGGGGGGCCGATCGCGCGAGCGACGCGAGCGGGCCGAGAAGCCGCGCGTCGGTTGCTCGAACGCGGGGCGGCCGACCTGGTACCACGAGAGTCGACCACATGAATGAAGGCCACTGGCACACGCCGAACCCGACCACGGGCAGCGTGCCCAAGCCCCTCGCGGGGCGGCGCGTGCTCGTGCCGCGCGGGGGTCCCTGGGGCGACGGTGTCGCCGCGCGCCTGCGGCAGCTCGGGGCCGTTCCGGTCATCGCGCCGCTGATCAACTTCGCGCCGACGAACGACCAGGCGACCCTCGACGAGGCCCTCGCCGACCTGGCCGCGGGCGCGTTCGACTGGCTCACGCTCACCAGCGCCACCACCGTCGACGTCCTCTACGCGTACAAGGCCGAGATCCCCGCCGAGACGAAGGTCGCGGTCGTGGGCGAGACCACGGCAGCGGCGATGCAGGCCGTCGGCTACCGCGTCGACCTCGTGCCCGAGCGCGACAACTCCGCCCAGGGCATGGCCGAGCAGATGATCGCGCTCGAGACGCAGCCCCGCAAGGTGCTGACCCTGCGCAGCGAGATCGCCAAGCCCGTGCTCACGCGGCTGCTCATCGAGGCCGGTCACGACGTGCGCAGCGTCGTCGCCTATCGCACGGTCGGCGTCCCGGTGACCGACAAGATCGCCACCGACGTCCACTCGGGCCGCATCAACGCCATCCTCGTGACCAGCGGTTCCGTCGCCGAGCAGGTGGTGGAGCAGTTCCCCGAGATCCCGGCATCCACCGTCATCGCCGCCATCGGCCCGCGCACCGCGAAAGACGCCAAGCGCGCCGGACTCGGCGTCGACGTCGTGGCCGAGACCCAGACCGTCGACTCCCTCATCGACGCCGTCGCCCGCTTCCCTCTCTCCATCGACGAATCGACCCCATGAGCTTTCCCGAGCACCGCCCGCGGCGCCTGCGCCGCACCCCCGCCGTCCGTCGCCTCGCCCGCGAGACGCACCTCGTGCCGTCGCAGCTGGTGCTGCCGATGTTCGTGCGCGAGGGCATCACCGAGCCGAGCCCGATCGGGTCGATGCCGGGGATCGTGCAGCACTCGATGGACTCACTGCGTCGCGCGGTCGCCGAGGCCGCCGAACAGCGCATCGGCGGGGTCATGCTGTTCGGCGTGCCCGAGGTGCGCGACGCGGTGGGGTCGGGAGCGGATGACCCGAGCGGCATCCTGAACCGCGCCACCGAGGCGGTCGTGGCCGAGGTGGGCGACGCCCTGGTCGTGCAGACCGACCTGTGCCTGGACGAGTTCACCGACCACGGGCACTGCGGAGTCCTGCAGGCCGACGGCAGCGTCGACAACGACGCCACCCTCGAGCGCTACACGGCGATGGGCCTGGCGCAGGCGCGCGCCGGCTCGGCGATGCTGGGACTGTCGGGGATGATGGACGGCCAGGTCGGTGCGGTGCGCGAGGCGCTGGATGCCGAGGGCTTCACCGACACGCTGATCCTGGCCTATTCCGCCAAGTACGCCGGTGCCTTCTACGGCCCCTTCCGCGAGGCCGTCGACTCGCAGCTGAAGGGCGACCGTCGCTCGTACCAGCTCGACCCCGGCAACGGCCGCGAGGGCGTGCGCGAAGCGCTGCTCGACGTCGAAGAGGGTGCCGACGTGGTCATGGTCAAGCCGGCGCTGCCGTACCTCGACGTGCTCGCCGAGGTGAAGGCCTCGGTCGACGTCCCCGTGTGGGCGTACCAGGTGTCGGGCGAGTACGCGATGGTCGAGGCGGCCGCGGCCCACGGCTGGATCGACCGGCGTGGTGCGATCCTCGAGAGCCTGCTCGGCATCCGTCGTGCCGGCGCCGACGCGATCCTGACGTACTGGGCCCTCGAGGCCGCCCGCTGGCTCCGCGAGGAGCTCTAAGCCCGATTCCTCGCCCGGTGGGTATGTGTCGCCTCGACCACCTCGGAGGCGACGGATCCCCGTGACTCACGCGGGTGAGTGCGCCCTGCGCGGAGCCGATACCCGCGCGCGCCCGGAAGAATGGATGCCATGACCGATCTCAACGACCAGTGGTTCGCCCGCGCCAAGGACGTCATCCCGGGCGGCGTCAACTCGCCCGTCCGCGCGTACGGCTCCGTGGGTGGCACGCCGCGCTTCGTCCAGTCGGCCTCGGGACCTCGGATCACGGATGCCGCGGGCCGCGAGTACGTCGACCTGGTCGCCTCGTGGGGACCGGCACTTCTTGGCCACGCGCACCCCGAGGTGGTCGGGGCGGTGCAGTCGGCGGCATCCCGGGGTCTGTCCTTCGGTGCTCCCACGGGGGCAGAGGTGGAGCTGGCCGACCTCGTCGCGCAGCGCGTGCAGGTGGGCGATCTGAAGCCGATCGAGAAGGTGCGCCTGGTGTCGACCGGCACCGAGGCGACGATGACGGCGATCCGCCTCGCCCGCGGGGTGACCGGTCGCGACCTGCTCATCAAGTTCGCGGGGCACTACCACGGCCACTCCGACGGCCTGCTGGCCGCCGCCGGCTCGGGCGTCGCGACACTCGCGCTGCCCGGTTCGGCGGGCGTTCCGGCGCCGATCGCCGCGCAGACGCTCGTGCTGCCGTACAACGACCTCGACGCGGTGCGCGAGGTGTTCGCCGTGCACGGCGAGAACATCGCCGCGATCATCGTCGAGGCCGCCTCGGCGAACATGGGCGTGGTGCCGCCGCTGCCCGGCTTCAACGCCGCGCTCGCCGACATCGCGCACGCCAACGGGTCGCTGCTGATCATGGACGAGGTGCTCACCGGGTTCCGCGTGCACCCCGCCGGGTTCTGGGGCCTGCAGGCCTCGCGGGGCGAGCGGTACCTGCCCGACATCCTCACGTACGGCAAGGTCATCGGCGGAGGGATGCCGCTCGCGGCCCTCGCCGGCCGCGCCGAGATCATGGACCACCTCGCGCCGCTGGGCCCGGTGTACCAGGCGGGCACGCTGTCGGGGAACCCGCTCTCGGTCGCCGCGGGCCTCGCGACGCTGCGCCTGGCGACGCCCGAGGTCTACGCGGCGGTCGACGCCGCGGCCGCTCAGGTGTCGGAGGCGCTGGACGCTGCGCTCACCGCGGAGGGCGTGGTCCACGCCGTGCCGCGCGCGGGATCGCTGTTCGGCGTCGCCTTCTTGCCCGAGGTGCCCCGCGACTACGCCACGGCCCTCACGCAGCAGTCGTACCGGTACGCCCCGTTCTTCCACGCGATGCTGGATGCCGGTGTCTCGCTGCCGCCGAGCGTGTTCGAAGCCTGGTTCCTCACCGCCGCCCACGACGGCGTCGCCCTCGACCGCGTGCTCGAGGCGCTGCCGGTCGCGGCGAAGGCGGCCGCGGAGGCGCTGGATCCGACGTTGCTGGCTCAGTAGCGGGGATAATGCTCGCGGAGGATATGTTTCGTCCTTCGCGATGATGCGCGGGGCAGGTGCGGCCGGAAGGCTGGAGTCATGCTGCCCGCACGCCCCGCGCCGTCCACCTTCTCGCCGCTGTTCTCGAGACTCGTGGCGTGCTGGCCGATGTCGATGGTACCTCGGCGCCGTCGCGCGACGTGGCAGCCGTGCCCGCGTGGTCAGGTCTGAGATCAGCGCCACGTCCAGCTGAGGAGAGCGGAGAGAGCCCGGATGCCGGCTTCGCCCACGTCATCGCGCTCTGCAACGAGCGCGCGGACGGTGCGGTCAGCCCACGCGGCCAGGTCTGTCGCGTCGTCGCCGGGGGTGACGGCATCCATCCGGTCGATCAGGCCCTCGACGTGGGTGCGAAGGGCTCGATCGGGGACGGCCTCGGGATGCCGGCCGGGGATGGCGGAGTCGTCGGCCCAGATGTAGGCGGTGAGGGCGGTGTCGAGGGTCATGGTGCGTCCTTCCCTGAGCTCACCGAGCCAACCCACCGCTCGTTCGGCGTTGTGCTCTGCGGTGGCGCGCGCCGTCCACCTCGCTCAGGAGGTACTCGAGTTCTCTGCGGCGCGGTCGTCGAGGAAGAAGAGTGGTTCGACGAATCTACCCGGGGTGGTGACCGGTGCCGGCTCGAGGGCTTGCGCCGACCTCACTACGTCGTTCACCAGAGTAATCAGGTCGTTGAGAGTCGGCGGGAGGTCGCTGGTCGGATCGGCCCGTTGCATCCACCGTCACCGCCACCTCACGTCGCGGCGCCGTCGCCGTCGCCCGCACCGCATCGATGTCCGCCTGCACCTGCTGCGCCTGCGCGGCACGCACCTGCGCCTCAGCGACCTGCTGCTCGATACGGGCGATCGCCGCCTCGGCTTCACGAGAGGAGAAGAGATCTGTCACTCGGGTGATGGCAGTCGCGCTCCCCTCCGTCGGAGGGAAGATGTGAACATTCTCACGTCCCTCCACAGGGTGAAAGACTGAACCAATGCGTCCTCCTCAGCCCCGTGTCGTGGTTCTCGCCGGTGGAGTCGGGGGGTCGAAGTTCACTCTCGGCGTTCGCGCCGCGCTGCGCCGGCTCGGCGCGCCCGAGGCGACCGTCGTCGTCAACACCGGCGACGACCTGTGGCTCTCCGGGGTTCGTCTGCAACCCGACGTCGACTCGATCACCTACGCCCTCGCCGGGGTGAACGACACCGAGCGCGGGTGGGGCCGCGCGGGCGACACCGAACGCGTCAACGAGGAACTTCAGGCGTGGGGCGCCGGCTGGCCGTGGTTCACGCTCGGCGACCTCGACCTGGGCACCCACCTCGCCCGCACCGGCTGGCTGCGCGAGGGGCTGACGCCGACCCACGTGATCGCCCGCATGGGGGAGCGGTGGGGGCTCGGCATCCATCTGCTGCCGATGACCGACAGCGAGGTCGACACGCACGTGCTGCTGGAGGACGGTCGGCGGATGCACTTCCAGGAGTGGTGGACGCGCCATCGCGCGCAGCTGACTCCCCGGGCGTTCGAGAACCCGGGAATCACGGATGCCGAGCCGGCGCCCGGTGTGCAGGAGGCCATCGCCTCGGCCGACGTCGTGCTGCTCGCCCCCTCGAATCCGGTCGTGTCGATCGGCCCGATCCTGGCGGTGCCGGGCGTGCGCGAAGCGCTGCGGGCGACGGCGGCCCGGGTGGTGGGCGTCTCGCCGATCATCGGCGGCCGCGTGGTGCGCGGCATGGCGGACGTGTGTCTGACGGCGATCGGCGTGGATACCTCGGCCGCGGCCGTGGCGCGGCACTACGGCGCGCGATCGGCGGACGGGGTGCTCGACGCGTGGCTGCTCGCCGAGGAGGACGCGGACGCGGCGGCCGAGGTCGAGGCGGCGGGGGTGCGCGCCGTGGTGGCGCCGCTGTGGATGCGCGACGAAGAGACGTCCGCGGCGATCGCCGAGGCGGCGCTGCGGGCGTAGGCGCCGGGACACGCTGCGGGGCGCCGCGCGCGGGGGCGTCGTGTGCGGGCGCTCGGCGTCACCGGCTCGGACTTTCGCGCGGAACTCGGATGTTGCGCGCGAGAATGTCCGAGTTTCGCGCGTTTCTCCGAGCTCGGTGGTGGGGTGTGGGGTGCGCCCGCGCCGGAGCGCCGGAGCGCCGGAGCGTCGGCCGGCGCGGGGGGCGCGGTCCCGGGCTGGCGGTCGTCGGCTCGGACTTTCGCGCGAAACTCGGATGTTGCGCGCGAGAATGTCCGAGTTTCGCGCGTTTCTCCGAGCTCGGTGGCGTCGGCGGATGCCCGGGCTTTCGGCGAGGCCCGCGCAAAGGTCGGCAGTCGACCACCGCCAGCGGCCGGGGCCGCGGCAACGCCACCCGCCGCCACCCGCGCGAAGGCGCGGCAAGCCCCCGCCGCCGCGACGCGTCA
This sequence comes from Microbacterium testaceum, assembly GCF_003075375.1. Lineage (GTDB taxonomy): Bacteria > Actinomycetota > Actinomycetes > Actinomycetales > Microbacteriaceae > Microbacterium > Microbacterium testaceum_E. The sequence goes on along the minus strand of NZ_QDFT01000005.1, from coordinate 49,422 downwards.
GGCGGCGGCCGAGGCCAGCACCGCGGACGTGTGCCGCCCGACCCCCAGGGCCACGGCCTCCGACAGCTGTGCGGCGGTGTCGACGTCGCGGTGCAGCGTCGAGCCGCGCTCGACCGCGAGGTCGGTGCAGCCGAGCAGGCGGTGGCGCGCGGCGGAGTCCTCGCCGAAGGCCGAGACCCAGACGGCTCCCGCGCGGGCGGTGATGAAGGTGGAGCCGGTGCCCTCGGCATCCGGAACCAGACCCCGTTCGACGGATGCCGCGAGCGCGAGCGCGGCGTCGAGATCGGCGGGACGGAGGGCCGGGACATCGCCCAGCAGCGCGGCGCGCGGCACACCGAGACCCGCGGCGTCGGCGCCCAGGGCGATCGCGGCGTCGAGTCCGCGGGTGTCGCCCTCGGGGACGACGTCGACGGAGCGCACGCGCCGGAGCTCGGCGCGGACCCCGGCGTCGTCGGTGACGACGATCACCCGGGTCACACGGTCGGCGGCCGCCGCGGCGGTGATCGTGTCGAGCGCGATCGCGCGGGCGAGCGCCTCGCGGTCGGTGCCCACGTCGATCAGGCGCGACTTGCCGACGGCGGCGGGTTTGACCGGGACGATGATCGTCCAGCCGGAGGTGTCAGGGGTTCTCATCGTCTCCATTGTGCGTCGAACCGCCGACATCAGCGGATGGGGGTGGCGCGGCGCCGGACGGTGTGCATGTCGGCGCCGCGCCCCGCGTCAGCCGAAGCGCTTGCGCAGGCGCGGCAGGATCTCTTCGCCGTACATGTGCAGGAACTCGCGCTGGTCGTGGCCGGGGTCGTGGAACACCAGGTGCCGGAACCCCAGGTCGACGTAGCGCGCGATGCGTTCGACGTGCTCGTCGGGATCGGTCGACACGATGAAGCGGGATGCCGCGCGCTCGATCGGCAGCTCGTTCGCGAGCCGCTGCATCTCGATGGGGTCGTGCACGCTCATCTTCTCTTCGGCCGTGAGGGCGAGCGGGGCCCAGAAGCGCGTCTTCTCGAGGGCGGTGTCGTGGTCGGGGTGGTACGAGACCTTGACCTCCATGAGCGTGTCGACGTCGTCGCGCGTGCGCCCGGCCTTGGAGAGTCCGTCGTCGAGGGCGGGCAGCAGCTTGTCGGTGTAGAGCTCGGGGTCCTTGCCGCTCGTGGTGATGTAGCCCTCGGCGATGCGGCCGGCCAGGCGCGTGGCGGCCGGCCCCGAGGCGCCGATGTAGATCGGCACCTTCTGCGCGGGGCGGTCGTAGATGGTGGCATCCTTCACCGAGTAGTACGTGCCCTCGTAGGTGACGCGCTCGTCGGCCCACAGCTCGTTGATGATGGTGATGGCCTCTTTGAGGCGCTGGAAGCGCTCGGGCGGCTCGGGCCAGTCCAGCCCGAGGGTGACCTCGTTGAGCGCCTCGCCCGTCCCGACGCCCAGGACGACGCGGCCGGGGTACATCACGCCGAGGGTGGCGAACACCTGCGCGATGACACCGGGGTGGTAGCGGAACGTGGGGGTGAGCACGCTCGTGCCGATGATGACGCGCGAGGTGCGGGCGCCGAGGGCACCCAGCCACGGCAGGGCGTTGGGGGCGTGCCCGCCGTCGTGCATCCACGGCTGCAGGTGGTCGGAGAGGAAGACCGAATCGAAGCCGACCTCTTCGGCGAGCACGCCGAACTCCAGCAGCTCGTTCGGCCCGAACTGCTCGCTCGAGGCCTTGTAGCCGAAACGCAGGGGAACGCTCATCTCTCTCCTCCAACCTCACAGCCGCGCACGGGGGTGTGCGCGGGTTCGAACTCGGCTCCGTCGGCGCCGGTCAGTCGCTCGCGGAACGCCTGGACGGTGCCCGGCCACAGCAGCGTGAGCCGCCCCGAGCGCGCGTCGACGTACCAGTTGCGGCATCCCCCGGTCAGCCAGGGGGTGGATGCCGCGGCCGCGGCGATCTCTTCGGTGTACGCCGCCTCGGCTTCGGGCCGCACGCGCAGCACGCGCGAGGGCCGCCGGTCGCGTTCGGCGAGCGTGCGCACGACGTAGGCCGCCTGCTCCTCGGCCATGAGGACGGCGGAATTGTGGCCGAGGCTGGCGTTGGGGCCGTTCAGGACGAACAGGTTGGGGAAGCCCGCGACCACGGTCGAGCCGAACGACGTCATGCCCCGCGACCAGTGCGCGGCGAGGGTGTCGCTCTCGCCGTGGACGAGATCGGCGTAGGGCTGCTCGGCCGCGGCGAAGCCGGTGGCGAGCACGAGGACGTCGGCCCGATGGCGGGCGCCGCTCGCGGCGGTGAGGGTCGAGCCCTCGACGGTGGTGAGGGCCGTGGGCTCGAGCGACACCGCGTCCGAGGCGACGGCGGGATAGAACGCGTCCGACAGCAGGACGCGCTTGCATCCGAACGCGTAGTCGGGGGTGAGCGCCCGGCGCAGCGCCGGGTCGGCGACCTGCGCGTGCAGGTGCCGCAGCGCGGCGTCGCGGGCGGCGGCGGATGCCACGGCATCCCCCGAACGCGAGGCGAAGCGCTGCTCTCCCTCGGCGTACAGGTCGGCGCGCAGGCGCGCCAGCTCTCCCGGGTGCGCGGCGAGGCGTTCGCGCTCGGCCGGCGCGATGGCGCCGCCGCCGCGCGGGACGATCCACGCGGGCGTCCGCTGGAAGAGGGTGACGTGGGCGGCCCGGCGGGCGAGCTCGGGGACGAGCTGCACGGCGCTCGCCCCGGTGCCGACGACGGCGACCCGCTTTCCGGTGAGGTCGACGTCGTGGTCCCAACGTGCGGAGTGGAACAACGGCCCGTCGAAGGACTCGAGCCCCGAGATCGCGGGGACGTGCGGTTCGGTGAGGCGGCCGCACGCGAGGACCAGCGAGCGGGCGACGACCGGCTCGGCGCCGGTGTCGATGCGCCAGACGGAGTCGTCGGCATCCCACCGCGCTCCGAGGAGGGGCGTGCGCAGGCGCAGACGGTCGCCGAGGCCTTCGCGGGCCGCGACGTCGCGCAGGTACCCCTGGATCTCGCTCCCCGAGGCGAAGGTGCGCGACCAGTCGGGGTTCGGGTGCGCCGCGAGACTGTAGAGGTGCGCCGGCACGTCGCACGCGACGCCGGGGTAGGTGTTGTCGCGCCACGTGCCGCCGACGTCGCCGGCGCGCTCGAGGACGAGGATGTCGTCGCGTCCCGCTCGGCGCAGAGCGCCGGCCATCGCCAGCCCCGCGAAGCCCGCGCCGACGACGACCACGTCGACGATGCGCGCGGTCATCGGGATCCCCGTGTCAGAGGCGTCGGTGCCACGCGGTAGTCCGTCGTGCGCAGACGGAACGGGCGCATCAGGCTGCGCGCGATGCGCTCGGCCGCGTCGACCGGGAGCTCCTGCCCGTGCTCGATGCCCGTGTCGGGTAGGACGCGGCCGTCGTAGAGCGTTCCGCCCAGGTCGTCTCCGCCCGCGCGCAGCAGCACCGCGGCGCTCTCGCGTCCGACCCGGGTCCAGGGGATCTGCACGTGCGGGATGCTGCCGGACAGCAGCAGCCGCGACACCGCGACCATCGCGCGATGCTCGTCGAGGGGAGCCCGCTCCGCGACCAGTGGCACGTCGCCGCCGGGCAGGGGGATCGGGACGAACTCGGCGAAACCGCCCGTGTCGTCCTGGATCGCCCGGAGGCGGCGCAGGTGCGCGATGCGCTCGGCGGCGGTCTCGACGTGACCGTAGAACAGCACCGACGTCGAGCGGAACCCGGCGCGGTGGGCGGCGGTGATGCCCTCGACCCAGCGATCGATCTGGAGGTCGCCGGGGGCGACGAGGGCGCGTACGCGCTCGCTGAGGATCTTGACGCCCGTGCCCGGCACCGTGTCGACGCCCGCGTCGCGCATCGCGGCGAGGGCTCCCTCGAGGCCGAGGCCGCCGCGGTCGGCCAGGTCGTGCACGTCGAGGGGGCGATACGCGTGGATGTGGATGCCGGGGGCCCCGCGCTTCACGGCCCGCACGAGGTCGAGATACGAGGCCGGGTCTTCGGCGGCGTCGAGCGCGCCCTGGATGCAGATCTCGGTCGCGCCGAGCTCGGCGGCATCCGCGGCGATGGCGGTGGCGTCGTCGAGATCGAACTCTCCGGGGGCGGCGCGACCGGCGCGTCGGAACCCGCTCGAGGTGAGGTTGCGGTTCTGCACCAGGGTGACGGGCTCGCCGACCGTGTACCGCCGGGCGTCGTCGGCGGCGGCGGCGAGGTCGTCGAGCTCGGCCCCGCTCGCGCGCAGGAGGCGCTCCCAGTCGGCGTCGTCGAGCGCCAGGGGGTCGGCGGCGGCGCTCTCGGCGAGGCGGCGGACGCCGGGGTCGCTCGCGCCGGGGGCGGCGCTCCGGCGCGCAGGCGCCGCGTGCGCCCCGGCGGGCGAGACGTCGGCCGCCAGGCCCTCGGCATCCGCCAGAGCCGTCAGGGGAGCGTGCAACGCCGGGTCGATCCAGCGCGCGGCCGCTGCCACGTACTCCGGGTGCGCGGTCAGGCGCTCGCGCAACGTGTAGCCGTGCGCGGACGTGTGGGCGGCGAGATCGTCGATCTGCGGCCACGGGCGCTCGGGATTGACGTGGTCGGCCGTGAGGGGCGACACCCCGCCCCAGTCGTCGATACCCGCCGCGACCAGCAGCCCGAGCTCGCGGGGGTCGGACAGGTTGGGCGGCACCTGGATGCGCATGTCGGGGCCGAACACCAGGCGCGCGACGGCGACCGCGGCGAGGTACTCGGTCATGTCGGCATCCGGCGCACCCTGCATGGCGGTGCGGGGCTTCGCGCGGAAGTTCTGCACGATCACCTCTTGCACGTGACCGTGCCGTTCGTCGATGTCGCGCAGGGCGACGAGCGACTCGGCGCGGTCGCGCACCGTCTCGCCGATGCCCACGAGGATCCCGGTGGTGAACGGGATGCCGGCCGCCCCGGCGTCGTCGATCACCCTCAGGCGCAGCGCGGGGTCTTTGTCGGGCGAACCGAAGTGCACCTGGCCGGGCTCTTCGTACAGGCGCCGCGACGTCGTCTCGAGCATCATGCCCATCGAGGGCGAGACGGGCCGGAGCGCGGCGAGTTCGTCGGGGTGCATCACGCCGGGGTTGGCGTGCACGAGCATGCCGGTCTCGGCGGTGATCAGCCGGGCGATGTGCGCGACGTAGTCGATGGTCGACGCGAATCCGTGCTCGTCGAGCCACGCGCGCGCCTCGGGCCAGCGCTCCTCGGGGCGGTCGCCCAGGGTCAGCAGGGCCTCTTTGCAGCCGAGGGCCTGGCCCTGTCGGACGACGGTGAGCACCTGTTCGGGGCTCATGTACGCGGGCTTGCGCAGCAGGGCGAGCTGGCCGGGGGTGTCGACGAAGACGCAGTAGTGGCAGCGATCGCGGCAGAGCGTCGTGAGCGGCACGAACACCTTGCGCGAGTAGGTGATGACGCCCGGGCGGCCCGCGAGCGCGAGGCCCTCGTCGCGCAAAGCCGACGCGGCGGGCAGGAGCACGTCGAGGGGCGCGCCCAGCAGGGCCTCGGTCTGGTCGACGTCGGGGCGGAGTCCCGCCCGGACGCGTGCGACCAGGTCGTGGATGTCGATGCCTCGGGCCGGTGCGACTCTCGGCGCAGCGCTGCCCGTGCTCATCGCTCCAGGCTATCCCTCGGCTCCGACATCGGGGCCGGGTTGCCCCGGGCCGAGGCGGGGAGCCGATCGTTGCCGTCCTGTGAGGTGCGGGGCGGATGGGGTGTCGCGGACGCTGGCAGGATGGAGGACATGGTGACCCTGCTGCTCGATTCGACGCAGCTCGAGGTCGTGCTCTCGCCGACCGAGCGTGCGCTGTCCTTCCGCAAGAGCAACATCGTCGTCCCCCGTGAGCACATCGACCGCGTGCAGCTGACGGACGACGCCTGGACGTGGATCCGCGGCGTGCCCAACCCCGGTATCAACCTGCCGGTCGTGGTCGGCGCCGGGACGTGGAAGTCCGCGGGCGGCGATGACTTCGTCATCATCCGCGGCCGCAAGCCCAGCGTCGTGATCGACCTGGCGGGCCACGACGAGTTCGAGCGTCTGGTGCTGACCACCAAGCACGGCGTCGCGCTGCTCAAGGCGCTGCGGCTGGACGTGGCATCCGAACCCGAGGACGTCGCCGACATCGTCGCCTGAGCGCGGCTGCGGGGGTCGGCCCCGGCCGGCCTGCGCCTCTCGAGTGTCCGGAACACCCGGACGTTTCTCGGCGCCGTCCGGGTGTTCTGGACACTCGAGCGTGCGCCGCGACCGGGTGTGCGGACGACGCGCTCAGCCCGCGAACTGCGCCACGGTGTCCCACGCGAGCTTGACGACCAGCAGCGACAGCGTGACGAGGAACACGATCCGCACGAAGCCGCTGCCGCGCCGCGTCGCCATGTGGGCGCCGATGAAGCCGCCGGTGATGTTGAGCACCGCCATCGCCAGGCCCAGCACGAGGATGACCTCGCCGTGCACCCCGTACACGATCAGCGCCGCGAGGTTCGTGGTGAGGTTGGCGATCTTGGCGTTGACGCTCGCCTGCAGGAAGCCGTACCCCAGCACGCCCACGATGAGGATCACGAAGAACGAGCCCGTTCCCGGACCCAGGATGCCGTCGTAGAACCCCACGAGCAGACCGATCGCCCCCGCCCGCCAGGCGACCGCGGCGGGGCGGTCGTGACGCGGTTCGTGGTGCAGGCCCATCTTGGGCTTGATCAGCGTGTAGACGCCGACGGCCACGACGGCGACCAGCACGATCGGGGTGAGCACCTCGCGCGGGACGAAGCGCGACAGCGCCGCCCCGACCGTGGACCCGCCGAACGCCCCGGCCACGAGGGGGATCAGCAGGATGAGCTGCACCCGGATCCTGCGGAGGTACACCCCGCTCGCCGAGAGCGTGCCGAAGAACGACGAGAGCTTGTTGGTGCCCAGGATGAACGGCGTCGCGACGTCCTTGGGGACGGCGATCACGAGCGCCGGCAGTTGGATGAGCCCGCCGCCGCCGACCACCGCGTCCACCCACCCGGCCACGCCGGCGGCCACGAGCAGCAGCAGGAGCGCCGACACCGACACGGGCAGCCACTCGGCGATCACCGGTCCATCGAGCACGGTTGATTCTCGCCGGTCGGCGCGGGCGGGCCAAATGCGGCTGCGCTTCGCCCCCGCGGGGCGTTCAGTCGATGTCGCGACGCCAGGTGGTGAACAGCCCGATCACGAGCAGCACCACCGCGTAGCCGAGCAGCACCAGACCGCCGGCCCACCACTCGAGGGTCCCTCCGCCGCCCGAGCCGATCGCACCGAAGATCGTCTGCCCCACGAGGGCGTCGCTCGCCGCACTCGGGAACCACGTGACGACGTCCGCGAACCCCTCGACGACGCCGCCGACCGTGCGCACGATCGGCTCGACGAAGAGCGTGACGGCGAGCACGATGACGATCGCGGCGACCTGATTGCGCACGACGGTGCCGACGCCGATGCCGACCAGCGCCCACAGCGCGTAGGCGAGCAGCATGCGACCCACGAGGGTCCACGTGTCGGGGGAGTCCAGGGCGGTGTCGATCCCGAAGAAGCCCAGGACCCCGGCCCCCGCGGCAATCGAGGCCGCCGAACCCAGGACGCCGTAGAGAAGGCCGATCAGGATGCCGACGACGAACTTGCCGACCAGGACGACGCCGCGACGGGGGGTGGCGAGGAACGTCGGCGTCAGGGTCTTGTGACGGAACTCCGTCGTGACCATGAGCGTGCCGATGAGCAGGGGGAAGACGTAGCCCACGGCGGTGGCCGAGCTGTACACGAGCTCGGGGATGCCGTCGGTGGCGGGGGCGGGTCCGCTGGCGCCGGTGAGACGACCGGATGCCACTCCGCCGAACACGAACGCCAGGACGCCGGCCGTGAAGGCGACGTACACCACGAGCACGATCCCCAGGACCCACCAGCCGGCGGTGGAGAACTGCTTGGTGTACTCGGACCGCGTGGCGGCGAGGAGCGTCATCGCGGAACCTCCGGGCTGGACTGTGCGGGGACGGAACCCGAGGCGGGGACGCCGGGGGAGGTGTCGTCGAGATCGCCCGCGGGACGGACGGCAGGCCCGTCGATCCGGTGCGCGGGAGGAACGATGTCGATGACGCCCGTCGAGGCGACCGCATAGGACTGCCGCGGCGCGTCGGGCGAGGGGGCAGCGGCTTCTGAGGCGGCGGGGCGGTTCCGGGCCGGGGTGACGACCGCGACCAGCGCTGTGGACGGCTGCGGCTCCTCGCTCAGCGCCGGCTCGGTGAGATCGGGTGCGCCCGCCGAGGACGGCGTCCGCAGGGCGGGTTCGGCCGAGAACGCGGGAGCGTGGTCGGGGTCGCCCGTCGACGCGGCGGCCGGGGTGGCGTCCGCGGCGGGGGACCCGGCATCCGGAACCGTCCCTCCCCCCGCGCTCGCGTGCACGCGCACGCCGCTGACCAGCTCGAGGAAGATGTCCTCGAGGCTCGCGCCCTTGCTCTGCAGGTGCGACAGGGCGATGCCGGACGCCGCGGCCAGGCCGCCGATCTCGACCGGCTCGTGGTGACGGATCGTGAAGCCGTTGCGCAGCAACTGGTAGTCGATGCCCCGCTCGTCGAGCACGCGGGACAGGGCGGCACGATCGGGGGAGTCGACGACGGTGGCGAATTCGTCGGGGTCGGCGAGGTCTTCGATGCCGCCCTGGAAGACCAGTCGGCCGCCCGAGATGATCAGCAGAGCGTCGACCGTCTGCTGCACCTCGGCGAGCAGGTGCGAGGAGATGAGGACGGTGCGTCCCTCTTCGGCCAGGTGGCGCAGCAGCGAGCGCATCCAGCGGATGCCCTCGGGATCGAGGCCGTTGGTCGGCTCGTCGAGCACGAGCACGCCGGGGTCGCCCAGAAGGGCGGTCGCCAGGCCCAGACGCTGCCGCATGCCGAGTGAGAAGCCTCCCACGCGGCGTCCGGCGACATCGGCGAGACCGACCAGGCCGAGCACCTCGTCGATGCGCGTCGTCGGGATGCGCGCCGCGCGCGCCGAGACCTTGAGATGGTTGGCGGCCGAACGCCCGGGGTGGAAGCTCGAGGCCTCGAGGGCCGCGCCCACCGTCTGCAGCGGCGACGTCAGGTCGGTGAAGCGGCGCCCGCCGATCGTCGCGGTACCCGAGGTGGGGCGGACGAGCCCGAGCAGCATGCGCAGCGACGTGGTCTTGCCCGCGCCGTTGGGGCCGAGGAAGCCGGTCACCCGACCGGGTTCGATGCGCGCCGTGAGGTCGTCGACCGCCGCCACCGCCCCGAAGCGCTTGGTGAGTCCGGCGAGCTCGATCACCTGTCCGTCGGGCATACGGCACCTTTCGTTGGGCGGGCGTTCTCTCCATCTTCCCCGATCCGGGGGTGAAAACGCATCTCGGCGACCCCGCCGCCCGTGTGTAACGTGGCACCGTGCACGCCCCCCACTCCGACGCCGACAGCGTCCTGGTCTCGAGCCGCCGCGGCCTCGGCCACCTGACGCTGAACCGCCCTCGCGCGATCAACGCGCTCGACCTGGACATGATCCGCGCGCTGCACGTGACGCTGGACCGCTGGCAGCGCGACGCCGACGTCGACGTGGTGCTGCTCGACGGCGCGGGCGAGCGGGGGTTCTGCGCGGGCGGCGACATCCGGGCGCTGCACGGCATGGTCACCGCCGGTCGGGTGGACGAGGTGCACGCCTTCTTCCGCGAGGAGTACGCGCTCGACCACGCGATCTCGACCTCGGCCAAGCCGGTGATCGCGATCGCCGACGGCGTGTGCATGGGTGGCGGCATCGGTCTGGCCGGGCACGCGGCCATCCGCATCGTGACGGAGCGCTCGCGCCTGGCCATGCCCGAGACGCGCATCGGTTTCACCCCGGATGTCGGCGGCTCGTGGCTGCTGGCCCGTGCTCCCGGTCGCCTGGGCGAGTACCTGGCCCTGACGGGCGGAGAGATGGATGCCGCGGACGCGCTGTACGCCGGGTTCGCCGACCACATGGTGCCCACCGCCCACCTCGAGGCACTGTACGAGGCGCTCGAGAACCGCGCCGATCCGTCGAGCCCCACCGAGCTGGTGCTGCTCTTCGACGAGAGCCCGGAGCCCTCGCGCCTGATCGAGAAGCGCGCCTGGATCGACGACGCGTTCGCCGCGAGCGACGTCGCGGGCATCATCGACCGGTTGCGGGCGCGGCCCGAGCCCGACGCGGTCGAGACCGCCGAGCTGCTGGCAGCCTCCGCCCCGACCGCGCTCGCCGTGACGCTCGCGGCCGTGCGGCGCGCTCGCGGCCTGCCGTCGTTGCGGGCGGCGCTCGCCCAGGAATACGGGCTGGTGCTGTGGTTCGCCCTCACCCAACCCGACCTCGTCGAGGGCATCCGCGCGCAGGTCGTCGACAAGGACCGCTCGCCGCGCTGGTCGCCCGAGCGTCTGGCCGATCTGCCCGAGGACCGGGTCGCCGAGGCCTTCGCCTTCGCACCGGAGCCGGCGCTGTGGTGACGCCCGGGCGTTCGAGCCGGCCATGACCGCACGGCGGCGCCGCTGGTCGTTCGGCAGGGCCCTCGACGGGTTCTTCTTCGTCTTCGCCGGTCTCGCCGCGGTCTGGCTCGCCTACCTGAGCCTGACGCAGTCGTTCTCGCTCGGCTGGGCCGGGGTGCTCATGGCGGTCGCGTTCTGGGTGCTGCTGGCCTATCTGGTGCTGCCGCGGCTGCATCGCATCCTCACCGCGATCTACGTGCCCGACTACTTCATGGGGCGCACGCGCACCTCGGACGGGTTGCTCGGCGACCCCGTCAACCTCGCGCTTCTCGGCGAGCGCGCGCAGGTGGAGGCGGTGATGGCGGCCGCGGGGTGGATCCCGGCGGACCCGGTGAGCCTGCGCTCGTCCTGGCGGATCGTGTCGTCGACGCTCCGTCGCCGCAGCTATCCGCGCGCTCCTGTGAGCCCGCTGTTCCTCTTCGGTCGGATGCAGGACCTCGCCTACCAGCAGGAGGTCGCCGGCTCTCCCGCGCAGCGCCACCACGTGCGTCTGTGGCGGTGCCCCGACGGCTGGCTGCTGCCCGGAGGGCGACGGGTCGACTGGCTCGCCGCGGGCACCTTCGACCGGGCGGTCGGCCTGTCGTTGTTCACTCTGCAGGTGACCCACCGCATCGACGCCGACACCGACATCGAACGCGATCACATCGTCGGAACGATCGAGGGGATGCCGGGGGTCGCCGTCGACGTCATCCGCGACTTCGCGACCGGGTACCACTCGCGCAACGGCGGTGGCGACAGCATCTCGACCGACGGCGATCTGCCCATCATCGACGTGCGGGGCGTGGACGCTGCTGCTCCCGTCACCCGCGGCCCGGAGACGCCACGATGAGCCGGGCGGATTCCCGGCGCGAACGCGTGCCCCGCAAGCGCGTCGCCTTCGAGCCCCCGCTCGAGCCCGCCCCCGCGGAGGCCGCGCATCATCGCCCCCTCGCGATCGTCGCCGGAGCCGTGCTGGTCCTGCTGCGGGCCGCGGCCGGAGCGCTGTGGGCCGTCAGCGTCGCCTTCGCGCTACCGCCCTGGCTCCGCGATGTCGCCGGGGCCTGGAGCGGTGACGCCAGCGAGGCCCCGGACGTCAGCGCGTCGGACCTCGGCGTGGGGACGGCCGTGTTCCTCGCCATTCTCGGCAGCGTCTGCGCGGTGCAGGTGGTGCTCGGCATCCGGATCCTGTTCGGCGGAAACCGGTCGCGCGTGTTCGTCATGCTGATCTCGGTGGCGTCGATCTCGGCGAGTTTCGTGGGGTGGTGGGAGTTCGGGCAGGAGATCTCGATCCGCACGACGCTGACCACCCTGGCGCTCGACATCCTGGTGCTGCTCGCGCTGTCGAGCAGGGATGCCGCGGCCTACGCTCGCCGGCCGCGCGCGCGGCACGGGCGACGGCGCGAGCGCGCGGGGCGCTCGGCGCGTTCCCAGCGACGCGCGGGACTGCCCCCCGGCGCGCCGCGTTAGCCTGAAAGACGCCGCGCCCGCACCAGATCGCGGCAGAACGGATGAACGGACGTGTTCGACAGCCCCATGTCGTCATCGGCGTACGAGGTGCTCCGCGTGGCCGCCGACGCCGACGACGAGAGTCTGCGCCGCGCCTACCGGGTGCGCCTGCGCGAGACGCACCCCGACACGGGCGGCGACGCCGCGCAGTTCGTCCAGGTGCAGCGCGCGTGGGAGCTCGTCGGAACGCCCGAGGCGCGCAGCGCCTACGACCGGGGCCGCGGGTCGTCGTCACCCGAGTGGGGCGGCGCGTCGGCGGCATCCCCCGCTCCTCGGCAGACCGACACCCGGCCGCGCGCGCGATCGCACGGACAGCCCGGCGGGTGGCGCCGCGAGCGCTACCTCGGCCTGATCCGCGAATGGGTGGGCCGCGGAGTCGAGATCGCCGACCCGTACGACCCGGCACTCGTCCGGTCGGCGCCCCCCGAGATCCGTCACATCCTGGCCGACGCGCTCGCCGAGGAGGAGACCGCACGCCTCGTCTCGGAGCTCGGCATGGGATACACCGTGTGGCACGACGTGCTCGCCGACCGCGACGGCATCGACCCCGAGCAGAAGATCGATCACCTCGTCCTCGGGCCGAGCGGCCTTTACGCGCTGCTGAGCGAGGACTTCGGCGGTCCCGTCGGTGTGCGTCGCGGCGAGATCAGCGGCCCGAACGTCATCGGATCTCCCGTGACCGAGCTCGTGTCGCGCGCCCGCGTGATCGCCCGCGCGGCCGGGGTGCGCTTCAGCGGGGCGCTGGTCGTGCTCCCCGACGACGACGTGCTCGACGCCATCACCGAGCTCGGCAAGGTGCGCGGTACCCCCGTCGCCCTGGTCACGCGCAGCGCCCTGACGACGCTGCTGCGTCGCGGGATCACGGGCGGTCGCGAGGTCGGCGGCACCGAGCTGTTCGACATCCGCACCCGCCTGCAGCAGCGCGTCCGCCACGTTTGAGCGCTCGCGCTCGCGCGTCCGACGTGCCTAGGGTGGGGCCATGAGTACCGACGACACCCCGGGCGCTTCGGCGTCGGACGACATGAAGCGCAAGTTCAAAGAAGCACTCGAGAAGAAGAACGGTCAGCAGCGGTCGGGTCAGGCGCACCTCGACGGCCACTCCGCCGTCCAGGGCACGCACGGCGCCGTCACCAAGCGGGAGTTCCGCCGCAAGAGCGGCTGAGTCCCTCGTCCCCCGCGCGGTTCACGCCGGGCGGGGGACGCCCAGCGGCGCCTCGAAGAACGCCTGCTCGAGCGGCGGTGCCTGGCGGAGCGCTCCAAACGCACGCGTGGGGGCGGACGGGATGACGACGTGCGAACAGGTAGTCGCGACATCCCCTCGCTCGTGCAAGCGCATCGGGGTTCGACGGGTGCGTCCTCATTCCGGGAGGGTGCCCCGGGCGTCTACGGACGACGGCCGCATATGGCACGCGCGTGTCGCGACGGTCGTGGTCAGGCCGAGAAGCCGCCGTCGGTGTGCAGGAGCTGCCCGCTGATCCAGCGGCCGGCGTCGGAGAGCAGGAAGGCCGTGATGTCGGCGATGTCCTGCGGCGTCCCGAGGCGGCCGAGCGGCTGGTGGGCCGTCAGGGCGGTGCGGGTCTCGGCATCCATCCATCCGGTGTCGATCGGGCCGGGGTTCACGACGTTCGCCGAGATGTTCTTCGGGCCCAGTTCGCGCGCCGCCGAGATGACGATGCGGTCGAGGGCTCCCTTGGAGGCGCCGTACGGGAGATTTCCGTTCGTGTGATCGCTGGTGAAGGCGAGGATGGCGCCGCCCGTCTCGTCGACCTGGCGCGCGAAGGCCGCGATCATCAGCAAACTCGCGCGCGCGTTGACGGCGACGTGGCGGTCGAAGCTCTCGGCGGTGGTGTCGAGGATGCCGGACTCGACGCCGTGCGCGTGACTCAGGACGAGGGCGTGCACCGGTCCGTGGTCGGCGCGGACCCTGTCGATCAGCTCGCCGGGGGTGTGGGGATCGGCCAGGTCGCAGGGATAGTCGCCGGCGGCGAGGTCGCTGGTCACGACGAGCCAGCCGTCCGCGCGGAGGCGGGGGACGATGCGCGCGGCGATGCTGTCGGGGCGCGCGGCGCCGGTGACGAGAGCGAGGGGCATGAGGTCGAGCGTACGGCGCGGACCGCGGTGGGGACCGGCGCGCGGGTCGATGTGGATGGGTGAGCGGCTGCGGTGGGGGTGCGCGGTGGGTCGGGATACGGGCGCGGGCCAGCGCGCGTGGGTGAGCGGGTTGAGTTCGGGGTGCGCGGACGGCCGGGATTCGGGCGCGGTCGAGCGCCGGGCGTCGGGTCAGAACGGTGGGGGTGAGGTGGGGATGACCTTCTAGGTCAGAGGGGTGGGGAGGAGCGATGTCGCGCGGCGGCCTTAAGTGGGGCCAGTTGGCCCGCGGGGCCGGCGGCTTCGACGGACCCCGCCGCGTGGGTGCGCGAGGGGGCGCGCCCCGCGAGCGTCACCGGTCGCGCAGCGCCGCCCGGACGAGCTCGACGGCGTCCTCGGTCGAGACCCCGAGCCGACGAACGGTGTCGACGTACGCGCGCGCGGCCCCGGCGGCCCGAGCGGATGCCGCATCGACGCCCTTCACGAACGTGCCGGCGCGACCCCGCGTCTCGACGTAGCCCGCCTCTTCGAGCTCCTTGTACGCCCGCGCCACGGTGTTGGCGGCCAGCTCGAGCTGCGTCGCCAGGGCGCGCACGGGCGGCAGGCGCGTGCCGACCACGAGCGACCCGTCGTCGATCCGGGCGATGATCTGCGCCCGCACCTGCTCGAAGGGCGGCGTGGGGGAGGCGGCATCCAGGGAGAGATCCATCACACCCTCAGTCGTTCAGACCGAACAGATCGAGGGGGTGGGTGAGGCGCCACCACGGATCGGGCGGTTCGATCTCGCCCACGAGCTGCGCGTCGACGGTCGCGGCGTCGACGGGGCCCGTCGCGGTGAGCGTGCCGACGGTGTCGCCGGGCTGCGTGCGATCGCCCAGGTCGAAGCGCGTCGAGGTGTTCGCGCTGCCGCCGTTCCACAGCACCACGGTGGCGTCGGATGCCGTGACGATGTCGATGTCGTCGCCCCACAGCGTCTCGACCTTGCCGACGACGGTGCCCGCCGTCACCGACGGGCGGGGCTGCAGTTCCTGCTCGAGGCGCGAGAACAGGTCGCGCGCGGCCTGGTTGCGCGAATCGGGACCGGGCTGGCCGAGCACCGCCGCGTAGGCGCGGATCGTGGCATCGCCGACGGTGATGTCCTTGGCGGTGAGCAGGTTCCAGGCGTCGAGCGTGCCGGTCTTGACCCCGATCACGCCCGGATCGGACAGCAGGGCGTTGCCGTTCGAGAACGTTCCCGCCCCCGGCAGGGTGAGCTCGGGTGTGCGCACGATCTCGGCGATCACGGGGTTGGCGAGGGCCCGTTCGGCCAGGGCGATCAGGGCCGAGGGGGTGGCGGTGTTGCCCGCTTCGATGCCCGTCGGGTTGACGATCGTGATGCCCTCGATCCCGCGCTCCGCCAGGTAGGCGTTCGCGGCGGCCGAGAACTCGGCATCCGAGGGGAAGAGATCGGATGCCAACCGCTGGGCGTAGTTGTTCGCCGAGGCGATGAGCATGCCCTGCAGCATCTGCAGCTGGGTCAGGCTGCCGTCGACGGGGACGTCGAGAGAGGATTCCCCGCGGGCGCGATACTGCCAGTAGTCGGCGCTGTCGGCCTGGGTGAACGCGTAGGACTTGCCCTGCTCGCCGGGGGCGAGGGGGAGGCGGTCGAGCACGACCAGGGCCGTGACGACCTTGGTGATGCTCGCGATGGACTCGGGCGCGCTGGCGGAGGACGACAGGGTTCCGGTCACGCCGTCGATCGCGATCGCCGCCTCGCCTTGGGCGGGCCACGCGGGTTGCGCTGCGGGCGCGACCGCCGGTTGCACGACCACCGCGCGCGCCTGCGGGGCGACGGCGTTCAGCGGCCACAGCAGGGTCGTCGCGGCGTAGGCGGCCAGCAGCAGCACGAGCAGGACGGGCGGGATGACGGTCGCGGGGCGCAGTCGCCGGCGCCGCGCGCCCGCGAGCAGATCGGCCTGGCGGGCCGTGGCGCCCGACACGACGAACGCGGGGGCGGGGCGGGGTCCTCCGGCGTCCTCGGGGTCGACCCAGGCGAGCGCGCCGATCACGACGGGCGCGGCCGGATCCGCCGGGGCGTCGCCCGCCGAGGACGTGCCGTTCGATGCGCCCGCGTCCTCGCGCACGGCCGGGGCCATGGCATCCCGCGGCTCTCGGACCGCGCTCAGATCGCCCGACGTCGACAGCGCGGGCCCCAGCGGAAGCGCCGGGTCGAGCGACAGTGCGGGCCCGAGGGGCTGGGCGTCGGGTGCATCCCGCGGCGGTTCGCCGGGGGTCGCAGCGTTCCGGAGGCGTCGCGCGCGCCGCGTGGCCGGGTTCTGCTCGTGCACCCGCCCACGCTACCCCGGCTCTGGTGTCTATACTCATCAGCACCACCCACGGGAGTCCGGTGAACCGGGCTGAGAGGAAGCGAATCCACGCTTCGACCGTCGAACCTGATCCGGATCATGCCGGCGCAGGGAGGAGAACACATGCACACGTCCACGTCTGCCCGCGCGACCGCCGCTTCGGCCGTGCACCCCGGGGACCGCTTCCGCTGGCGCGTCGTCGACATCGTCGTCGCCGCGGTCCTCGGCGTCGCGATCGGCCTCGTCTTCTGGGGCTGGAACACCGTCGGCGGCCTCTGGTTCGTCGCGATGGACGGCCTCACGCCGGGCCTCGGCGGCCTCGCCGTCGGTATCTGGCTGCTCGGCGGCGTCGTCGGCGGCCTCGTCATCCGCAAGCCCGGCGCGGCTCTGCTGGTCGAGCTGATCGCCGCGATCGTCTCGGCCCTCATCGGAAACGTCTGGGGTGTGACGACGATCTTCTCGGGCCTGGCCCAGGGCCTGGGCGCCGAGCTGATCTTCCTCGCCTTCCTCTACCTGCGCTTCACCCTGCCCGTCGCGATGCTCGCGGGCGCCGGCGCGGGCATCGGCGCATGGGTGCTGGAGCTGTTCCTCACCCCCAACCTCGCCAAGACGGTCGAGTTCAACCTCATCTACCTCGGCAGCCTGATCGTCTCGGGTGCCCTTCTCGCCGGCCTCGTCGGCTGGCTGCTGGTACGCGCGCTCGCCGCGACGGGGGCGCTCAGCCGCTTCGCCTCCGGGCGGGACGCGCGCCGCGACGTCTGATGGCGGGCCCCGCGCGCGTCGACGTCGAGGGATGGGGATGGCGCTACGCCGGCCGCAAGCTGCCCGCGACGCGTGACGTCTCGCTGAGGATCGAACCGGGCGAGCGCGTCCTGCTGCTGGGCGCGTCCGGCGCCGGCAAGTCGACACTGCTCGCGGGCCTCGCCGGTCTTCTCGGCGGCAGCGACGAGGGTGAGCGCAGCGGCCGCATCCTAGTCGACGGCGAGGCGCCCGAAGCCCAGCGCGGTCGCATCGGGCTGGTGCTGCAGGACCCCGAGGCCGGGATCGTGCTGTCGAAGGTGGGCGACGACGTCGCCTTCGGGTGCGAGAACCTCGGCGTCCCGGCGGCGCAGATCCCCGCCCGGGTCGCCGAGGCCGTGGCATCCGTGGGTCTGTCCGTGCCCCCCGACCGCGCCACCAAGGCCCTGTCGGGCGGTCAGAAGCAGCGGCTGGCCCTGGCCGGGGTGCTCGCGATGCGCCCGGGACTGCTGCTGCTGGACGAACCGACCGCCAACCTCGACCCCGAGGGCGTCGCCGAGGTGCGCGCCGCCGTCGAGGCGGTCCTCGCCCGCGAGGGCACGACCCTGGTGCTGATCGAGCACCGCACCGCGGTCTGGGCCGACCTGATGACGCGCGTGATCGTGCTGGCGCCCGGCGGGGGAGTCCTCGCCGACGGACCGCCCGCGCGGGTGTTCGGCGAGCACGGCGACGCGCTCGCCGAGGCCGGCGTCTGGGTGCCGGGGCGGCCCGTCGATCTCGCCCTGCCGCCGGAGCACGGATCGATGGATGCCGCCCTCTCGACGACGTCGCTGGCGATCGGCCGCGAGCGGCGCACGGTGGTCGCGGCGGGCCTCGACCTGACCGTGCCCGCCGGGGCGGGGACCGTCGTCACCGGACCCAACGGCGCGGGCAAGTCGACCCTGGCCCTCACTCTCGCGGGACTGCTCCCCGAGCTGGCGGGCGAGGTCGTCGCCGGCCCGATGCTCGCCGCGCGCGGGGGCACCCGCCCCTCGCGGTGGCGCTCCACCGAGCTGCTCACGCGTATCGGCACCGTCTTCCAGGAGCCCGAGCACCAGTTCCTCGCGGCGACCCTGCGCGACGAACTCGCCGTCGGCCCGCGGGCGCTGAAGATGTCGGCGGCGCAGGTCGACGAGATCGTCGACGAGCTGCTCCAACGGTTGGATCTGGCATCCCTCGCCCTCGCCAACCCCTTCACGCTCTCGGGGGGACAGAAGCGCCGCCTGTCGGTGGCGACGGTCCTCGCCGCCTCGCCCGCGGTGATCGTCCTCGACGAACCGACCTTCGGGCAGGATCGCCGCGGCTGGCGCGAGCTCGTCGCCCTGCTGCAGCGCGAGGTCGCGCGCGGACGCACGATCGTCGCGGTCACGCACGACGCCGACGTGATCCGTCACCTCGGCCAGCATCGGATCGAGATGGGGGATGCCGCGTGAGCGGCGCGACACGGCTGACCGCCCCCGCGCCCACCGCGCGCGCGTGGCTCGACGGGGTCAACCCGGTGACCAAGGTCGCGATGGTGCTGGTGCTGGCCGTCCCGCTGCTCGTGTCGCTCGACGCGGTCAGCGCCGGAGCGGCGATCGCGCTCGAGCTGCTGTGCGTGCCGCTCACCGGCGTCGCGGCCGCCACCGTGCTGAAGCGCCTGGTGCCGGTGCTGGTGTTCGCCCCCGTCGCCGGCCTGAGCATGCTGCTGTACGCCCGCCCCGGGGGGACCGTCTACGGCACCTTCCTGTTCGCGACGGTGAGCGATGACTCGATCGCCCTGTCGCTCGCGGTGATGCTGCGCGTGGTGGCCCTGGCGCTCCCGCTCATCCTGCTGTTCGCCCGCACCGACCCGACCGAGCTCGCCGACGCCCTGGCGCAGGTCGCGAAGCTGCCGAGCCGGTTCGTGCTGGGGGTCCTCGCGGGGGCGCGGACGGTGGGGCTCTTCGTCGACGACTGGCGCACGATGGCCCTCGCCCGCCGCGCGCGCGGGCTCGGCGACCGCGGTGCGATCCGCCGCTTCTTCGGCATGGCCTTCGTGCTGCTCGTGTTCGCCGTGCGTCGCGGCACCGCGCTCGCCACGGCGATGGAGGCCCGCGGCTTCGGTGCGGACGTCGAGCGCACGTGGGCGCGCCCGTCGACCGTGTCGACGCGGGATGCCGTGGCCCTCGCCGGGGCGGCGGTGCTCGTCGCCGTGGCACTCGGCGCCGCGGTGGCGACGGGGGCGTTCCGCATCGTCGGGACGTGACGCCCCGCCTCGCCCGACCCCGTTGAGGTGGCCGTCGAGACCGCACGTGATCGTCGAGCCCGCTTCTCTTCGGCGCCATAGCCCCACGGTCTCGGCGAAAGGCTGCGGTCTCGGCGCCGGGCGGGCGCCGGGCGGGCGCCCGGGTCAGAACACGTACTCGAAGCAGAGCGAGCGCGGCATCGTCTCGACGTAGGGCTCGTAGACGGGGATGGGCGTGAAACCCGATGCCGCGTACATGCGCAGCGACTCGGGCTGCATGCGCCCGCTCTGCAGGATCACGCGTGCGGCTCCGCCGCGGCGGGCGCGGTCGACGACCTCGGCCGTCAGCGCCCGACCGACGCCCCGGCGCCGGGCCGCGGGTACGACGATGAGGCGTTTGAGCTCCCACTCCGCGCCGAGCCGGCGCAGCATCACATGGCCGAGCGGAGTGCCGTCGTCGTCGACCGCGAGCAGCGTGGCGACGATCTGCTCGGGATGCACCGCCAGAGCGGCCGCGCGCTTCGCGGCGAACGCCGGGGTGTCGTCGGCGTCGGCGTCGCGGTAGCGCTCGTCGAGGTCGGCATCCAGCATGCTGCGCAGCTGCACCGCGCGGGGGTCGTCGACCTGCACGCTCTCGATCCGGTAGCCGGTTGTGATCACTCTCCGAGCCTACGTGCGCCCCGCCGTCCCCGACCGGTGCCGGCCGGGGGCAGAATGAGCGGAGGGGAGGTGCGATGGAGTTGTCATGGGGGCTGTTGGCGGTCTGCGCCGGCGTCGCATCGGTGGTGTCGTTCGTGGCCCTGCCGCGCATCGGCACGCCCGCGCCGATGATCCTCTTCCTGCGATTCGTGGCGGTGTCGGGGGTGACGGCCGTCGGCTCCAGCGCGATGTACTTCATCTACACGGCCGGGGGCGGCATCCTGCCCCTGGTTCTCGGCGACGTCGCGATGGTGCTCTCGCCCGCGCTGCTCGCGGTGGCGGTCGCCGTCCTCGACGGCCGCCGCGCCCGCGTGACCTCAGCGGCCGTGCTGGCGGTGACCCTGATCGTCGCGATCGTGACGGCGACCGTGCCGCTGCCCGCGTCGCTCGCGGTGAAGGCGCTGGCTCTCGCCGTGACCTCGGGGGCCTGCGCGTGGGCGTGCGCCCGCGCGCGCATCGAGCCCTACGGCCCGCTGCGCGTGATCGGGATCACCACGGCGGTGTTCGCGCTGTACTGCGTGGCCCGGGTCGCCGTGGGACTCGCGGCCGGATGGGACTCGGGGCTGTTCCGCGCCGGTTTCTCGTTCGCACCCGCGACGGTGCTGGGAGGGGTGGCCGTCATCGTCGTCGGGGCGGCCGTGATTCGTCTGCGTTTCGCCGCCCCCTCGCCTCCGTCGCCGCTCGTGTGCCCGGCCGGGTCCGCGGTCGTCGTCGGCGACTGGGACCTCGCCTCGGCGGCCTACGGTCCCGAGCGCCTGCGGGGGCTCGTCACCGAGCTGCGCGCAGCCGCCCGCGACCTCGACCCCGACGCCGTCGACGTGCCGCGGGGTGCGGAGCTGTCGATCCCCGACGCCCTCGACGCGGTGGGGCAGCACCTCGCCGCGGCCTACCGGTGGAAGCCCGAAGAGGTCATCCTGCTGGTCGACGGCGCCGCGACGGCCGCGATCCGCACGCACCCGGTGCGGGTCTGGCAGCGGCGTCTGCGCCGCCGCGCACGAGTCTGAGTCTCGGCTAGGGTGGGACCCGGTTTCAGCTTCGAAGGAGAACGCATGGACATCACCGGAGCCTCGGCCCTCGTCACCGGGGGCGCCTCGGGACTGGGCCTGGCCACCGCGCGCCGCCTCGTGAATACCGGGGCGCACGTCACGATCGTCGACCTGCCCTCCTCCGCGGGAGCGTCGATCGCCGAGGAGCTGGGCGGCTCGTTCGTCGCCGCGGATGTGACGGATGCCGAGCAGATCGCCGCCGCAGCCGCCCGCGCCGCCGAGGCGGGTCCCCTGCGCGTGGTCGTGAACTGCGCCGGGATCGCCCCTCCCGCCAAGGTGCTCGAGCGCGACGGCACCCCCTCGTCGCTCGCCGACTTCGAGAGGGTGGTCCGCGTCAACCTCATCGGCACGTACAACGTCATCGCGCAGACGTCCGCCGTCATGGCGCAGACCGATCCCACCGAGGGCGGCGACCGCGGTGTCATCGTCAACACCGCGAGCGTCGCGGCCTTCGACGGGCAGATCGGCCAGCCCGCCTACTCGGCGAGCAAGGGCGGCGTGCACGCGATGACCCTTCCGATCGCCCGCGAGCTCGCCCGCCACGGCATCCGCGTCGCCACCATCGCCCCCGGCATCATGGAGACGCCCATGCTCAAGGGGCTGCCGCAGGCCGCCCAGGACTCCCTCGGACAGCAGGTGCCGTACCCCTCGCGTCTGGGCGCCCCCGACGAGTACGCGCGGCTCGTCCTCGCGATCGTCGACAACGGCTACCTCAACGGCGAGACGATCCGCCTCGACGGCGCGATCCGGATGGCGCCGAAATGACCGACGGCATCCTGCTCTCGATCCGGGACGGGCTGGCCCGGGTCACCTTCGACCGGCCCGCCTCGCTCAACGCGATGGACTTCCCCATGGCCCGCCGCTGGCGCGATGTCGCGCACGAGGTGACGTCCGACGCGTCCGTCGGAGCGGTGATCCTGGATGCCAACGGCCCCGCCTTCTGCGCGGGCGGCGACGTCGTGGCGATGGCGACGACCGGCGCGACGGGCGCCGAGGTCACCCAGACCGCCGCGGCGATCCACGACGGCATCCGCACCTTCGCCGAGGCGCCCCTGCCGATCGTCGCCGCCGTCCAGGGCGCGGTCGCGGGCGGAGGACTCGGTCTCATGCTGACCGCCGACTACGTCGTTGCGAGCGAGAACGCCCGCTTCGTCAGCCGGTACGCCAACGTCGGGCTCACCCCCGACCTGGGCGTCTCCACCCTGCTCCCGGCGGCGATCGGGCAGCGCCGCGCACTGCAGCTGCTGCTGCAGGACCGGATGCTGGATGCCGCCGAGGCGCTCGAGTGGGGACTGGTCGCCGAGGTCGTGGCATCCGCGGATCTTTCGGCGCGCGTCGAGCAGATCGCGTCCTTCTGGCTGGAGGGGGCGACCGCCGCGTTCGGACAGGCCACGCGCCTCGTGCGCCTGGGAGCCGGACGGACCCTGGCCGAGAACCTCGACGACGAGGCCGCCACGATCGGCGCCGCCTTCGAGACCCCCGACGCGAAGGCCCGGGTCGCGGCCTTCGCCGCCGCCTCCGCGAAAGGACGCCGCTCATGACGCTCTCTGCGAAGACCATCCTGATGTCGGGCGGCAGCCGCGGCATCGGCCTCGCCATCGCGCTGCGCGCCGCACGCGACGGCGCGAACATCGCGATGCTCGCCAAGACCGACACGCCCCACCCGAAGCTCGAGGGGACGGTGCACACCGCCGCCGACGCGATCCGCGCGGCCGGCGGACGGGCGTTGCCGATCGTGGGCGACGTGCGCGACGAGGACTCCATCGCCGAGGCCGTCCGCCGCACGGTCGCGGAGTTCGGGGGGATCGACATCGTGGTCAACAACGCCAGCGTCATCGACCTGTCGGGCTCGCTCGAGCTCGCCACGAAGAAGTACGACCTCATGCAGGACGTCAACGTGCGCGGCACCTTCCTGCTCTCGCGCGCGGCCGTGCCGCACCTGCGCGAGGCGTCGAACCCGCACATCCTCTCGCTGTCGCCCCCGCTGAACGTCACGCCGAAGTGGCTCGGGGCGCACACGGGTTACAGCCTGGCCAAGTTCGGGATGACCATGGCGACGCTGGGGCTGGCGGCGGAGTTCGCCGACGCCGGGATCGCGGCGAACACCCTGTGGCCGCGGACGACGATCGCGACCGCGGCCGTGCAGAACGTCATCGGTGGCGACCGGCTCATGCGCGTCTCGCGGACGCCCGAGATCTACGCGGATGCCGCGTACGAGGTGCTGACCGCGCCGTCGCGCGAGCGCACCGGGGAGACGCTGATCGTGGAGGACGTGCTGCGCGCGGCCGGAGTCACCGACTTCTCGGGGTACGCCGCGGTGCCGGGCACGCCCGACGAGGCGATGTACCCGGACATCTTCTTGGACTGAGGGGCGGGTCCGGGCGGCGGTGACGCCCCTCGCCTCCCGCGCCTCGATAAACGCTGCGCCTGCCGAGACACGCCACGCAGCCGCGTGTCTCGGCAGGATCAGCGTTTATCGGAGCCGGAGCCGGAGCCGGAGCCGGAGCCGGGTGCGGGTGCCGGGAGCCGGGGGCGGGGGCCGGGGCTCAGATCAGGCCGAGCTCCGCGAACGCGTTGTGCACGCCGTCGTCGAGCACGGCGGTCGTGACGCGACCGGCGAGACGCTGCAGTTCGGGCATGGCGTTGCCCATCGCGACCGGGGTGCCCACCACCTCGAACATCTCGACGTCGTTCCAGCTGTCGCCGATGCCGATGGCATCCGCGGGATCGCGCCCGAGCAGAGCGAGCACCTCGAGGATCGCCGAGCCCTTGTCGACGCCCGCCTGACCGATCTCGCCGTTGGACCCACCGGGCAACGGCATCGAGCCCGGGATGACGAAGAACCCCTCGCCCAGGGTCGCGGCGGCGTGCGCGACGGTGTCGTCGGCGGAGCTGACGAACACGGCCTTGGCGACGACGTCGCGATCGACCTCGGACACGGGGCGCGGCTCGCGCCACAGCGGCTCCTCGGCGGGCAGTCCGCGCTCGCGGAGCTCCGCCGCCCGCCACTCGGCGCGGGCGCGGCGGAAGTCGCGCATGACGGCATCCATCCCCGCGGACGCGAACACCGCGTCGTGCGTCTGCAGGAAGTAGTGGATGCCGTGCCCCTCGAAGTACCGCTCGAGGGTCTCGACGTCGGCGCGCGGCATGGGGTGCTCGACGACCAGCTCGCCGTCGCGATCGGCGTAGGCGCCGCCGTTGGTGATCGCCCCGTCGAAGCCGATCGCCCGCACGTCGGGATGGATGTCGCCCGCCGAACGCCCGGTGCACAGCCACACGAGGTGGCCGTTCTCGCGGGCCTTCCGCACGGCGGTCACCGTCGACGGGGCGATCGCCGAGCCGTGCTCGAGGATCGTGCCGTCGACGTCGAGGAAGGCGATGCGGGTCATGTGCCCTCCAGGGCGAGCGGCGCCGGAGCGCGGATCAGGTCGGGGGATCGGCGGCGGGTGCCACGTCGATGGCCATCGTTCCCGGTCTCGGGAGAACCGACGACACCGTCACGCTACTCGTCCGGTCCGCGCGTTCGACGCCGCGATTCGACATCCGGGAATCGTCGTGTAGAGTCGCCGACGGACATGTGACTGGTCATGCAGGCAGGATCCGAACGCAGTGCGAGAGCGCCGCCTTCGGGTCCTTTTTTGTTCGCCCGGGCGGCATCGCAGTCGACGTCGCGACGCGTGTCCTTCGATCCAAGGAAGGACTTCGATGACCACTCAGGACAGCGCCCGCGCGATCCTCGAGCACGTCGGAGGGGCGGCCAACGTGGCTTCGCTCCACCACTGCTCGACCCGCCTCCGCTTCACTCTCGCCGATGACTCGCAGGCCGATGAGGCCGCCCTCAAGGCCACGCCCGGCGTCATCGGCGTGGTGCTGGGCACCCAGACCCAGGTCATCGTGGGCTCGGGTGTCAACGACTACTTCCGCGAGATCGAGAAGATCCGCACCGGGAGCGGCACGCGCGCCGCGGCGCGCGTCGACTCCGCCACACCGAAGCTGACCCTCAAGCGCGCCGGGTCGGTGTTCATGGACTTCGTCGTCGGCGTCTTCACCCCGATCATCCCCGCCGTCGCCGGCGCAGGAATCTTCAAGTCGTTCCTCATCCTCGCCGTCGCGCTCGGCTGGCTGCAGACGACCGACCAGACCTATCAGGTGCTCACCGCGATCCCCGACGCGGTCTTCTTCTTCCTTCCGCTGCTGGTGACCTACACCGCCGCGAAGAAGCTCGACGTGAACATCCCGCTCGCGCTCGGCATCGTCGGCCTGCTGGTGTTCCCGACCTTCGCGGGTCTTCTCACCCAGGAAGGCGGCGTCGCACTGTTCGGACTGACGGTGCCCGCGATCGCCTACAACGCGCAGGTGTTCCCCCCGATCCTCGCCGTGCTGCTGCTCGCCGTCGTCGAGCGCTTCGCCCGCCGCATCAGCCCGAGCGTCATCAGCACCTTCCTCGTGCCCCTGATCTGCTTCGTCGTCGTGGCGCCCGCCACGATCTTCCTGCTCGGTCCGCTCGGCTTCTTCCTCGGCACCTTGCTGACCGGCGCGATGCTGTGGCTCTACGGCACGCTGGGCTGGATCGCTGTGGCGCTGATGGCCGCCGCCCTGCCCTTCATCGTCTCGGTCGGCATGCACAAGGCGTTCATTCCGCCGACGGTGGCGACCATGGCCTCCGCGGGCAAGGAGAGCTTCTACCTCGTCGCCTCTCTCGCCCACAACCTCGCCGAGGCGGGATCGAGCCTCGCCATCGCGGTGCGCACCAAGAACAAGACGCTGCGCGGCACCGCGATCTCGTCGGGCATCTCGGCCTTCTTCGGGATCACCGAGCCGGCCCTGTACGGCGTGACGCTGCAGAACCGTCGTGCGATCGTCTCGGTCGTCATCGGCGCATTCGTGGGTGGTTCGTACCTCGGCATCGCGGCGATCTCGGCCTTCGCGCTCGTCAGCCCGGGTGCGGCATCCATCTCGATGTTCATCGACATGGCGAACCCGTGGAATCTGCTGCACGCGGTCATCGGCGCCCTCGTCGCCATGGTCACCTCGTTCATCGTGTCGCTGGTGATCTGGAAGGACTCCGACTCGGCCACCGTGCGTCTGCTCGAGCAGCAGGCGGGGACGGCGACCCCCGCCGCCGCCGGCGGGATCGTCGCCCCCATGACGGGCGAGGTGCTCGCCCTCGAGAAGGTGGACGACCCGGTGTTCTCGGGAGGCATCCTCGGACCCGGCGTCGCCATCCGCCCCACCGATGGTGAGGTCCGGGCCCCCATCAGTGGCACCGTGTCGAGCCTGCTCCCCTCGCGTCACGCCCTCGGCATCCTGGGCGACGACGGCCTCGAAGTGCTCGTGCACGTGGGCCTCGACACCGTCCGCCTCGAGGGGGCACCTTTCACCGCGCACGTCGCCCAGGGCGACCGCGTCGAAGCCGGCCAGCACGTGCTGACCGCCGACCTGGCGGCGATCGAGGCCGCCGGACTCGACATCACGACGCCCGTCGTGGTGCTCAACGGCGACGCCTACGACGTCGCCCCCCTCGTCACCGGACGCGTCGCCGCGGGCGCCGCTCTGCTGTCGACCGATGCGAAGGAGACCGCGAATGGGATTGCCTGACGGATTCCTCTGGGGCGGTGCGCTCGCCGCCAACCAGGCCGAGGGTGCCTGGAACGAAGGGGGGCGCGGTCCCGCGGTCTCGGACGTCGCGAAGTACCGCCCGCACGTCGACCCGCGCGAGTACGCGGTGCACCACCAGCACACGCTGGAGTCCATCGCTGCCGCGATGGCCGACGACGACATCGCGTACTACCCCAAGCGGCGCGGGATCGACTTCTACCACCGCTACCGCGAAGACCTCGCGCTGTTCGCCGAGATGGGCTTCTCGGTGCTGCGCGTGTCCATCGCGTGGTCGCGCCTCTACCCGACCGGTGAGGAGCTCGAGCCGAACGAAGAGGGCATCGCCTTCTACCTCGACCTCTTCAGCGAGATGCGCCGCCTCGGCATCCGCCCGCTGGTGACGCTGTCGCACTACGACCCGCCGCTCGCGCTCGCGCTGAAGAACAACGCCTGGGTCGACCGTGGGACCATCGCCCTCTTCGAACGTTTCTCGCGCACGTGCTTCGAGCGCTTCGGCCACCTCGTCGACCTGTGGTTGTCGTTCAACGAGATCGACGGCATCATCCGGCACCCCTTCACCTCGGGCGGCATCATCGACGAGACCGTCGAGGGCTCGCTGGAACAGGCCTGCTACACGGCACTGCACCACCAGTTCGTGGCTTCCGCGTCGGTGACGAGGATGCTGCACGAGATGTGGCCGGAGTCGGAGATGGGGTGCATGCTGACGATGCTCACCACCTACCCGAACACGTGCCACCCCGACGACGTCGCCGCGACCCAGGCGAAGGAACGACTGCTGTACCTGTGCACCGACGTGCAGGCCGGAGGGGCGTACCCGCGGCTGGCGCTGAAAGCGCTCGAGGTCAAGGGCATCGCGATCCCCTTCGTCGACGGCGACGTCGAGCTGCTGCGCGAGCACCCGGTCGACTACATCTCGTTCTCGTATTACATGACCCTCACCGAGTCGGTACGACCGGATGCCGAGCGGACCCCGGGCAATACGGTGCTGGGCGTGAAGAACCCGTTCCTGCCGTCGAGCGAGTGGGGCTGGCAGATCGATCCCGTGGGCCTGCGGATCTCCCTGATCGACCTCTACGACCGCTACGGCAAGCCGCTGTTCATCGTCGAGAACGGTCTGGGCATGCGCGACGAGCTGACCGAGGACGGCCGCATCCACGATCCGTACCGCATCGACTACTTCCGGTCGCACTTCGCGGAGATGATCCGCGCGGTCGACGAGGGGGTGGAATTGCGCGGCTACACGAGCTGGGCGCCGATCGACATCATCAGTGCGTCGTCGTCGCAGATCTCGAAGAGGTACGGTTTCATCCACGTCGACCAGGACGACCTCGGCAACGGCACCGGCGAACGACGTCGTAAGGACTCGTTCTTCTGGTACCAGAAGGTCATCGCCTCGAACGGGGCCGACCTGGCGTGACGACCGCACTCGCTGCGCGTCCGCCGGGGTCGACGGAGACACCCATGCAGATCATCAAGAAGGTTCTGAACTCCAGTGTCGTGCTCGTCGAGGACGAGCGCGGCGTGGAGCGCGTGCTGTTGGGCAAGGGCATCGGCTTCGCGGCGCGTCCGGGAGATCAGGTCGCCCCGGGTTCGACCGACCGGGTGTTCGTCGCGCTCGATGACGCCGACCAGCGGAACCTCGTCGAGTTGCTCGCTCAGATCCCCGGAGGCTTCGTCGAACTCACCAGGGCGATCGTGATGGATGCCGAGAAGGCGGGCATCGAACTCGACGCGCACATCTATCTCACGCTCACCGATCACCTGCACTTCGCGGTGGAGCGCCAACGGCGGGGCCTGCAGGTCACCAACCGCCTGGCGTGGGAGGTGCGCACCGTCTACCCGCGCGAATACGAGGTGGGTCTGCGCGCCCTCGGACTGCTCCGCGACCGAACGGGGGTGGCGCTCCCCGACGAAGAGGCGGCCAATATCGCCTTCCACCTGGTGAATTCGGAGGTGGGGCGCCCGTCCGTCGACTCGATGCGGGTGGTCGGGCTCGTGTCGGACATCACGACGATCGTCACGCACGCCGGGGGAGTGACCCTGGATGCCGATGACCTGCACACCCGTCGGTTCCTCACGCATCTGCAGTTCTTCGCGGAGAGATTGTTCAGCGACCGCCTCGCCGGGCAGGACGAAGACCTTCTCTTCGCGACCATGACGGCTAAGCACCCGCGCGCCGTCGCGACGGCCGAACGCATCCGCGCGTTCGTCCTCGCTGAGCACGAGGTCGCCATCTCCGATGAAGAGGTGGGCTACCTCGCCCTGCACATCGCTCGCGCTCAGTCGAGCTGAACACCCGAAAGGTCCCCCATGGCACAGCGCACCGCCGTCTTCGGCTCCTCCTCCGGCCTGCACTCCCGTCCCGCCGCCAGCTTCGCCCGCGCGGCGGCGGCATCCCAGCACTCCGTGACCCTCGCCGCCGGCGATACCTCCGTCGACGCGCGCAGCATCCTCGCGCTGCTGCAGCTCGGCGTGAAGACGGGCGATGAGGTGGCCCTCGAGGTCGACGGTCCCGAGGCCGACCGCGTGGCCGACGAACTTCAGGCGCTGCTCGAGCAGGATCTCGACGCCGCCTGACCCGATCGCGTGAGGGGCCGCGCCGGGTGTACCCCCCGACGCCCGGCATCCCGGCCCCTCACGTGCACCCTGCGGCCCGGCACCGACGTGCCGGCTCGGGTGAGGGGTCGGAAACCGTCGCCTGCGGCCCCGCGAGGCGGCGATTCCCGGCCCCTCACGCGATGGAGGTGCGCGCCCAGCCGCGGCGCAGACGCGCCCGGTACCCTGGAAACCATGACCGAACAGCCCCCCGCGCGCACGACCACGCCGCCGGTGCGCCCCGCGGGGGCCCCGGCCGACACCGCCGTCCGCGAGACGCGGCCGAAGAACACCGGCGTCCGCCAGGTGCGGCCGAAGACCGAGGGCTGGCAGCAGGCCAAGGACGACACCGGCCGCCCGCTGCTGCAGTTCGCCAGCCCCAAGCGCGGCAAGCCCCCCGTGCACCTCGCCGACCTGACCGCGGACGAGCGCGTCGCGAAGGTGAAGGAGCTGGGCCTGCCCGGCTTCCGCGCGAAGCAGCTCGAGAAGCACTACTTCACGCACTACACCTCGGACCCCGCCGACATGACCGACCTGCCGGCGGCGGGCCGCGAAGAACTCGTCGCGGGGATGCTGCCGCCGCTGCTGACCGAGGTGCGCCGCCTCGAGACCGACCGCGGCGACACGATCAAGTTCCTGTGGAAGCTGCACGACGGCGCGCTCGTCGAGTCGGTGCTCATGCGCTACCCCGGCCGCATCACGCTGTGCGTGTCTTCGCAGGCGGGCTGCGGCATGAACTGCCCGTTCTGCGCGACCGGTCAGGCGGGGCTCACCCGCAACATGTCGGCCGCCGAGATCGTCGAGCAGATCGTGCGCGCCAACTCCCTTATCGCCGCCGGCGGCCTGGGCGGGAAGAAGCGCGACGACCACTCGCTGGACCGCGTCTCGAACATCGTCTTCATGGGCATGGGCGAGCCGCTGGCCAACTACGCCCGCGTGATGCAGGCCGTGCGCGTCATGGTCGACAAGGAGCACGGGCTCGGCATGAGCGCGCGCGGAATCACCGTGTCGACGGTGGGTCTCGTGCCCGCGATCAAGAAGCTCGCCGACGAGGACATCCCGGTGACCTTCGCCCTGTCGCTGCACGCGCCCGACGACGGCCTGCGCGACGAGCTCATCCCGGTGAACTCGCGCTGGAAGGTCGACGAGGCCCTGGATGCCGCGCGCGCCTACTTCGACAAGACCGGGCGCCGCGTGTCGATCGAGTACGCCCTGATCAAGGACATGAACGATCACGCCTGGCGCGCCGACCTGCTGGCCGACAAGCTCAACGCCCGCGGCCGGGGATGGGTGCACGTGAACCCCATCCCGCTGAACCCGACGCCGGGGTCGATCTGGACGGCATCCGAGGTGCCGGTGCAGAACGAGTTCGTCCGCCGCCTCAATGACGCGGGCATCCCGACGACCCTGCGCGACACCCGCGGCAAAGAGATCGACGGGGCGTGCGGCCAGCTCGTCGCCACCGAAGAGGACGAGGCGGCCGCCGAGGCGACCCCCGTCGGCTGACCTCTTCTCGAACGAATGCCCCCGGCCCGAGTGGCCGGGGGCATTCGTCGTTCCCGGCGACGGGGACGTGACGCGTGTTGACGGACCGTCCCGAGTCGGGTTACGGTTTCACTAAGTGAACGTTTAGTTCATCTGATGAACCCCCCACCTCAATGGAGAGCACTATGGGCTTGGCTGTCTGGGCGCTGATCGCCTACATCGGCGTGATCGTCATCTGGAGCGTGCTGGTCAAGCGCGGTATCGGAGAGGCGATGGTCGTCGGCTTCGTCGTGGTCTGCGCGTTCGGCGGCGCGGATGTTCTGCGGCTGCTGGCCGTGGGCCTCGAAGCGGCCTTCACGCAGGAGATCGTCTTCGCCGCGCTGGCGTTCACGTTCATCGGCTTCCTCCTGGCATCCACGGGTGTCATCGACAAGCAGGTCGACATCCTCAATTCGATGCTCGGTCGCCTGCGCGGTGGCGCGGGCTACGTCGCGACCGTCGGTTCGGCCCTGTTCGGCTCGGTGGCGCACTCGGGTTCGGCGAACGCCGCCACCATGGGCTCCGTCGCGATCCCCTGGATGAAGCGCTCGAACTGGCCGGCGCACGTCTCGGCCACCGTGATCGCCGGAAACGCGGGCAACGGCACCGTCATCCCGCCGAGCGCGTCGTTCTTCATCCTCATCGGCACCGCGACCGTCGCGCCCTACGTCACGATCGACAAGCTGCTGCTGGCGATGTTCGCCGCGGCCGGCTGGTGCGTGCTGTGGCGCCTGATCGTGATCTTCATCTTCGTGCGCCGTCACAAGATCGACCGGGTCGCCGCCGCCGACATCCTGCCCTTCGGACGTTCGTTCCGGCAGGGCTGGACCTCGCTGCTGGTGTTCCTGGGCATCGTCATCCCCGTGGCCGTGACCCTCGGGCCCACCGGCGACGCCCTCGTCGCCGCCCTGGGCGAGGACACGATGGACGCCGTCAGCGTGATCGTGTGGATCCCCGTGCTGCTGATGATCTTCGCCGTCATCCTGGGCTGGAAGGGTCTGCCCCGCGGGGGCCGCGCCTGGTACGACTTCATCGCCAAGACGGCCCCGCGCTACCGCGACATCGGCGCGACGCTCGTCTTCGCCTTCGCCGGCGGCGCCGTGCTCACCGAGCTGGGCCTGGCCGACCAGCTGTCCTCGGTGCTGAACGGACTGAACGCCTCGCCCGTGATCATGTCGATCATCGTCGCCGTCATGGTCGTGCTGGTCGCCGGTCCGCTCAGCTCGACCGCGACGATCGCCACGATCGGCGGCATCGGCTTCAGCGTGCTGATGGTGTCGGGCGTCGACCCGATCCTCGCCGCGTGCGTCGTCCTCGTCGCCGCCTCGACCGAGGGGGCCTCTCCTCCCGGCGCGTCGGCGATCTACATCGCCACCGGTATCGCCCAGGTGAACCCGGTGAAGACCTTCGTCCCCCTGATCGTCTGGTACGTGCTGCCGATCCTCGCCATCGCCGCCCTCATCGGTCCCGGCTGGCTGCCGGTGTCGTTCTAGCCCGCGTCCTCAACGGAGAAGATCATGTCCGAAGAAAAGACCCCCGCCGAAAACCCGCACGGGCCCGCCCGTCGCCGTGCGATCGCGCTGATGACCCCCGTGTTCGTCGTGCTGCTGGCATCCATGCTCCTCGTCGGCACCGTGCTGGTGCTGCTGCAAATCGCCGGGCTGCTGATCGGGAACGGTTCGTTCGTCACCGGCGTCGCCGATGCCCTGAACCCCTGGGCCTTCGGGATCGGCGGTGCCCTGGGCATCTGGACCCTGCTGCTGTCGTATGCCCACGGATGGAAGCCCGCCGACTGACGTCGGCCCTCGAGAACGGATGAGTGACATGACTGCTATCGCTACGGTCGACCGTCGGGTCGTGGAGGGTCTCGCGGCCCTGCCCGTCGCCAACATCGGCGACTCCATGGACCGACTGGGTGTCGTGGATGCCGGCATCCACGCCGTCTGGGACGGAGCCGCCCTCGCCGGCCCGGCCTTCACCGTCGAGGTCGCCGGCGGCGACAACGCCGGCATCCACGAGGCCATCTCGCAGGTCCCCGCCGGCGCGGTGCTGGTCGTCAACGGCCACGGCGTGACCGACCGCGCGCTCATCGGCGAGCTGATCGCCGAGCGTCTGCGCAAGGTCGGCTGCATCGGCTTCGTCGTCGACGGCGCGGTGCGCGACGTGGGAGACCTCGAAGAGATGGGCTTCCCCGTCTTCGCGCGCTCGAGCAGCCCCGCCGGACCGTACAAGAACGGTCCCTTCCGCGTGGGCGTGCCCATCGCGCTCGGCGGGGTCGTCGTCAGCCCGGGCGACATCGTGGTCGGCGACCGCGACGGCCTCGCCGTCGTCCCCGCCGCCGAGGCCGAGGCCGTGCTGGAGCGCGCCCGTCGCAAGAACGAAGACGAGGCCGAGACGCGGCGCGGCATCCTGGCCTCCTGAGCGATCCGACACACTAGATGGATGAGCTCGAGTCGTGAAGACACCTCCGGTCAGCCCACGGTCCGCAGCGTCGAACGCGCGCTCGACCTGCTCGAGCTGCTCGAGCGCGCCGACCGGCCGCTACGACTCGTCGACCTCGGCCGCGGGACGGGACTCTCGACCGCCACGACGCTCCGCCTGCTCGGCGTGCTCCAGCGACGCGATCTGGTCTCGAACAGCGGCGGCGAATACCGCCTGGGGGTGGCGACCCTCGGCATGGCGCACGGGTACATCTCGACCGACGCGCTCAGCAACCGGGCGCGGCCGCACCTGCAGCAGCTCGCCGAGACCACCCGGCTCACGAGTTCGCTGTACGTGCGCAGCGGCGACGAGCGCATCCTCGCCGTCCGCGTCGACGGACAGCACCCCCTGCGCTATCAGCTGCCGCTCGGCCGCCGGCTCGCCCTGCACCTCGGCGCGGGCAAGCCGATCCTCGCGCACCTGCCGGCCGACGAGGTCGCGCGTATCCTCGGCGGCCTCGGCGAGACGCGCACCGCGGGCGGGCTCACGGTCTCGACCGAGGGATTGGATGCCGAGCTCGCCGCCGTCCGCCGCAACGGATTCCACGTCTCGGTGGCCGAACGCGACACCGCGGTGGCATCCATCAGCGTGCCCGTCTTCTCATCGGCGGGGGAGATCATCGCCTCCCTCTCCGCCTCGGGACCGGTCGAGTCGACCGACCCCGACACCCTGCCCGACTGGGCTCCGGAACTCCGACGGGCGGCAGCGGCCGTCGGTCGCTAGCGCGGGTCTCGATCCGCGCATCTCGAAAGGAACATCATGCGCGTGATCGGCATCATCGGACTCGGCGAGGCGGGCTCGCTCTACGCGCGCGGCGCGGTCGAGGCGGGCTACGAGGTGCGCGGGTTCGACCCCGCTCCCACCCCGACGCCCGAGGGAGTGCAGCGCGCCGCGTCGCTCGCCGACCTCGTGGCCGCGAGCGACCTCGTCATCGTGCTCACCGGCGCCGCTCTGAGTGCGCGGATCGCCGCCGACGCCGCCCCCCACCTGCGCGCGGGTGCGGTCTACGCCGACTTCACCACGGCCTCGCCCGACGTGATGGTCGACGTCGCCGCGCTCGTCGAGAAGGCCGGGGCGCGGTTCGCCGACGTCGCCATCCTCGGGCCGGTGCCGACGAAGGGCGCCGCGACCGAGACGATCGTCAGCGGGACCGCCGCGGGCGACGTCGCCGAGGTGCTGCGACGCTTCGGCGCCGACGTCGAGGTCATCGAGGGGCCGGCCGGGGCGGCGACGTCGCGCAAGCTGCTGCGCAGCGTGCTGATGAAGAGCCTCGCCGCCATCGTCATCGAGGCGCTCGAGGCCGGCCGCGCGGCGGGATGCGAGCCGTGGGTGCGCGCTCAGATCGCCGCGCAGCTGTCGGGCGACGCCGAGGCCAAGATGGACCGCTACGAGACGGGCAGCCGCAAGCACGCGGTGCGCCGCGCGCACGAGATGGAGTCGGTCGTGGACTACCTGGGCTCGCTGGGCGTCGCGTCCGAGATGTCGGACGCGTCCCGTCGGGTGCTCGAACGCCTGGGTGAGCAGCGGGCCTGAGCTCGCGAGCGATGTCCGTGAGCATCCCCGCGTGCGGGTGGCGTACCACCCGCACGCGGCCGGGGCGACTGTCAGACGGCGACGGCCGTCACGACGAGATTGTCGACGTAGTGGCCGCTGTCCGGATCCCACGCACCGGCGCACGTGACCAGCCGCAACTGCGGCGTCGGCGTCGGCGCATAGACCGACTCGGTCGGGAAGCTGTTCTTCTCGACGGTCTGCAGCCCGGTCACCACGAAGTCGGCGGTCGACCCGTCCGCGCGGCGGACCGACACCGTGTCGCCGGGCGTCAGCCGCGGCAGGTCGTAGAACACCGCCGGACCCGTGGGGGAGTCGACGTGGCCCGCGATGACCGCGGGACCGATCTCTCCGGGCAGGACGCCCTTCTCGTACCAACCGACCGCGTCGTAGTCCTGAGGGGACTGGATCCACCCGTCGGCCCCGCGGTCGAGCCCGATGAGGTCCGAGTCCACCCCGATCGCCGGGATCGAGATGTGGACGGGCGCGGCGGTGTTGGCCGCCGCGGGGGCCACCGGGTCCTGGAACCCGCTCGCCGCGCCGACGCCCGGCGCCGTCGTCGCCGCGGCGCCCGCCGCGCCGGCCGGGGCCGCGTCGTCCGCGGCCGCGTCACCCGCGAGCGCGGGGCAGCCGTCGAGCACGTCGTCGGTGAGCATCGCCGTCGCGAGCGCCGTCCACGCGGCACCGTAATAGGTGGGGGTGGATGCCGCGGTGTCGGCCATGCGCTGCAGGTCGGCTCGCGCCTCGTCGTCGCTCCCGCTCGCCGCGAGCGCAGCCGCTCGCGCGGCGTAGGCGACCGGATGCCGATCCGACGTGAGGGCGCCCGCCCCCGCGTCGAGCTCGGCGGGCAGCTCGTCGCCGCCCGGGAGCACCGCCGCCACCCGCGCGGCGAGGGCGCGGTCGTCGTCCCGGCACGACTCGGCGAACCGGATGGTCGTGCGCGCGGCGTCGTAGCCGTACGCCGGCTCGCCCCCGCCGCCCGCGGAACCCGCGAGCGCGACGGCGCCGTCGTCGGCGACCGTGGCCCAGTTGGTCGGCAGGGTGTTGGCATCCATCAGGGCACTCGTCACCGCTCGACTGCCCGCGGCCAGTTCCTCCCACCGGGGGTCGCCCGACGCGCGCGAGAGCACGTCGAACGCGGCCGGCGACGCGTACGAGGGGTTGTAGGCGTGGGGGGATGCCGTCGCCCACGGCCCCGGCAGCAGGATGCGTCCGAGCGCGGTCTCGGCCGTCATCTCGTCGAGGACGGCCGCGCCCAGGGCCACGCCCTGCTCGCGGAGATCATCGCGGTCGAAGGCGTCGCCCGCGAGCACCAGGGCGCGCGCCGCGTCGAGGTCGGCGTCCGAGGCGGGTTGCTCGTCGACGACGGCGCCGTCCTTCCACTGCCACGCCAGCAGACCGTCGTCGCGCTGCAGGTTCGCGGTGGTCCACTCCCAGATGCTGTCGAAGCGCGACGGGTCGTCGGCGGCCACGGCGAGGAGCAGGCCGTACGCCTGCCCCTCGCTGACGGTGTCGCCGCCCTGGTCCGTGCGCACCACGCGACCGGCGTCGACGTACGTGTCGAGGAAGGCCTCGGCCGTCGCGGTGGTGCGGTCGGCGGTGTCGGGTTCGGGCTCGGTCGCGGTGCTGCACGCCGCCATCGTCAGGGCGACGACGGTCGCGACCGCGCCGACCGTCGACGCTCGACGTGCGAACGTCACGCGCCCGCCTCGCCCCGGCGGTGTCGGCGCACCGCGATCAGCGCGACCGCGCCCAGCGCCACCGCCGCCGCACCGGCGCCCGCCGCAACGGCACCCGAGGGCGCGGTCGTGGCGGCGGCGGTTCCGCCGCCACCGGTGTGGATGCCGCCGACCGGCATGTCGGCGAGGGTCGCCGAGTCGGTGATGGTCTGCGCCGTCAGCGCGCCCTGGGCGTCATCGAGCACGAAGAGGGTCGAGACCGACCCCGCCGGCAGATCGACGGCCGAGGTCGCGGACTCGTCCGCTCCCGTCAGCTCGAGGTCCCACGAACCCGCCGGGACCGCGGCGTAGTCCGTCGCCGAGCCCGCGGGCACGTCGCGGGCGATCGGACGACCCTGGGCGGTGTCGACGTTCACCGTCGGCTCGACCGTCGAGGCCTGCACGACGCGCACCCGCGCCTGGCCGGCGGCGGGGGCCGAGAGGTCGTCCTCGAAGACCGTGGTCTTCAGGTCGGCGTTGCGGCCGTACGCGGCGACCGTGAGCGGCTCGCCCTCGGCGATGTCGATCGACTGCTGCACGACCGGCTGCGTGCCGTCGGTGGCATCCGAGGGCACCATCGACACGACGTACGTGCCGTCGGCGAGGGGGATGTAGGGGCTCACCGCACCGTAGGCGACGTCGTCGAGCTCGTACACCACGGCCCCGCCGGCGAGCGCCGTCAGCTGCACGTCGACGGACTTCGTGTCGGGGGAGAGGTGCGCCACGCGCGCCCACCCGCCGGGGGCGGTGGTGGCCGCGGAGGCGGCGGGGGCGGTGGCGACGCCGATTCCGGCGGTGAGCAGAGCGGCGGCGCCGATCGCGGCGAGCCGAGCGGGACGACGGGAGGGGGTGGAACGGAACATGGCGGTCCTTTCGTTGGGGGGAGGAGAGGATCAGGAGGTGGGACGGGGGAGCAGGTCGACCGGCTCGTCGGGCGAGAACGTGATGACCACGCCCGCGTCACCGCGTTCGACCGAGACCGGGCGCAGGGGGCCGGTCAGCGACTCGTAGAAGCGCAGCAGGGCGTCGGCCCCGGCGGCATCCCCCCGGGCGTCCTGACCCGCGAACGAGCTGACGATGAGCTGACGGTGCACGCCCGAGGGGTCGCCCTCGAGCTGCGTGATGTCGGCCACGTCGATCCGGCCCTGCGACGAGAGCTGGCCGAGGGTCAGCAGGATGCGTCCGTCGACGACGCCCGAGGTGAGCAGGTCCTGCTCCTCGCCGGGGACGCCGACGTCGGGGTTCTGCAGCACCTGCTGCCCGGCCACCGATCGGGCGGCGTAGAGGCCGTCGTCGGCGGCCTGCGCGAGCGCCGCCTGCGCGGTGTCGACCAGGCGCACGTCGACCTTCTGCGCGCCCTCGCCGAACGACGCCACGACGGCGCTGTTCTCGATCGCCTGGCGCACGGTCGGGAACTCGGTCGGGAAGGTGCGCATGGAGTCCGTCGTGATGACGTAGTCGTAGTCGCGCCACCCGTCGGGGGCGAGCTGCTGCACGTCGGTGTCGGTGTCGGCCTTGTAGTACCAGACGACGTTCTCGCGCTCGAAGCCGGCGCGCACCAGGTCGACCCACATCGCGTCGTCCACGAGCATGCGCGAGTCGGCGGGGGCGTTCTGCGACATCCACGCCTCGGCGTCGCGCAGCGGACGGTCGAGGTCGGCGAGCAGGAATCCGCGCAGCTGCGCGGCCCACAGCGGACCCGCGGCCAGCACGGCGACGATGAGTCCGACGGCGGTGGCGACGCCGCCGATGCGTCGCAGGGCGCCGTGGGAGCGCAGGGCCTCGACGGCCACCTGGCCCATTCCGGCGACGACCACGGCCGCGAACGGCAGCAGCATGATGACGTACGGCACGGGCAGGTACCCGCCGCGGAACATGAACGCCGTCAGGGCCAGCAGGGCGATCGCCCAGGGGCGCAGGCGACGCACGAACAGCGCCGCGACGGCGGCCGCGAGCGCCGTGACGATGAGGACGGCGTCGAGCTGCCACCACAGTCCGACGGTGCGCGACATGAGGCTCTCGGGGTCGAACAGCGATCCGCTGCCCTCGCGCGAGGCCAGCTGGAACGCGAGACCGTCCCACAGGCTCACGCGCCCGGGAGCGGGAGCGACCTCGCCCTTGACCAGGGCGAAGGCGACGTAGGCGAGGCCGATCAGTCCCAGCACGGCCGAGGCGACCGACAGGGTGTACCGGCGCGTGGTGCGGTCCGCGCCGCGCCACATGAACCACGCCACGAGCGGCAGCGCGAGCAGGTACGTCTCTTTCGTGAGGACGGCGATGCCGAACGCGGCCGCGGCGCCGATGTACCCGGCGAGCTGGGCGCGGCGGCTCATCGCCAGCAGCAGCGCGGCGAGCAGCCACGCGGTGGCGATGTTGTCGAGGTACACCTGCCGGTGGAACTGCACCGCGAGCGGCGACAGCAGGAACAGCGCGACCGCCGCGGATGCCGTGAACCGGGCGAAGCCGATGCGGCGCACGACGAACCACAGCAGAACGGCGGCCGCTGCGGTGGCCGCGAGCATCGCCTCGCGGGCGGCGATCACGGCGACGTCGTAGCGGTTCCAGCCGTCGGTCAGACCGACCCAGGCCGCGATCTGCATCCACCCGAGGGGCGGGTGGTCGTACCAGTACGTGTAGTGCGTGAGCTCGCCGAGGTTGCCGATGCTCCACGCCTGTGCGGTGTACGTGCCCTCGTCGTCGATGCGCTGCGGGGAGCCGCCGAGGTTCAGGGCGTTGACCACCAGGCCGAGGACGAGGGGGGGAAGCAGCCACAGTGCGTCGCCGAGCCGGGCGCGCCAGGGCGAGACGCGGCGGCGCAGGCCCGCCGGGGGACCGGAGGGGATGGTCCCGGTGGGGACGCGGTCGATCGTCGAGGTCATCGGGTCACCTCCGAGCCGGCGCCCACGAGGGTGGGCTCGGCGGATGGGGTCGCGGGTGCGGCGTCGCGGTGGGCGCCGGTGTGCTCGGTCTTCTCCCAGCTGCCGTCGCCGCGCAGCTGACGCACGACGCTGCGCACGGCGGCGGCGGCGAGGAACACCTGGTAAGGCACGAGTCCCAGCACCAGGCGCACGTAGTCGCGCACGCGCACCTTCTTGCCGTAGACGCGCCCGAACTCGGTCAGTCCCGCCGCCTCGGCGACGAGGGTGATGATCGTGGGCACGAGGGGCAGGAAGGTCAGCAGCGCCACCGGGGTCGGCACCTTCACGAGCAGGATGAACACGAGCGAGATGGGGATGAGCAGTCCGGTCGCCGCCTGAAGGAACGGCATGTTCAGCAGATAGCGGGCGTACATGCGCTGGCGCAGCGTCGGCAGCGCCTTCCACTCGCCCTTGCCGAGGACCTGCAGGAAGCCCTGGTTCCAGCGCGTGCGCTGCTTGTAGAGCGACTTCAGGGTCGGCGGGGTCTCTTCGCGCGTGACGTACTCGGGGTTGTAGGCGACGACGACCTTCGCGCCGTCGCTCGACAGCCGCACGCCGAGCTCGCAGTCCTCGGCGAGGCACTGGTCGTCCCACCCCTTCGACCACGCGAGGCGGTCGCGGGTGACGAACACGGTGTTGCCGCCGAGGGGGATGAACTTGGAGCGGGCGTGGAAGTGCAGGCGCGAGCGGAACCAGAAGTAGTACTCCAGGACGTTGCGCAGCGACCACCAGCTGGTCTCGAAGTTCATCAGCTGCACGCCGCCCTGCACGACGTCGGCACCGGTCTCTTGGAACTTGGAGTCCACGACCGTCAGCAGGCCGGGGTGCACCTCGTCCTCGGCGTCGAACACGCCGACGATGTCGCCGGTCGCGATCTGCAGGGCGCGGTTGAGCGCCTTGGGCTTGTTCTTGGGGACGCTGTCGTCCACGACGACCTTGATGAGATCGGGATGCCGTGCGGCGGCCTGACGCACCACCAGCTCGGTGCCGGGGTCGTCGTGGCCGACGATGGCGATGATCTCGAAATCGGGGTGATCCTGCTGCGCGAGGCGGTCGAGCGTCTGGCCCATCACCTCTTCTTCGTGCCGCCCGGGCACGAGCAGCGTGAAGCGGTGCCGCGCGGGGCGCGGCGAGGAGCTGAACTGCGTGGCGCGCAGATCGTCGGCGGAACGCCAGGCGTGGAGCATCCACCACAGCGTCGTCGTCGCGACGACGGTCAGGGCGAGCGCCAGGACGATGACGCCGCTGTAGCCGAGCCACTCGCCGATCGACCAGTCGGGCAGGAAGCCGCCCGACACGGTGGTTCCGGGCTGGGCGGGGACGGGGACGTCGGTCACGCCGGTCGACCCCTGACCGGGGGCGGGCGCGACGGGCGTGAGGAGCGGTTCGGGCGTCGGGTCGGGGGCGGCGACGGACCGGGGGGTCAGCGGGAACGACAAAAAAACCTCCAGCGTCCACGTGGACGGTTCGAGGGCGGTAAGGGGGAGGTGCGGAGAGAGGGCGGGGGATCAGCGCACGGGGGTCATCCGGGGCGAGGTGGGGGGATGGTTTGGAGCGGTCAGGGTTTTGCCAGGGAGCTTTGCGGTCACTCCCACGTTGCCTCGTCGGGCCGCCGATGCATGCGGATGCCGCTGCAGTAAGCCGTTCCGCGGCGCCCGCGGCGCCGCCAGACTGGGCTCATGAGCGAAACCGTCGTGCGCGTCGACAACCTGCGGAAGACCTACCGGGGCGGGCTCGAGGCGCTGCGCGGCGTGTCGTTCGACATCGGGCGAGGCGAGACCTTCGCCCTGCTCGGACCCAACGGCGCCGGCAAGAGCACCGTCATCGAGATCCTCGAGGGATACCGCGATCGCACGAGCGGCGACGTCCGCGTGCTCGGTGTCGATCCGCATCGCGGCGGCCTGGACTGGAAGGCGCGCCTGGGCATCGTGCTGCAGAATACGGGCGAGGCGCCCACCGCCACCGTCCGCGAGCTGCTCGCCCACTTCGCCTCGTTCTACCCGCGGCCGCGCGACGTCGACGAGACCATCGCCGCGGTCGGTCTCACCGACAAGGCCAAGATCAGCGTCCGCAAGCTCTCGGGCGGGCAGCGCCGCCGCGTCGACGTCGCCCTCGGCATCATCGGCCGGCCCGAGCTGCTCTTCCTCGACGAGCCCACGACGGGCTTCGACCCCGAGGTCCGCCGGCATTTCTGGGACCTCATCCGCAGCCTGCAGCGCGAGGGGACGACGATCCTGTTGACCACCCACTACCTCGACGAGGCCGCCGAGCTGGCGGAGCGCGCGGCGATCATCGTCGGGGGGCTCATGGCATCCGTCGGTCGG
This sequence comes from Microbacterium testaceum, assembly GCF_003075375.1. Lineage (GTDB taxonomy): Bacteria > Actinomycetota > Actinomycetes > Actinomycetales > Microbacteriaceae > Microbacterium > Microbacterium testaceum_E. The sequence goes on along the minus strand of NZ_QDFT01000005.1, from coordinate 7,576 downwards.
ATCGACGACCTGGGCGGCCCCGAGGCGCGCGTGCCCCTCGTGCGCTGGCGCGAGGACGGCGTCGTGCGCGAGGAACGCACGCAGGACCCCGGCGGGGTGGTGGCGGCGCTGCACGCGCGGCTGGGCGAACCCGACCGTCTCGAAGTCGTTCGGCCGAGCCTCGAGGACGTCTACCTGTCGTTCCTGGGCGACGAGGCGCGGCGCACGACCGCGGCGGGAGGCCTCGCGTGAGCCGGGTGCTGCGCCTGGGCGCCGCGCGGATCGCGTTCGAGGTGCGCTCGTACTTCCGTCAGGGCGACTCGGTGTTCTTCACGTTCCTGTTCCCCGTCATGATCCTGCTGATCTTCGCGGTCGCGTTCGACGCCCAGACCTTCGGCCCTCCCGGAGACGAAGTGGATGCCGCGCAGTTCTACCTACCCGCGATGCTGGCCGCGGGCGTGCTGTTGTCGGGGTTGCAGAACATGTCGATCGACATCGCGATGGAGCGCAGCGACGGCACCCTCAAACGTCTCGGCGGCACCCCGCTGAGCCCGGTGTCGTACTTCATCGGCAAGCTCGGCCAGGTGCTGGTGACCGGGTTCCTGCAGTCGGTGCTGCTGATCGTCGTGGCGGCGGTGTTCTTCGGCGTGCCGCTGCCGACCGACCCGGAGCGGTGGCTGACCTTCGCGTGGGTGTTCCTGCTGGGGGTCACGACCTGCGCGATCCTCGGCATCGGCCTGTCGGCCCTGCCGCGCACCGGGCGCAGCGCCACCGGCGTCGTCATCCCGATCGTGCTGCTGCTGCAGTTCATCTCGGGCGTCTACATCAACTTTGCCGCGCTGCCGGAGTGGCTGCAGAACGTCGCGAGCGTGTTCCCGCTGAAGTGGCTCGCGCAGGGCTTCCGGTCGGTGTTCCTGCCCGAGAGCTTCGCGGCGGGAGAGCCGTCGGGGTCGTGGGACCACCCGCTGATCCTGCTCGTGACGCTGCTGTGGTTGGTGGTGGGTCTCGCTGTGGTTCGAGCGACGTTCCGCTGGATCCGCAAGGACGCGTGAGGCGCCGCGCCGGCCCCCGTCCCGGCACCCCTGCCCGCCGCGCGCCGGAACCCCCGCCCGCCCCGCGCCCCGCGCCCCGCCCCGCGCGCCCCGCGCCCAGCGCGATAAACGCTCCCCGTGTCGAGAAACGCGTCCTGTGCGTGTTTCTCGGCACGGATCGCGTTTATCGCGAGAGAGGGAGGGATGCCGCGGCCCCGGCCGCCCCGCGCCCCCGCCCCCGCTCGCCCCGCCCCGCGCTCGCCCCGCTCGCCCCCGCCCGCCCCGCGCTCGCCCCGCTCGCCCCCGCTCGCCCCGCGCTCGATAAACGCTCCCGGTGTCCAGAAACGCGTCCCGTGCGCGTTTCTCAGCATGGATCGCGTTTATCGAGGGAGGGAGGGATGCCGCGGCCCCGGTGTCGGAGGCCGGGACTAGCGTGGAGGAATGGTTGGTTATCGCTACCTCGGCAACAGTGGATTCAAGATCTCCGAGATCACCCTCGGCAACTGGGTGACCCACGGCTCGCAGGTCGGTGACGACGCGGCCGTCGCCACCGTGCACGCCGCGCTCGACGCGGGCATCACGACGTTCGACACGGCCGACACGTACGCGAACACGGCGGCCGAGACCGTGCTCGGCAAGGCCCTCGAGGGTCAGCGTCGCGAGTCGCTCGAGATCTTCACCAAGGTGTACTTCCCGACCGGTCCCGGCGGCCCCAACGACACCGGGCTCAGCCGCAAGCACATCATGGACTCCATCAACGGTTCGCTGAAGCGTCTCGGCACCGACTACGTCGACCTCTACCAGGCGCACCGCTTCGACTACGAGACGCCCCTCGAAGAGACGTTCCAGGCGTTTGCGGACATCGTCCGCCAGGGCAAGGCGCTGTACATCGGCGTCTCCGAGTGGACCGCCGAGCAGCTGCGCGACGGACACGCGCTGGCGAAGCAGCTCGGCATCCAGCTCATCTCGAACCAGCCGCAGTACTCGATGCTGTGGCGCGTGATCGAAGGCAAGGTCGTGCCCGCCAGCGAGGAGCTGGGGATCTCGCAGATCGTCTGGTCTCCCATGGCGCAGGGCGTGCTCAGCGGCAAGTACCTGCCCGGCCAGCCCGTGCCCGAGGGCTCGCGCGCCACCGACGAGAAGAGCGGCGCCAACTTCATCAAGCGTTTCCTGAACGACGACACGCTCGAGGCCGTCCAGCGGCTCAAGCCCATCGCCGACGGGGCCGGGCTCACCATGCCCCAGCTCGCGATCGCCTGGGTGCTGCAGAACCCCAACGTCGCCGCGGCGCTCGTGGGGGCTTCGCGTCCCGAGCAGCTGCACGACACCGTGAAGGCGTCGGGGGTGACCCTGGATGCCGAGGCGCTCGCCGCGATCGACACGGCGCTGGGCGACGCGGTGTTCGCCGACGCCGAGAACACCTACGAGGTCTCGCCCAAGAAGCGCCTGGTCTGACGCGGTCCGTTCAGCGGGCCGGGCGTTCGCGCCCCGGCCCGCTGTCCCGCGCCTGGACGTTCGTCGGACCAGGGCGTGGTTCCGCGCGCGAGATCACGTGATGTGGGCGAGGTCACACGCAAGGGGGTGTGCTCTCGCGCGGATCGCGTGATCTCACGCGTCGGCGGCGCCGGCACGGCACCCTCCGCGCGGGCCCTCGCCGGGCGTACGCCCCCAGCCGGGCCTCAGGCCCCGCTCAGGAGCCGGCAGGAAACGCGTCGTACCCTGTGCGGATGTCCTTTTCCGCTCACCGACCCGGCCGTTTCGGTTCCGACGGTCGAATCGAGTTCACGACGGAGCAGGAACGCGAGCGCTACCTCGACGAGTTCCTCGCCGAACGCGACGCGTCCGACACCGACGCGTCAGAACCGACCCCGCCGGACGCGCCCGACCGCCACGACGGCACGTCCGAGCCCTGGGGCGCGCCGCCCGCCGACGACGAGCCGCTCGACCCGTTCGTCGACGACCCGTTCGTCGACGACCCCCGCGACGAAGACCCCCGCGAAGACGACCCCCGCGCCGACCCCGCGGACGAGCACGACACCGTCGTGATCGACCGCGAGGCCCGCGCCGACGACACCCCGCCGCAGCCCGAGCAGCCGCTCGCGGCCCCCGCTGTGGCATCCGTCCCCGTCCTGGCCGAGCCGCGCCCGCCGCGCCTGCGCCGCTCCGACCCCCGTCGGCCCAAGCTCTCGCTCATCCGTCGCATGGCCGTCCTCGGCGGTGCCGACAACGACGTGCTCGACGAGGTGCCCGAAGAGGTGCCCCGCTTCGTGCAGATGTTCCTCGTGCTCGCCGGGACCGCCCTCGTCTCGGCCCTGTCGATGATGTTCGCCCTGCTCACGGGCGTTCGCGTGAGCATCCTGCTCGCGGTCCCGCTGGCGATCGTGTGGGGTCTCATCATCTTCAACCTCGACCGCTTCCTCACCTCGACGATGCGCTCGACCAAGAACCTCTTCCGTCTGCTGGGCCTCGCGCTACCGCGCGTCATCATGGCCGCGCTGATCGGCATCGTGGTCGCCGAGCCGCTCGTGCTGCAGATCTTCCAGAACGACATCAACCGCGAGGTCAACTCCACGAACGTCACCCAGGCCCTGACCGATCAGGATGCCGTCACCAACGGCCCCGAGAAGCAGGCCCTCGACGCCGCGACCGCCCAGGTCTCGGCGCTCGAAAACCAGGCGGCGACCGGCATCGTCGCGGGCACCTCGTCGACCTCGGCCGAGGCGGCCGCGGCGCAGCAGACCGTGGACCAGCTCACCCAGCAGCTCGCCGCGCAGCAGACGGTCATCGACCAGGCCCGCGCGGTGTACCAGTGCGAGCTGACCGGCCAGGGCGCGGGCACGGTCCCCGGCTGCACGGGTGTCGCCGGTGACGGTGCGAGCTCCGACGCCGCGCAGGCGCAGCTGCAGCAGGCGCAGTCGGGCTACGACTCGCTGTCGGCGCAGCTGCAGCAGGCGCAGTCCACCCTCGCGTCGGCCAACAACGCGGGGGCCGCGGCCGCGGCATCCTCCGCCGACGCGAACAAGCAGCAGGCCGAGGACCAGCTCCCGGCGGCTCGCGCGCAGTACGAATCGGCTCTCGCCGCGTACAACGCGCGCGCCTCGTCGGTCGCCGACGGCAATGCCGGGGCGGTGGGACTGCTCAGCCAGATCACCGCGCTCGAACGCCTGTCGGACCGCGAACCGGTGCTCCGCTGGGCGCACTACCTGATCGCCGCGCTGTTCTTCATGATCGAGCTGCTGCCGGTGCTGGTGAAGGTGCTGACCGGCTTCGGCGGGCCCTCGCTGTACGAGAAGGCCGAGAAGATGCGCGGGCAGATCGCCCTCGACCGCGTCTCGGCCCGGACGTTCCGCAAGCGCGCCGACATCATCGCCGACGAGGCGAACCGCGTGCCCGCGACCGTCTCCTGATGGCCGTCTGGAGCGCGGGGCTGCTGCTGTACCGGTTGACGCCGGTGCCGCAGGTCTTCGTCGCGCACATGGGCGGGCCGTTCTGGGCCAAGAAGGACGCCGGCGCGTGGTCGATCCCCAAGGGCGAGTTCGACCCCGACGGCGAGGGGGCGCTGGATGCCGCCCGCCGCGAGTTCCGCGAAGAGCTCGGCGTCGAGCCGCCCGAAGTGGCATGGGCGGAACTGGGCACGTTCGCGTACTCGTCCGGCAAGAAAGTGGTCGTCTTCGCCGGCGACGGCGCGGGGTTCTCGGCATCCGCCTTCGCGTTCGGGACCTTCGAGATGGAGTGGCCGCCGCGGTCGGGGCGGGCGCAGTCGTTCCCCGAGGTCGATCGCGCGGAATGGATGGACTTGGATGCCGCGCGCGACGCGCTCGTGAAGGGCCAGCGTCCCGCGATCGACGCGCTCGAGAAGGCGCTCGCCGGGCTGTCCCGCTGACCGGCGTCCGCGCTCGCGCGGCTGCGACAACGACGTCGAGTGTCCAGGACACGCCGCAAGGTCCTGCCTGCGCGCGGCATGTCCTGGACACTCAACGGTGGGTGGCCGCGTGCCCCGGCGCCCCGCGCCCGCCCCGGCGCCCCGCGCCCGCCCCGACCACCCGCCCGCCCCGCACACACCGAGTGTCCAAAACACCCGGACGTCTCGAGAGATCGTCCGGGTGTTTTGGACACTCGGCCTGAGAGCGACGCGAGGAGCGACGCGGAGGAGCCCCGCGGGCGCCGCGGGCGCCGCGGCGCCCCGCGGAGCCCCGCGGGCGCCGCGGGCGCCGCGGCGCCCCGCGCACGCGACGTCGAGCGTCCACAACACGCCGTCCCGCGGGGCGGGGAGGCGGCGCGTCGTGGACGCTCGACCGAGCGGGCGGGGCCCGAGCGGGCGGGAACCGAGCGGCGGGGACGCTCAGCTCACGGGCGCAGCAGGACCTTGCCGACGCGGGGCGAGTCGCTCGCGCGGGCGGCCTCGCGGGCGTCCTCGAGGCCGAAGGTGGCCGCGACCGGAAGGGTCAGCGTGCCGTCGGCGAGGTAGCGCGACAGCTCGCCGAAGAGGGCGCCGCGGGTCTCGGCATCCATCGTCTTGCTGACGACGCTGCCCCAGAAGCCCTTGACCGTCGCCTGACGGAAGATGATGTCGCCCGCCGACAGCTCGAGCTTGCCCGCGCCCATCGAGCCGAAGATGACGAGGGTGCCGTTCTCGCTCAGCAGCGACAGCACGTCGTTGCTGGCCGAACCGCCGACCGAGTCGACGCCGGCGACGATCCGCGCCCCGTCGGCGAGCGCCAGGGCGGCGTCGCGCCAGCCCTCGGCGTCGGTCGACACGACGTTGTCGATGCCCTGCTCGGCCAGTTCGGCGACCGCGCTCTGGCGGCGGACGAGACCGATGACGTGGATGCCGCGGGCCTTCGCGATCTGCGCGACCATGCGTCCGACGGCTCCGTTGGCGGTGTTCTGCACGATCCAGTCGCCGGCCTTCAGGTCGAGCGAGTGCAGCAGGCTGATGGCGCTGAAGGGCATCGACACGAGCTGCGAGGCGACCTCGTCGGACAGCCCGTCAGCGACCGGGATGAGGCCGGCGGCCTTGGTGACGACCTGCTCGGCCCAGACGCCGAAGGTGCCGCCGGTGGCAACGCGCTGGCCGACGGTGAGGCCCTCGACGCCCTCGCCGAGCTCTTCGATCACGCCGACCGCCTCGGTTCCGGCACGCGCCGGCAGCTCGGGCTTGAAGCCGTAGGTGCCGCGGATGGTCCACAGGTCGTGGTTGTGGATGGGTGAGAGCAGGATGCGCAGGCGGACCTCGCCGGGGCCGGGGGTCGGGGTCTCGACCTCTTCGACGCCGAGGACGTCGGCGGGCTCGCCGAACTCGTGGTGGATGACTGCGCGCATGGAATGCCTCCGTGGTTATTTTGTAACGACCGGTCTAATATAGACCTCGACGCCGCGGATGCAACAGGGTCGGCGGGCTCGGCCTCTCGCCCCCGAGGATTCCGCGCCCGACGCAGGGTCGCGACGTCACGAGTCAGTCCGAGGAGACAACATGGGCAGGATGCCGAGCTTCGACCGCTCCGCCGTCGTCGACGCCGCGCGTGACGTCTTCTGGCGGCGCGGCTACGCCGAGGCGGGCATCGCCGAGCTCGAAGAGGCCACCGGACTCATGCGCTCGAGCATCTACCACGCCTTCGGCAGCAAGCGCGGCCTGTTCGACGCGGTGCTGTCCGCCTACCTCGACGGCGTCGTGCGCACGCGCTTGCGTCCTCTCGGAGGGGGAGACCCCGGTGCACTCGAGGCCTACGTCGACGACATGAGTGCGGCGATCGCCGCCGACGCGCCCCGCGCCCGGTTGGGCTGTCTGCTGCTGAACGCCGGCTCGTCGCCGCTCGCCAGCGAGGACGCCGAGGTGCGCACGCTCGTCTCGGACTACGCGGCCGAGATGCGGGCCGCGATCCGCGCCGCCGTCGGCGACCGCCGGCCCGATCTGACCCCGGATGCCGTCGACGCCCTCGCCGCGGTGTGCGCCTCGCTCGTGGTGGCCGGCCTGACCCTCGCCCGCGCCGACCGCGACGCGGCGCTGGCGACCCTGGCATCCGTTCCGACGACGCTGGAGTCCTGGGGACGCACCGCGGCCTGAGGCGGACTGTCGCCGCGCGAGGATGCGTGCGGCGATAACGACGAGACAGCTGCCGCCTGACAACTCGGTTGCAGGATGTCGCCGAGTTGTCAGCAACATGCAGTCTCGGCGAGCGGGTGGGGGCTGTGTATACCCACGCGCGTCTTTCCGACCGATCCGTCGCATTCCGGCGCCGCAGTGCATACACTGGTCGGGTGATGACGAGGGGGACGCATGCGAGCGAGTGAACGCGCGTACGCGACCCTTCTCGACGAGATCCAGAGCGGCGCCCTCGCACCCGGCACCGTCCTCGGCGAGGTCGAGCAGTCCTCGCGTCTCGGCGTCAGTCGCACGCCGCTGCGCGAGGCGCTGCGTCGGCTCGCCTCGGACGGACTGGTCGCCCAGGCCTCGGCGCGCGTCACCGTGGTCGCCGGCATCGACGCCGACGACATCGGCGCACTGTTCGAACTGCGCCGCGCGCTCGAGACCGAGGCGGCCCGACTGGCCGCGCAGCGCGGCGATC
>NZ_QDFT01000004.1 GCF_003075375.1 Microbacterium testaceum | reverse complement strand
GCGCGGCATCGTCGATCTCGCCCTCTTCGAGACGGGGACCGTCTTCCTGCCGAAGCCCGGTGTGCAGTACGGCACGCCGTCGGTGCCGCCGCTCGCGGTGCGCCCCGACGCCGCGACCCTGACGGCCCTCGATGCGTCGATCCCGCCCCAGCGCCGCCACGTGGCGATCCTGTTGACCGGTCACTCCGTCGCCAAGCAGCCCGGGCAGGCGGCGCTCGCCGCCGATCTCGCGGATGCCGTCGACGCCGTGCGCGTGCTGACCGCCGCCGCGGGGCTCGACATCGAACTGGTCCAGGCCCAGCGCGCCGCGCTGCACCCGGGTCGCACGGCGCGCGTCGTCGCCTCGGGACACGACATCGGCTACGTGGGAGAGGTGCTGCCGGCGGTGTCGGCCGCGGCGGACCTGCCCGGTCGCGTCCTCGTGGCCGAGCTCGACCTCGACGCGATGCTCGAGCTGGCGCAGTCGCGCGTGGTCGCGGCATCCCTGTCCGGATTCCCCGCCGCGACGCAGGACGTCTCGCTCACCGTCCCGGCGGGGATCGCCGCCGGCGAGGTGCGCCGGGCGCTCGTCGAGGGCGGGGCGCCCCTGCTCGAGGGGGCGCGACTCGTCGACGACTACCGCGGGCCGGGACTCGCGGAGGGGACGAAGAGCCTTACGTTCGCCCTGCGCTTCCGCGCACCCGACCGCACGCTGACCGCCGCGGAGGCGACCGAGGCCAAGCTCGCCGGGGTCGCCGTGGCGGCAGAGCGTTTCGGGGCCGCGATCCGCGACTGAGGTGCCTGTCGATGAGCGCCGTGCAGCCGATGCTGCACGGCGCTCTTCGTGTGTCGGCGAGCGGGCGGGTCGGACCGGCGGCGTGCGACCGGCAGCGCGCGACAGGCAACCGCCGAGCCGCCGACAGAGGTCTGCCCTCATCGCCGGTAAGGGGGGCAGTCGGAAGTGCCCGGCGATGAGGGCAGGTTCCTCAGCATACGCGATTCGTGTCCCCCAAATGGGGGACACGGGCGGACACGCCGTCGCGGCATCCGCACAGCGGTCGGCGGAGCAGGATTTGCTCCATCGTCGACACGGCCGATACCCTCGCGTCATGTCGTCGATCACCGTGCGCGCCGAGGAGCTCTTCGTGAGCACCGGTGCTGCGCGTCGACGTCGGGTCGAGCGCCGATTCTCGGCGACCTCGTAACCCGCCATCGGTCGGGCATACGGGCGTCGCCGCCCCGCTCCACGCTGCGTGCAGCACCAGCCCCGACTCGTAAGGTAGATGTATGACCCTCTCGGTCGCCGTTTCCGGCGCTTCCGGCTACGCGGGCGGCGAGATCCTCCGCCTCCTCGCCGACCATCCCGACGTCGAGATCCGCACGGTCACCGCGCACTCCAGCGCGGGACAGCGGCTCCTCGCCCACCAGCCGCACCTGCGTTCGCTCGCGCATCTCGAGCTGCAGCCGACCACCCCCGAGGTGTTGGCGGGTCACGACATCGTCTTCCTCGCCCTGCCGCACGGGCAATCGGCGCAGTACACCGACGCGCTCGCCGACACGGCCCTGGTGATCGACGCCGGCGCCGACCACCGCCTCACGTCCGCCGAGGACTGGGCCGCGTTCTACGGCGGAGCGCACGCCGAGCCGTGGGCGTACGGCGTTCCCGAGTTGCCGACCGCGGGGGGAAAGCAGCGCGACAACCTGCGCGGGGCGCGCCGCATCGCCGCCCCCGGGTGCAACGCGTCGACGGTCGCGCTCTCGCTCGCTCCGGGCGTGGCGGCGGGGGTCATCGACCCGGGCGACATCGTGTCCGTGCTCGCGGTCGGCCCCAGCGGCGCCGGCAAGGCGGCCAAGACCAACCTGCTGGCCAGCGAGATCCTCGGCACCGCCAACCCCTATGCCGTCGGCGGTACGCATCGCCACATCCCCGAGATCCGCCAGGCGCTGGCCGCCGCGGGCGCGCCGGGTGACGGCATCCGCATCTCGTTCACCCCCGTGCTCGTGCCGATGGCTCGGGGGATCCTCGCCACCTCGACGGCGCCGATCGTCGGCGACGCGACGGATGCCGAGATCCGGGCCGCCTGGGTCGAGGCATACGCCGACGAGCCCTTCGTCGAGCTGCTGCCCGAGGGCGTCTTCCCCCGTGTCGCCGACGTGCTGGGCGCCAATGTCGCCTCGATCGGGGTCGCCGTGGATCGCGCGGCGAACCGCGTGACGGTCGTCGCCGCCGTCGACAACCTCGTCAAGGGCACCGCCGGTGCCGCCGTGCAGTCCATGAACATCGCGCTGGGCCTCGCCGAGACCACCGCCCTTCCCCTGAACGGAGTCGCTCCGTGAGCGTGACCACCCCCGCAGGTTTCGAGGCGGCCGGTGTCGCCGTCGGTCTGAAGTCCACCGGCGCGCGCGACGTGGCCGTGGTGGTCAACCGCGGCCCGCTCAAGGTCGGCGCCGCGGTGTTCACCTCGAACCGGGCCAAGGCCAACCCGATCCTGTGGTCGGAGCAGGTCGTGAAGGACGGCGTCGTCGAGGCGGTCGTGCTCAACTCGGGCGGGGCCAACTGCTTCACCGGCAGCTTCGGCTTCCAGACCACCCACCAGACCGCCGAGCGCGCCGCCGAGCTGCTGGGTGTCGGCGCGGGCGACGTGGTCGTCTGCTCCACGGGCCTGATCGGAACGGGTGACGAGGCCTTCCGCGCCAAGGTGCTCGACGGCGTCGACAAGGGCGTCGCCTCTCTGTCGACCGAGGGAGGAGAAGACGCCTCACTCGCCATCATGACGACGGACTCGCGTCCCAAGCGCGCCGCGCACGCCGGCGCGGGCTGGAGCATCGGCGGCATGGCCAAGGGTGCGGGGATGCTCGCACCGGGCCTCGCGACGATGCTCGTGGTGCTCACCACCGACGTCGTCCTCGACGCCGGCGAAGCGGATGCCGCCCTGCGCGCGGCCACGCGCACGAGCTTCGACCGCCTGGACTCCGACGGCTGCATGTCGACCAACGACCAGGTGACCCTGATGGTCAGCGGGGCCAGTGGCATCCGGGTGGATGCCGACGAGTTCGCGACCGCTCTCGCCGGCGTCTGCGACGACCTGGCCGCCCAGCTGCAGGGCGACGCCGAGGGGGCGAGCCACGACATCACCATCCGCGTGACCAATGCGGCGACCGAGGACGACGCCGTCGAGGTGGGACGCTCGGTCGCGCGGAACAACCTCTTCAAGGCCGCGATCTTCGGCAACGACCCGAACTGGGGCCGCGTGCTGGCCGCGATCGGTACGACCGACGCCGCCTTCGACCCCTACGACGTGGATGTGTGGATGAACGGCGTGCGCGTGTGCACCGCCGGCGGTCCCGATCGCCCCCGCGAGGACGTCGACCTCACGCCCCGCGCGACCGACCTCGTCATCGACCTGCGCGTCGGCGAGGCCACCGCGACGATCCGCACCAACGACCTCACGCACGATTACGTCCACGAGAACAGCGCCTACTCCTCATGACCCACGTCGATCTGCAAGACACCGATCCCGCCGCGGCCAGCGAACGGGCGGTCACGCTCGTCGAGTCGCTGCCCTGGGTGCGCAAGTACCGCGACCAGGTGGTGGTGGTGAAGTACGGCGGCAACGCGATGGTCAGCGACGAGCTGCAGGACGCCTTCGCGGCCGACATCGCCTACCTGCGCTACGTCGGCGTGAAGCCGGTCGTGGTTCACGGCGGGGGCCCCCAGATCTCGTCGATGCTGAACCGCCTCGACATCCCGAGCGAGTTCCGCGGCGGCTACCGCGTCACCTCGACCGAGGCGATCGGCGTCGTGCGCATGGTGCTCACCGGCCAGATCAACCCGCAGCTGGTGGCCAAGGTCAATGCGCACGGACCCCTGGCCACGGGCCTGAGCGGCGAGGACGCCGGTCTGTTCGGCGGCCGCCGACGCGGCGTCGTCGTCGACGGCGTCGAGCACGACCTTGGCCGGGTCGGCGACGTCGTCACCGTCGACCCGCAGCCGGTGCTCGACCATCTCGCGGCCGGACGCGTGCCGATCGTGTCGAGCATCGCGCCCGACCTCGACCACCCGGGGGCGTCGCTGAACGTCAACGCGGATGCCGCCGCCGCCGCCCTCGCGGTGGCACTGAACGCCAAGAAGCTCGTCGTGCTGACGGACGTCCCGGGCCTGTACGCCGACTGGCCCAACCGGGACTCGCTCGTGTCGCACCTGACCTCGACGGAGTTGCGCCAGATGGTGCCCTCGCTGGAGTCGGGCATGATCCCGAAGATGCAGGCGTGCCTCGACGCGGTCGACGGGGGAGTGCCGACGGCGGCCATCATCGACGGACGGGTGCCGCACTCGGTGCTCGTGGAGCTGTTCACCAGCAAGGGAATCGGAACGGAGGTGGTCGCGTGAACGCGGACACGACTCAGGAACCCGTGGCGACGCGCGCCGCGTGGCAGGACGACGCCGGACGCGACCTCGTCCGCAGCTTCGGAGACCGCATGGCGCTGTTCGTCCGCGGCGAGGGCGCGTACGTCTGGGACGGCGACGACAAGAAGTACCTCGACTTCCTCGCCGGCATCGCGGTGAACGCCCTCGGGCACGCCCACCCGGTCTTCGTCGAGGCCATCACGGCGCAGGCCGCGACCCTGGCGCACGTCTCGAACTACTTCGCGACGCCGCCCCAGCTGGCGATGGCCGCGCGCCTCAAGCGCCTCGCCGGCACCGGCGAGTCCGGCCGCGTCTACTTCGGCAACTCGGGCGCCGAGGCCAACGAGGCCGCGCTCAAGCTCGCGCGCCTGCACGGCCGCGGAACCGACCGCACGCGCATCCTGACCCTCAAGGGCGGCTTCCACGGACGCACCATGGGCGCCCTCGCCCTGACCGGCAAGCCCGCCCTGCAGGCGGACTTCCTGCCGATGGTGCCGGGCGTCGAGCACATCGACGCGACCGTCGAGGCCCTCGAGGCCGCGATGGACGAGCGCGTCGCCGCCCTCATGGTCGAGCCCATCCAGGGCGAGGCCGGCGTGGTCGAGCTGCCCGAGGGGTATCTCGCCGCGGCGCGCGAGATCACCGCGCGTCACGGCGCCCTGCTGATCGTCGACGAGGTCCAGACCGGTGCGGGTCGGACGGGTGCCTGGTTCGGCTTCCAGCACGCCGGTATCGTTCCCGACGCGATCACGGTCGCCAAGGGCATCGGCGGCGGCTTCCCGATCGGCGCGCTCGTCACCTTCGGTGCGGCGAGCGAGCTGTTCTTCCCCGGCACCCACGGCTCGACCTTCGGCGGCAACGCCCTCGGAACCGCCGTCGGCGGAGCCGTCCTGGCCGAGATCGAGTCCGCCGGTCTCGTCGCGAACGCCGCCCTGCGCGAGACGCAGCTGCGCGAGGGGATCGCCGCCCTCGGCTCGCCGCTGATCGGTGGCGTGCGCGGCAAGGGTCTGCTGCTCGGCATCGCGCTGACCAGCCCCGTCGCCAAGGCCGTCGTGGCCGCCGCGCAGGAGCACGGTCTGATCGTCAACGCCGCCAACGACGACACCATCCGCATCGCCCCGCCGCTGACGATCGGGGATGCCGAGGTCGCCGAGTTCCTGCGCCTGTTCGGCGCCGCGCTCGCCACCGTCTCGGACGCCCTCATCCTCGAAGGAGCCCCCGCGTGACCCGCCACCTTCTGCGCGACGACGACCTGAGCCCGGCCGAGCAGGCCGAGATCCTCGACCTCGCGATCGAGCTGAAGAAGGACCGTTGGGCGCAGAAGCCGCTCGCGGGCCCGCAGACGGTCGCCGTCATCTTCGACAAGTCCTCGACGCGCACGCGCGTGTCGTTCGCGGTGGGCATCGCCGACCTGGGCGGTTCGCCGCTCATCATCTCGACGGCGAACAGCCAGCTGGGCGGCAAAGAGACCCCGTCCGACACGGCTCGCGTGCTCGAGCGCCAGGTGGCGGCCATCGTCTGGCGCACCTACGCGCAGGCCGGGCTCGAAGAGATGGCGCGCGGCACGCGGGTTCCGGTGGTCAACGCCCTCAGCGACGATTTCCACCCGTGCCAGCTGCTCGCCGACCTGCTGACGATCCGCGAGCACAAGGGCGAGCTGAAGGGTCTGACCCTGTCGTTCTTCGGCGACGGCCAGAGCAACATGGCGCACTCCTACGTCCTGGCGGGGGTCACCGCGGGCATGCACGTGCGCGTCGCCGCGCCCGACGCCTACGCGCCCCGCGCCGATGTGATCGCGGATGCCGAGCGCATCGCCGCCGCGACCGGTGGCTCGGTGACCCTGGTCGCCGACCCCGAGGCCGCGGCATCCGGAGCCGACGTCGTCGTCACCGACACGTGGGTGTCGATGGGCAAAGAAGAAGAGAAGATCGCGCGCATCCGCGACCTGGGCGGCTTCAAGGTCACCACCGCACTCATGCAACGCGCGGCGGCGGACGCGATCTTCATCCACTGCCTTCCCGCCGACCGGGGTTACGAGGTCGACGCCGAGGTGATCGACGGCCCGCAGAGCGTCGTGTGGGACGAGGCCGAAAACCGCCTCCACGCACAGAAGGCGCTGCTGGTGTGGCTCCTGCGTCAGGACTGACCGCCCGACTCGGCCGCTCCTGGACCCGCTTCGACGGGCCGGGGCGGCTGGTCGGCGTGGACCTGGCGCGCGGGCTCGCCGTCATCGGCATGCTCGCGGCGCACCTGCTCGACACCGAGCGGGTGCTCACGCCCGACCCCGAGACGTGGATCACGGTGGTCAACGGGCGCTCGTCGATCCTCTTCGCCACCCTGGCGGGTGTGTCGATCGCGCTCGTGACGGGCGGTCCGCGACCCCTCGATCCCGCGCGCCGGCCCCGCGCGGCCGCGCGTCTGGCGATGCGCGGGGCGCTGCTGTGGGTCATCGGCCTGCTGCTGGTGCTCACGGGAGTGCCGGTGTACGTCATCCTTCCCGCCTACGCTCTGCTGTTCGTGCTCGCCCTGCCTTTCCTCGGCATGGGGGCGCGTGGGCTGTTCCTGACGGCGGGGGCGCTCGCGCTGGTCATGCCCTGGATACAGCCGGTGCTGGACGCCGCGCCGATCTGGTCCGGTCTCGGCGGCGACGAGCTGGCGGCCCTGGTGGGGTGGAACTATCCCTTCACGGTGTGGATCGCCTTCCTGCTCGCGGGCATGGGCGTCGGGCGCCTCGATCTGCGGCGCGCACCCGAGCAGGCGCTGCTCGTCCTCGGCGGCGTCTCGCTGATGCTGGCGGGGTACGGGTTCGCTCTCGCCACCGCGCCCCTCGTGTCCGGTGGGGGCTACCTCGCCGCCGTTCTGACGGCCGAGGACCATTCCTCGGGCCTGTGGGAGGTGATCGGCTCGGGCGGTTTCGCGATCACCGCGATCGGGCTGTGCCTGCTGCTGTGCCGCACGCCGCTGCGCTGGCTCGCGATCCCGCTGCGGGCCGTGGGCTCGATGCCGCTGACGGCGTATGTGCTGCAGCTGGTGGTGTGGGCGGTCGTCGCGCTCGCCGTGCTCGGCGACACCTCCGACCTGTACGGCGTCCGCGAGCTGGGATTGTTCGGTCCCCTCACCCTGGGGCTGATCGTCGGATGCACCGTCTGGGCCCTCACGATCGGTCGGGGTCCGCTCGAGGCCGTCGTCGACGCGGTGGTGCGCGCCGTCGTCGGACCGGATGCCGTCACCCGCGCGGGCGGCCCGGGACCGGCGTCTGCGGGTCCCGTGGCATCCGGCGACGTCGGCGGCCCTCGCTAGGCTGGACGCATGAGCGAAGAGACCGGTCCGTCGACGAACGAGGGCGCCCTGTGGGGAGCCCGTTTCTCGGGCGGCCCCTCTGCCGAGCTGGCGGCGCTGAGCCGCTCGACCCACTTCGACTGGGACCTCGCGCTCTACGACATCCAGGGTTCGCACGCCCACGCCGCGGCCCTCGAGGCGGCCGGCTACCTGACCGCCGACGAGGCCGCGACCATGCACGCCGGCCTCGACGAGGTCGCCGCGCGCGTGCAGGACGGTTCGCTCGTCGCCGCGCCGAGCGATGAGGACGTCCACGGCGCCCTCGAGCGCGTGCTCATCGAGACGGTGGGCCCCGCCGTGGGCGGCAAGCTGCGCGCCGGCCGCAGCCGCAACGATCAGATCGCCACCCTCGTGCGGCTGTACCTGCTCGATCACTCCCGCACGCTCACGCGCGAGCTGCTGCGTCTGATCGACGCCCTCGTCGCCCAGGCCGAAGCGCACGAGACGGCGATCATGCCGGGTCGTACGCACCTCCAGCACGCTCAGCCCGTGCTGCTGGCGCACCACCTGCAGGCCTACGGGTGGGCCTTCACGCGGGGGATCGAGCGCCTGCGCGACTGGACGGTGCGCGCCTCGGTCTCGCCCTACGGCGGCGGTGCGCTCGCCGGGGCCACGCTCGGCCTCGACCCCCAGCTCGTGGCCGACCGCCTGGGCCTCGCCCGCCCCTCCGAGAACTCCCTCGACGGCACCGCGTCGCGCGACGTCGTCGCCGAGTTCGCCTTCATCACGGCGATGATCGGCGTCGACCTGTCGCGGTTGTCCGAGGACGTCATCCTCTGGAACACCCGCGAGTTCGGCTTCGTCACGCTCGACGACTCCTTCTCGACCGGGTCGAGCATCATGCCGCAGAAGAAGAACCCCGACATCGCCGAGCTCGCTCGCGGCAAGGCCGGGCGTCTGATCGGCAACCTCTCGGGCCTGCTCGCGACCCTCAAGGGGCTGCCGCTGGCGTACAACCGCGATCTGCAAGAAGACAAAGAGCCCGTCTTCGACTCGGTCCGCACGCTCGAGCTCGTGCTGCCGGCGTTCTCGGGCATGATCGCGACCCTGCGCTTCCACGCCGACCGCATGGCCGAGCTCGCCCCGCAGGGGTTCTCGCTCGCGACCGACGTCGCCGAGTGGCTCGTGCGTCAGGGCGTGGCGTTCCGCGATGCGCACGAGATCTCCGGCGCGCTGGTGCGCGCCTGCGAGCAACGAGAGATCGGTCTCGAAGACGCCGACGATGAGCTGCTGGCATCCGTGTCGCCGTCGCTGACGCCGCAGGTGCGCGAGGTCCTCACGATCGAGGGGAGCGTCGCCAGCCGGACGGGCGCGGGCGGAACGGCTCCGGTGCGCGTGGCCGAGCAGCGTGCGCAGCTCGTCGAGCGCGCGCAGGCCGCGGCGCGACCGATTCTTCCCTGAATATCAGCAATTCGCTTATCAATCCGCGTCGATAAGCATTACGCTGATCACATGACCGTCGCCGTGATCGCCGACATCGTCGCCTCGCGGCAGCTCGCCGACCGCGCGGGCGCGCAGAGAACGATCGCCGACGTCATCGCCGAGGTCGACCGCGTCCTTCCCGTGGCGTCCGCGCCCCTCGCCCCGGTGGCGGGGGACGAGCTGCAGGGCGAGTACGACACCCTCCCGCGGGCGCTGGCCTCGCTCCTGCTCATCCGCCTCGCGCTGCCCGACGGCATCGACTGCCGCTTCGGCATCGGCGTCGGCGCGGTGCGTCCCATCGACCTCGACGGGCGCATCGTGCCCGAGGGGCCGGCGTGGTGGGCCGCGCGTGCGGCCATCGAGCACGTCGAACGCCTGCAACAGCGCGCCGCGCCGCTCGCGCGCACCTGGATCGAGCTCGCCGAAGGAGAGGATGCCGCCATGTCCGACACGATCGCCCTGGCCGGCGCCTACGCCCTCGCCCGCGACCACGCGGTCTCGGCGATGAGCGAACGCAGTCGGCGGCTCACGTACGGGCGGTGCATCGGTCGATCCCAGCGCGAACTCGCCGAGGCCGAGGGCATCAGCCAGTCCGCCGTCTCGCAGGCGCTCGCGACGGCCGGATCCGCCACCCTGGTCGAGGGCTTCGCCGTGCTGACCGCGGGGGAGCGCGCATGATCGCCGCCGGATTGCTGCTGCTCGCCGTCGGCGCCGTCGACCTGCTGCGCCAGATGATCCGGGCGGGACGCGCGATCGCCTTCGCCGTGGCCGCGGTCGCCCTCGTCGCGGTGTCGGCCGGTCTGGACGCGGTGGTCGCCGGCATCCTCGCCGTCGCCGTCGCCGCCATCTGGACCTGGGTCGTGCCCGAGACGGGCCCCGCCCGCGCCGGGCTGTGGCCGGTCGCCCTGCTCGCGCTCGCCGCGGCGGCGTGCGTCGTGGTCGCCCCCGGTCGAGCGCGACCGGGGCTGATCGGCGAGGCCTGGGCGAGCTACCGGCCGGGTGAGTCGGTGTCGATCGACGTCGCCGTCCTGGTCGTCGGGTGCCTGGTGTTCCTGCTCGAGTCCGGGAACGCCGTGGTGCGCATCGCCCTGCGCTCCGAGATGGGCGACCGCGCGACCGGCGAGGGGGACCGCGAGACCGGCGAGGCCGCACCGCCCACCCTCAAGGGCGGCCGCCTGATCGGCCCGCTCGAGCGCATCCTGGTGTTCGTGCTCACCCTGACCGGCGCGTACACGCTGCTCGCGGCGGTGCTCGCGGCCAAGGGGATCGTCCGCTTCCCCGAGATCTCGCGCGATCGCGACGACGGCGATCGCGCCGAGTACTTCCTGATCGGCAGCCTCGTCAGCTGGGTCACGTCTCTCGCGGCGGCCTTCCTGGTGTGGTGGGGCGTGCACGCCGGGTGAGCGGACCGGGCGGGGCACGGCATCCGGAGCCCTTCTGCCCCGCTGATACCCTGAACCGGTGTCTGCCTCCACCGACGCGGCGCCCGTGAGCGCCCTCGCACCCGCCAACGACCCGACCTTCGACAACGTCTGGGACGAGCTGGTGTATCGGGGGCTCGTGCACGTCTCGACCGACGAGGGCGAGCTGCGCGAACTGCTCGGTGCGGGCCCGATCACGTTCTACTGCGGCTTCGACCCGACCGCGCCGAGCCTGCACCTGGGCAACCTCGTGCAGCTGCTGACCATGCGTCGCCTGCAGCTCGCGGGGCACCACCCGCTCGGGCTCGTGGGCGGATCCACGGGCCTCGTGGGCGACCCGCGTCCGACGGCGGAGCGCACGCTGAACACGCGGGAGACCGTCGAGGAGTGGGTCGGAAAGCTCCGTGCCCAGGTGGAGCGTTTCCTGAGCTTCGACGGCGACAACGCCGCGCGCATCGTCAACAACCTCGACTGGACCGCCCCCCTCAGCGCCATCGACTTCCTGCGCGAGATCGGCAAGCACTTCCGCGTCGGAACGATGCTCAAGAAGGACGCCGTGAGCGCGCGCCTCAACTCCGAGGCGGGCATCAGCTACACCGAGTTCAGCTACCAGATCCTGCAGGGCCTGGACTACCTCGAGCTGCACCGCCAGTACGGCTGCGTGCTGCAGACCGGCGGCAGCGACCAGTGGGGCAATCTCACCAGCGGCACCGATCTGGTGCGCAAGGTCGAGGGCGTCTCGGTGCACGCGATCGGCACGCCGCTCATCACCAACAGCGACGGCACCAAGTTCGGCAAGAGCGAGGGCAATGCGATCTGGCTGGATGCCGAGATGTGCAGCCCGTGGGTGATGTACCAGTTCTGGCTCAACACCGATGACCGCGACGTCGTCGAGCGCTTGAAGGTGTTCACGTTCCTCACGCGCGACGAGATCGCGGGCTACGAGCAGCTCGTGGAGTCCGAGCCCTTCCGTCGCGCCGCGCAGAAGCGCCTCGCCCGCGAGGTGCTGACGACGGTGCACGGACCCGAGGCCACCGAGGCCGTCATCGCCGCGACCGAGGCGCTGTTCGGACAGGGCGACGTGACCGCGCTCGACGCCGCCGTGCTGCGCAGCGCCCTCGAAGAGCTGCCGCACGCGACCGTCGCCGCCGGGTCGACCGTCGTCGAGGCGCTCACGGCCACGGGGCTGTGCGCGAGCTTGAGCGAGGCACGTCGCGCGATCGCGCAGGGCGGCGTCTCGCTCGACGGCGAGAAGGTCGCGAGCGACGAGGCGGTCGTCGAGGGGACCCTTCCCGGCGGCGTCTCGGTGCTGCGTCGCGGCAAGAAGACGCTCGCGGGACTGTTCCTGAGCTGACATGCCGTTCACGCCGAGCCATGCCGTCGTCGCGCTTCCGTTCCTGCGCACGCGGCTGGTCCCGGCGGCGATCGCGATCGGCGCGATGACCCCCGATCTGCCTCTGTTCCTGCGCGGGATGGTGCCGGATTACGCCATGACCCACGATCCGACCTGGCTCGCGCCGACCGTGGTCGTGGCCCTCGCGCTGCTCGTCGTCTGGCGCTGCGTCCTGCGGCCCGCGACCCGCGAACTGCTGCCGCGGGCCGTGGCCGGGCGTCTGCCCGAGGGGTGGGATGCCGGTGCCCCGGCCGCGGCGCGCGAGACGTTCGGCGGGGGAGTGGTCGGCATCCTGTGGCTCGTCCTGTCGCTCGCGCTCGGGGTGCTCTCGCACATCGCGTGGGACCTTTTCACGCACGAGGGACGGACGGGGGAGCAACTGTTCCCCGTGCTCGCCGCGCAGTGGGGGCCGTTCTCGGGCGCCAAGTGGCTGCAGCACGCGTCGAGCGCGCTCGGCCTGGTCGTGCTCGCGGTCGTCGCGGTGGTGTGGCTGTCGCGGCGCTCTCCGGGCTCGGTCGCCCGCGTGCTGCCGGATGCCGTGCGCGCGGTGTGGTGGCTCTCGCTGCCGGTGGCGCTGGTGGGCGCGAGCCTCGTCGCCCTGGCGGTCGAGGGTGGGTTCGGCCCGGACTACACCCCGACCCACCTGATCTACGGCGTGCTGGTCAAGGTCGCCGCCGCGTGGGGTGCGGCGACGCTCGCGCTGGCGGTGCTGGTGCAGTGGCGGCGCCGGGTCGGGGACGGGCGGACCTCGCCCCGGCCCGCGGGTCACACGGGTGGGCGCGCGGGCGGCGACTAGACTCGGGGGCGTTATGACGAAGGCGGGAGAATCGGTGTCGGCGAGCACGAAGGGCAAGAAGTCGGGCGCGGACGAGGTCATCCTCGGACCCACCGGACGCCCGTATCAGGGGTTCCCCACCCCGAAGCCGCTCGATGGACACGGTCCCGCCCGCATCATCGCGCTGTGCAACCAGAAGGGCGGCGTCGGCAAGACGACGACCACCATCAACCTGGCCGCCTCGCTGGCCGGTTACGGGCGGCGCGTCCTGGCCATCGACTTCGACCCGCAGGGTGCGCTGTCGGCGGGACTCGGCATCCAGACGCACGACGTCCCCACCATCTACGACCTGCTGCTCGACACCAAGCGCGACCCGCACGAGGTCATCCTGCACACGCGGGTCGAGGGTCTCGACGTGATCCCGGCCAACATCGACCTGTCGGCGGCCGAGGTGCACCTGGTCAACGAGGTCGCCCGCGAGACGATCCTCGCGCGCGTGCTGCGCAAGGTCGCAGCGGATTACGACGTCATCCTGGTCGACTGCCAGCCGTCGCTCGGGCTGCTCACCGTCAACGCGCTCACCGCGGCGCACGGCGTGCTCATCCCGCTCGAGTGCGAGTTCTTCGCGCTGCGCGGTGTCGCGCTGCTGGTCGAGACGATCGACAAGGTCCGCGACCGCCTCAACCCCGCGATCGAGCTCGACGGTGTTCTCGCCACGATGTACGACCCCCGCACGCTGCACTCGCGCGAGGTGCTCGAGCGCGTGGTCGAGGCGTTCGGCGACGATGTGCTCGAGACGGTCATCGGTCGCACGGTCAAGTTCCCGGATGCCTCGGTGTCGGGCATGCCGATCACGGAGTTCGCGCCCGAGCACGCCGCCGCCCAGGCCTACCTGCGGCTGGCGCGGGAGCTGGTCGCCCGTGGCGCCGTCGCCTGACGACACCCTCGCCGACGCCGCGGTCGCGGCGTCCCGCTCCACGGACCTGCGCGACGCCGACGGGGTCGGCCCTGCGGCATCCGACATCCCTGTCCCCGTCGACGCAACCGGCGCCGACGCTCCCGGCTTCCGCGTCTCGCTCCCCGATTTCGACGGGCCCTTCGACCTGCTGCTCACCCTCATCTCGCGCGCCGAGCTCGACGTCACCGAGGTCGCGCTCAGCCGTGTCACCGACGAGTTCATCTCGTACCTGCGGGCGATGGGCCCCGACGGCGATCTGGACGAGGCGTCCGAGTTCCTGGTGGTGGCGGCGACCCTGCTGGACATGAAGATCGCGGGTCTTCTGCCGCAGGGAGAACTGGTGGATGCCGAGTCGGTGGCGCTGCTCGAAGCCCGCGACCTGCTGTTCGCCCGGCTGCTGCAGTACCGCGCCTTCAAAGAGGTGTCGGCGTGGTTCGCGCGGTGCCTGCAGCGCGAGGGCACCCGTCACACGCGCTCCGTCCGCCTGGAGCAGAAGTACCGCAGCGCGGTGCCGGAGCTGACGTGGACGCTGTCGGCCGAGGACTTCGCCGCGCTGGCGGTGGTGGCCTTCGCCCCGAAGCACATCCCCACCGTGGGTCTCGACCACCTGCACGCCCCCCTCGTGAGCATCCGCGAGCAGGCGGCGATCGTGGTCACCCTGCTGCGCGCGGCGGGGACGCTGAGCTTCCGCGATCTGGTGGCCGGCGTCAGTGAGACGGGGGTCGTGGTCGCGCGCTTCCTGTCGATCCTCGAGCTGTACCGTCACGCCGCGCTGTCGTTCGAGCAGCTCGAACCCCTCGGCGAGCTGACCCTGCGCTGGGCCGCCGAGCGGTGGTCCGATGAGAACCTCGCCGCCCTGGGAGCCGACTATGACCGCTGACCCGACGACCGCCGACCGCGACACCACCGTGGACACCGCCGCCGCGACGGCGCCGGCCCCCGCCCCACGACCGACCGACGCGGCGTCCGTCGCCCGCCGCCTCGAGGCCATCCTGCTCGTCGTCGACGAACCGCAGAGCCTGGTGAGCCTCGCGGCCGCGGTCGCCGCCCCGGTACCCGCGGTGCGCCAGGCCGTCGCGGCCCTCGTGGCCGACTACGACGGCGAAACGGGCGGCCCCCGGCGCGGCTTCGAGCTGCGCGAGGTCGGCGGCGGGTGGCGGCTCTACGTCCGCGAGGAGTACGACGACGTCGTCGGCGAGTTCGTGAACACCCAGGCCCCCTCGCGATTGTCGCAGGCGGCGCTCGAGACCCTGGCGGTCATCGCGTACAAGCAGCCCGTCACGCGCGGGCAGGTGGCATCCATCCGTGCCGTCAACGTCGACTCGGTCGTGCGCACGCTGCTCGCCCGCGGGCTGATCACCGAGGTCTTCACCGACCCCGACACGGGCGCCATCCACTACGGGACCACCGACCAGCTGCTGGTCCACCTCGGCATCAACTCGCTCGACGAGCTGCCGCACATCTCGCCGTTGCTCGACGACGGCTCGGACGGATTCGACGGAGAGGTACTGAAATGAGCGAAGCGGATGCCGAGGGCGTGCGCCTGCAGAAGGTGCTCGCGAACGCGGGCGTGGCCTCGCGCCGCGTCTCGGAGCAGATGATCGTCGAGGGGCGCGTGCGCGTGAACGGCGTCGTCGTGACCGAGCTGGGGTCGCGCATCGACCCCGAGGTCGACCTGGTCGACGTGGACGGCACGGCGATCCAGCTTGACTCCTCGAAGCGCTACGTCATGCTGAACAAGCCGACGGGCGTCGTCAGCTCGATGAACGACGACCGCGGGCGCCCCGACCTGCGCCGCTACACGAAGGACTGGGACGAGCGCCTGTTCAACGTCGGACGATTGGATGCCGACACCTCGGGCCTTCTCGTGCTCACCAACGACGGCGACCTCGCCCACGTCCTGGCGCACCCGTCGTTCGGGGTGACCAAGGTCTACATCGCCAAGGTCGAGGGGCAGGTGCTGCCGCAGACCATCCAGCGGCTCCTCAAGGGCGTCGACCTCGAGGACGGGCGCATCGCCGCCGACAAGGCGCGTCTGCTCGATGCGTCCCGGGGCGAGAGCCTGGTCGAACTGACGCTTCACTCGGGCAAGAACCGCATCGTGCGACGAATGATGGCCGAGGTGGGTCACCCCGTCGTCGAGCTGGTGCGCCGCCAGTTCGGACCCCTCCACCTGGGAACACTCCCTGCGGGCAAGGCGCGCGAGTTGACTACAGTAGAACGCGGCGCCCTTCTCACGCTGTCGCGAACCGACGACAGCGCTCCGACCGATCCGGCGGAGTGAGCCTCGCGGGCGTGCCTGGACGCGTCCCGCGCCGGGCAGGGCAGCAGGAGACCCGATGAGCGAACCGAACGCACCGTCCGCGCGCGCGGCCGGGCCTCTGGCGACCCGCACGAGCGGTACGGTGCGCGTCGTCGGGTCGGGTCTGCTCGGTGCGAGCATCGGCCACGCGCTCACCGCGCGCGGCGTCGACGTCGTCCTCGTCGACGCGTCGCCCTCGCAGTTGCGTCTGGCCATCGACTACGGCGCCGGCCGCGCCGAGCGCGCCGACGACGCCCCCGGGCTGATCGTCGTGGCGGTTCCGCCCGACGTGACGGCCGACGTCGTCGAGCGCGAGCTCGCGGCGTTCCCGGATGCCGTTGTCACCGACGTCGCGAGCGTCAAGCTCGAGCCGCTGCGCACCCTCCGTGCGCGCGGCGTCGACCTGCGCCACTACATCGGTTCGCACCCCATGGCCGGACGCGAGCGCGGGGGAGCCATCTCGGCCCGCGCCGACATCTTCGTGGGCCGCCCCTGGGTGGTCTGCCGGGATGCCGAGACCTCGGCCCACGACCTGTCCCTCGTCGAGGGGCTCGCGCTCGACCTCGGGGCGACGCTCATCGAGATGACCCCCGAAGAGCACGACGAGTCCGTCGCCCTCATGTCGCACGTGCCGCAGCTGGTGGCGAGCCTCCTGGCGGGCCGCTTCGTCACGGCCCCCGACGGGTCGCTGCGACTCGCGGGGCAGGGCGTTCGCGACACCACCCGCATCGCGGCATCCGCTCCCGAACTGTGGGTGCAGATCCTGGGTGCCAACGCCGGTCCCGTCGTCGAGGTGCTCGACGACCTCGCCGCCGACCTCACGCAGGTGGCGGCGGCGCTGCGCGCGCCCGAGGCGCCCGGCGCGCGCCGGGCGGTCGCCGACACGATCCGCCGGGGCAACGAGGGCGTCGAGCGCCTGCCCGGCAAGCACGGTCAGAACCGTCGCTTCGACAGCTTCGTCGTCATGGTCGACGACACCTCCGGCCAGCTGGGCCGCCTCTTCGGCGAGCTCGGAGACCTCGACGTCAACGTCGAAGACCTGCGCCTCGAGCACTCGCCCGGAGCCCCGTTCGGCCTCGCCGAGATCAGCGTCGTCCCCGACGCGGTCCGCCGGGCCGTCGACGGGCTCCAGCAGCGCGGATGGCGGATTGCGAGCACCACCCATGACTGACTCTCCCACCCCGGCCCTGACCAAGCCCGCGTTCGGCGCGGCGCTGGCGACCCCCGCCGAGGGCTCGGCACCCGCGGGGGCGGCATCCGTCCCCCTGGTCGTGGCGATCGACGGCCCCGCCGGCAGCGGAAAATCGAGCGTCTCGCGCGCCGCAGCCGAGCGACTGGGCTACGGCTTCCTCGACACCGGTGCCGCCTACCGCGCCCTCGCGTGGCACGCGCTCGCCCACGGCGTCGACACCTCGGACGCCACCGCGGTGCTCGAGGTGTTCGGCGACTTCGACTACGCGATCTCGCTCGACACCACCGACCGCTGGGTGCGGGTCGGCGGGGTCGACGTGACCGCCGCGATCCGCGAACCCCGCGTGACCGACGCCGTCAGCGGCGTCGCGCGCGTCGCCCCCGTGCGGCACGCGGTGACCGAGCTGTTCCGGCGGCTCGTGGCATCCGCGGGTCTGCCGGGGGTCGTCGTCGAGGGTCGTGACATCACCACGGTCGTGTTCCCCGACGCGCCCGTACGCATCCTGCTCACCGCGGCGCCCGAGGTGCGCGCCGCACGCCGCAGCGCCGAACTGACCGATCAGGACGCCGCCAAGGTGGCCGCCGCGCTGCACCAGCGCGACGCGGCCGATTCCACGGTCGTCGACTTCCTCACCGCCGCTGACGGCGTCGAGGTCGTCGATTCGACCCACCTCGATTTCGCACAGACCGTCGACGCCGTGTTGCGCGTCGTCGAGACCACGATGGGAGCCCGCGATGGGCGTTGAAGACGAGTACGAAGGCGGGCCCGACCAGCTCGCCGAGAAGATGCAGAACCTCGACGAGGTCCTGGCCGAGCAGCGGGCAGAGGCCCTTCGCGCGGGCCTGGCCGACTTCGACCTCGACGAGGACGATGCCGCGCTGCTCGCGGGGCTGGCCTCGGGCGACGGCGAGATCGAGTTCCTGCCGGCGCTGCCGGTGGTCGCGATCGTCGGCCGACCGAACGTCGGCAAGTCCGCGCTGGTGAACCGCATCCTCGGCCGCCGCGAGGCCGTCGTCGAGGACACCCCCGGCGTCACGCGCGACCGCGTCACCTACAAGGCCGAGTGGCTCGACCGCCGCTTCTCGCTGGTCGACACCGGCGGGTGGGAGCCCGATGCGAAGGGCATCGACCGTTCGGTCGCGGCGCAGGCCGAGGTCGCGATCGACCTGGCCGACATCGTGCTGTTCGTGGTGGATGCCACCGTGGGGGCGACCTCGACCGACGAGCACGTCGTCAAGCTGCTGCGCAAGAGCAACAAGCCGGTGTTCCTCGTCGCCAACAAGGTCGACGACGCGCGCCAGGAGCCCGAGGCCACGGCCCTGTGGAACCTCGGCCTGGGCGAGCCGCACCCCGTCTCGGCCATCCACGGCCGCGGTGTGGCCGACCTGCTCGACGAGATCATGAAGGTGCTGCCCGAGGTCTCGGCGGTCGCCAAGTACGAGATCGGCGGCCCCCGCCGCGTCGCGATCCTCGGTCGCCCCAACGTCGGCAAGTCCTCGCTGTTGAACAAGGCCGCCGGCGAAGAGCGCGTCGTCGTCAACGAGCTCGCGGGCACCACCCGCGACCCGGTGGATGAGGTCGTCGAGCTCGGCGGCAAGCTCTGGACGCTCGTCGACACCGCCGGCATCCGTCGCCGCGTGCACCTCTCGCAGGGAGCGGACTTCTACGCGTCGCTGCGCACCTCGACCGCTCTCGAGAAGAGCGAGGTCGCGGTCGTCGTCCTCGACGTCTCGCAGCCGATCAGCGTGCAGGACCTCAACATCATCGACCTGGTGCTCGAGTCCGGCCGTGCGCTCGTCCTGGCGTTCAACAAGTGGGACCGCCTCAACGACGACGACATGGAGAACCAGGACCGTCGCCGCTACCTCGAGCGCGAGATCGAGCAGGACCTGGCGCACGTCGCGTGGGCTCCCCGTGTGAACATCTCGGCCCGCACGGGCCGTCACCTCGACAAGCTCGTCCCGGCGCTCGAGACGGCGCTGGAGTCGTGGGACACCCGCATCCCGACCGGCAAGTTCAACGCGTTCCTGTCGGAGCTGGTCGCCGAGCACCCGCACCCCCTGCGCGGCGGAAAGCAGCCCCGCATCCTGTTCGGGACGCAGGCGGCGACGCGTCCGCCGACCTTCGTGCTCTTCACGACCGGGTTCCTCGACCCGGGGTACCGTCGGTTCATCCAGCGGCGCCTGCGCGAGATCTACGGCTTCGAGGGCACCCCGATCGTGCTCAACATGCGCATCCGCGAGAAGCGCCAGCGCTGAGCCCGGTTCGCGTACTCGGGCGTTCGCGTGTGTTCGGCGCCGCCCGCTCGCCGAGACTGCACGTGGCTGACAAGTCGGCGACATCCTGCGGCCGAGTTGTCAGCCGGATGCAGTCTCGCGGCTTGGGGCGGGCGGGTGGGCGGGCGGGCGCGGGCGCGGGGACAAGGGCGAGCGGAGGGACGCCGGGACTCGATACGGTGCACGGGCGACGGTGGATGCCGTGGCATCCATCAACCGTTCGGGAGACGCCATGACGCGTACCGCTCCGCCGCTGGACCAGCCGTACTACGGGGCGCCCCTCGGGGCGGCGGTCCGTCGCTTCTTCGTCAAGTACGCCACCTTCAGCGGACGCGCGAGTCGGAGCGAATACTGGTGGTGGGTGCTGACCGGTGCCGTCGTGGGAGCGGTGCTGAACGCCTTCCCGACGCTGACCGACGGCATCCGCATCGAGGCCGACGGGTCGATGACGGTGACCGGTCCTCACGGCATCGTGCTCGGCCTCGTCTGGGTGGTGTGGGCGGTGGGGACGTTCCTTCCCACCCTCGCCGTGCTCGTCCGACGGTTGCACGACGCCAACCGCAGCGGTTTCTGGGTCCTCGTCGGTGTGTTCCCGCTCGTGGGCGCGATCGTCCTGTTCGTGCTGACGGTGCTCGGTCCGCGACCCGAGGGTGTCCGTTTCGATCGCTGAGTGACGTGCGATGACGCGGCCGTTCCCACGGAGTCGATAGGGTGCATTCGCGACGACGACCCGTCGATACGCACACTCGCCGCTATGCAGGAGACCGACATGACCAACGTCCGGAGCGCCGTGCCGCTCGATCAGCCGTACTACGGAGCGCCGCTGGGCGCCGCCGTCCAGCGCTTCTTCAAGAAGTACGCGACCTTCCGGGGCCGCGCCAGCCGCAGCGAATTCTGGTGGTGGGTGCTGGTGAACGTCGTCGTCGCGGCCGTGCTGAGCGGTCTGGCGCTCGCCACCAGCGGCCCGACCGTCGACGAGCTCGGTCAGCCGGTCGGCCCCTCGGGGCTCGGCCTGGTCTTCTACCTGCTCTACCTCGCGTGGACCCTGGCGACGATCGTTCCCGGGATCGCGCTCGTCGTGCGCCGCCTGCACGACTCGAACAAGAGCGGTTTCTGGCTGCTCATCGTGTTCGTGCCGGTCGTCGGTCCGATCATCCTGCTGGTGTTCGAGCTGCTGCCGTCCGACCCGGCCGGCGCGCGCTTCGACGCCTGACGACGTTCCGGACGCCCCGGTCCCGCTCGCGCGGGGTCGGGGCGTTCGTGCGTTCTGACGCTCCTCGGCCGCGCGGCGGATGCCCCGCGAGACGCGCCGATGCTGCGCGGCGCCGTATGACGCCCGGCGGAGCCCGCCCGCCTCGACTGTGCCAGGCTGGACGGGATGACGATCGAGCCCCCCGCCCCCGGTGAGCCGCGCCGCCCGCACGGTCCGCGCGACCCCGGCGATGCCTGGGTGGTCGCGCCCACGGGCGAGAAGTACTGGGGTCGTTTCGGTGCCGCGGGACTGCTCGCGCTCGACGCCGACCGCGGGGTGCTGCTGCAGCACCGCGTCGCGTGGAGCCACTTCGGCAACACCTGGGCCCTGCCCGGCGGGGCCCGGCACCAGGGCGAGTCCGCGCGCGACGGAGCGTTGAGGGAGTCGGGTGAAGAGGCGGGAGTGCCGGTGGATGCCGTGCGCGCCCGGTTCGAGAGCGTCCTCGACCTGGGCGTCTGGTCGTACTCGACCCTCGTCGCCGATGTGACCACGCCGTTCGAGCCGGTGATCAGCGACCCCGAGAGCGTCGCTCTCGAGTGGGTCGCCGTCGATCGTGTCGACGAGCTGCCGCTGCACCCCGGCTTCGCCGCGTCGTGGCCGGCGCTCCGCGCGGCGCTGGCGACGCGACCGGCGATCGTGGTCGACGTCGCGAATGTGATGGGCGCCGTGCCCGACGGGTGGTGGAAGGACCGCGCGGGAGCCGCCGGGCGCCTGCTCGCCCGGCTGTCGACCCTGTCTCAGCGGGGGATGGATGCCGACGCCCTCGGCCTGTCGGCCACGTTCTGGTTTCCGTCGCTCCTCGCCGTGCTCGAGGGGCAGGCGCGATCGGCGGCTTCGGCGGTGGCCGGCGTCGAGGTGCGCGAGGCGGCGGGTGAGGGCGACGACGAGATCGTCGCGGTCGCGCGGGAACTCGTCGCAGCGCACGACCCGGTGGTGGTCGTGACCAGCGATCGCGGGCTCGCGGAACGCGTCGAAGCGCTGGGCGCGAGCGTGCGCGGGGCGCGCTGGCTGCTCGATCAGCTCGACTGACGCTCGGGCGGCGGTGCTGCCGGGCTGCGGGTGCTGCCGGGCGCGGGTGCTGCCGGGTGCGGTGCTGCCGGGCGTGGGTGCACGGTGAGGGACCGGCGGTGCATAACCTCCGCGATGTGCGCAAAGTCGGTCGGATCGGGCGGGATGCCGCTGAGGTTGTGCGCATCGCGGAGTTTGTGTGCGGCGCGGCCGGTTTCGGGTGGTGGCGCGCGGGGTCGGGCGGCGGGTTCGGTGGTGCGCGCGGCGGGGTCGGTGGTGCGTAACCTCCGCGATGTGCGCAAAGTCAGTCGGATCAGGCGGGATGCCGCTGAGGTTATGCACATCGCGGAGTTTGTGTGCGGCGCGGCCTGCCTCGCGCGGATGCGGCCGGACCACGGCCGCTGCGGGTTCACCCCCGCAGACGACTGCCCGCGGGCTTACCCGAGCTCGCGGCCGCGGAGCTTCTCGATGTCGCGGCGGTCCCGTTTGGTGGGGCGTCCCGCGCCGCGGTCGCGGACGGGGACGAAGGGCATGCTCTCGCGCGACGGCGGCGGGGGAGTGCGGTCGTCGAGGGCTTCGGCGACGAGGGCCGCGCCGACGCGCTTGGCGATCGTCTTCTTGACGACGAGGATGCGGTCGAAGCCCTGGATTCGCACGCGCAGCTCGTCGCCGGGGCGCACGGGTTGGGCGGCCTTGGCGCGGTCGCCGTTGACGCGGACGTGTCCGGCGCGGCAGGCCGTGGTCGCCGCGGAGCGGGTCTTGTAGACGCGTACCGCCCAGAGCCACGCGTCGACGCGGGTGGTGGTGGCATCCGTCATGGGGTCCTCCTGGGGCGAACCTCCATCGTAGATCGGGGTGTCACTCGCGGAGGGAGAGGGCGACCAGAGCGCGATCGGGTTTCGGGCGGTCGACGACCTCGAAACCGGCGTCCTCGAAGACGGCGACCGTGCCGCGGAACAGCTGATTGGCCGGCTTCGACGTCACCGTCGGGTCGAGGGGGTAGCCCTCGACCACGCGCGCTCCGGCGTCGCGGGCGAACGAGACCGCGGCATCGAGGAGGGACCGCGTGAGCCCGGTGCCGCGGTGCTGCTTTCGCACGACGAAGCACGACACGGCCCATACGTCGGGGTCGTCGAGCGGTTCGGCGGTGGCGGTCATGACGTCGCGCGTGCGGGCGAGGCGGGGTTGCGATGGGCGGGGACCGACGCGCACCCACCCGGCGGGCTCGCCGTCGACGTAGGCGATCAGGCCGGGGGCTCGGTCGCCCTGCGTCTCGGCCCGGAAACGCTCCGTCAGATCGGCACGCGACTCGTCGTTGAACTGGGCGTTGGTCAGCAGCCACCACTGGCACTGGCATCCCGGCCCGTCGCCGCTGTCGAGCGCCATCTCGGCATCGTCGAAGCGCTCACCGGTGGCGGGCAGGATCTCGATCGTCATGGTGGCGACCGTAGCGAGGGGCTCCGACATCGACAAGGGGTCGCGCCACACGCCCGGGGTGGGCACTGGTTCGCGGCGGTGCCGGGGAGGGGCTAATATAGGGGAGTTGCCTGCTCGCAGGGAACGGGATGTGGCGCAGCTTGGTAGCGCACTTGACTGGGGGTCAAGGGGTCGCAGGTTCAAATCCTGTCATCCCGACGGAATGCGAAAGCCCCGGCGGATCGAAAGATCTGCCGGGGCTTTCGTCTTGCCCGGCGAGGTATGCAGCTATGCAGGGCTCTCGACCATCAGCCCACCATTCTCCGGAGAGGTCACGTCAGGGTTGAGTCCGACCGTTGCTGAGTGCACCAGCTCGACGTGCGGCTTTCGACACTCCCGGGTTGCGAAGCGCGTACGGTCGGCGGCGATGTCAGTGACACAGAGGGCCGACACTCCGCAATCATCTGTCCACCCGAGACGCGCCCGTCACCACGGCCTAGCTGTGCGGTCTCGGACTCGACGGTGTTGCGAGGCTGCTTTTCGTATCCCGTACAATTTCGAAGGCGGAACCCGATCCGCCCGTGAAGAAGAGGATGAGCGCGGTGCCGTTTCGCAGCAAGGATTTGTTGGAAGCCTGGCTCGACGAGTTCACCGCGAGCGGGGCCGGCGGCGGCGGTGTCGCCTATGTCGCTGACCAGGAACCGTTGAACGGCGCAGACAGTGGCCTGGTGATCTTCCCGCTGGCCAATGCGACGACGTCGGTGTACCTGGCGCCCGTGGCCGTCGGGGTGCCGGATTGGCGCGTCACGATCGAAGCTCAGCCCGAGGTGACCGAGCTTTCGCCGAGCGCGGTGTACGACCTCTGTCGCGAACTGTCGTACGCGGCGGATCTGTGCGCCTTCCTGCAGGTGAAGTCTGTTGCTCACATGGCCCAGCTCGCCGAGGACGCCTGAACCCTCTTACGCCGCGGACACTCCCGTGACGGCGGCACGATCCACACGCGATGCCTGCTCTTTGGCCGCGAGCGTCGCGTGGCGCATGAAGGCGGCGAAGTCTTCCTCGACCTTCGCGTCGAGCTGCTGGATGATGCCCCGGAACGTGTCTTGGAAGTGAGCCAGCTGCGACCACGGTTCTTTCTCGAGGTCGACCGCGAGGTGAATGTGGTTGACGCGGCGGTCATCTTCGTCGGCTTCGCGTCGGAGGATGCCGCGACGCACGAGGCGCTCGACCATCGTGGTGATCCCCGCCGACGTCACACCGAGGTGCCCGGCAAGCTCTGACGGCCGGACGCCCGGGTTCAGACGCACGTACGCGAGTGCCTTTGCGTCGAGTTCGTTCACACCGAGCTGCTTGCGCGCACGGGCTGCCGCCTCGTCTCGCTCCCAGCAGTACAGCGCCAGCGCTGCCATGAGGGGGGACGTCTCACCCGATTCTGCGTTCATCGACTCGCTCCAATGGTTTCGTGTGACGGATTCAGTGTACCTAAGGCTGTTAGGTTCTCGCGCTGATGATCACGTCAGCTGATGTTCAATCATCGTGACACTCAACTGAGTTACCTAACTGAGTTTATTATCTGCTACGTTGATCATCACCGGGCCAAGGTAGCTCGGATGAGAGGACGATCATGATGACCGACAACGCATTCGCCTGGGGCATGCCCGCTCGCCGTGTCACCTTCGTCCCCTCCGCGTCCGAAATCGCCCTTCGCCGGCTTCGGGTCGGGGTGTCCGTCGCGGCCGTCGTCGTCTCGGCCATCAGCGTCGGCGTCGTCGCCCCCCTCGTCTTTTAAGTAACTCGCCTTCTCCACAGTCAGGAGCCCTCATGGGACAGCTCTTCTACGGATCCGACCCACAGCCCATCGAGATGGACGACCGTCTGCTGCAATATCTGCAGGTGGTCCTCACCACGAAACTGCGTCGAGGCGAGTCCTTCACCATCACCTGGACCGACACCGCCTCGGAGCACAGCCGCACCACCCTGTGGATCCAGCCCGCGATCTCGATGCGATTCCAGTTCTCGTCCCCCGAGTCGCAGCGCCTGTCCGGCGGATACCTCCGTCAGCTCGCCGACAGCGCCGCCCTCTCATCCGGCCTCATGTTGAACGCCGCCACCTGGCAGCAGCAGGAAGACGCCCACCGCGTGCAACTCGCCGCGGCGGCGTGAAGGCTCCCGCGTTCACGGCCCACCCTCTCGAGGGTGGGCCGTTTCTCGATCATTCGACACTCTGGAGCGAAGAGCACCCCGATGCCGTTTCACAGTAAGCAGACACTCGAACACTGGGTGGCGGAGTTCGTCGCCGCCAGGGGAGCAGGCGAGGAAGTAAAGGTTGTGGTTCAGGATGGTCACGACGGTCAGGACACCGGTCTCGTGGTCATGCCGTTGGAGCATGCGCCGAACACGGTATGGATCGAACCGCGCGAATCCGGCGACGAACTCGCCTGGCACATCCTGATCGAGCCCTCGAGCGAAGCGCTCGACGTGACCAGCTTCGAACTCAACGCCCTGACTCACGAACTCCAGATCGCGGCCGAACTGTGCGCGTTCCTGCAGGAGAAGTCGTTAGGACACTTCGAACCTGACGGACCAGGAGCGCATCCGGAGACAACCACCGCCGAGTGAGGACGGGTTACGTCGCGTGGTCGCGCATCAGTCGCCCCTTTTGTGCCCGCGGCGGGCGCTCAGGCGGGGAGCGACCGCCCTGCGCCGAGATGCTCGGCGAGCGCGGTGTCCGTGGTCGTCTCTAAGAATCACGTGTCGGAAGAACGTGTCGATCGACGCCGAGGCCATGGCTGAAGCGAGGCGGAGCAGATCCGCACGCACATCCTTTGGCGTCTGTGGTGCGTCGAGGACGAGAAGTGCATCGGCGCGGTCTCTGACATCGGTCGCCGCTTGCCGTGGTGTTCAGGCCGCCGCGGTCCGCACCCGTCGCGGGCGCGAGCAATCACCGTGTTCTCCGCCGCCGCTGAGCGCACGAGAAGGGGCGGAATGACGCCGGGTGATGCGCTCACTCACCCAGGGCTGGTCGGGTGGTCGATATCGCGCTCATCGCGCAGCAAGACGATCTCGCATGACTCAGCACGCGCGCGACCTGGCTCGGCTGTCAGACGGCGCTAGACCGCCCGGTGTCGTAGATGTCCACGGCGTCGCTCTCGAATGTGTCGATCAGCTTCTCGACGCCAGCGTCGAGAAGCCACTCGACATCGACGCCATCCCGGCTCAGCCCGTCAAAATGCGTGTCCCACGCGAACGGGTACCAGAGGAGGCCGTGGGGGGTCGCGATGTCGGGGCCATAGCCATCGAAGATGCCGGGGAAGACAATCCCGGGCTTAGCCTGATACCCGCCCGAGGCGATGTTCAGGGCCGCGTTCGCGAGCCCGCTTGCAAGGAAAGTGTTCTCCTCGCGCCCAGTGACGAGCAGCTCGATGCCGATACGGTTGCCACTCTCGGACGTGAGCCCGTTGTCGAACTGGCTGAGGCCGATGGTGGCGTACGTACAGAGCCCGGCCTCAGGCAGCTCCGGGCGATAGCGGTGCCAGGCGTTGTGCGCGTCGAGGAACTCTGCGCGTGAGATGCCACGGTCCGCGGCCGAGACCTGGTGCTTCCGGACCTTCCACCCAGGTAGGTGCCCCATGTCCCATCCGGTCCGACGAGTCGGGGCGGCTGCTCGTCCGAATCCCGACAGCGGCGATGCGAAGGGCATTCATGCCGAGCTCCCTGCCAGCTGCAGACGGGCCCGATCCTGCATCTCCAGAAGCTTCGCTCTAGGGCGAGAGCGCGGGCTCATGCTCGATCACGCGTGCGACGAACGACCGAGCGCGTGATCCGCGAGGAACATCGCGCTCTTCAACGTCAGGCGTCGCTCCCTCCGCCGGAGAGCACGCGTGACATTCACGGTGTCTCGGCGCTCCACGGGAATTCCCTCGAGAATGGCACTCGCCCACTGGAGCGCAGCCCTGGGAGGCCGACCACTCTTGGGCACCTCACCGCCGAATACGGACTGCAATCGCGCACGCGGGTCTTCCCTGTCCCCGAAGATCTTCGCGGCCCACTCGCTCTGCATCTTTTTGCACCTCCGCGGCCGAACCTACGCCGATATGCTCCGCTCGTCCTCCGCCGCACGACGGATGTCGGCGCAAACCGGCTGCGTACCGTGAAGGCTCGCCCCGGAATATCGGCATCTTCGGCGGGGGTCCGTCTGGCAGCACGAGTTCGAAGAGTGTGGTGAGACTCGTTCGACCTGATCGGCTTCTCCGCCCGATAGCGAGGAACTCATTCGTGGGCGACGGCGAGCTTCGGGCCTCGCTCCGCTGGGCGCACAGGAAACCGGATGCGGCGGAAAAGGGCGAGCGGTTCGCGTCATGCATTCTCCGGTCTTCGTCGGTGGAGGTCTTGCTCGCTCGCGCCGGCGGTTCTGAACGCTGAGTGTCCGCTATGTTCCAATCGAACAGTTCTCTATGGGGGGATATATTTTGCGACGATCTCGCGCGCGTATCGCGCTTTTCGCCGGAGCGGCGATCCTGTTTTCTCTGCTGACGCCCGCGGTGGCGAATGCGGTCGATGACGTCCCGGAGGCCGCTCCCCTCGGGACGGGTGCGGTATCCATCAAGGGGCCGTCGTCGGAACTCCTGCCGGGCGTGACCGTGGAAATCCGTCAGGGCGACTGCGATGGCGCGGCGGTCTGGCTGACCACCACCACCGATCGGCCCGACGCCTACGGTGCGTTCGGTATCGGGCTCGAGCAGGGCTCTTACTGCATCAGGACGCTCTCGGTGCCGGCTCCGTACTCGGTGCCGGCCGACGTGACCTTCACGATGGAGGCGCGCCCGGCGAACTGGGTCACGGTGTGGGTACCCGGGCCGGTGATCGTCACGGGGGCTCTGGTCGCGAAGAACAGCAACGGCACGCCCATCAACGGTGTCACGGCGTACATCGCAGAGGGATCGTGCAGCCAGCCGGGCCGTGGGGTGTGGCAGAACACGACCGCCGCCAATCAGTGGGCCGAGGGGGGCTTCGGCGTCTCGCTCGCGACGGGTGTGCACTGCGTGTCGACGCTGTCGGTGCCGTCCGGTTATCAGACACCGGCGCCCTATCAGATCGATGTGACCGCTCCGTCTCCCTACTGGATCACCACGTGGGTACCGGGGACGGGACCCTCGACGGGGACACCCGAGCCGTACTACGCGAATTGCGCGGCCGTCCGCGCCGCGGGAGCCGCGCCGCTCTACCGAGGTCAGCCCGGCTACAGCAGCCACCTCGATCGGGACGGTGACGGAGTCGCCTGCGAGAAATGAACGGCTGAGCGGTTCGTGAAGAACGCCCCCGTCGATAGCGACGAGATCGCATCGACGGGGGCGTTCTTCCGTCCTTCGGGGGTGCGTCGGTGGAGGGGCCGTCCGGCGCCGGAAGCGGTCGCGCGCCGACCGATGCCCCCCGCCTCTCAGCTCACCGGCGCGGCGGCATCCGTCCGCTTCTGCAGGTACTCGCACAGCTGGCCGGTGGTGAGCAGTTCTTCGCCGAGCGCGATCAGGTGATCGCCCGGAAGGGGGAATTCGCCCGAGCGCTCGGTGAGCGCGGCGGTCCAGCGCCGTTCGCAGTCCACATTGAGGTAGATCGACGCGGGACCGTGGTTGAGGTGCACGGCCACGATGCCGGAGTCCACGTGGTCGAGGTCTTCCTGCGGCAGCACGTGGACGGTGGCGTGGGCGACGCGCGAGGTCTTCTCGTAGTCGGCCACCCAGTCGGTGATCTCGGCGAGCGTCGGGCGAGAGCTGCACGTCATGCGCCAAGGCTATACGCGTTACACCGCGGCGTCGCCGTCACGAGACAGTCCTACGGCGTGGGCGTCGGCGCGTATTCCGGACACAGGTGGATGCCGGAGAGCACCACGACCACGCTCGCCTCCTGCTGCGTGACCCCGCCGCCCTGCATCGAGTCGAACAGTTCTTTCGGGGTCAGGCCGTCGTCGAACCCCGCGCAGACGGCGTGCCCGAGATCGACCCAGACTTGCGTCGCCGACAGGTCGGTCTTGGGCAGCTGCTGACGCAGCGCCCGCACGTACGCGACCTCTTGCTCGTAGACCTGCTGCGCCCGCGCGTCGACGGTGGGCGTGGGTGACGCTTTCGGCGCCTGCCCGACGGGGATCGCGCCGCAGCCGCTCAACCCGGCGGCCAGCGCGACGGCGACGGCCACGGCGCCGATCTTCCTCATGGGGCGAGCGTACGCTGGGGCGTCGCTCGGCGCGAGGGTCTCCGTGGCCACGGTCAGAGCGCGGCGGCGATGGCCCGGCCCACGGTCCGCCCGGTGAACAGGCACAGCCCCAGGAACGTCCCCTCGAGCGCGTTGTACCCGTGCGCGCCTCCGCCGCCGAACCCCGCGGCCTCTCCCGCGGCGTACAGGCCGGGGATCGGCATCCCGGATCCATCCAGCGCGCGTCCGTCGAGGTCGGTCTGGATGCCGCCGAGCGTTTTGCGCGTGACGACCCACAGGCGCACGGCGATCAGCGGACCGTGCCGGGGGTCGAGCAGCGCGTGGGCGGGCACGGTGCGGAAGAGGCGATCGCCGCGGAAGCGACGGCTGTTCTGGATGCCGATAGTCTGCGCGTCCTTGGAGTAGGGGTTCACGACCTCGCGATCGCGCGCCACGATCTGCGCGCGGATCGCCTCCTCGTCGAGCAGGTCGTCGCCGGTGAGGTCATTCATGCCGCGCACGAGCTCGCCGAGGGTGTCTGCGACGACGAAGTCGGCCCCGTGCGCCTTGAAGTCCTCGACCGGACCCGGTGCGGCGCGGCCGAGCCGCGTCCTCAGCAGCAGGCCCAGGTCGCGATCGGTGATGTCGGGGTTCTGCTCCGACCCCGACAGGGCGAACTCCTTCTTCACGATGGTCTGATCGAGCACGAACCACGAATAGTCGTAGGCGGCGATGTCGGGCGTCGTGCGCAGGATCTTGAGCGTCCCGAGGGTGTCGTGGCCGGGCAGCCCCGGTGCGGGCAGGCGTCGGCCGCGCGCATCGAGCCACATCGACGAGGGACCGGGGAGGATCCGGATGCCGTGCCCCGGCCAGACGGGGTTCCAGTTCTGCAGCCCCTCGGTGTAGTGCCACATGCGGTCGCGATTGACCAGGCGCACGCCCTGGTCGGCGGCGATGTCGAGCATGCGCCCGTCCACGTGGGCGGGGACGCCCGTGACCATCTTCTGCGGGGGAGTGCCGAGCCGGTCCGGCCACCACCGCCGCACGCGCTCGTGGTCGCCGCCGATGCCCCCGGACGAGATGACGACGGCCTGCGCCGAGAGGGTGAAGGCGCCGACCTCCTCGCGCGAGGACGACACTCCGCGCGCCGCGTCGTCGGGCGCCAGGATCGTGCCGCGTACGCCGGTCACCGTGCCGCCCTCGACGACGAGTCCGTCGACGCGGTGACGGAACAGCAGGCGGACGGTGCCGGCATCCGCTGCTTCTCTGGCTCGATCGGCGAAGGGTTCCGAGATGCCCGTGCCGGTGCCCCACGGCACGTGGAACCGGGGGACCGAGTTGCCGTGCCCGCCCGCGGTGAACGAGCCGCGCTCGGCCCATCCGACGACGGGGGTGAAGCGCACGCCGTGCGCGCGCAACCAGGAGCGTTTGTCGCCGGCGGCGAACTCGACGTAGGCCCGACCCCACTTCTGCGCCCACTCGTCCTCGGGATGCGCGCCGTCGAGGCGGTCCCATCCCGCCGAGCCCTGCCAGTCCTGCCACGCGAGGTCGAGGGAGTCCTTCACGCCCAGGCGTCGCTGCATGGGGGAGTCGATGAGGAAGATGCCCCCGAACGACCAGAACGCCTGGCCGCCCAGGTTGGCGGCGTTCTCCTGCTCGACGATGACGACGCGCTTGCCCGCGCGCACCAGTTCGTTGCTCGCGACCAGGCCCGCGAGCCCGGCTCCGATGATGATGACGTCGGCGTCCATGTTCCCCCTCGGCGTCGAGTGCGACACCTCACGCTACGCCGGAGAGGGAGCTGGTCGGGCTCATCCGTGTCGCGGTGCGGACCCGGAGCGCGCGGGAGGCGGGTTCAGCAGCGAGATCTCGCGCACGTCGAACAGCCCGCGACGCGCGCGGACCATCGTGATGCCCTGTCGGCGCAGCTCGTCGGCGAGGTCGACGGTGAGCGGACCGTGCCGCGCGCGCTGCCAGCCGCCGGCCAGGGTGTACGTGTGCGTCACCGTGCGAGGTCGGGTCATGGGCTCCTCCTGAGGGCACCGTATCGAGCCGCCGCGGCGTCGCGCCGAAATGTTTCGCACCCGTCATCTGCCCGTGTTGCGGCGTAACCCGCACGGTCACGCGAGGCCGGTCCGGGGCGCCGGGGATAATGGCGCGCATGACCACGGCCCGCATCGTCATCCTCTTCGCCCTCGCCGCTCTCGCCGAGATCGGCGGCGCGTGGCTGATCTGGCAGGCGGTGCGCGAGAACCGGGGATGGTGGCTCGCGCTGCTGGGCATCATGGCGCTCGGCGCGTACGGGTTCGTGGCGGCGCTGCAGCCCGATGCGAACTTCGGGCGCGTGCTCGCCGCGTACGGCGGGGTGTTCGTCGCCGGCTCGCTGGCCTGGGGCATCGTGATCGACGGCTTCCGACCCACGATGTGGGACTACATCGGCTCGGCGGTCGCGCTGGTGGGTGCCGGCATCATCGTGCTGCAGCCGTCGCTCGGCGTCACGGACGCGGCCCCGGGGTCGTGAGCGCGCGTACGCTGGCGGTCATGACGAACGCCCCCGGAGACTCCGACCGACTGCGCGCCGTGCTGGCGAAGATCGATGCGGACAATCCGCTGAAGGTGCCCTTCAGCTACAACCAGGGTCATATCAGTCCCCGCCTGGATCGCCTCGAGGCCAAGCTGTCGTACATGGCCGAGTACATCGCCTACCTCGAGCAGCGCATCGAAAGTCTAGAGGCGCAAGTAGTTAGCTAGGCGAGATATAAGGCTGTTGTCAAGCGCCTCTCCCGACGACGACCTCTCGCGCACACTGATGGCATGCAGAACGAATACGCGCCTCACGAGGGCATTGCCGACGACTTCGCCGCCACCGAGACCGGACGCCCCTTCGGGTCGTACCTGTCGGTGATCAACGGCGGTAACTAGTCGTCCGGAACCTCCGTGCGAGGTTCGAATGAGAGGGCCGGATGCCGTCAGGCGTCCGGCCCTTCGTCGTTCCCGCGCGAGGGCCCCGGGAACGGCCGCCCGTAGCATGGAGATCCGCCGTTCGAAGGAGCCCCTCATGCCCGAGCTCAGCAAGGACACCACCCTCTGCATCTCGCTCTCGGGGCGCCCCTCCAACATCGGGACGCGTTTCCACAACTTCCTCTACGCCGAGCTGGGGATCG
This sequence comes from Microbacterium testaceum, assembly GCF_003075375.1. Lineage (GTDB taxonomy): Bacteria > Actinomycetota > Actinomycetes > Actinomycetales > Microbacteriaceae > Microbacterium > Microbacterium testaceum_E. Next base: position 100,648 of record NZ_QDFT01000004.1, on the reverse strand, counting down.
ACTTCGTCTACAAGGCGTTCACCACGACCGACATCGCGGCGGCGATCGGGGGAGTGCGCGCCCTCGGCATCCGGGGATGCTCCGTCTCGATGCCGTTCAAAGAGGCAGTGATCCCGCTGGTGGACCGGATCGAACCGTCCGCGGCGGCGATCGGGTCGATCAACACGATCGTCAACGACGACGGAGCGCTGACGGCGTCGAACACCGACTACGAAGCCATCGCGAGTCTGATCGAGAGTCACCGGCTCGAGCCCGCGGCATCCGTCGTCGTCCGTGGATCGGGCGGGATGGCCAAGGCCGTCGTCGCGGCGTTCCACGGGGCGGGTTTCGGCGACGTCACCGTGCTGGCCCGCAACGCGGCCGCCGGATCCACCCTCGCCGAGGCGTACGGCTACCGGTGGATCGCCGACGATCCCGCCCCCGGCGCCGCGATCATCGTCAACGTGACGCCCCTGGGCATGGACGGTGCGGATGCCGGGACCCTCGCCTTCTCGCCCGCGCACATCGAGGCGGCGCGCACCGTGTTCGACGTGGTCGCTTTTCCGGCCGAGACGCCGCTCATCCGCGCCGCGCGCGCGGCGGATCGCGACGTCATCACCGGCGCCGAGGTCATCGCCCTGCAGGCCGCCGGTCAGTTCGCCCGGTACACCGGCGTGACGCCCACGCCCGACCAGGTGCAGCGCGCCTCGGCGTACTCGCGGGCGTGAGTGGCGGCATCCCTCCTCAGACGCCGGTGACCCGCACCCCGAGGGGGGACGGGTCACCGGGCGACTCGGGTCAGGCCATCGCGGCCACGGGCTGAGGCGCTGCCGTCCGCCGACCCCGGGCGCTGAGCATGGCGGCGACGACCACCACGAGGGCGGCAGCGGTGATGGCGGCGCCGATCCACAGCGGCGAGGTGTAGCCCCAGCCGGCGGCGATCCCGAGGCCACCGGCCCACGCACCCACCGCGTTGCCGACGTTGAAGGCGCCGATGTTGGCGCCCGAGGCGAGCGTGGGTGCGCCCCCGGCGGAGTTCATGATGCGGCTCTGCAGACCCGGGACGGTGCCGAAGCCGAAGCCTCCCATGAGGAACAGCGCGATCGCCGCGGCGATCCCGGATGCCGCGAGAGCCGCGAACGCGACCAGCACCATCAGCAGCGCGGTGACGAAGAACAGCAGGGTGCGGTCGATCGAACGGTCGGCGAGGCGCCCGCCGACCACGTTGCCGATGACGAGGCCCACGCCGAACAGGACGAGCAGCCAGGGGACGGACTCCGCGGCGAAACCGCTGACGTCGGTCAGGGTGTAGGCGATGTAGGTGAAGGCGCCGAACATCCCGCCGTAGGCGAGCACGGTGATCAGGAGCGAGAGCCAGACCTGGCCCGAGCGGAACGCGGCGAGCTCGTTGCGCAGCGCGACCGGAACGGCCGGGCGGGGCAGGGACGGCACCAGGGTCAGGATGCCGACCAGGGCGACGACGCCGACGGCGACGATCGCCCAGAAGGTCGAGCGCCAGCCGAACTGCTGACCGAGGAAGGTGCCGAGGGGGACGCCGAAGACGTTCGCCGCGGTGAGCCCGGTGAACATGAGGGCGATGGCGCCCGCCTTCTTCTCGGGGGCGACCAGGTCGGCGGCGACGACCGCGCCGATGCCGAAGAAGGCGCCGTGGCACAGGGCGGCGACGATCCGTCCGATCATCGCGACGTCGTACCCCGGGGCCATCGCGGTCAGGGCGTTGCCGATGAGGAAGAGGACGATAAGGCCCACGAGGACGGGTTTGCGGGGGAGGCGGGTGGTCGCCGCCGTCAGTCCGAGGGCGCCGACGACGACGCTCAGGGCGTAGCCCGAGATGAGCCAGCCCGCGCTGGCCTCCGACACGGCGAAGTCGCGCGCGACCTCGGGCAGCAAGCCCATGATGACGAACTCCGTGAGTCCGATTCCGAAGGCGCCCACGGCGAGGGCGACGAGTCCGAGAGGCATGAGGGGTCTCCTGATACACTGAAGTAGTTGCACGCGCGCTCTTTTGCAGCGCGAGAGAGATCATTGCATACGCAAGTATCCCGCGCAAGCAACTATCTACGAGAGGAGTGCGCCATGGGCATCGCCGACGACGCCGTCGAGGTCCGCGCCCAGGGCTGGCGGACCCTCGCCGCCCTGCACGGACTGATCGAGGCCGAGCTCGAGCGGGCGCTCGCCGCCGTCGAGCTCTCGGTCGTCGAATACACCGTCCTCGACGCCCTCGACCGCCAGGACGGCTGGCACATGCGCATGCAGCAGCTCGCTCGGGCCGCGGCCCTCAGCCCGAGCGCGACGACCCGTCTGGTCAACCGGCTCGAGGGGCGCGGCCTGCTGACCCGCGTGCTCTGCGCCGATGACCGCCGCGGCATCTACACCGAGCTGACCCCCGCGGGGCGGGCGCTGTATCGCGACGCCCACCCGGTGCACGACGCTGCTCTGGCGCGCGTGCTCGCCGACGCCGAGCAGCAGCCCGAGCTGGCCCCGGTCGTCGGCGCGCTGCACGGGGTCGCGCTGCCCGCCTGAGAACGCCGCGACGGCCCGGGCTCTGTCGAACCCGGACCGTCGGCTGCCGCGCTCACTCGTAGCGCAGCGACTCCACCGGGTCGGCGCGCGCGGCGCGGGCCGCGGGGAGGCTTCCCGCGAGGAACGCGATCGCCATGATCGCCACCGTCGTCACCAGGATCGACACGGGGTCGAAGGCGATCAACTGCAGGCCGGGCAGGTCGCTGAACAGCGTCCGGCCGAGCTGCGCGCTCACGGCGGAGCCGACGACCATCGCCGCCCCCGCGCCGATGAGGCTGCCCAAGAGCCCCAGGAACACGGCCTCGAGGCTGAAGAGCGAGAACACCCGTCCGCTCCCCATCCCCATGGCCTTCATCAGGCCGATCTCGCGCGTGCGCTCCTGCACCGACATGAGCAGGGTGTTGACGATGCCGAAGCTCGCGGCCAGCAGAGCGATCACGGCGAAGGCGTTCAGCACGAGCACGATGCCGTCGATCACGGCCTTGAACGTGCCCAGCTGGTCGGACACGGTCCGGCCGCTGTATCCGGCATCCGACAGGGCGGTCTTGACCTCGTCGATCTGCGCCGTCGTCGACGCAGGCGACACGAACGCGCTCGCGCTCGCGTACCGGTCGAGCTGATCGGTGGGCACCCCGGTGTTCTGGGCCGTGAAGAGCGCGTCCTCGAGCGCGGGGGTGGTGGTCAGCGACGTGGTGTCGGCGAACGCGCCCTCGGTCACCCCGGTGATCTCGGCCTCGACGAGGTGCTGCGTGCGCACCGGGTCCGAGACGGCGATCGTCAGGGTCGCGCCGATCGCGTCGTCGGCGCTCGAGAAGCCGAGCGGGGTCACCAGCGACTGCGGGATGGCCGTCTGGAGCGTGCTCGCGGAATCATCGGGGGCGGAACCCGCCGCGAGCTGCGGCGTCTGTCCGCCGATGAGCGACCCGGCCGACGCGACGTAACGCTCCCCTCCGTCGACCTGGACGAAGTCGATCTTCACGGCCTTCGTCGGCACGACCTTCTCGACGCCGGGCAGCTGCGCGATCGTCGAGAGGTCGGCATCCGTCAGGGCGGACACCTCGGTCGTCGCCCCGGGACGGCCCGGATTAGTGGTGCCCGAGGCGACGGACTCGGGGTCGTACTTCTGGGGTCCGGTGGATGCCGCGCCCCCGCCGGTCGCCTTGGTCACCGTCAGCACGTCGGACGCGCCGATGCCCGCGACCGTGTCATCGATGAAGCGGTTGATGCCCGTACCGAGACCGTTGGTCAGGGTGAGGGTGAACGCCCCGACGAAGATCGCGAGGACGGTGAGGACGGTGCGGGTCTTGGACCGGAAGGTGTTCGACGCCGCGGTCGAGACGAGATCGGTGGTCTTCATGCCGCGCTCCGTTCCTCGGCGACGATGACACCGTCGCGGATCAGCACCCGGCGATCGCACCGCGCGGCCAGGTCTTCGTCGTGCGTGACGACGATCAGGGTGATGCCGTGCTCGCGGTTGAGGCGGAAGAGGATGTCCTCGACGACGGCGCCGGTGGCGGAGTCGAGGTTGCCCGTGGGCTCGTCGGCGAAGATCACCTGCGGGTCGTTCACCAGCGCGCGGGCGATGACCGCGCGTTGCTTCTGGCCTCCCGACAGGGCGGTGGCCTTGTTCTTGGCCTTGTCCTGCATGTCGAGCTCGGCGAGGGCGGCGAGGCCGCGGCGGCGGCGTTCGGCCCGTCCGACGCCGGCGATCTTCAGGGGCAGCACCACGTTCTCGAGCACCGAGGCGGTGGGGGTCAGGAAGAACTGCTGGAACACGAAGCCGAACGTCTTGTTGCGGGTGCGGTTGAGGCGGCGGCCGCGCAGGGTCGCGGCATCCGTCCCCTCGAGGCGGACGGTGCCGCGGGTGGGTGCGTCCATCAGGGCGAGCAGGTGCATGAGCGTGGACTTGCCCGAGCCGCTCTTGCCGACGATCGCGATGCTCTCGCCGCGGTGGATGTCGAGGCTCACGCCGCGCAGCGCGTCGAAGCGCGCCGAACCGCGGCCGTAGGACTTGTGCAGATCGGTGACCGAGAGCAGTGGGGGAGGAGGTGCGGATGCCATGTCCTCACTGTCGCCCGCCGGCCCCGGCATCCGCGTCGCTCGGTGGGGGTGACCGCCTCCCCCCGTGGGGGTATTCCTCGACCGCCCCGGCAGGGCGATGGAGAGCCGGCGGCCCGAGCGGTCAGACTGGAGCGATGCGACCCGACCCGATGACGGACTCCCCGCCGCGCCTGGTGCCGGCCGGTCGCGCGTGGATCGTCGACGTCGTCATCGCCGTGCTCGTCGTGGTGCCGACCTTCGCGCCGGTCCCCTTTCCCGAACTGCGCCCGTCGAGCCCCCTCGTCTGCGCCCTCGTCCTCGCCCCGGCGGTGCTGCTGCCGCTGCGGCGTCGCCTGCCGCGGTCGGTCCTGATCGCCTGCATCGCGCTGTACGTCACCGCGCTCGCGCTGGGCACGCTCGCCCCGGGCGCGGCCCTGGCGGTGGTGATCGCCGCGTACGGCATGGCCGACCGCCTCACCCGTCGCGAGGCCGCGCCCGTCGCGATCCCCGCCGTCGCGGGCCTGGTCGCCGCCGGCATCGTCATCGAGCTGACCACGGGGCTCGACACCCGCTTTCTGCAGGTCGGCCTGGCCGTGGCCCTGGCGGGAGCCCTGGGGGATGCCGCGCGCTCTCGCCGCGCGTACGTGGATGCCGTGATCGAACGCGCGCGTCGCGCCGAGCAGACCCGCGAGGCCGAGGCGCGCCGGCGGGTCACCGAGGAGCGCCTGCGCATCGCCCGCGACCTGCACGATGCCGTGGCCCACCAGATCTCGGTGATCAGCCTGAACGCCGGGGTGGCGACCTCGACCCTCGAGGCGCGTCCGGAGCGGGCGCGCGAGGCCCTCGCGACCATCCGGACGGCCTCGCGCGACGTCCTCGCCGAGATCGGCTCGCTGCTGGCGGTGCTGCGCGCCCCCGACGAGTCCGGCTCGCGCGAGCAGCCGGGCCTCGCGCGACTCGGCGACGTCGTCGAGTCCGTGCGGGTCGCGGGGTTCGACGTGGTCGTCCGCGACGAGCTCGCCCCCGACGTCCTGCCCCTGACCCTCGACATCGTCGCGTACCGCGTGGTGCAGGAGGGGCTGACCAACGCGCTCAAGCACGGCACGGGCCGACGCGCGCACGTGCTGCTGCGCCGGGTCGACGACGCGGTCGAGGTCGTCGTCACCAACCCGCTGGACCGACCCGTCGAGGAGCCGACGGCCTCGGGCTTCGGGCTGGTCGGCCTGCGCGAGCGCGTCGAGTCGGTGGGCGGGAACCTGCAGGCGGGCGTGGCCCCGGGTGGTTTCCGCCTCGCCGCGCTCCTCCCGCTCTCGCGCAGCGAGACGTCGGGAGCAGACCGATGACCCGTGTGCTCGTCGTCGACGACCAAGCCCTCATCCGCACCGCCGTGCGTGACCTGCTCGACGCACAGCAGGGCATCGAGGTCGTCGGAGAGGCGACCGACGGCGAAGAGGCGGTCGCGCTCGCCGCGGCGCTGCGCCCCGACGTGGTGGTGTGCGACATCCGCATGCCGCGCATGGACGGCATCGAGGCGACCGAGCGCATCTGCGCCGATCCGGCGCTGGGCGAGACGAGGGTGCTCATCCTCACCACGTTCGAAGAGGACGACTACGTCGTCGCGGCCCTGCGCGCGGGAGCGAGCGGGTTCATCGGCAAGGGCGCCGAGCCCGACGAGATCGTCCACGCCGTGCTCACCGTCGACGAGGGCGGGGCCCTGCTGTCGCCCGTCGCGACGCGGGCCATGATCGAGAAGTACGTCCGCCGCGCCGCGACCGCCGCCCCGCGGGACGCCCCCTCGCTGGCGATGCTGACCGAGCGCGAACGCGAGGTGCTCGCCCTCGTGGCGCGCGGCCGGTCGAACGACGAGGTCGCGGCATCCCTGTTCATCTCGCCGCACACCGCGAAGACGCACGTGAAGAACACGATGCTCAAGCTCGGCGCGCACGACCGCGCGCAGTTGGTCATCGCGGCCTACGAGAGCGGGCTGCTGGTCCCGGGGGAGTGACGCCCCGATCCGAGAGGGCGCACCAGAATGGATGCCATGCCCCCGCGTACCCTCGAGATCGACGGTTCGGTGGTCCGCGGCATCCCGTCGCTCTATGCCGAGCTGAACCGTGTCTTCATGCCGGACGAGGAGTGGACGCTCGGTGAGAGCCTCGACGCTCTCGACGACCTTCTGTACGGCGGGTTCGGGGTGCTGCGCGGCGCGGAGCCGGTCCGCGTCGTCTGGAGACACGCCGACGTCGCGCGGCGGGCGCTGGGCGTCGCGGCGACGAAGGAGTACTACCGTGCCAAGCTCGGTCGACCCGAGGTGTACTCGCAGGATGCCGCGCGCCGCGCGCTCGAGGCGCTGGACGCCGGGGGTGGAGAGACGTACTTCGAGCTGGTGCTGCGCGTGTTCGGTGAGCACCGCAATATCGAGGTGGTGCTTGACTGATGAATAGGTGGCTCCCTGTCCTCGGGGGTCGTGAGTGCGCTGGGAGGTATGGGGGTGCCTCCGGTGGAGCCGCGGTAGCCGTCGCTGCTTTCGGAGGCAGCAATCCAATCGGGTGGGCGATCACCGGCGCGGTAGTCGGCAGCATTGGCGCCGGCGTCGGTGCCCGGTGGCTGTGGGAGGCCGCCGTAGGTCTAGATGTGCGCGAGAGCATCGATGATTTCTTTGTTGGAAGTCCTCCGCGTTTGGAGGGTCATGACGCGCCACCCCCGCGCACTCGATAGATGGGAATTCAGAATGGGTCTCGTGACAGCGCATCCGCGTCTCAAGGAGCCTGGTGCGCCATCCGTTCCGCTTTTTCGGAACGGTCGCTCGCCTGGGAGGCTGGCGCCGGTCATCCTGGCCTTCGCCGTTCCTCCGGCTGCTGTAGCCGTCTTTGATGACCGTCTGGGGCTCCGGCTCGTCATGGCGTCGTTGGTCATCGTGATCTCGGTCGCGGCGATCGTCGCGGTCGTCCGGTCGCGAACCATGGCGGCGGGTGTCGTACGCTTTCACAACTCGTCTCACTCGCTCTGGCTGCGACCACCTGTCATCCCTTCCCTCGCGGTCGTCGTTCTTCTCATCGTGCTCCTTCTTCCGGCCGTTGCGCAGGGCGCCGTGGAGCTTTTCGGGCTCGACACCATGCCGTCCGGTCTCGTTCGACGGGTGCCCTACGTGCTAGCGGCCCTCAGTCTCGTCAGCCTTGTCGTGATGCTGTGGCGTCTCCGGCTCGCGCCGGGAATCGAGATGACGCCGACGGGTATCCACGGCGTGCGCGGTGTCGGGGCGGTTCATTGGCGCTGGGACGAGGTGGGAGACGTGACCGTTGAACCGGGCCGCGTCGCTCGTCTCGCTCTCGCGCACGCAGGGGGGTCCCCGGTCCTGGCCGTTCCGGCGCTTCTGCTGGGGTCGGATCCGAGGCAAGCGGCCGCGCTGCTGCAATTCTTCAGAGACAATCCCGAGGACCGCGTGGTCCTCGCTGAGGGAGGCGCGGCGGCCCTCCGCCGTGTCCGTGAAGTCACAGCCTTGCGCTGATGCCGGTCGCCGAGGTGTCTCTGCGACTACCGCCCGACGTTCGGACCAGGGTGCCCGTGAGCGTTCAACCCCGCGCGCTGGCGCCGGCATTCGTCGGTGCGTATGCCCTGGGCGGAGTCGCCCTCTTCCTCGCCGTCGTGCTCGGGGTTCCCGGGGTGCAGCTCGTGATGGCGCCAATCGGTTTCACCGTCGTGGTCGCCACGACGGGGGCCGTCATGCAGCTGCGGCAGGTGAAGGAGCGTCGTCTTCTGATCGACACGTCGTCCGCTTCGCTCCGGTTCAGACCCCGCGCATCACGCGGTGCCTGGATGGTAGCGACGGCAGCGTCGACCCTCGCACCGGTGACGGCGATGATTTACGGGCTTGTGAAGGGACTGCCAGGGAGCTCGTCACGGTCGATCGTGATCGGTACCAGCGTGATCGCCGTCGTCGGTCTGATCGCACTCGCGCGAATGCTGTGGGCGGCTCGGTTCCCTGAGGGACTGGAGATGACGGAACTCGGAATCCACGGCATCCGGGGTGCAGGAGAGGCCCACCTGATGTGGGATGACATCGCCGACGTCGGAGTCGTCGCGGCACCCGCGGCGAAGCTGTCGATCGCGGACGTGAATGGCTCCCATCCAGTCCTGGCCGCTATGCCCTACCTCGGTGCGGACCCGAATGACGTCGCGGTGGTGCTGCGGTTCTTCCGAGACCACCCCGAGGAACGGTGGGTGCTGACGACAGGCGGGCGAGCCGCACTACGGCGCGTGGAGGAGGCTCTCAGCGGGACGGCCGTCTGACCGCCCAGAGGACCACGCCGAGTCGTCGGCCGGCGCGATCACTCGCCCGCCTTCTCGATTCCCCGGGTGCGGATCTCCTCTACGTCCAGGTCGGCGAGGATCCGGCGGGCGACGAGGTCGTCGATCGTCCCCTCGCGGCGCAGGCGCAGCAGCACCTCGCGTTTGCGATCGAGGATCGCGAGGCGCAGACGCTGCGCCTCTTTGTGACGCAGCAGGGGCGAGCGCTGGGTGACGTCGATGTCGTCGCTGACGGCGATCATCTGCAGGGGCCCGGTGAAGGCGGCATCCTGATCCGTTTCCGCGGCCGCACGGTCGCCGGTGCGCTGCTCGCCGTCCGGCCCGTCGGGAGGCACCGGGCCCGTCGACGACGCGTCGTCGAACGACGCATCGAGCTCGGCCAGGTCGCGCTCCTCGATCGCACGCTGGCGCGCGACCGCGCGGGCGTTGGCGAGTTCGAGACGCTCGTATCCCTCGCGCCGAGCACGGTCGCGCACGCGGTCGCTGATGCCGTGCTCGACCGCGAGGTCGTCGAGGGCCGCGAGAGCCGCACCCGAGATCGCCCGCTCGGCGAGTTGGTATTCGTCGACCGCGGCATCGTCGCCGGGCAGCTTCGCCCAGCGGATCACAGCGGGCAGGAGTGGTCCCTGCACCAGGAGCGTCAGGACGATGACCCCCGCGGTGACGAAGACGATCGCGTCGCGTCCCGCGACAGGCTCACCCGCGGCCGTGGTGACGGGCACCGACAGGGCGATCGCGAGCGACACGGCGCCGCGGAACCCGGCGACCGTGCTCACCACGCGAGAGCGGTGCCGAAGCGACCTCGACGACCCGGCGGGGGGCCGCGAGAAGGGCGAGAAGAGCCACTGGAACAGGTACCGCACCACGAAGAGCGCGATCCACGCGGCCACCGTCACCAGCAGCAGGATGCCGATCTCGGACCCCGAGATCTCGTGCAGCACGAGCTGGACCTCGAGCCCGATCAGCACGAAGAGGGCCCCGTTCAGCAGGTAGACGCCGAAGGGCCACGTGGCATCCGCCGCTCTTCTCGACATGGCCGTCGTGATGCGCGGCGAGACCCACGCCATGATGAGGCCCGCGAAGACGACGGCGAGCACCCCCGATGCATCGATCAGCTCGGCGATGAGGAACGAGACGAACGGCACCAGCGCCAGCGTGAGGTTGATCGTGAGGGTCGACTGCATGCGGCGCAGGGCGAAGAACGCGGCGGCGGCCACGGCGATACCCGCGGCCGCCCCGCCGAGGTACGACAGCAGCACCATTCCGGTGATCTGCAGGGGGGTGATCTGGTCGCCCAGCAGCAGCGCCACCGCGATCGCGTACAGCACCAGGGCGGTGCCGTCGTTGGTGAGGCTCTCGGCCTTGAGCTTCATGAACGTCTTCGCCGGCAGCAGCCGACCCAGCGCGGCGACGGCGGTGGCGTCGGGCGGGGCAACCGCCGCCCCCAGCACGAGGGCGGCCTCCCACGGCACTCCCATCCAGGTCGCGACTCCGGCGACGGCGAAGGCGGATGCCACGACGAGCAACGTGCTCATGGGGATGATGTAGCGCAGTGACCGCCGTACCGAGCGCAGCGATGTCGTCCACGCCTCGCGGAAGAGCAGGACCGGAAGGAACAGCAGCAGCACGGTCTCGGGCGGCAGCTCGATCCGCCGCAGCTCGGGGATGAAGCCGAGCGCCAGGCCGATGACGAGCAGCACGAGCGGCGTCGCCACCCGCAGGCGCGGTGCCAGCACCGTGCCGACGAGCATCGCGAGCCCGAGCAGAACCGTGATCTCGAGTCCCTGCATGCATGCCGCCTTCCGTGCGTGTCCCTGGACACAGCGTAGAGAGGGGCGCGGGCATTCCCGAGGGTCTGTGCGCGCGCATCCTCCGCGATGCGCACAACCTCCGTCACGCAGAGTCGAACCGAGCGGAGGTTGTGCACATCGCTGAGGTTGCGCACGCGCCCCGCGCCCGGCCGCGTCTGCCCGGCGCCCCGCGCTCGCGCGCCTGCCCGGCCGCGCGCGCTTCGCGCTCAGCCCGGCAGAGCCACCTTCGCTTTCGCCCACGAACGGCCGCGCGTGTCCTTGAGGATGTCGTACTCCACGTCGACGTGCGGTTCGATCGCGCTGTACTTGTCGTTCGGCGCCCCGATGACGAGCTGGAAGCCCAGCCCGCGCCACGCGCCGATCGCGCGCTTGGTGAAGTGCGCGTCGGCCTTTATCAAGGCCTCGTCCAGGAACACCGGGGCGTAGCGGGGGCGCTCGGCGCCGGCATCCCCCAGCTGATAGCGCAGAGCCGCGCCGACGATGAAGGCGATCAGCTCCTGCGACTCGCCGCCGGACTTCTCACCGATGTGGTCGTACAGCGCCACGTGCTCGCCGGTGTCGGCGCGGAAGCGCTCGGCGCTGACGCGCACGTGGTTGCGCACGTCGACGAGGTCGGCGAAATCGGGCGAGTCCGGGCGCACGCGGTTGATGATGCGCGCCATGCGCGCGTACACCGCCTCGCGCTCGTCGTCGCTGCCGGCCGCGTCGATGGCGGCCCGTACGTCGCGCAGCTCGCGGCGGAACCGGCGGCGCACCTCGGACTGGTTCTCGCGCGGAACGATCTGCAGGCGGTGATCGTCGTCGTAGAACGGCAGGTCCTGCATGATGTCGTTGATCGGGGCGATGCGCTCGCGGATCTCGCGCAGCGCGCGGGTCAGGGCCGAGTCGAGGTTGGTCAGGTCGTTGCCCGACAGGCGCAGCAGCGAGTCGCGCCACTCGGCCTCGAGCTCGTGCAGGCCGCTGGCCTCGAGGTCGGCGAGGATCCGCTCGAAGTCGCCGAGAGATTCGTCGGGATCGGCGAGCAGATTCGGGCTCGGCCACCGGTCGGTGAACGCGGTGAGCGTGCGCCGCAGTCCGTCGCGCTGGTCGGCCCACGTCTCCTGCGCGGCGCGCTGCTCCTCGGCGAGGCGCTTCGCGGCGGACTCCAGCGCCGTGTCGAATCGGGCGAGCAGCTGCGACGGCGTGGCGTCCGTCGACCCGGGCGCCACGAACAGGGCGTCGAGGTACGCGACCTCGTCGGGTGACAGGGCGACGTCGTGATCCTCGGCGCGTTCGAGCAGCAGCTGCGCGGCATCCACCTCGTCGGTCACCTGCGCCCAGCGTGCGGCCAGGGCCTGCTGCTCGGTTTTGGCGGCACCGATCTCTTCGCGCAGGCGCGCCGCGCGAGTGCGCGTGCCCGAGATCTGCTCCTGCAGCTCGGCGATGCGCGGGTTGCCCGCGGTGATCTCGACGACGGTCTCGTTCCAGCGCTCGCGCTCGCGGTCGACGGATGCCACGTCGACCTGGTCCCACGTCAGGTCGGCGATCTTCTCGAGGGCGCCGCGCCGGTCGTCGAAGGCGTCGAGGGCCGCGGCGGCCTCGTCGACCGCGGCCTTGGCGGCGGTGAGGTCGCGGCGCACGGTCACGATCTGCTCGCCCAGCTCGGTCAGACGCACCCGGCTCGAGAAGCCCAGGATGCTGTGCGCCGCCGACCCGCCGTGCGCGCCGCGCGCCCCCTGGCTGGTCTGCCCCGAGATCGTCAGCGCCATCCGGTGCTGCGACAGCCGGGTTGCGGCATCCACGCAGACGAAGGCGAACTGCTGCTCGAGCCGGTCCTGCAGCCAGCCGGTGAAGGGGGAGCGGCGGAACTCCAGGCGCCCCGGCAGGGTCGCGGGGTCGAGCGCGCCGCGCTCGGGAAGATCGGTGGGGACGCCCTCGAACCGCAGACGCTCGCCCAGGCGCACCCCGTCGATCGCGGAGCGGAAGGATGCCAGGTGCCCGGCGTCCACGAGCAGCGTCGTCGCGAACCCGCCGAGGGCGAGGGTGAAGGCGCCGCGCCACGGCTCGAACTCGGTGCGCACGTCGATCAGCTCGGCCACGAACGGCAGTTCGGCCGCCGTCAGTCCGGCCGCCGCTGCCAGCGCCTCGCGGGCCTCGTGCAGGCGCGGGGGGATGTTGTCGTCGCGGGTCTGCGTGCGGCGGTGCTCGGTCTCGAGAGCGGCGAGCTGCTGACGCAGGTCGGTGTGGCGACTGCTCGCGGCCACGAAGGCCTCGCGTACGGCGGCCTTGGCGTCGGTGTCGGCGAGGGTGCGGCGGGCCTCGTCGACGAGCGCGGTGAACGCGGCCGCGGTGTCGACCTCGGTGCCGAGCACCGCGAGGGCGGCCTCGAAGCGCTCGCGGTCGCGCTGCATGCCGGCGAGACGGCGCTCGAGCCCGCGCAGTTCGCGCTGGGCGGCGTCCAGCCGGTCGCCGCCGGCCGCGCGCAGCACGTCGCCGAGCCCCTCGCGCTCCGCCTCGGCGGCGTCGGCCAGAGCCTGACGCTCGCGCACGAGGGCGTCCGTGGCGTGCGTGCGCTCGCGCAGTTCGTCCTCGACGGCGCCGAGCAGGTCGACCCGACGTTCGGCGCGCCAGAGCGAGGCGCGGGACTCGGGGTCGGTGAAGCGGCCGAGCGCGTCGATCAGGCGCAGCCGTTCGGTGGCCTCGTCGATGCGCGTCCTCATCGCGCGGATCGGTTGCAGCGCGCGCACCTGCTGACGCGCCTCGAGCATGCGCGTGCGCGTGCCCTCGAGACCGTCGAAGTGGGCGACCACGGCCTCGGCGACCGCGAGCGTCTCGGGCTCTTCGAGCACCATGCGCTTGTACAGGTCGTCGACGGTGGTGATCTGCTGACCGGCCTGGATGCGCGCGAGCAGGCTCATCGCCTTCGCGCCCGACCCGGCGGCCCCGATCCCCAGAACGGCGTGCAGCCGCGCCGAGAACTCGCGGTCGGTCGCGAGGGTGTCCAGGCCCGTCGCCCGCACCGCCGTGTCGGAGAGGTGGCTCTGCGCCGCCCGCTCGAGCTGACGCAGGTCGAACGCGCCGTGCACCGTCGCGCGCACCTTGACGGCGTCGTCGAGGGTGCGTGCGGCGGCCGGGATGTACCAGGCCCGCACCGCGGTGAACCGCGCGCCGTCGTGATCGGCCCAGGTCATGGCGATCGCGGTCCACGTGTCGGCGCCGTCGCCGCGCAGCACCCGCACCTTCGTGCCCTCGTCGGTGCGGGACTCGTCGAGCTTGCCGCGGCCGTACGACAGGATGTTGCGCTGCTCCTGCCCGCGCGGACGCCCCACCACCGCGCCGTTCGAGGCGCCGTTGAAGGGGGTGGTGTGCGGCATCATCAGCGCCACGTAGGCGTCCATCAGCGTCGACTTGCCCGACCCCGAACCGCCGCACAGCAGCGTCGCGGTCGGCGCGAACCGCACGCGGTGCGTGCCGTCGTATCCGCCCCAGTTGATCAGCTGCAGGTCTTCGGCGACCCACTGCTGACCGCGCGAGGCGGCCGGGATCAACCCGAACAGGGTCTCGAGCATGGTCATGAGAGAAGTCCCTCCTCGGGAGCCCCGGGTTCTGCGGCGGACGGCGTCGGCGTGGCATCCGCCGTCTGCTCCTCCAACCAGCGCTGCAGCTCCCGCAGGGTCGCGGCGTCGAGAACGATCTCGATGAGCGGGCCGATGCGGTAGCGCCCCTCGGACTCCTCCTCGATGATGCCCTCGCGGTCCAGGCGCGCGATCGCCGTGCGCACGGCCCGCTGCTGGCTGGCGCGCGTGCCGTCGGTCTCGCTGAAGTAGGTCAGCACGGTCTGCTCGACCTCTTCGACGTCGACGCGGGCGGATGCCGTGCCGGCGGTCGTCTCGCGCTGGAACACCGTGCGCAGGTACACCAGCACCAGCGTCTCGGCGCGCGAGTAGGCCTCGTCCTTGAGCAGGATGGGCACGTCGACGTCGTCGCTGCGCACCTGCTCCTTGTAGGCCACGCCGCGCGCGTGGTCGACGACGAGACGCACGAACAGGTCGTTCAGGCGCGACTCGATGCTCTGCTGGTGCTCGAGCAGCAGCTTCCACTCGGTCGGCGAGGTCTCGGCGAGCAGGAACCGCCGCTGCAGGATGCGCACCAGGACGCGGCGCACGTCGGCATCCAGGATGCCGCGGTCGCCCGCGAACAGGGCGTCGGGGTCGTTCTCCATCGCCACGGGGGCGATGAAGGCGGGCGTCTCGGCGTCCGTCGCGCGGTCGTCCGCGTCGCCTCGGGTGTCGGCCGGTGCGGCCGTGTCGATGTCAGTCATCGGCATCCGTTCTCGTGTGTCGCGCGGCCCGGACCGCTCCGAACGCGAAGCGCCGGGTCGTGCCGTCGGGGCGAACGGCCTCGACGACCGAGACGTCGTCGGTCTCGATCAGGCCGTCGCGGTGGACGATCTCGAGCAGACCGACGAGATCGACGGGCCGGCGGGTGTCGGCATCCGCCCCCGCGAACGCCGTCGCGAGGTCGAAGCCGTCGTCGAGACCGCCCACGTAGGCCTCGAGCTCGGCGTAGTGCGGCCCGCCCCACGCGCGCGTGTCGGCGTCGACGAACTCCACGTCGTCGTCACCGGATGCCAGGGGCTCGGGCGCTCCGGGCGGACGCACATCGCTGAGCGAGCGGCGCAGGTGCCCGATGTCGGCGAGGGGCAGGGTGCGCACCGGCTCGACCCGGCCCGGGGCGCGGGTCTGACTCCAGCGGTGCAGCCCCGCCATCACCGAGCGCAGCAGGTCGTCGACCTGGCGGTCGCGGATCGGGTCGTGCGTGCGCACCTGGGCGGTGATGACGTGCGAGGCGCGCCGCTGCGCCGTCAGCACCTCTTGCACCCCCGCTTCGACGCGGCGGGCGATGGCGTCCAGGTCGCCCCGCTGCTCGGGGGTCATGAGGCGCGAGAACGGCTGGGTCAGCACCGCGTGCACGCGGTCGGTGAGGTCGTCGATGTGCTCGGGGTCGCCGATCAGGCGCAGCGCGCCCTGGAACGCCCGGCCCTCGGGGGTGGCCTGCATCACCTGACGGCCGCGTTCGAGGTATTCGCGCAGCACCTCGCCGGTGGGTCGCACGTCACGCCGCAGCTCGGCGACGACGTCGCGCTGCATCGCGGCGATCGACTCCGCGACCCGCGAGAAGTCGGCGGGGAGCTCGCGGGCGAGGTGGATGACGTTCTCGGCCTCTTCGAGCAGGTGCTCGTCGTCGAGGGGCTCCACGACGCCCTCGTCGAGGGCGGCGATCTCGGCGTCCAGGGCCGCGCGCTCCTCGAGCAGGGCCTCGCGGCGGCGGGCGGGGTCGCTCTCGGCGTCGCGGGCGAGGCGGTCGACGGCGTCGAGCAGCGTCCGCACGCGCGAGCGCGACACGCGGGCGCGGCCCCCGCCGGCGCGGCCGGCGATCTCGAGGGCGCCCACCGCGTGCGCCGACAGGCGGTAGACCTCGACGTCGTCCTCGATCTGCAGGCCCAGCCAGCCCACGCGCACCCAGCCGCGGCAGATCTCGCGGGCGGTGCCGGCGGGGATGCGGCGGTCGTCGTCGGTGTCGATGCCGGCCGCACGCAGCTCGTCGATGGCCTCGGCGACCTCGACGTGCGCGTCGGCCACGGCCACGGCGGGACGGTCGGGGGTGAAGACCACCGACAGGACGGCGACGACGAACGGCGCGAAACGCCCGTGCAGCAGGTCGAGCGTCGGGTTCTTGAACGCCGTCGCCGAGCGCAGGTATGCGGCTTCGGCTCGGGTGCGGGTCACTGAGGGGAGTCTACCGGCGACGCGGCGGTGGCCATGGCCGGTGACGGGCCGGGCTGCCCGCGAGCGAGCGGGTGATCCCGGGATCCGTCAGCCCGCGCTGCACGTGTACAGGGTCGCGCCGGTGACCTTGTTCACCTCGCCACCCTCTCCGGGGTCGCCGAAGTCCCATGACCGCACCTCGCGGCATCCTGGTCCCGTCGCCACCTCGCGCACGGGGTCGCCCTCGGGGGCGCCGTCGGCGACGACGAACAGGTGGGCCCCACCGGTGCGCAGCGAGCGCTGCAGATCGTCCGCGGTGAAGACGGGGACGCGGCCGCTGTAGCCGCCGTCGGTGAGCACGCTCGCCCCGGTCGCGTCGATGACCTGCGCCGACAGGGCCCACGAATCGGTCGTGAACAGCGGGGTGCCGTCCGCTCCGCCGCCGTTCTCGCGCGCGGCCTCGACGAGCTGGGCGACCGCGGGGGTCATCTTGGGGGTTCCGCCCCACATCGCCGGGCTCGAGACGGCGAAGGTCTCGTCGGGGTGTCCGCCACGCGCGGTGACGCCCACGTACGCGTCGCCACCGCTGCCGTCGCGGGCGTCGTCGAGCACCTGCAGGCTCGTCGCGACCGGCAGGCAGAGCAGGGCGATCGCGAGGCCGGTCGCGGCGGCGGCGCGGCCAGCACGACCCCCGCGCACCGCGACGACGATGCCGAGCGCCAGCCCGACCGCGCCGACGGCGATGGCCGGGGCGAGCAGCACCAGCGGCAGACCCGCGGTGGGGATCAGCACCGCCCACCACACCGCCTGGATCACGACGACGACCGGGAGCACGAGACGACGAGTCAGCCGCGGCGATGCGAGTCGTCGCGCGCCCTCGCTCCAGGCCTGGGCGGCGAGCAGCGCCAGGGGGACCCCGAGCGCCGCGACGTACGCGGTGTGCGGGACGCGCGTCAGCGTCAGCACGAGGGCCGCCGTGACCAGCCACACCGCGAGCGCGAGGGTGAGGGCGAACCGCTGCCGGCGCGCGGGGGAGCCGGGGCGGCCGCGGCGCGGGCGGAAGCCCCACACGCCCAGCGCGATCCCCGCGAGGGCGGCCGGGTAGAGCCACCCGATCTGGGTTACGAGGGGCAGCTGCAGCAGTTTCAGCGCGGACGAGCTCGCGTCCGCCGAGGCGGCCGCGTGCGACGACAGCGCGTGCGCCAGAGCAGCGAGGGTCGTGCCGACCCCGCCGGTCGAGGTCGACGAGCCCACGCTCCCCGGCCACGCGCCCGGCGCGAACCGGTCGATGCCGTTGTAGCCGAACACCATCGCGAACACGTCGTCGTCGGTCGATCCGTCGACCCAGGGGCGGGAACCGGCGGGGACCAGCGCGATGACCGCGATGCCGGCGATCGAGGCCAGCACGGCGGCGCCGGTCACCGTGCCGGCGCGCGCCAGGCCCCGGCGCCGCCCGACCGTGGCGACGAGGGTGCCGACCACGAGCGCGGGGAGCACGAACCAGGCGGCCATCATCTTCGCCTGGAAGCCGACGCCGACGAACAACGCCGCCAGCAGCAGCGGCCACGACCGCGCCGTGAGCATCGCGCGCTGCCACCAGACGACGGCGACCGCGAGCGCCATCGTGAGCAGTCCGTCCTCCATGGGGTGGGCGAACATCGACACGAAGACGGGCGTCGATGCCGCCGCGGCCGCCGCGACCAGGCCGAACCCGCGGCCGCCCGCGCGCAGACCCACGACCGCGCACGCCACCACCGTGACGACGCCCTCGATCACCTGGGGCAGGGCGATCGCCGAGATCGACATGCCGAAGAGGCGGATGCTGAGCGCCTGCGGTACCGCGAAGCCGCTCAGCTTGTCGAGGGTCACCGTCGCCGCCGGGTCGAAGGCGCCGAACAGCAGCGCGTGCCACGACTGCGACATCGACCGCGCCGACGCCTCGTAGAACGAGAAGTCCCCGCCCCGCGCCAGGTTCCAGCACGTCAGCAGCGCGAACCCGGCGACGATCAGACCGAGCGCGACACGCGCCCACCACGGTTCGCGCCACCAGCGCGCGAGGGGGACGGGATTCTCCACGCTGCACAGCGTGGCGCGGTCAGGGCGGCGGCGGGTATCAGCCGGGTATGAGCCCGCTGTGGGTCTGGCCGCCCGGAACGCTGCGGTGACGGCATCCGTTCCCGGGGAGCCGAGACGCCGGAATCCGCCGCCCGCGGCGAACGCGCGGGCGACGGATTCCGGGTGAGGGGTCGATCAGATCTCGGAGCGGGGTCCCGGCACGGTCTTGTTGAAGCCGGTGACCGGCTCGTTCTCGTCGAACGAGGCGATCGGGCGGCGGAACCCGCGCGTCAGCACGATGAGGTAGACGACGCCGATGCCGGTCCAGATCAGACCACCGATCAGCGCGTGCATATCGAGGTTCACCCACAGCAGGCCGGTGAGCACCATGCCGATCGCGGGCATGACGATGTAGCGGGCGATGTCGCCGGGGGTCTTGCGCAGCCCCTTGCGGACCGCGAACCAGGCGATGACCGAGATGTTGACGAAGGTGAAGGCCACGAGCGCGCCGTAGTTGATGTACGCCGCGATCTGCTCGAGCGTGAAGGCGATCGCCAGCAGGCTCACCACCCCCACGATCACGATCGAGAACGTCGGGGTGTGGGTCTTCGGGTTGATGAAGCCGAAGATCCGCCGCGGCAGCACGTTGTTGCGGCCCATCACCATGAGCATGCGCGACACCGAGGCGTGCGAGGCGAGCCACGATGCCAGGGTCGCGGCGAACCCGGCGGCGGTCAGGACGGCCTGCAGGACGGGGCCGCCGACCTGGACGCCGATCTCGGGGAGCGTGCTGTCTTCGATCGCCTCCTGCGGGAACGCGGTGGAGTCGGGGAAGCGCAGCTGCGTGACGTAGGCCGCGACGAGGAAGATGACGCCTCCCGCCACCAGGGTGAGCAGGATCGCGCGGGGCATGATCTTGGGGGTCTTGGCCTCTTCGGAGTACATCGACACCGCGTCGAAGCCGATGAACGAGAAGCACACGACCGTCGCCCCGGCCAGCACCGCGCCGAACTGCACCTCGCTGTGGGCGAAGGGGGCGAGCGAGACCGCCGTCCCCGCTCCCGCGCCGCCGACCAGCTGCACGACGACCATGACGACGAACACCGTCATGACGAGGATCGAGAACACGAGCAGGATCATGTTGACGTTCGAGGTGCCGCGCATCGTCAGGTAGATGACGCCGGTCACCCCCGCCGTGAAGACGACCACCCAGATCCAGCCCGGCACGTCGGGGAACAGCGCCTCCATGTAGCTGCGCAGGATCAGCGCGTTGACCATCGGCAGCAGCATGTAGTCGATCAGCGCCGTCCAGCCGACGACGAAGCCGACGCCGGGGTGGATGGACTCGCGCGCGTAGGTGTACGCCGAACCCGCGCTCGGGATGACGCGGACCATCTTGCCGTAGCTGATCGCGGTGAACACCAGCACGACCAGGGCGACGGCGTACGCGGCGGGGACGACGTTGTTCGTCTTCTCGGCGACCAGGCCGAAGGTGTCGAAGACGACGGTGGGGGTCATGTACCCCAGGCCCAGGCCGACGATCGACCAGAGTCCCAGGGTGCGGGCGAGCTTCGCGCCCGAACTCGTCTGCGCGGCGGTGGCGGCGCGGGTGTTCTCGTTCGTGGCTCCTCCTAGAGGGGGCGGGTCGCGTGGACGCGACGTGCGGATGATGTCGGGTACAGCATCGGAGCGCCGCTCGATCGAGCGGGGTCTGGAGGGGAGCGGGCGCCCCCGTGGGGTGGAGAGGGGCACGGATGCCGACGCGCCCGGCGCCGGCATCCCCTCGATCAGAGTCGGGTCCAGGCTTCGGTCAGCACGCCGCGCAGGATCTGCTCGATCTCGTCGAACTCGGCGGGGCCGAGCGTGAGGGGCGGGGCGAGCTGGATCACGGGGTCGCCCCGGTCGTCGGCGCGGCAGTACAGCCCCGCGTCGAAGAGCGCTTTGGACAAGAACCCGCGCAGCAGGCGCTCGGATTCGTCGTCGTCGAAAGTCTCTTTCGTGGCCTTGTCCTTGACCAGCTCGATGCCGAAGAAGTACCCGTCGCCGCGGACGTCGCCGACGATCGGCAGGTCGAGCAGGCGCTCGAGCGTCGAGCGGAACACGGGGGAGTTGGTGCGGACGTTCTCGAGCAGCCCCTCCTCTTCGAAGACGTCGAGGTTCTCCATCGCCACGGCCGCCGACACCGGGTGGCCGCCGAAGGTGTACCCGTGGGGGAAGGTGGCGTCGCCGTGTGCGAAGGGCTCGTACACCCGGTCGCTCACGATCGTGCCGCCCAGCGGCGAGTACCCGCTGGTCACCGCCTTGGCGAAGGTGATCATGTCGGGCTGATAGTCGTAGGCCGAGGCGCCGAAGTAGTGGCCCAGGCGGCCGAACGCGCAGATGACTTCGTCCGAGACGAGCAGGACGTCGTACTTGTCGCAGATCTCGCGCACGCGCTGGAAGTATCCGGCGGGGGCGGGGAAGCATCCGCCGGCGTTCTGGACGGGCTCGAGGAAGACCGCCGCGACCGTCTCGGGCCCTTCGAACTGGATCATCTGCTCGATGCGGTCGGCGGCCCACAGCCCGAACTCCTCGGGAGTGCCGCCGCCGAAGCCGGACTCGGCGGCGCGGTAGTAGTTCGTGTTGGGCACGCGGAACCCGCCGGGGGTGACGGGCTCGAACATGTGCTTCATGACGGGCAGGCCCGTGATGGCGAGGGCGCCCTGGGTGGTGCCGTGGTAGGCGATCGCGCGCGAGATGACCTTGTGCTTCGAGGGCTTGCCCTGCGTCTTCCAGTACTGCTTGGCGAGCTTGAACGCGGTCTCGACCGCCTCGCCGCCGCCCGTCGAGAAGAAGACGTGGTTGAGCTCGCCCGGCGCGAGGTGGGCCAGGCGCTCGGCGAGCTGGATCGCGGCGGGGTGGGCGTACGACCACAGGGGGAAGAACGCCAGCTCTTCGGCCTGCCGCGCTGCGGCCTGGGCGATGCGGCGCCGGCCGTGACCGGCGTTGACGACGAACAGCCCGGCCAGGCCGTCGATGTACCGCTTGCCCGCGGCGTCGAAGATGTGGTGGCCCTCGCCCTTGACGATGATCGGGACGCCCGGGCCGTCGGTCATCGTCGACTGACGGGAGAAGTGCATCCAGAGGTGATCGCGGGCCTTGCTCTGCAGCGCGGCCTGCGCGTCGGTGTGCGGGTCGGTTTCGATGAGTGTCATCGGGTTCCCCAGTTGTAGAGCTGTCGGTGCAGCTTGAGATAGACGAAGGTCTCGGTCGAGACGACGTCGGGCAACGACCGGATGCGGTCGTTGAGCAGGTCGATCAGGTCGTCGTCGCTCTCGCAGACGACCTCGACCAGCAGATCGAACGAGCCCGCGGTCGAGACGACGTAGGTCACCCCGGGCAGTTCGGTCATCGCGGCGGCCGCGACCCGGGTGTCTCCCGAGACGCGGACGCCGATCATGGCCTGCCGCGCGAACCCCAGTTGCAGGGGATCGGTGACCGCGACGATCTGCAGCACGCCGGCGTCCTGCAGTCTCTGCACGCGCTGTCGGGTCGCCGTCTCGCTCAGACCCACGGCCTTGCCGATCTCGGCGTAGGAGCGGCGGCCGTCCTCTTGCAGCTGCTCGACGATCGCTTTCGACACGGCGTCGATGACGGGGGCGCGAACGGCTGCGGGGCTCATGATGGGGCGACGGTATCAGCGGTCGAATTGCCAAATCAATGATGATCTCGATATTTCACACGCGGAAACAAAACGGAAACCGCCTCCCTTGAGAATTCCCCATGAGATTCTCGCGACCGCCGATACGATCAACGCGGGGGTGCCCATGTCCGAGAAGCGCGACCGCTGGTCGACCATGCGTTCGTCGATCCGCCGCGCGGCGGCGATCGCCGCCGGAGCAGCGCTCGTCGCGGCGGGCGCCCTCGCGGCCCCCGCGGCCTCGGCGGCGGCGCTGCCCGGGTGGTTGTCGACGAACGGCTCCACCATCGTCACCTCGGCCGGGACCCCGTACACGATCAAGGCCGTGTCCTGGTTCGGAATGGAGACGTCGAACTGCGCGCCGCACGGTCTGTGGACGATCCCCCTCGACGACGGCCTCGCGCAGATCGCCGGCATGGGGTTCAACACCATCCGCCTGCCGTTCTCGAACGAGTGCCTCGCAGCGTCGTCGTCCAACTCGATCAACGCCTCGGCCAACCCGACGCTCGTCTCGCTCACGCCGCTGAAGCTCATGGACACCGTCATCGCGCGCGCCAAGGCGTACGGTCTGTCGGTCATCCTGGACCGTCACCGTCCCGACTCCGCCGCGCAGAGCGAGCTCTGGTACACCGCGCAATACAGCGAGCAGCGCTGGATCGACGACTGGAAGATGCTCGCGACCCGGTACAAGAACGAGTCCGCCGTGATCGGCGTCGACCTGCACAACGAGCCGCACGGACCCGCCTGCTGGAACTGCGGCGACGCCGCCCGCGACTGGCGGGCCGCGGCCACGCGCGCGGGCAACGCGGTGCTGTCGGTCAACGCGAAGCTGCTCATCATCGTCGAGGGCGTCGAGCGTCAGCAGGACGGCTCGAACACCTGGTGGGGCGGAGGCCTCAAGGACGCCGGGGCGGCGCCCGTGACGCTGTCGGTGAAGAACCGCGTCGTCTACTCGCCGCACGACTACCCGGCCAGCGTGTACGCACAGCCCTGGTTCTCGGCATCCGGGTATCCCGCCAATCTCGAGGCGGTGTGGGATGCCAACTGGGGTTACCTCGTGCGCAAGAACATCGCGCCCGTGCTGCTCGGCGAGTTCGGCACGAAGCTCGAGACAGACAGCGACAAGGCCTGGCTGAACACCCTCGTCGCGTACCTGGCGAAGACGAAGATCTCGTACGCCTACTGGTCGTTCAACCCCAACAGCGGCGACACGGGCGGACTCGTCGCCGACGACTGGCGCACGCCGCAGACGGCCAAGCTCGCCGCGCTCAAGCCGATCCTCACCCCGACGGCCACGGCCACCCCCCAGCCCACGGCGACGCCGACCGCGACGCCGAAGCCGACCGCGACGCCCAAGCCCACCGCGACCCCCACCGCGACGCCGAAGCCCACCGCGACCGCCACGGCGACGCCGAAGCCCACGGCCACCCCGACCGCGACGCCCAAGCCCACGGCCACTCCGACCCCGACCGCGACGCCGAAGCCCACGGCATCCGCCACCCCGACCCCGTCACCGAGCGCGAACGCGGGCATCACCGCGGAGTGGATCCCGCAGAACGCCTGGGGCGAGGGATACGTGGTCGAACTGTCGGTGACGGCCACGGGGCCGGTGAAGCAGTGGTCGGTCTCGTTCGATGCCCCCGGCACCACCGCGATCACCAACGCGTGGGGGATCGGGTGCGCGATCACCGGCACACGCGTGACCTGTACCGGACGGGAGTGGGCGCAGACCCTGACCCCCGGCCAGAACGTGCGCGTCGGCTTCCAGGCCGCCGCCACCCGCGCGCCGCAGTCCCCGACGCTGACCCTCTCGGCATCCTGAGCCCCGAGGGCGCGCGGTGCCCGCGGGTGCCGGCATCCATCGCCCACGCATAAGCGTCTCTGGGCTGCGACGAGGCATGCGCTGCCTACGATGCGCGGGTGACCGCCCTCGTCTCCGCCGCCCCGTCGGCCACCCCCGCCCGTCTTTCCGCCGTCCGCCGACCCCGGGGGTGGCCGCTCGGTTTCGCCGCGATCGGGATCGTCGCCCTCGTCCTGACCGGGTGGCAGGTGTGGGCGGGCGCTCCGAGCGAGTACTACGCCTCGATCGCCCTGTCGATGAGCCGCTCGTGGTCGAACTTCTTCTTCGGCGCCGTCGACCCCGCCGGCACCGTGACCCTCGACAAGATCCCCGGCTCGTTCTGGATCCCCGCGCTCATCGTGCGCGTCTTCGGATACTCGGCGTGGGCCGTCATCCTCCCCAACGCGCTCGCGGCGGTGGCGGCGGCGCTGATCACCGCGGTCACCGCTCGCCGCCTCGCCGGGGTGCGGGCGGGCCTGATCGCCGGAGCGGTCGTGGCGACCACGCCGATCCTCGTCGCCGTCGCCCGATCGAATCAGCCCGAGACGTTCTTCGTGCTGGGGCTGGCCCTCACCGCGTGGGCCGCGGTGCGGGCGGTTCAGCAGCGCCGTCTCGGCTGGCTCATCGCGGCAGGGGCGCTGGTGGGGCTGTCGTTCCAGTTCTACATGCTCGAGGCGTGGGCCGTCTGGCCCGCCCTCGCCGCGGCGTACCTGTTCACACGGCAGTCGTGGGCGCGCCGGATCGCCCACCTCGCCCTCGCGGGGGCGGTCAGCCTCGTGTCGTCGCTGTGGTGGGTGGCGATCGTCGCCGCGATCCCGGCGGGCGCCCGGCCCTACATCGGCAGCACCCTGTCGAACGACCCGTGGGAGATGGTGTTCGGCTACAACGGCCTGGGGCGGTTCGCGGCGACGGCCGACAGCAGCGCGTACGAGTCGTTCACCCCGCCCTTCTCGGGCGAGCCGGGCGTGCTGCGCCTGTTCAACGCTCAGCTCGCGGGGCAGATCGCGTGGCTCGTTCCCGCCGCGGTCGTCGCCCTCGTGATCCTGTGGGTGCTGCGCTTCCCGCGCCCGCTGACCGTGCTGCTGACCGTGTGGACGGCGACCTTCGCGGCGATGTTCTCGGCCGTGGCGGGAATGCACCAGTTCTACACCGCGGCGCTCGCGGTGCCCCTCGGCCTCGCGATCGCGACGGCGCTCGCGGCGGCGCACCGGGCCGATCGGACGTGGCCGCAGATCGCGATCGTCGGTACCGCGGGCGCGACCGCGTTGGGCATCGGTCTCGCCTCGGGCGGATACAGCGTGCCGGTCTCGATCGCGCAGGCGGTGGCGGCCGCGGTCGCGATCGCGCTGCTGTCGAGCAGGCGCGCCCCTCGCGCCGTGTCGACCGCGGTGATGCTGGTCGGCCTGCTGCTGACCCCGACGGCCTGGTCGGCGATCACGATCGCCCACCCGAGCTCGATCAACCCCGTCGCGGGTGGTGTGTCCGAGATGACCGGCGGCGGCGGGTTCGGGGGAGGGGCGGGGATGCCGGGCTCCGGCCGCGACGGACGCGCCGCCGGGGCGGTTCCCGGCGGTGCGGCACCCGGCGGTGCGGCACCCGGCGGTGCGGCACCCGGCGGTGCGGCACCCGGCGGTGCGCCGCAGGGCTTCGCGCGGGGCGGGGCCGCCGGCGGGGGAGCGCAGGCGGGCGCGGCACCCGGCGGTGACGGCGGGCGTCCCGGGGGCGGCGCGTCCGGCGGCGCCACGACGGCCGACACGCAGCTGATCGCCTGGCTGCAGCAGAACGCCGCCGGATCGACCTATCTCGCCGCGACCTTCGGAGCCCAGTCTGCGGCGCAGCTGATCCTCGCCTCGGACGGGGGGTCGTTCCTGCCCATCGGCGGTTTCAACGGAACGGATGCCGTCCCCACCCTCGACGAGTTCGTCGCGCTCGTCCAGCAGGGCCAGGTGCGGTACGTGATCGAACCCGCCGGGCAGTGGAACGGCAGCCGTGGCGGTGGCCTGTCGAGCGGCGACGACAGCTCGGCCTCGGCGCAGATCCGCACGTGGGTGGGGCAGCACTGCGCCGTCGACGCGAGCGCGCCGTCCACCGTGTACGCGTGCGGGTGACGGACGGACGCGTGGTTCAGCGCTACAGGGTCCGGTTCAGGAACTCCAGGCCCGTCTCGCGGAACGCCCGCGAGCCCGGCGCGTTCACGTGGTGCCGCTTCGGGATGTCGGCGAACTCGCCGCGCGGCAGCAGCCCCGCGAGATGCGCGGACTGATCGTGGATGGGGTCGTCCGTGCCCGTCGCGATGAGCACCGGTTGCTGCGGAGGAGCGCTCGGATCGGGGTCGGTCTCGCCGAGGCGCATGCCCTCGGCGATCGCCACGAGCGCGCGCAGGTCGTTGCCCGGCACGCGCTCGGCGAGCGAGACGTACCGCTGGGTCGTCGCGTCCTCGACGGGCGTGCCGTGGTCGAGGAAGGCACGCGCCTGGTCGACGCGCAGGCGCGCCAGCGGTCGTCCGTCCGGGATGCCGCCGAGCACCGCCCGCTCGACGTGCTCGGGGGCGTCGACCGCGAGCTGCCAGCCCACGCGACCGCCGAGGGAGTAGCCCAGGTAGTGCACCTGGTCGACGAGGTAGGTGTCGAGAACCGCGACGAGGTCGGACACGAGCGTCGGCATCGTGTACGCCGCCGCATCGTGGGGCTTCTCGCTCTCGCCGTGACCGCGCTGGTCGACCGCGATCACGCGGAAGCCCGCCCGCAGCAGATCCCGCACCCAGCCGGTGTTGACCCAGTTGTCGCGGGTGCTCGATCCGAAGCCGTGCACGCACAGCACGGGGTCGGCGTCGATGTCGCCCCACGAGTACGTGGCCAGGCGCACGTTGTCGCCGACGAGGACGGACTGCGCGGGGGGCATCTCGGTGAGGGCGGGGACGGCATCCATTCCCCCGATCCTGGCAGAACGCCGAGTGGCGCGCCCGTAGTGGTCATAGTGGTCGTATGGGGTTCACGCGCGCCGAGCTGGAATCGTTCCGGGATGCCACCATCCCCCCGCTCGTCGAGCCCGGGGTGCGGCTGCTGTTCGTCGGGATCAATCCCGGCCTGTGGACAGCGGCGACCGGCACGCCCTTCGCCCGCCCCGGCAACCGGTTCTGGCCGGCGCTGGTGACGGCGGGGATCCTGCCCCGCCTGCCGCGGTACGCCGAACCGCTGAGCGCCGACGACCGGCGGATGATCTTCGACGCCGGGGTGGGCGTGGACAACCTCGTCGCGCGCGCGACCGTCCGGGCCGACGAACTGTCCCGCGACGAACTGCGCACCGGGGCGACCGCCCTGGCAGACCGCGTGGGCGCGTGGCGACCGCGGGCCGTGGCCGTGGTCGGGCTGACGGCGTACCGGCAGGGCTTCGGGCGACCTCGGGCGGTGGCGGGACGTCAGGACGACGACATCGCGGGGGTTGCGACCTGGGTGCTGCCGAACCCGAGCGGGCTCAACGCCCACGACACGGTGGAGTCCCTCGCCCGTGCGTACGCCGGGCCCGCCCGCGCGGCGGGGGTGATCGGGTGAGCGGGCGCGATCGGGGCGCCGTGCCGATGCCCACCCGACGGATCGCCGCGTCGATCGCCCTGGCGGCGACGATCGCGGCGGGGCTCGCCACGCGCGCCGACGTCGTCCCCGAGCTGCTCGGCGACGTGGCCGGCGACGCGCTGTACACCGTCGCGGTGTACGCCGGAACGGTGCTGCTCCTGCCGCGTCTGCGGCCCGCGGTCGTCGGGCTGATCGCCGGCGGGTGGAGCGTCGCCGTCGAGCTCTTCCAGGCCACCGGCATCCCGATCGCGCTCGCGGAGGCCTTCCCCCCGATCGCCCTCGTCCTCGGCACCGGGTTCGACCCGCGCGACCTCGTCGTGTACGTCGCCACGGCGGTCGTGGCTTCTTCCATCGACGTGGGCGCGGGGGCGGCCCGACGCACCCGCCGCGGGGCCGCACCCCTCCTCCCGACCCCGGAACCGAGCCGGTCGGCGGGGGAGGGCGAGGGCCCCGCGTGATGTCCCGGGTATCGTGACCGGTCCAGCCGACGAGGGGAGCGGGCGATGCGCATACGGTTCGAGGGCGAGGTCTTCCGCTGGGAGGCGCGTTCCGACAGCGACTGGTACTTCGTCGCGCTCCCGCCCGCGCTCAGCGACGACATCCGCGAGACGCAGACGTACCGCCGGGGCTTCGGCGGGGTGCGGGTCGAGGCGACCATCGGGTCGTCGACCTGGCGGACGTCGATCTTCCCGCAGGCGGGCGGGGTCTACGTGCTGCCGCTGAAGAGGGCCGTCCGCGACGCACAGCGCATCGCCCCCGACGGTGTCGTCGAGGTCGACCTCTTCGTGATCGACGCCTGAGCGCGATGCCCGCCCTGCTCGCCGCCTGGGGCGTCCTGGCCGTGGCCGGAGTCGCTCTCGCCGTCATCGACGTCCGGCGGCACCGCCTGCCGGATGCCGTGGTGCTCCCCGCCCTGGCGCTCTCGCTGGCGCTGCTGGCGCTCGCCGCCGCCGCGCGCGACGAGCCGGCGCGTGCTCACGGCGTCGTCGGGGGAGCCCTCCTGGCCTTCGCGCTGTGCGCGGCCGTGCACCTGGCGCGCCCGTCGGCCCTCGGTGGGGGAGACGTCAAACTCGCCGCCCTGGTGGGCGCCCACCTCGGCTGGTTCGGCGCCGAGGCCGTGGCATCCGCCCTCGCCATGGCCGGCGTCCTGGGCGGGTGCGCGGCCGCGGGCGTCCGGCTCGCGGGGATGCGGCGGGCGGAACTGGCGTACGGGCCGTATCTGCTCGGCGGGGCGTGGTGGCGGATCCTGCACGGGTGACCGCGCGCGGCGGTGCGACGGGCGCCCGGTGCCCTGCGCCGACGCGCCGGTCAAGCCCGCACGGCGCCGGGTCACCTGGCGGATAGCCTGAGCCAATGGCCGACCTCATCCGTCGCGTCACCGCGTGGGCCCTGTCGCTCCGCATCGTGCGCGCCTTCCTCGTCTACTCGGGCGCCCGCGGTCCCGCGTTGGCCGACAGCGTCACCTACCGCACGCTGTTCAGCCTCTTCGCCGCCGTCCTCATCGGTTTCTCGTTCGCGGCGATCTGGCTCTCGGGCAACCCCGACGCCCTCGCCGCGCTCGAGCGGTCGGTCAACAACGTCGTGCCCGGGCTGGTCGGCCCCGACAACCTGCTCGACGTCAGCAGGCTCGACGCCCCCCGCGAATTCACCGTCGCGGGCGTCATCGGTGCCCTCGGTCTTGTCGGTGCGGCCATCGGCGCGATCGGCACCCTGCGCACGGCCCTGCGTCAGATCGCCGGGGTCACCACCGACGACACCCTCCCGGTCCTGGTGATCCTGCGCAACCTCGCTGTCGCCGTCGGCATCGGTGTCGCCCTCGTCGGCGCCGCGGTCGTGACCTTCCTCGCCACGGCGGGACTGACCTTCGTCCGCGAACTGCTCGGGATCCCGGCCGACTCCTGGGTCAGCGCCGTCCTCACCTGGCTGATCTCCACAGCCGTCGTCCTGCTGCTCGACACGGCGGCCGTCGCCGTCGCCTTCGCCGCCCTGTCGGGGGTGAAGGCTCGCCGGAGCACGCTCATCCGCGGTGCCCTTCTCGGTGGCGTCGGTCTGGTCGTGCTGCAGCAGCTGTCGGGCCTCTTCGTGGGCGGTGCGGGCAACAACCCGCTGCTGACGACCTTCGCCTCGCTCATCGCGCTGCTGCTGTGGCTCAACCTGTCGAGCCAGGTCATCCTGCTCTCCGGCGCCTGGATCACGGTCGCCACCGAAGAGGACCACGACCGCGTCAAGGCGAAATACGGCGCCTCCACCCTGATCCAGTTCCGCGTCGCCCGCGCCGAGAAGGCGGTACGGGCGGCGACCGGAGAATTGGATGCCGCCCGCACGGCCGAGAAGAAGGAACGCGAGACCCTCGCGGCCGCGGCGCAGAAGGCCGCCGCCGATGCCTGAGTCCGCGTCCGGAGCCCGCGAGAGCGCGCCTCGCGTCCCCGCGTACGAGGCCGACGCGGTCCGCGCCGCCGAGAAGCCCTCGCTCGCCGCCGGACTCCCGCTGATGCGGTGGGCCGCCTCGGCTCTCGCCGACGTCGTCGCCGCCGAGCTGCGAGCCCGCCCGGGGGCGATCCTCGTCATCGCCGGCGCGGGGGACAACGGCGGCGACGCCCTGTACGCGGCGGCCGAGCTGTGCGGCGCGGCCGACCGGGTCGACGTGGTCCTCGTCCGCGACCGGGTGCACCGCGCCGCCCTCGAGGCGGCCACCGCTGCCGGGGCCCGCGTGCGGTCGACCTCCGAGGCGTGCGCCGATCTCGCCGACTACACGGTCGTGATCGACGGCATCCTGGGCATCGGTCGCCTCGCCGACCGGCGACTGCGCGGCAGCGCCCGGGCGCTTGTCGAGCGCGTCCTGTCGCTTCCGACGCGGCCGCGGGTCGTGGCGGTCGATCTGCCGAGCGGCCTGGACCCCGACGACGGATCCGCGGATGCCGCCGTCCTCCCCGCCGACGTCACCGTCACCTTCGGTGCGCTCAAGGCCGGTCTCGTGCGCGGTCGCGGGCCCGACCTGGCCGGTCGCGTGCACCTGGTCGACCTGGGTCTGGATGCCGCGCTCCGCCTCGCGCGGCCCGCCCTGACCGCGCCGCTCGATCTCGTGCGCGTGTCGACGCCGGGTTCCTCGGACGCGGTGGCTCAGCGCGCGTAGCGCTCGACGAACGTGCGCAGCAGTCGCGACGGAGCCGTGACCGGCGCCCGCCGTACCGCCGCGAGGGTGAGGTCGAGCTCGTCGGGACCGAAGTACCCGTACGACGCGTAGGCGTGGATGCGCGTGACGATGCCGTCCAGGTCGAGCTCGGGGTGGAACTGGGTGGCGTACACGTTCCGTCCGAGCCGGAACATCTGCACGGGGCAGGTGGGAGAGGACGCCAGCAGCTCCGCCTGGGGAGGAAGAGCGCTGATCGCTTCTTTGTGGCCGACGAAGGCGGTGAAGCCCTCGGGCAGGCCGGTCGTCAGCGCATCGGCGCGGCCCGCGGCCGTCAGGCTGATGTCGACGACGCTGATGGGCTCGGCGAAGGTCGCGTCGATCGGGGCGCCGAGGTGCGTGCCGAGGGTGCCGACGCCGTAGCAGGCGCCCAGGAACGGCGTGTCGCGGGCGACGACCTCGGCGACGAGCTCGGCCATCTCGGCCTCGACCCGTCGCTGCACCGCCGACTTCTTCTCGAGGGGGTCCGACGCGTTGAAGGGGCTCCCGCCGACGAGGATGCCCGACACCTCGTCGAGGTCGAGCGGCGGCATCGGGTCCCGCTCGAGGCGCACGCGCAGGAGCCGCTCGGGGGAAAGCCCGGTGTACCGCAGGAACAGCGCGTACTCCTCGTCGGCCGGCAGGTCCTCGGCCCGCGTGGCCAGCAGGACGAAGGGGCGGTCGCCGGGCAGTTCCGTCGCAGTCA
This sequence comes from Microbacterium testaceum, assembly GCF_003075375.1. Lineage (GTDB taxonomy): Bacteria > Actinomycetota > Actinomycetes > Actinomycetales > Microbacteriaceae > Microbacterium > Microbacterium testaceum_E. Next base: position 69,198 of record NZ_QDFT01000004.1, on the reverse strand, counting down.
CCCGAGCGATTCTAGGTCAGCGGTGTCAAGGCGCCGGGCGCGGGGGCGCCCGCGGTCTACGCTGGCGACATGGCTATCGCACGACTGACCGGAGGCCCGCTCGACGGGCAGGTCATCCCCCTCGAGAACGACTCCGACGACACGCTGATCATGCCCTACAGCGAGGGCCAGCTGATCTACCGCCGCCAGGGCGAGGCGACGAACACCGGGGATGCCGACGGCCCCACCCAGAGCGTCTTCGTGTATGCCGAAGAGACCGAGGACATCAACCCCGACGGCTACGGGCGCGACGATTGAGCGCAGCCCCCGCGGGCGGGTCGAGCGTCGAGGTCGAGAAGAAGTACGACGTCGACGCCGACACGCCCCTTCCGGACTGGTCGACGCTGCCCGGTGTGGTGCGCGTCGGCGACGCTGAGCCGCGCGATCTCGACGCCCGGTACGTCGACACCCCCGACACCGCGTTGGCGCGGGCGGGCGTGGCGGTGCGACGCCGCCGTGGCGGCCCCGACGAGGGCTGGCATGTCAAAGGCCCCCTCGAGGGTGGCGGTCGCCGCGAGACGCAGTGGCCGTTGGGCGACGTGACCGACGACGACGCCGACCCGGTGGTTCCCGAGGCGGTCCAGGATGCCGTGTCCTCCCTCGCGCAGCCGCCCTTCCTGCCCCTCGCGCGGGTGCGCAACGCCCGCACGGCGTACGCCCTGCTCGACGCCGAGGGCCGTGAGGTCGCCGAGTTCGTCGACGACCGGGTCCGTGCCCGCGACGAACGCCGCGACGCCGAATCGGCCTGGCGCGAGTGGGAGGTCGAGCTCGGTCCCGCCGCCCCCGCCGACGACGCCGAGCGCGCCGCGTTCTTCGCCGCCGTCGATCAGGCCGTCTTCGCCGCCGGCGGCAGGCCCGCGGCATCCGGCTCGAAACTGGCGCGCGCCCTCGGCCACTGACCCGGCCGGCCGCCCGCCCGGTCGCGCCGCGCCGGCGCCGCGCCGCCGCCGCGCCCGTGCGCCGTTCGCTCGGCGCGGCTGAGCGCGAGACTGCGTTCCGCTGACGAGTCGGTTGCAGGATGTCGCCGAGTTGTCAGCGGCATGCTGTTTCGCGACGCTGCGCGCGATGCGGCCCGGCCGTGGGCCGCTCGCGGGCTGCTCGCGGACTGGGCCGCGCCCGGCGAACCCGCGCGCGGTCCGGCTTCGCGTGGCTGCGCGCGAGACTGCGTTCCGCTGACGAGTCGGTTGCAGGATGTCGCCGAGTTGTCAGCGGGATGCTGTTTCGCGACCCCGAGCCCGAGCCCGAGCCCGGGCCCGAGCCCGAGCCGAGCCCGCGCCCGCGCCCGCGCCGCGCCCGAGACGCGCGAAGGCCCGCCCGGCGAGCCGGGCGGGCCTTCGTGATGGTCGGTGCGATCAGAGGTTGATCATGTGACCCGTCAGGCCGTGGAACGCCTCTTGCAGACCCTCCGACAGCGTCGGGTGGGTGTGCACGTTGCGAGCCGCCTCGAGGGCCGTGAGGTCCCACTTCTGCGCGAGGGTGAGTTCGGGCAGCAGTTCGGACACGTCGGGGCCGATGAGGTGGCCGCCGATGAGCTCGAGGGTGTCGGCGTCGGCGACGAGCTTGACGAAGCCGACGGGCTCGCCCAGGCCGTTCGCCTTGCCGTTGGCCGAGAAGGGGAACTTGGCGACCTTGATGTCGTGTCCGGCGTCGCGGGCCTGCTGCTCGGTGAGGCCGAACGAGGCGACCTGCGGGTTGCAGAAGGTGGCGCGGGGCATGTTGCGGTAGTCGCCGAGGGTCTGGGTCTCGGCGTTTGCGATGGTCTCGGCGGCGACGACGCCCTGCGCTTCGGCGACGTGCGCGAGCTGCAGCTTGGCGGTGACGTCGCCGATGGCGTAGATGTGGGGCACGTTGGTGCGCATGTGGTCGTCGATGTCGATCGCGCCGCGCTCGGTGAGCTTCACGCCCGTGTTGTCGAGACCGAAACCGTCGACCTTGGGGGCGAAGCCGATGGACATCAGCACGCGGTCGGCGTCGATGGAGCCGGTCGAGCCGTCTTTGGCGGTGTAGGCGACGGTGACCTTGTCGCCGTGGTCGGTGACGGAGTCGACCTTGGTGGAGGTGAGGATGTCGACGCCGTAGCCCTTGTACTGCTTCTGGATCTCTTTGGACACCTCGGCGTCTTCGTTGGGCAGGGCCCGGTCGAGGAACTCGATGATGGTGACCTTCACGCCGTAGTTGGTCATGACGTAGGCGAATTCCATGCCGATGGCGCCGGCGCCGACGATGACGATCGACTCCGGCAGCTCACGGGTGAGGATCTGCTCCTCGTAGGTGACGACGTTCTCGCTGAGGGTGACCCCCGGCAGCAGACGCACGGTGGAACCGGTGGCGATGATGACGTTGTCGAAGGTGACCTGCTCCTTCGAGCCGTCGGTCAAGGTCACATCCAGGGTGTGGTCGTCGGTGAAGTGACCGCGGCCTTCGTACTCGGTGACCTTGTTCTTCTTCATCAGGTAGTGGATGCCCTTGACGTGGCCGGCGGCGACCGTGCGGGAGCGGTCGAACGCCTTGCCGAAGTCGAAGGTGACGTCACCGGAGATGCCGAACAGGTCGGCCTTCGCGTGGAACGTGTGCGCGAGGTCGGCGTTGCGCAGGAGGGCCTTGGAGGGGATGCAGCCCACGTTCAGGCACACACCGCCCCAGTACTTCTCTTCGACGATCGCGACCGACAGTCCGAGCTGTGCGCCGCGGACGGCGGCGACGTACCCGCCGGGACCCGCACCAAGAATGACCAGATCGTAATGAGGCATGGCTCCAGCCTATCGCCCGGAGGTCCCGCGGTCGGCGGTGTTCCCCCGCCCGCGAGCGGCGAAGACGTACACCAGGACGCCGGCCACGACGACCAGGGCGACGGCGAGCAGGATCCACGGCAGGGGAGAGGCCGGGGAGGCCGTCTCGGCGGGGGCCGCGGTCGCCGCTGCGGTCTCGACGGGTGCGCGAGAGGCCTCGGCCGAGGGCGTCGGAACCGCGGTGGTCGCCTGGGGGGTCGGGGTGGGGGTGGATGCCGCCACGGGCACCGAGAACGAGAAGTCGCCGTCGATCGGGTGGCCGTCGCTCGAGACCACGCGCCACAGCACCGTCACCGCCCCCGACGCCTCGCCGGTCAGCGCCTGGGTGACCTCGGTGCCCGCGACCTGCGGCGCACCGTCGTCGAGGCGTGTGCCGGCGGCATCCGTCACCTCGATCACCGTGGCCCCCGCGTCGGTCAGGACGTCGGCGCTGAAAGACAGCGTCAGCTGGGACGGGAGCGCATCGAGGACGGCGTCGGCACCCGGGTCGCTCGAGACCAGCTCGTCGTGCGCGGACGCCGGCAGAGCCGGGAGGAGCACGGCGGCCAGGGCAAGCAGCAGGGCGGCCACGACGGCGGGAAGGGAGCGTCGGCGGAGAGCGGAGGAAGAGGTCACCCGGCGAGCCTAACGAGGGCGTCCGACATCGTCCTGGGAGCGTCGCGGGTGATCCGCCGCGCCCGGCGGGTGCACGCGGGGGTGGCCGGACTCGACAGGGGCGACCCCGGGTCGATAGGTTCGAGTGTCTCGTCGACCGATTCCGCACCCCCATCTCCGCGGCGTCGTCGACGAAGCCGAGACATCACGCCTCACCATGGCCCGCGTCCGCTCGGTCGCTCCTTCCGCGCAGAAGCGATCGGTTATGGTGAAAGAGAGGGAGTAGCCGTGGACGAGACCAGCCGATTCGATCGCGACGAGATCCGACGCGCGGCCGACGCCGCCGCCGATCGCGCGCACGACACGACCCAGACCCACGACGCCGACCTGTCGTTCGTCCCCTTCGGAGCCGACCTCACCGAGGCCGAGCTCGAGGCCATCGATGCGCTGCCCTCGGGTGCGGCTCTGCTGATCGTGCGCTCGGGCCCCACGACCGGTGCGCGCTACCTGCTCGACACCGACGTCACGACCGTGGGCCGGCATCCCGAAGCCGACCTCTTCTTCGACGACGTCACGGTCTCGCGTCGTCACGCCGAGATCATCCGCAACGGCAGCGCGTTCGAGATCGTCGACCAGCGCTCGCTCAACGGCAGCTACGTCAACGGTGAGCGTGTCGACCGCTCGGCCCTGGTCAACGGCTCCGAGGTGCGCATCGGCAAGTTCCGGCTGAACTTCTTCGGTTCGCCCGTCGACCTGCCCGCGGCAGAGCACTGATGGCGGCAGCCCCCTCCCGTGGTCGTCAGGCGGCTGCGGGGCTGCTCAGCATCGGCCAGGTGCTCGCGCGCCTGACCCCCGACTTCCCGGCGCTGACGTCCAGCAAGCTGCGCTTCCTCGAGGTGCAGGGCATCGTCACGCCCACCCGCACCGAGTCCGGTTACCGCAAGTTCTCGGGCGCCGACCTCGAGAGGCTGCGACTGGCGCTCACCCTCCAGCGCGATCACTACCTGCCGCTCGTCGTGATCCGCGAGTACCTCGAGGATCTCGACGCCGGCCGCAATCCCGCGCCGCCCACCGCGATCCCCTCGATGACCACGGCTCCGCGCCGTTACCGCCGCGAAGAGCTCCTGGCCGCGGCCGGTGCCGGTCCGCAGCTGCTCAACGACGCGGTCAGCACGGGCGTGATCGCCGCGGCCGACAGCTACTCCGAGCAGACGGTCACGCTGCTGCGCGCCCTGGTCGCGCTCGATCGGTACGGGATCGAGCCCCGGCACGTCCGCTCGCTGCGTCAGAGCGCCGAGCGCGAGGTGTCCCTCGTGGAGTCGGCGCTGTCGGCTCTGCTGCGTCGTCCCGATGCGCCCTCGCGCGCCAAGGCGAGCGAGCTCGCGCCCGAGCTGGCGACGCGTCTCGACGAGGTCCGCGCGATGTTCGTGCGCGACGCCCTGGAGCGATTGCTGTCCTGATCGCGACACGCCGCGGCCCTCGGAGCGGATGTCATTGCCGGGGGAGCCTCGCTGATCTAGCGTGGAAGAAACGAGCAGAAGAGGAGGGCGCGAGCATGAACGCTGGCGACGCAGTCGGCGAACCCCGGTTCGCCACCGACCTCCTCTTCACCGACGGTCTGCCCGAGATGGACGACGACACCGGATACCGCGGAGCGGTCGCCGCCCGCGCCGCCGGGATCACCTACCGTCAGCTCGACTACTGGGCCCGCACCGAGCTCGTGGTCCCCACCGTGCGCGGCGCGAGCGGCTCCGGTTCGCAGCGTCTCTACGGCTTCCGCGACATCCTGGTGCTCAAGCTCGTCAAGCGCCTCCTCGACACCGGCATCTCGCTGCAGCAGATCCGCACCGCGGTCGACCAGCTGCGTGCGGCCGGCATCCGCGACCTCGCGGGCACGACGCTCATGAGCGACGGCGCCTCGGTCTATCTCTGCACCTCGAACGACGAGGTCATCGACCTCGTCAGCCGCGGTCAGGGCGTCTTCGGCATCGCGGTCGGCAAGGTGCTGCGCGAGGTCGAGTCGACGCTGGTGGACTTCGAGAAGGCCACCCCCGAGGCGGTCGACGAGCTCGCCGCCCGCCGCGCGGCCCGCACCGCCTGACGCGCCCCCGACGCTCTCGGATCCCGGATGCCACGGCATCCACGTTTCGCGTGCCCGGCGGCCGCACAGCCTGACGCTCTCGGATCCCGGATGCCACAGCATCCACGTTCCGTGTGCCCGGACCCCTCGACGGGCTCAGGTCCTCGACCGGGTCACCAGGGAGAAGAAACGCCGCCCCGGCTGCAGCGCAGCGGGACGGCGTTCTCGCGAAGGCGGGGTCAGGCCTGCGGGGCCTCGGACGCAACCGGGATCCGACCCGTGCGCACGATGCGGTCGAGCAGGGCGTCGAAGTCGGCGGCGAGCTCCTGCGCCGAATCGCCCGGCCACACGTGCAGCGGCTTGGCGGCACCCTGCGCCTGCTGCAGCGAGGTGCGCTCGGGCAGCTGGGGGTTGAGCACGAGCGGGCCGAACATGTCGCGCAGTTCTTTGATGCGGAACTGGTGCTCGATCGACTGCGGGCGCACGCGGTTGACCACGACGCCGAGGGGCTGCAGACGCGGCGACAGGCCGCGGCGGATCTCTTCGATCGCGCGCAGTGCGCGGTCGGCGGCGGCGACCGAGAACAGACCCGGCTCGGTCACCACGACCACGCGGTCGCTCGCGGCCCACGCGGTGCGCGTGAGCGCATTGAGTGAGGGGGCGCAGTCGATGAGCACGAGGTCGTACTCGCTCTCGATCGTGGCGAGGGCCTCTTCGAGCTTCCAGACGTCGCGCACGCTCGGGTGCGGGCCGTCGAAATTGATGGCCGACGGGCTGCCGATGAGCACGTCGATGGTGCCGGGGTGCACCTTGGCCCACCCGCTCGAGGTGATCGCCTGGCGCACGACCTTCTCTTTCGGGTTCGCCAGGACATCGGCGATGTTGAGGCGACCGGCGACCTGGATGTCCATCCCGGTCGACACGTCGGACTGGGGGTCGAGGTCGACGACGAGAGTGCGAACGCCACGTGCGAAGGCGGCCGAAGCCAGCCCGAGTGTCACGGTCGTCTTGCCGACCCCGCCTTTGAGAGAGCTGACGGAGAGTACGTGCACGAGAGTCCACGTTACCGTCCCCTAGGCTGTGAGCACATTCAGCTCCGCCAGCTTGACGTGAGGTGCGCATGTTCTCGAAGATCCTGGTCGCCAATCGCGGGGAGATCGCCATCCGGGCGTTCCGCGCCGCTTACGAGGTCGGAGCGCGCACCGTCGCGGTCTACCCGTACGAGGACCGCGCGTCCTTGCACCGCCTGAAGGCCGACGAGGCCTACCAGATCGGCGAGCGCGGGCACCCCGTGCGCGCCTACCTCGACGTGGACGAGATCATCCGTGTCGCGCGCGAGTGCGGGGCGGATGCCATCTACCCCGGCTACGGATTCCTGTCCGAGAATCCGGAGCTCGCCGCCAAGGCCGCCGCTCACGGCATCACGTTCATCGGCCCGCCCGCCGAGGTGCTGTCGATGGCGGGCAACAAGGTCACCGCGAAGGAGCACGCCGTCGCCGCGGGCGTCCCGGTGCTGCGCTCCACTCCCGCCTCCGACGACATCGACGCGCTGCTGGCGCAGGCCGACGACATCGGCTTCCCCCTCTTCGCCAAGGCGGTCGCCGGTGGCGGCGGGCGCGGGATGCGCCGCGTCGAGACCATCGGCGAGCTGGCCCCGGCTCTGGCCGAGGCCATGCGCGAGGCGCAGAGCGCCTTCGGCGACCCCCGCATGTTCCTCGAGCAGGCCGTGCAGCGCCCGCGCCACGTCGAGGTGCAGATCCTCGCGGATGCCACGGGCGAGACCGTGCACCTGTTCGAGCGCGACTGCTCGGTCCAGCGCCGCCACCAGAAGGTCATCGAGATCGCGCCCGCCCCGAACCTGGACGACGCCGTGCGTCAGGACCTCCACCGTCACGCGGTCGCCTTCGCCCGGTCGATCGGCTACCAGAACGCCGGGACCGTGGAATTCCTGCTCGAGACGGCGGGGCCGCGGACGGGTGAGGTCGTCTTCATCGAGATGAACCCCCGCATCCAGGTCGAGCACACCGTGACCGAGGAGGTCACCGACGTCGACCTCGTGCAGTCGCAGATGCGCATCGCCGCGGGACAGACCCTCGCCGACCTCGATCTGCGCCAGGACGACATCCGCCTGCGCGGAGCCGCCCTGCAGTGCCGCATCACGACCGAGGACCCCACGCAGGGCTTCCGCCCCGACACCGGCAAGATCACCACCTACCGTTCGCCCGGCGGTGCCGGCATCCGCCTCGACGGCGGGACGACCGCCGCGGGGTCGCAGGTGAGCCCGCACTTCGACTCGATGCTGTCGAAGCTGTCGTGCCGCGGTCGCGACTTCCCGGCGGCGGTCGCCCGCGCCCGGCGCGCCCTGGCCGAGTTCCGCATCCGCGGTGTCTCGACCAACATCCCGTTCCTTCAGGCGGTGCTCGACGACCCCGCGTTCGTCGCCGGCGATCTCAGCACCTCGTTCATCGACGAGCGTCCCGAGCTGCTGAAGGGGCGCGAGTCCAAGGACCGCGGCACCAAGATCCTGTCCTGGCTGGTCGACACGACTGTCAACCGGCCGAACGGCGAGAACCCGCTGTCGATCGACCCGGCCGCCAAGCTCCCGCGCGTCGACCTCGCCGAGCCCGCCCCCGACGGCTCGCGTCAGCGGCTGCAGCAGCTCGGGCCTGACGGCTTCGCCCGCGCCCTGCGCGAGCAGACGGCTCTCGCCGTCACCGAGACCACGTTCCGCGACGCCCACCAGTCGCTCCTGGCGACGCGCGTGCGCACGCGCGACCTGGCGCGGGTCGCGCCGTACGTCGCGCGGATGACGCCCGGACTGCTGTCGGTCGAGGCGTGGGGCGGGGCGACCTACGACGTCGCTCTGCGCTTCCTCGGCGAAGACCCCTGGGAGCGCCTCGACGCGCTGCGCCAGGCCCTGCCGAACGTGGCGATCCAGATGCTGCTGCGCGGCCGCAACACGGTCGGCTACACCCCGTACCCCACGCAGGTGACCGATGCGTTCGTGGCCGAGGCCGCGGCATCCGGTGTCGACATCTTCCGCATCTTCGATGCGCTCAACGACGTGTCGCAGATGCGGCCCGCGATCGACGCGGTGCGGGCGACGGGCACCGCGGTCGCCGAAGTGGCGGTCTGCTACACGGGCGACCTGCTCGACCCCGCCGAGAACCTCTACACCCTCGACTACTACCTGCGCCTGGCGGAGCAGATCGTCGAGGCGGGCGCGCACATCCTGGCCGTGAAGGACATGGCGGGTCTGCTGCGTCCGGCGGCGGCGGCGCGCCTGGTGTCGGCGCTGCGCGAGCGCTTCGACCTGCCGGTCCACGTGCACACGCACGACACCGCCGGAGGGCAACTCGCCACGCTCCTGGCCGCCTCGGCGGCCGGGGCGGATGCCGTCGACGCGGCCTCGGCGCCGATGGCCGGCACCACGAGCCAGCCCTCGCTCTCGGCCCTCGTGGCCGCCCTCGCCCACACCGAACGCGACACGGGGATCGACCTGGCCGCCGTGAGCGACCTCGAGCCGTACTGGGAGGCGGTGCGTCATCTGTACCGCCCCTTCGAGTCGGGCCTCGCCGGTCCGACCGGGCGCGTGTACCGTCACGAGATCCCCGGCGGCCAGCTGTCGAACCTGCGTCAGCAGGCGATCGCCCTGGGGCTCGCCGACGATTTCGAGCTCATCGAGGACATGTACGCCGCGGCCGACCGCATCCTGGGACGCGTGCCCAAGGTCACGCCCTCGTCGAAGGTCGTGGGCGATCTGGCGCTGCACCTGGCCGCCGTCAAGGCCGACCCCGCCGACTTCGAGCGCAACCCCGAGAAGTACGACGTTCCCGACTCGGTCGTGTCGTTCATGGCGGGCGAGCTCGGCGACCTGCCCGGGGGCTGGCCCGAGCCGTTCCGCTCGAAGGTCCTGTCCGGTCGGGATGCCAAGACCGGGACGACCCCGCTCACCGACGACGACGCCGCCGCGCTCGCGGGGGAGTCGAGCGAGCGCCGCGCGCGTCTGAACGCCCTGCTGTTCCCCGGGCCCACGCGCATCTTCCTCGAGACGCGCGCCGCCTTCGGCGACCTCAGCGTGCTCGACACGGCCGATTACCTCTACGGCCTGCGGCCCGGAGGCGAGCACACGGTCGAGATCGAGCGGGGCGTGCAGCTGTTCGTGGGGCTCGAGGCCGTCGGCGACGCGGACGACAAGGGCATGCGCACGGTCATGACGACCCTGAACGGCCAGCTGCGACCGGTCTTCGTGCGCGACCGTTCGATCGACGTCGAGGCTCGCCAGGCCGAGAAGGCCGACACCTCTCGACCGGGTCAGGTCGCCGCCCCGTTCTCGGGCGTGGTCACCCTCAAGATCGCCGCCGGCGACCGCGTCGGCGCGGGCCAGGCCGTCGCGTCGATCGAGGCGATGAAGATGGAGGCCGCCATCACCACGCCGGTCGACGGGGTGGTCGAGCGTGTCGCGATCGGTCCCACGCAGCAGGTGGAGGCCGGCGACCTTTTGCTGGTGATCCGCCCCGCGCAGTAGCCTGGGAGGGGGCGCTTTCGCGCCCTCTTCCCGTTTGGAGACTGCAGTGACCCCCGACCGCACCGACGCGACCCCCGACGACGGCGCCGAGCACGGCGTGCTCGATGAGAGCGGGAACCTCGACACGGCGAGCATCACGATCCTCGGAGGGCACATCGCCCAGGTCAGCGTCGACCTGCCGGTGACGTCCGGCGACGACGACATCGACGACGACGTGATCGAGGACGAGATCCCGATCGAGTCCGCCCCCGGCGACCACGCCCTCGGCGAGCTGTCGTCGCCGACGCTCACGGCCGACGCCGAGCCCCGCGCCGACGATGCCCCCGCGCACGAGTCCGAGCTGGTGCAGGAGCACCACGTCGAGCAGCTGCCGACCGGCGACATCATCCTCGAGCCGCATGACGACGCCCCCGAGCCCGAGACCCTCGACGACGTCCTCGACGCCGAGGTGGTCGACGAGGAACCGCCGACGGATGCCGTGGCCCGAGACGCCGACGAGCCGGTAGCTGCCCACGCGCACGGCGCGGTCGACGAGGTCGACGACGTGGTCCTCCACGACGCATCGGACGCGGACGGGCCCTCCGAGCCCGCACATGACGAAGACGTCGAGGTCGTCCGGACCGACGAGCCGGGGTTCGACGACCGCGTCGTCGCCGACGAGCACGTGGCCCGAGAGCACGCCGCTGACGAGCACGGCTCCGAAGAGCACGACTCCACCGAGCACGACGCCGGAGAGCACGACGCCGAACAAACCGAGCCCGACGAAGACGAGGCCCGCGCGGCGGACCTGCACGATCTCGACGTGGTCGAGGACGTCGAGCTGTTCGAGGCCGACGCCGCCGAGCCGGTGGACCCGAGCGACGCCGCGGCCGGCACCGAGGCGGTCGCCGAGCCCCTGACGCACGCGCCCTGGACGCCCGCGCCCGCTGCGCGGGTCGCCGACGAGTCGGGTGCCGACGAGGCCGAGGCGCACGAGCCGATCACCGTCGAGAGCCCCGCCGCGACGTCGGCCGTCGTCGTCGAGCCCTCCGGCGCCTCGGACGAGGGCGCGGCATCCCCGGCCATCGAAAGCACGGCCGTCGTCGCGGCCCCGCATGACGTCGCCGGCGCCGCGGCCGGATCCGTCGCTCCCTCGGTCCCGCCCGCCCCCGCGGACGCCGCCCCCCGCACCCCGGCCACCGGACCGGTGCCCGCGACGCGTGGCGAGCGCGCCGCGACCGGCGTCATCGGCACGATCCCGCTCACGCGGCGCAGCGCCCAGCAGGCCGACGAGGCCGCACGCAGCGCCGACGAGGCCGCGCGCGTCGACCGCGCCCACGCGATGGAGCGGGTGCGCACGCCCGCGCCCGAGGTCGCGTTGACCTCCAAGCGCATCGGACAGATCGACGACCAGCGCGAGAGCAGCGACCTGCTCACCGCTGATCGCCTGCTCGACCCGCGGCAGATCGCGCGTCCCGAACCCGAGGGCCTCTTCCAGCAGCTCGTGTACTCGGTGTCGCGGCAGCGCATCAACCTCGGCGACGGTCGCCGCGCGCGCGAGCGCAAAGAGCTGGACCGCCGCATCTCGACGCCGCTGAGCGGCGGGGCGCGCTTCGTCCCCGTGCTCTCGCGCAAGGGCGGGGTGGGGAAGACCACCGTCACGTCCCTTCTCGGCATGGCGCTGGCCGACGCGCGCGACGATCGCATCATCGCCGTCGACGCCAACCCCGATCGCGGAACGCTCGCCGACCGCGTGGGCCGCTCCAACGGTCGGACGGTACGCGACCTCGTCCGCGCGCACGACGAGATGGCCGGGTACAACGACGTCTCGTCGATCGTGGCCCGGGATGCCACCCGCCTCGACGTCCTGGCATCCGATTCCGATCCTCGGGTCTCCGAAGCCTTCAGCGACGACGACTACCGCCAGGTCGCCGACGTCGCCGCGCACTACTACTCGATCGTGCTGACCGACACCGGCACGGGGATCGTGCACTCGGTCATGGGGGCGACGCTCGAACTCGCCGACACCCTCGTGATCGTCGCCGGCCTGTCGGTGGACGAGGCGCGACTGGCCTCCGAGACCCTCACCTGGCTCGAGACGAACGGCTACGGCTCCCGCGTCCGCGACGCCGTCGTGGTGCTGAACAACAGCCGTCCGGGTGCACCGCTGGTGCGCGAGAACGAGCTCGAGGCGCACTTCCGCTCGCGCGTGCGCACCGTCATCCGGATGCCGTACGACCCGCGTATCGCGGCCGGCAGCGCGATCGTCTTCCGCGACCTGCAGCCCGCGACGCGCCAGGCCGCGCGCGAGCTCGCCGCCGCCGTGGTCGAGGGCCTGCGGGCACCGGTGGGTGCCGCATGACCGTCCGACAGATCCGCTTCTTCGGCGACCCCGTCCTGCGCGCCACGAGCGAGCCGATCACCGAGATCGACGACGGCATCCGCGCCCTCGTCCAGGACCTGCTCGACACGGTCGCGCTGCCCGGTCGCGCCGGGGTCGCGGCACCCCAGATCGGGGTCGGCCTGCGCGCCTTCAGCTACAACATCGACGGCGACATCGGCTACGTGCTCAACCCGGTACTCGTCGAGACGCGCGGCGAGCCCGAGCCGGTGGGGGAGGGATGCCTCTCGGTCCCCGGCCTGTGGCACGACGCCATCCGCTACCCGTGGGCGCGTGTCGTCGGCCACGACCTCGACGGCAACGAGGTCGTGCTCGAGGGCGAGGGGCTGCTCGCGCAGGCTCTGCAGCACGAGACAGACCACCTCGACGGCATGCTCTACCTCTCGCGGCTTCCCGCCGAGACGCGCCGCGAAGCGATGCGTCAGGTGCGCGAGAGCGACTGGTTCTGACCCCGTCGCGTCGCCGAGACGGGCTTCCGCGCCGAGAGCAGGGCGATCCGCCGCGGAACGTCCGGTTCTCGCCGCAGACCCTGCTCCGGTGACGCGGAACGGCCCGGCCCCCGCGGGGACCGGGCCGTTCTCGGCATCCGGGATCAGGGGAGCGACACGTTGGTCGTGTTCACCGGCACGGCGTAGATGTCCTCGATCGCGTCGGCGAAATCGGTGACGATGACGTTGCGCTTGATGCTCATCTTGGGCGTCAGGTGCCCGCTCGCCTCGGTCCACTCCGTCGGCAGGATCGTGAACTTGCGGATCGACTCGGCGCGCGAGACGCGCGTGTTCGCGCGATCGATCGCGCCCTGCACCTCGGCGCGAACCTTGTCGTTCGCGCTCGCGTCGGCGAGGGACATGTCGGCGGGCAGGCCGTTGTTCGCCAGCCACGTCGGCAGCATCTCGGGATCGAGGGTGACCAGCGCCGAGATGAACGGCTTGTGGTCGCCCACCACCACCACCTGACCCACGATGGGGTTGGCGCGGATGGGATCCTCGAGGGCGGCCGGGGCGACGTTCTTGCCGCCCGCGGTGACGATGATCTCTTTCTTGCGGCCGGTGATCGCCAGGAACCCGTCCGCATCGAAGGCGCCGATGTCGCCGGTCTTGAACCACTCGCCGTCGAACGCCTCGGCCGTGGCCTCGGAGTTCTGCCAGTACTCGCGGAACACGTTGATGCCGCGGACCTGGATCTCGCCGTCGTCGGCCAGGCGCACGCCGACACCGGGCAGCACGGGACCGACGGTGCCGATCTTCGACTTCGTGGCGAGGTTGACCGTCGCGGGCGCCGTCGTCTCGGTCAGGCCGTACCCCTCGAGGATGACCACGCCGAGGCTGCGGAAGAAGTGGCCCAGGCGCGGACCGAGCGGAGCCGACCCCGACACCGCGTAGACGACGCGTCCGCCCATGGCATCCCGAAGCTTCGAGTAGACCAGCTTGTCGAACAGCGCGAACTTGGCCTTGAGCACGAGCGGGATCTTCTTGCCGTCCTGCAGGCGCTGGGAGTGCTCGACGGCCGTGGCCGCGGCGGCGCGGAAGATCTTGCCCTTGCCCCCGGCCTCGGCCTTCTGCTCGGCCGAGTTGTACACCTTCTCGAACACGCGGGGCACGGCCAGCAGGAACGTCGGCTGGAAGGTGCCGAGCGCGGGCAGGAGCTGCTTGGTGTCGGGCTGGTGGCCCGTCTTGACGCCCGCGTGGACGTTGAGCAGCGAGATGAACCGGGCGAAGACGTGCGCCGTCGTGATGAACAGCAGCGTCGAGGCGCCGGGGGTCTCGACGACCTCGTGCAGCGCCTTGGCGGAGTTGCGGGCGAGCTCGACGAAGTTGCTGTGCACGAGCACGCACCCCTTGGGGCGGCCCGTCGACCCGGACGTGTAGATGAGGGTGGCGACGTCCCCGGCCTTGGCGAGGCGGCGACGCCGCTCGATCTCTTCGTCGGTGATGTGCGTACCGTTCGCCGCGAGCCGATCGAGGTCGCCCCCGTGCATGCTCCACACTTCGCGCACGAGCGGCAGGTCGCTGCGCACCTCGTCGAGACGCTGCGCGTGCTCGGCGGACTCGAGGACGACCGCGATCGCGCCGGAGTCCGACAGGATCCACGAAATCTGCGACGGCGAACTGGTCTCGTACACGGGGACCATCACGGCCCCGGCGTAGAACAGCGCGAAGTCGACGAGCGTCCAGTCGTAGGTGGTGCGCGCGATGAAGCCGACCTTCTCGCCCGGCTGAACGCCCGCGGCCACGAAGCCCTTCGCCAGGGTGATCACCTGACGCTCGAAGTCGGCGGCGGTGACGTCGCGCCACCCGTCGGCGTCGGGCACGGCGAACAGGGGCCGGTCGGGCGTCGCGCGGACGCGCTCGGCGAGCAGATCGGACGCGTTGGCGTCGGGATCGGCGGGGACGACAGGGGGGAGGTCGAACTGGATCACGGTAACTCCTTTGGCACCGGAAAGAACGTCGAACGGTCCGTCGAGTCTATCCGCATGCATCGGAGCGGCCCGGGACGGCGCCCGCCCCGCGCGGGTCGTCGGGGGTGGCTAGACTTTCCCGGGCCGCGCGGCACGCTCGGCCCGGAAGGGAGCGCGGTGCGCAACGTCGGCATCGACATCGGGGGAACCAAGATCGCGGGTGGCGTCGTCGACGACGACGGGACCATCATCGAAAAGCTCCGCGTCGACACCCCCATCGACCCCGCGGCCCTCGTCGACGCCGTCGTCGACATGGCCGAGCACCTGCGACGGGCGCACGACATCCACGCGATCGGCGTCGCCGCCGCCGGCTTCATCAGCCGCGATCGCAGCACCGTCATCTACGCCCCCAACATCGACTGGCGCGACGAGCCCCTGCGCGCGCGCCTCGAGCAGCGCCTCGACGCGCCCGTCACCATCGAGAACGACGCCAACGCCGCAGGCTGGGGCGAGTACCGCTTCGGTGCGGGCCGGGGCGTGCGCGACATGGTCATGCTGACGATGGGCACCGGGGTCGGCGGAGCCGTCGTCACCGACGGCGAGCTGTTCCGCGGCGGCCACGGCATCGGCGCCGAACTGGGGCACATGCGCTTCGTGCGCGGCGGCCACCCCTGCGGGTGCGGGCAGAACGGATGCCTCGAACAGTACGCCTCGGGACGGGCCCTGCAGCGCGAGGCCAACGACATCGCCGACGAGGGCGGCATCGGCGCGGCCCTCGCCGCCGTCCGGGCGGAGCGGGGCGCGATCCCGGGACCGGCCGTGTCGCGCCTGGTGCTGGCCGGAGACCCCGGTGCGGTCGAGGCCCTGCGCCGCGTCGCCACGGCCCTGGGCGAGGCGTGCGGCGGTTTCCAGGCGGTGCTCGACCCCGAGGTCTTCGTGATCGGCGGGGGAGTGGCGCAGCTCGGCTCCGACCTGCTCGAGCCGGTGAAGCTGGCGTACGAGACGTCGCTGCCGGGGTACGGTGAACGTCCGGTCGCGGAATTCGCGATCGCGCGCCTGGGCAACGACGCCGGTCTGATCGGGGTCGCCGACCTCGCCGGGAAGGAGCGCTGACGATGTTCTACTGGCTCATGAAGTACGTGGTCATCGGACCGGTCATCAAGGCCGTGTTCCGACCGTGGATGGTGGGCCGGCGCAACATCCCCGCCGAGGGCGCCGCGATCCTCGCCAGCAATCACCTGTCGTTCTCGGACTCGATCTTCCTCCCGCTGATGATCGACCGCCGCATGGCGTTCCTCGCCAAGAGCGACTACTTCACCGGCAAGGGCCTCAAGGGCTGGGCCACCCGCATGTTCTTCACCGCGACCGGACAGCTGCCCATCGACCGCTCCGGCGGCAAGGCCTCGGAGGCCTCTCTCAACACCGGCCTCGGCGTCCTGGGCCGCGGCGAGCTGCTGGGCATCTACCCCGAGGGCACCCGCAGCCCCGACGGAACGCTGTACCGCGGTCGCACCGGTATCGCCCGCATGGCGCTCGAGGCTCGCGTGCCCGTCATCCCGGTCGTCATGGTCGACACCGGCTCCGTCATGCCGATCGGCCAGCGCGTGCCCCGCGTCGGACGGGTGGGCATCGTGATCGGCGAGCCGCTCGACTTCTCGCGCTTCGAGGGTATGGAGGGCGACCGCTACGTGCTGCGCTCGGTCACCGACGAGATCATGGTGGCCCTGCAGCGCCTCGGCGAGCAGCGTTACGAGGACGTCTACGCCTCGACCGTGAAGGACCGTCTCGTGACCGCGCAGGCGGCGAAGGCGCCGTCGACGCGCCAGTAGACTTCAGGGGTGAATCAGCAGCTTCCCGACCTCGACCACTGGCGTTCCCTGCCCATCAAGCAGCAGCCGCAGTGGTATGACGAGGCCGCGGTGGCCGCGGCATCCGCAGAGCTGGCGACCCTCCCGCCGCTGGTCTTCGCCGGCGAGGTCGACATCCTGCGCGACCGCCTCGCGCGCGCCGCCGCCGGACAGGCCTTCCTCCTGCAGGGTGGTGACTGCGCCGAGACCTTCGCCGGTGCCACCGCCGAGCAGATCCGCAACCGCATCAAGACGGTCCTGCAGATGGCCGTCGTGCTCACCTACGGCGCCTCGATGCCCGTCGTGAAGATGGGCCGCATGGCGGGGCAGTTCGCCAAGCCCCGCTCGAGCGACACCGAGACGCGCGGCGAGGTGACGCTGCCGGCCTACCGCGGCGACATCGTCAACGGCTACGACTTCACCGAGGAGTCCCGCAAGGCCGACCCCGCGCGCCTGCTGAAGGGGTACCACACCGCCGCCTCGACGCTGAACCTCATCCGCGCGTTCACGCAGGGCGGGTTCGCCGACCTGCGCGAGGTCCACAGCTGGAACAAGGGCTTCGCGAGCACGCCGGCGAACCAGGCCTACGAGAGCATGGCGACCGAGATCGACCGCGCCATCAAGTTCATGGAGGCCGCCGGGGCGAACTTCGACGAGCTGACGCGCGTGGAGTTCTACACGGGCCACGAGGGCCTGCTCATGGACTACGAACGGCCCATGACCCGCATCGACTCGCGCACGGGGCTGCCCTACAACACCTCCTCGCACTTCCAGTGGATCGGCGAGCGCACGCGCGAGCTCGACGGCGCGCACGTCGACTACTTCTCCAAGATCCGCAACCCCATCGGCGTCAAGCTCGGTCCCACGACGACGCCCGAGACGGCCCTCGCCCTCATCGACAAGCTCGATCCCGAGCGCGAGCCGGGTCGTCTGACGTTCATCACGCGCATGGGTGCGGGCAAGATCCGCGACGCCCTGCCGCCGCTGCTCGAGGCCGTCCGCGACGCGGGCGCCACCCCCCTGTGGGTCACCGACCCCATGCACGGCAACGGCATCACCACCCCCACGGGCTACAAGACGCGTCGCTTCGACGACGTGGTCGACGAGGTGCGCGGCTTCTTCGAGGCGCACCGCTCCGTGGGCACGCACCCCGGTGGCATCCACGTCGAACTCACCGGCGACGACGTCACCGAGTGCCTGGGCGGTTCGGAGCAGATCGACGAGGCGACCCTCGCGACCCGCTACGAGAGCCTGTGCGACCCCCGTCTGAACCACCGGCAGAGCCTGGAGCTGGCGTTCCTCGTCGCGGAGGAGCTCGAGAAGCGCTGACGCCCCGCGCCACGGACGACGCCCCCGACCTGTCGCGGTCGGGGGCGTCGTCGTCCGCGGTGGCGGAGCGGACCCGATGTCGAGATGGGCCGGATGGCGACGGCTCGTGACGTCAGAGCGTCGGCGTCAGGGTGATCGTGGCACCCCGCGGGGCGGTCGACCCCGGCTGCGGGTTGCTCGCGCGCACCTTGTAGATGTCCCAGTACTTGAAACCGAGGGGCAGGGTGCCGTCGTCGATGCCGGCGTTCACCTCGAAGCCCAGGCCCTGCAGCTGGTTCACGGCGTCGCGGATGGACTTGCCGACCAGATCCCCGGGGATCTGCACGGGCTCGGGGCCCTTCGACACCACGAGGGGGACGGTGTCGCCGGGCCGCCAGTTGCCCCCGCCGTCGCGATCGCCCATGCTGATGACGACCCCGGATGCCACGGAGTTGCTGAAGCGCTCCGACACGCTGTAAGCGAGCCCGACGCCGTCGAGCGCGCGCTGGGCCTGGCTCTGCGACTCGCCCGTGACGTCGGGGATCGGACCGAGCGAGACGACCAGGGTCGCGGCGTCGCCCTCGTACACGGTGCACCCCTCGGTGCAGGCGATCGCGTCGCCGCCGGAGCGGGGGATGATCGACGCGCCGATCACGGTGTTCTCACCCGCGTCCGAGAACTGCCGTTCCGGGTCGTCGCCCACGCCGACGAACACGGCCTGCAGGATGCCGCGCACCTCGTCGGCGCTCTTGCCGCCGAGGGTGGGGATCTGATGAGAGGCCGGGCCGATCGACACGAAGACGGTCACGACGGAGTCCTTGTCGAGACGCTCGCCGGGGGAGGGGTCGGAGCCGATCGTGGTGCCCGAGGGGATGTCGCGATCGTTGACGTCCTGCTGCTGGGCCTGCAACTGCTGCTCGGTCAACAGCAGCTCCGCGTCGGCGAAGCTGCGACCCGACACGTCGGGCACCGCGACGAGCGAGCCGGGGCCGGAGCCGAAGTACCAGCCCGTGAACCCGGCGCCCGCGGCGAGCAGCAGCACGACGATGAGCGCCCAGACGCCGCGGGCCGAGCGCTTGCGGGTGCGCGCGCGCAGCCGCGCGGCGTTGTCGGGTTCGTCGACGGTGGCCGAGGGGACGGCCGCCGTCTGCGGCAGCACCTTGGTCAGCTCGCGCGACTCGGCGGGCGTGGGGGCGCCGGCCGTGCCCACGGCGACGGCGCGGGCGACCTGCGGCGCGAGGCCCAGTTCTTTCTCGATGCCGCGGAGGCGCTCGAGCATGGCGCCGGCGTCGAGGGGACGGTCGCCCGGCTCGCGTTCGGTGGCCCACAGCACGAGTTCGTCGAGCTGCTCGGGCACGCCGGGGTTCTTGGCGCTGGGCCGGGGGACCGAGTCCGTGGCGTGCTGGTAGGCGATCTGCATCGGCTGCTCGCCCTTGTAGGGCTGCTCGCCGGTGAGCATTTCGTAGAGCATGATGCCGAGCGAGTAGATGTCGCTGCGGGCGTCGGCGGTGCCCCGCGTGACCAGCTCGGGCGCGAGGTAGGCGATCGTGCCCATCAGCTGGGCGCCGCTGGCGGTGTTGGCCGTCGTCGCGCGAGCGAGGCCGAAGTCGCCGATCTTGATGCGACCGTCCTCGGCCAGCAAGACGTTCTCGGGTTTGACGTCGCGGTGGACGATGCCGGCGCGGTGGGCTGCGGCGAGGCCCGACAGGATGGCATCCATGATCGTCAGGGTCTGATCGATCGTGAGGCGCCGGTGCTCGCGCAGCAGTTCGCGCAGCGTGATGCCGGGCAGGTACTCCATGACCAGGTAGGCCATGTCGCCGTCCTGGCCCTGGTCGAAGACGTTGACCACGTGCGGGTCGCTCAGACGCGCGGCCGATCGCGCCTCTTGGATGAACCGGCTCTGGAACACGGTGTCGTCGCTGAGGTGGCCGTGCATGACCTTGAGCGCGATCCGGCGCTCCAGGCGCAGGTCGGTCGCGACGTACACGGTCGCCATGCCGCCGCGCGCGATGCGCGCGCGCACCCGGTACCGGCCGTCGACGAGACGGCCGATCAGCGGGTCGGCCTGCTGACTCGTGCTCACGAGTCGAGTCTACGGAGGTGCCCCTGTGAGCCCGGGCAACGGCTCACCGCGTCCTCGGCCTCAGCCCAGCACCTGCAGCCACGTGGTGGCGGGGGACTCCCACTGCGCGTAGCGGTCGGGGTAGGCCGAGATCTGCACGGCCTGCGCGGCGTCGGCGTAGGCGAGATGGTCCCAGCCGGGGATGTCGAGCAGTCCGCGCGTCGTCGCGCCGTTGGGGTCGGCGCCGCCGCCGTAGAACACGCGCGTCGCGCGGTCGCGGTCGCGGATCTGCTCGGCGGTGCCCCACCCCATGCTGGGCCGCTGCTGGAAGAGCCCGAGCGAGTCGCGATCGCCCCAGTCCAGGTTGCGCAGCCACGACTCCTGCATGGCGGTGCCGAGCGCGATGACGATCCCGCGGTCCGAGACGCCCAGTTCGCGTCCGATGCGGATGATGAGGCGGGCGTTCTCGCTCTGCTCGGCGTCGAGTCCGGGAGCGGTGGCGGGGGCGGATGCCACGGCGGGCGCCGCGGCCGCGGCCGAGGGGATCTGCAGGACGTCGCCGGGGTAGATGATCGACGCGCGCGTGAGGCCGTTGGCTCCGAGCACCGCGTCGACCGAGACGCCGTTCGCGCGCGCGATCGCCGACACGGTGTCGCCGGGACGGACCTCGTGCGTCGCGGCGGTCGGGGCGGGGGCGGGCGCGTCGACCGGCATCGCCGCCGGGCCGAGGGCGAGCACCTGGCCGGGCTGGATCACACTGCCCGGGCCGAGCCCGTTCGCCGCCTGGATGGATGCCGTCTCGACCCCGTGCGCGCGGGCGATCGCCCACACGGTGTCGCCGGGGCGGACGGTGTAGGTCGCCGGGGGAGCGACGGCGGTCGTGACCACGACGGTGGCGCGGGGGGCCGCGGGGGGTACCGCGGCGAGAGGGGGGACCGGCGGCGCGGCGTGGGCGGCGTTCTCGCCCGTGAGGCTGAGGGCGATCGTGCCGGCCACGGCGGCGGGCCACACCATCGCGGTGCGGCGGCGGGTGGTGTCCGCGGTGACGCGGACGGGACGGGGGGAGGAGGGGAGTCGTCGCATGGTGGGGGGATTTCCGTTCTTCCGACTGCCCGACACGCTGACACGGCCCGGGGAGGATGTCAACGCGTGAGGCTGATGTGACGAATGTGACGCGTGAGACGATCGGGTCGTCGGCGCGAGCCGATCGATCCGGGTGAGATAGTGGAAACGTGACCGAGAACTCCCGTTACGCGACCGAGTGGCTGACCATCCCCGACCTCGTCGAGCTGCTCGACGAGCCGCTCGGAAAGGTCCGTCGCCTGATCGACGAGAACTACCTCGTCGGCTCGCGCCGCGACGGCGTGTTCAAGGTTCCCGCCGTCTTCCTCGTCGACGGTCGCCCCCTGCCCTCGCTGCGCGGCACGATCATCGTGCTGCACGACGCGGGCTTCGACCCCGACGAGACGATCGACTGGCTGCTCACCCCCGAAGAGACCATCGGTCTCGCGCCGATCGAGGCGCTGCTCGCGGGGCGCAAGAGCGAGGTCCGCCGCGTCGCGGCGACCCTCGCCTGAGCCTGAGCCTGAGCCTGACCGAGGCCCGAGGTCCAGGGCCTGGGGCCTGAGACCCACGCCCGGGGGTCGCCGGCCGGACGTGCTCGAGGCCTCGCCGTACGCGGCGGACCGGGCGGCTCGGCGCGCCCGGTCAGGACGTGCGCTGGGTCGCCGCGTGCGCCAGGGCGCGCAGCTCGCTCACGGCGTCGTCGCGCAGGGGGGCGCCCTCGAGGGCGCCGTCGGCGGTGTGCGCGTAGCCCGAGATGAGGCGCTCGAGGCGATCGAGAGCGCCCGTGTCGACGATCACGCGCTGCAGGTCGGCGATCTGGTCGGCATCCAGGCCCGGGTCGCCCAGCAGGGCGTCGACGCGCAGACGCTCGCTCTCGGGGAGGGCCTCGCGCGCGTAGGCGACGAGCACGGTCCGCTTGCCCTCGCGCAGATCGTCGCCGACGGGCTTGCCGGTCACGGCGGTGTCGCCGAACACGCCCAGCACGTCGTCGCGCAGTTGGAAGGCCATGCCGACGTCGTGGCCGAACCGGCTGAGCGCGTCGTGCTGCGCCTCGTCGGCGCCGGCCAGCGAGGCGCCGATCAGCAGGGGCTGCTGGATGCTGTAGCGCGCCGATTTGTACGAGGCGACGCGCAGCGCCCGCTCGGCGTGCGAGTCGTCGGGGTAGGCGGTGTACGCCGACTCCTCGGCCACGTCGAGGAACTGGCCGATCGTGACGTCGCGGCGCATCTGCGCGTACGCGCGTCGCGTCGCCGCGGCGGAGGCGGGCGAAAGCGCGAGGCCCTCTTCGAGAAGGTCGTCGCTCCACGCCACGAGCAGGTCGCCCAGCAGGATCGCCCCCGAGCGTCCGAAGGCGTCGGAGTCCCCTGTCCACGCGGCGTCGCGGTGGCCCTGCTGCAGCGCGCGGTGGGCCGCGGGCTGACCGCGCCGGGTGTCGGAGTTGTCCACCAGATCGTCGTGCACGAGGGCGGCGGCGTGGAAGATCTCGAGCGAGGTCGCAACGGCCAGGGGAGCCTCGTCGGGGACGTCGCCTGCGACGCCGACGGCCGCGAAGCCGGTCAGGCAGAAGCGGGCGCGCAGACGCTTGCCGCCGCGCAGGGCGGATGCCCCGGAACGGGTGAGCATTTCGGCCTCGGGTCCCAGCGAGGACGCGTACGATAGCTGTTCGGAGAGGAACTTGTCGAGTCGCTGGGAAACAGCTTCGATCGGTTCCTGGGAGGTCGGCACGGGCCTAGCCTAGTGATCCACGCCCCGCGTAGAATCGTCCGCATCGAACAATAGAGGGGGATGCATGCCACTCTCCGAACAGGAGCAGCGTCTGCTTGATGAGATGGAGCGCCATCTCATGAGTAACGACACCGATGTCGTGTCGGCTCCCAGTCGCGCCCTCAGCTACCGCAACATCGTCCTCGGTTCGATCCTGGTGCTCGCCGGTCTCGGCGCGCTGGTCGTGGGCGTCTCGATCGGTTTCAACACCGGCGTCCTGGGTATCGCGATCGGCGTGATCGGCTTCCTCCTGATGGTGGGCGGCGTCATCTTCGCCGTGACCCCCACCCGCGGAGCGGCGGTGACGCCCCCGCGTGCCGCCAAGCAGCGTGGTCCCCGCACCTCGGGCAGCTCGTTCATGGACCGCATGAACGATCGCTGGGATCGTCGCCGCGAAGGCCCCTGACCCCGCAGCTCACCCCTCGTCGATCAAGCACCGGCTCTTCGGAGTCGGTGCTTTTTCGTGCGCCCGGGGGTCGGCATCCATCGATCTTCGGCGACCGATGCGCTCCCTTTCCCTCCACCGACGGCCCGCGGGGGTGGTGCCGGCGCGGAATTCCGCGGGTGCGGGGACGCCGATCTCGGGTGCCGCACACAGTACACGGAGGAGCGTCTGCCCAGAAGACCCCTGATTTCGATGGCGTAGTGGAGGGTGGTGGAGTAAAGTGGGGGAAACTTCGCAGGCCGGACGAAGGGGGTGGACGCCCGAATGCTGCTCGGTACGCACACACCCAAGCTCGACGACAAGGGTCGGGTCATCCTGCCGGCGAAGTTCCGTGACGATCTCGGCGCCGGAGTGGTGATCACGCGTGGGCAGGACCGCTGCCTCTACGTGTTCAGCACCGAGGAGTTCGAGCGCGTGCACGAGCGGATCCGCGAGGCCCCGCTCAGCAACAAGCAGGCCCGCGACTTCCTGCGCATGTTCCTCTCGGGGGCCAGCGCCGAGAAGCCCGACAGCCAGAACCGCATCACCGTCCCGCCCGCGCTGCGCGCGTACGCGGGGCTGGGTCGGGAACTGGTGGTCACGGGTGTCGGCGCCCACGCCGAGATCTGGGATGCCGAGGCCTGGAACGCCTACGCGGAGAGCAACGAAGAGACGTACGCCGAGATGGAGCAGGAGGTGATCCCGGGACTGTTCTGACCCTCCGGCTGTGATGCCCAGCCGCACGCCCTGACGCACTTCCCCGGCGCCAGGTCGATGCGGGTGGGGATCAGAGCCGAAGGACCGGCCCCCTCATCATGGACATCCGCGACATCCACACCCCCGTTCTGCTCGAGCGGTGCGCCGAGCTGCTCGGTCCTGCGCTGCAGAAGCCCGGAGCCGTCTTCGTCGACGGCACGCTCGGCATGGGCGGCCACTCCGAGGCGTTCCTCGAGCGCTTCCCGAACGCCCGGCTCATCGGTCTGGACCGCGACACCGACGCCCTGCGCATCGCGGGGGAGCGGCTCGCGCGGTTCGGCGACCGCGTCACGCTCGTGCACACCGTGTACGACGGCATCGCCGACGCGGTGGCCTCGGCCGGTGTCGAGAAGGTCGACGGCATCCTGTTCGATCTGGGCGTGTCGTCGCTGCAGCTCGACGTGGCCGACCGCGGCTTCGCCTACGCGCAGGACGCGCCCCTCGACATGCGCATGGACCAGACCACCGGCGTCACGGCGGCCGAGGTGCTCGCGACCTACGGCGAGGGCGACCTGCGCCGCATCTTCGAGCGCTACGGCGAAGAGAAGCTCGCCGGACGCTACGCCCGCGCGATCATCGCCGCCCGCAACGAGGCCCCGCTGGAGCGGTCCGGTCAGCTCGTCGACGTGCTGCAGGCGGCAACTCCCGCCGCGGTCCTGCGCGAGCGCCACCCCGCCAAGCGCGTCTTCCAGGCCCTGCGCATTGAGGTCAACGCCGAACTGTCGGTGCTCGAGCGCACCATCCCCGCGGCCCTCGGGGTCCTCGGCGTCGGCGGGCGCATCGTGGTGCTGTCGTACCAGTCGCTCGAAGACCGTCTCGTCAAGCGCGTGTTCGCCGAGTCCTCGGCATCCACCGCTCCGCGAGGACTGCCCGTCGAGCTGCCCGAGCACGCGCCGAAGTTCCGGCTGCTCGTGCGCGGAGCCGAACTGGCGAGCGACGACGAGCGCGCCGCCAACCCCCGAGCCACCCCCGTGCGCCTGCGTGCGGCCGAGCGGATCCAGGAGGACGCATGAGTGCACCCCAGGCCATCGACGCCGCTTTCCTTCCCGACTTCCCGACCCCCGTCCGCGAGCGTCGGCTCACCGTCGTCCCCCAGACGGCTCGGCGCCGCGCGCCGCGCCGCCTGTTCGGGATCGTGGCCGTCGCGGGCGCGCTGGTGATCGTGCTGGTGCAGATGGGCCTCGGCATCCTCACCACCCAGAGCTCCTTCGAGATCGCCTCGCTCACGCAGCAGCAGCGCGACCTGACCTACCAGAAGCAGATCCTGTACGACGAGACCGCCGGGCTCAGCTCGCCGCAGTACCTCGCCGCGAACGCCGCCGCGCTCGGCATGGTGATCGACGAGTCGCCGACCTACCTGCGCCTCAGCGACGGCGCGGTGATCGGCTCGGACAAGCCCGCCGACACCACCTCTTCGGTGGATGCCAAGGGCCGGGGCTCGGTGAACAACTCGCTGATCGCCGGGGTGCCGCTGGTGACCGACCCGGCCGCCTCGACCACCGAACCCGCCGCTCCGGCCGCCTCGACCCCCGCCGAGGGCGCCGCGGTCGCGCCCGACGGTCCCTCGCGGCCCGCCGACGGCCCCGCGCCCGCGACCGGATCGGCGACACCCCCGCCGATCAACGACGGTCTGCCCACGCCCGCGACACGATAAGCGCATGACGACAGCAGCCTCCCGGTCCCCGCGCCGCCGCACCGTCATCGCCCTCGCCGTCGTCCTGATCGTGCTGGTCGCCTTCGTGGTGCGCCTGATCGACATCCAGGTCGTCAACGCCCGCGAACACGTCGACGACTCCCTCTCGATGGGTCTGCAGAGCTCGCGCGTCGAGTACGCCTCGCGCGGGTCGATCGTCGACGAGAACGGCATCCCCCTCGCCAGCAGCGTCAACCGGTACGACGTCCAGATCGACCCCATGCTCGCGGCGAAGGGCATCACCACCCGCGACGACGACGGCGACGAGATCACCACCGAGTGGCCGGAGCTGGCCGCCCGCATCGCCTCGGTCACCGGTCAGGACGCCGCCGAGGTGCAGAAGACCGTCACGGATGCCGTGGCCGACAACCCCGACTCGCGCTACGCCATGATCGCCCGGAGCGTCTCGACCGAGCAGTACCGCGCCCTCGTCGCGCTGGGCCTGCCGTTCCTGAGCTTCCCGCCGCAGGCCGGACGCATGTACCCCGACGGAGCGGTGGGCGGCAACCTGCTCGGCTTCGTCGGCAGTGACGGACAACCGCTCGAGGGTCTCGAGAGCGCCGACGACTCCTGCCTCGCCTCGAGCAACGGCAAGGTCGTCTTCCAGCAGAGCCGCGACGGCGTCGTGCTCCCGGGAACCGAGGTCGTCACGCAGCCCGCCGTCGACGGCGGCACCCTCAAGCTCACGATCGACCGCGACCTGCAGTGGTACATGCAGCAGCTCATCGCGGAGCAGGCGCAGAACACCGGCTCGCTCGGCGGCACGATCACCGTGGTCGAGGCGAAGACGGGCAAGATCCGCGCTCTCGCCGAGTACCCCACGGTCGACCCCAACGACCCCACCGCCTCACCGGCGACCGAGCGCGGCAGCGCCGCCTTCCGCGACCCCCACGAGCCCGGCTCGACGATGAAGGCGATCACCGCGGCGATCGGCCTCGACAGCGGCTCGTTCTCGACGGGCACGACCGTGACGGCATCCTCGAGCGAGACGCTGCCCGGGGGAGCGCGGGTGTCGGACTCGTTCGCGCACCCCGCGAACACCTACACGCTCACGGGCGTGCTGATCGACTCCTCGAACGTCGGCATCTCGAAGTTCGGCGACATGATCCCCCTCGACACCCGCGTGTCGTACCTCGACAAGTTCGGGCTCACGCAGCAGACGGCCGTGGGCTTCCCCGGCGAGTCCGGCGGCATCATGCGCGACCCCTCGTCGTGGGACAAGCAGACCTTTTACAACACCACCTTCGGTCAGGGCATCTCGGTCACCGTGCCGCAGCTGGCGGGCGCCTACCAGACCATCGCCAACGGCGGCGTGCGCATGCCGCTGTCGCTGGTGGAGAGCTGCACCGCGGCCGACGGGACCGTCACCGACGTGCCCGACGCCCAGGGCACGCGCGTGGTGTCCGAGGACGCCGCGCGCACCGTCTCGCAGATGCTCGAGAACGTGGCCACCCAGGGCACGCTCGCCACGCAGGTCGCCATCCCCGGGTACCGCATCGGCATCAAGACGGGTACCGGTGAGAAGACCGACCCCGTCACGGGCGCCTACAAGGGCGACGCGTACTTCACGACAATGATCGGTTTCGCCCCGGCCGACGACCCGCAGTACGTGGTCGAGGTCAACCTGGACGAACCGCGGACGGTAAAATCGTCCGCGGCCACCGCCCCCGCGTTCCAGAAGGCCATGACGCAGGTTCTCAAGAACTACCGCGTCATCCCCTCGGGAACCACGACCCCCGAACTGCCCAAGTTCGGCTGAGACACCGCCGACGCCGGTCTCGTCTCGGTAACGAATGCGACACGGAAAGGGCGTCCGCACAGCTATGATCCCCACCCCGCTCTCCCACATCGCCGACCTGCTCGGCGGGCGCCTCGTCGTGCGCCGCGACGACACCCCCGACACGCTCGTGTCCGGGCTGGTCGACACCGACTCGCGCCTCATCGAGCCCGGCGGCGTCTTCGTCGCCAAGCCCGGCGAGACCACCGACGGCCACCTCTTCGTCGGCACCGCCGTCGAGCGCGGAGCCGTCCTCGCCCTGGTCGAGCGCGAGCTCGACGACGACGTGAGTCAGATCGTCGTCCCCGACGTCGTCGCCGCCCTCGGCGCGCTGGCCAGCGACGTCGTCGCGCGCGTGCGCGCCCATGGCGACCTCAAGATCGTCGGCATCACCGGCTCCAACGGCAAGACGACCACCAAGAACCTCCTCGCCCGCATCCTCGAGGTCGAGGGCGAGACGGTGGCGCCGCGCGCCTCGTTCAACAACGAGGTGGGCGCCCCGCTGACCATGCTGCGCGTCACGGATGCCACCCGCTACCTCGTCAGCGAGTTCGGCGCGAGCGCCCCCGGCGCGATCGCCCGCCTCGCCGGCCTGGTGACCCCCGACATCGGGGTCGTCCTGATGGTCGGCATGGCCCACGCCGGGGGCTTCGGCGGCATCGAGTCGACCTTCCACGCCAAGAGCGAGCTGGTCACGGCCACCCGCGAGGGCGGTCTCGCCGTCCTCAACGCCGACGACCCCCGCGTCGCCGCGATGGAGCCGATCGCGCGCGAGCGCGGACAGGACGTCCGCTGGTTCGGCCGGGGCGAGCGCGCCCAGGTGCGCGCCCTCGACGTCGAGGTCTCGGCATCCGGGACCCGCGCCGAGCTGCTCGTCGACGGCGAACCGCACACCCTGACCCTGCGGGTGCTCGGCGAGCACCACGTCATGAACGCCCTCGCGGCCCTCGCCGCCGCCACCGCCCTGGGCGTCGCGGCCGCCGACGCGATCGCGCGGCTCGAGACGGTCGAGATCGCCGAGCGCTGGCGCATGCAGCCGATGGGCTCGGACCGCGTGCGCATCATCAACGACGCCTACAACGCCAGTCCCGACTCCATGGCCGCGGCGCTTCGCACCCTCGCGCAGATCACCGGCCCGGGCGAGCGCACCGTCGCCGTCCTCGGCGCGATGAGCGAGCTGGGGGAGTACGCCGACGAGGAGCACGACCGCGTGGGGCTGCTCGCGGTGCGCCTGCGCATCCAGCGGATCGTCGTGATCGGCCCCGAGGCGCGGCGCATGTACCTCGAGGCCATCGCGCAGGGCTCGTGGGACGGCGAGGCCGTGTTCTTCGCCGACGCCGACGCCGCGTTCGCCTACCTCGAGACCGAGCTGCGCGACGGCGATCGGGTCCTGGTGAAGTCGTCCAACTCGGCGGGGCTTCGTCACCTCGGCGATCGACTCGGGGAGCGTTTCGCGTGAGATCTCTGCTGACCTCGGCGGCGATCTCGCTCGCCTTCACCCTGTTCCTCACCCCGGTGTTCCTGCGGTGGTTCCGCAAGTGGGGCTGGGGGCAGGTCATCCGCACGCCCGAGAACGTGCACAACCCCTCGCACGGCGCCAAGCGCGGCACGCCCACCATGGGCGGCACGATCTTCATCCTCGGCACCATCGTCGGCTACCTGATCGGCTCGTTCGCCGGGAACAACCCCCCGACGATGTCGGGTCTGCTGGTGCTGTGGATGATGCTCGGCTTCGGCGTCGTCGGGTTCATCGACGACTACATGAAGGTGCGGCACCAGAACAGCCTCGGCCTCTCGGGCTGGCGCAAGATCGCCGGTCAGGTCATCGTCGCGGTCCCGTTCGCGATCGTGGCGCTGAACTTCCCCAACGCCGTCGGACAGACGGCCGCGTCGGGATACGTCTCGGTGTTCCGCGACATCCAGCTGCTGTCGTTCTTCGCGCTCGGGCCCATCCTCGGCTGGCTGCTCTACCTCGCGTGGATCTCGCTCATCGGCACCGCGACCTCGAACTCGGTCAACGTCGCCGACGGTCTGGACGGCCTCGCGGCGGGATCGGGCATCTTCGTCGTCGGCGCCTACAGCCTCATGGCGTTCTGGCAGAACAAGCAGGTGTGCGCGGACGTGCTCGACCCGAGCGTGCAGGCCGGCTGCTACGCCGTGCGCGACCCCTTCGACCTGGCGATCGTGTCCGCCTCCTTCGTGGGCGCCCTCGTCGGCTTCCTCTGGTGGAACGCGCCCAAGGCCAAGGTGTTCATGGGCGACTGCGGTTCCATGGCGATCGGCGGCGTGATCGCGGCCCTCGCGATCTTCACCCGCACCGAGCTGCTGCTCGTGCTCATCGCGGGCGTCTACGTCATCGCGTCGGGCTCGGTCATCCTGCAGCGCGCGTACTTCAAGATCACGAGGGGCAAGCGCCTGTTCCTCATGAGTCCCCTCCATCATCACCTCGAGATGCGCGGGTGGCCCGAGGTCACCATCGTCGTGCGCATGTGGATCATCGCGGGCCTGCTGGCCGTCTCGGGCATCGGATTCTTCTACGTCGAATGGCTCTCACGCGTATGACCGACCTCACCACCCTCACCAGCTGGCACGCCGACTGGAAGGGCCTGCGCGTCGCCGTGCTGGGCCTGTCGGTCACGGGCTTCTCGGTCGCCGACACGCTCGCCGAACTCGGCGCCGACGTGCTCGTGGTGACGGAGCGGGCGGATGCCGAGTACGGCCGCCTGCTGCCGGTGCTGGGCGTGCGCCTGCACGAGGGTCCGCTCGACACCGTCCCCGCCGAGCTGGCCGACTTCGCGCCCGAGGTCGTCGTCGCCTCGCCCGGATTCCCCCCGCACCACCCGGTGATCCGCTGGACGCAGGAGCGGGGCATCGCCCTCTGGGGCGACGTGGAGCTGGCGTGGCGCGTGCGCGACAAGGTCGTCCGCGCCGACGGCCGCCCCGCGGAGTGGGTGCTCATCACCGGCACCAACGGCAAGACCACGACGACGCGGCTCACGGCCGAGATGCTGGTGACGGCGGGTCTGCGCGCCGCGCCCGTCGGCAACATCGGCACCCCCGTCCTCGACGCGGTGCGCGATCCCGGCGGCTTCGACGCCCTCGTGGTCGAATTGTCGAGCCACCAGCTCTGGTACCTCAACCTGCAGCAGGGGACGGATGCCGTCTCGCCCCACGCCGCGGTGTGCTTGAATCTCGCCGACGACCACCTCGAGTGGCACGGCGGGGCCGACGCGTACCGCGCGGCCAAGGCCGGCGTCTACGCCCGCACCCGCGTCGCGTGCGTCTACAACAAGGCCGACGTCGCCACCCGCGAAATGATCGAGGACGCCGAGGTGGTCGAGGGCGCCCGCGCCATCGGCTTCGACCTCGGCGTCCCCGGGCCCAGCGATCTGGGCGTGGTCGACGGCATCCTGGTCGACCGGGCCTTCCTCGAGGAGCGCGCGACCTCGGCGCTCGAACTCACCACCGTCGCCGATCTGGCCGAGCGCGGACTCGCCGCCCCGCACATGGTGGCCAACATCCTCGCCGCCGCCGCTCTGGCGCGCTCGCTCGGCGCGACGCCGGCGCAGATCTTCGACACGCTCGAGCGGTTCCGCCTCGACCCCCATCGCATCCAGGTCGTGGGCGCGCATCGCGGCGTGACCTGGGTCGACGACTCGAAGGCGACCAACCCGCACGCGGCGGCCTCGTCGCTCGCGGCGTATCCCGGCGCGGTGTGGATCGTGGGCGGCCTGCTCAAGGGCGTCGACGTCACCGACCTCGTCCGACAGCGCGGGGCGTCCGTGCGCGCGGCCATCGTGATCGGCACCGAACGCGCAGACATCGTCGCGGCGTTCGCGCGACACGCCCCCGCGGTGCCGCTGTTCGAGGTCGACCACGCCGAGACTGAAGACGTCATGGCCCGGGTCGTCGAACTGGCGGCGGGTGTGGCCCGGGACGGAGACACCGTGCTCCTGGCTCCCGCGGCGGCATCCTTCGATCAGTTCTCGTCCTACTCCGACCGCGGTGAGCGCTTCGCCGACGCGGTGCGGACGTGGATCGCGGGCCAGGGCGACGGAGCGACTCGACCGACCGATTGAGGAGACACGCGTGACCACGACGGCGCCTCCTCCCCGGCAGAGCTCCGAAGAGCCCGCCCGCCCCGGACTCACCGCCCGGGTCTCGCTCGGCCGGGCCTTCCGTCCCGTCCCCAGTGAGTTCCTGCTCATCACCTCGGCCGCCCTGCTGCTGACGCTCTTCGGGCTCGTGATGGTGCTCTCGGCGACCTCGGCGCTGGACGGGGCGCAGAACCCCTTCGATCACGTGCTCAAGCAGGGCGTGTTCGCGGTGGTCGGCATCCCGCTCATGTTCGTCCTGAGCCGCGCGCCGCTGCGCTTCTGGAAGCGCATGGCGTGGCCCGCGCTGATCGCCGCCACGATGTTCCAGCTGCTGGTGTTCACCCCGCTGGGCATCTCGGCCAACGGCAACCGCAACTGGATCAACCTGGCCGGCATCCAGGCGCAGCCCGCCGAGTTCCTCAAACTCGCCCTCGCGCTGTGGCTCGGGTACGTGCTGTTCCGCAAGCAGACACTGCTGGGCGACTGGCGTCACGTCTTCATCCCCATCGTGCCGGTGGCGGCGCTGGTGATCGCCACGGTCATGGGCGGTAAGGACCTCGGCACGACGATGGTCCTCGTCCTCGTGCTGCTGGGGGCGCTGTTCTTCTCGGGCGTGCGCCTGCGCATCTTCCTGCTGCCGGCGATCGGCGCGCTCGGCGCGATCGCGCTCTTCGCGCTGACGAGCCCGGACCGCATGCGCCGCATCATGAGCTTCCTCGACCAGGACTGCCTCGCCAACTACCTCGGCGACTGCTATCAGCCGCTGCACGGCATCTGGGGCCTCGCCGCCGGGGGAGTGTTCGGTGTGGGACTCGGCAACTCCGCCGAGAAGTACGACTGGCTGCCGGCCGCCGCGAACGACTACATCTTCGCGATCGTCGGCGAGGAGCTCGGCCTGATCGGCTGCGTCGTCGTGCTGGCGCTGTTCGCGCTGTTCGCGGTCGGGGCGTTCCACATCATCCGCCGCACCGACGACCCCTTCGTGCGCATCGTCGCGGGCGGCATCACCATCTGGATCGTCGGTCAGGCCATGATCAACGTCGCCGTGGTGCTGCGCGTGTTCCCGGTGCTGGGCGTGCCGCTGCCGTTCATGTCGCAGGGCGGCACCTCGCTGCTGTCGGTGCTGATCGGCTGCGGCGTGCTGCTGTCGTGCGCGCGGACCCTGCCCGATCGCCGCGCGGCGGTGGCGGCCCCCGCGCGTCCCGCGCGTCGGGCTGCGGCGCGGCGGACCCGCGGCTGATCGGGCGGGAACCGCCACCCGGCCTGGTTAGGGTCGTACGGTGACGACTTACCTGCTCGCCGGCGGCGGCACCGCCGGCCACGTGAACCCCCTCCTCGCCGTCGCGGACGGCCTGCGGGCGCGCGACGCCGCGGCCGACGTGCTCGTGCTCGGTACGCGCGAGGGCCTGGAGGCGCGGCTCGTGCCCCTGCGCGGCTACGAGCTGCTGATCGTGGCGAAGGTGCCGTTCCCGCGGCGTCCGAACCGCGCGGCGGCGGTCTTCCCCCGGCAGTTCCTGGCCGCGGTGGCGCACGTGCGGCGGCTCATCCGCGAGCGGGGCGTCGACGTCGTCGTCGGTTTCGGAGGCTACGCCGCGGCACCGGCGTACGTGGCGGCGCGGCGCGAGCGCGTCCCCTTCGTCGTGCACGAGGCCAACGCCAAGCCGGGCCTGGCGAACGTGCTGGGCGCCCGGGCGGCGGCCGGGGTTGGCACGGCGTTCGCGGGCACGCCGCTGCGCGGTGCGAGAGAGGTGGGGATGCCGTTGCGCCGCGAGATCGTCGAGCTCGACGTCGCGGCCACCCGCGCCGAGGCGGCCGCGCACTTCGGCCTCGACGCCGGGCGGCCGACGCTGCTGGTGTTCGGGGGGTCTCTGGGCGCGCTGCGCCTGAACACGGCGTTCGGCGGCGCGTGGCGCGACGTGCTCGACGCCGGCTGGCAGCTGCTGCACGTGACCGGTCAGAACTCCGACCTTCCCGACCCGGGCGCGCAGGGGTACGCCGTCGTGCGGTACGTCGACCGCATGGACCTGGCCTTCGCCCTCGCCGACCTCGTGGTCTCGCGATCGGGCGCCGCGACGGTCAGCGAGATCAACGCGCTCGGCATCCCGGCCGTCTACGTGCCCTACGCCGTCGGCAACGGCGAGCAGAGCCTCAACGCCGCCGCCGCGGTGCGGGCGGGGGCGGCGATCCTCATCCCCGACGGGGAGTTCACGCCCGAGCGCGTGCGCGCCGAGATCGTGCCGTTGCTCGCCGACGGCGCGCGCCGCGAGGCCATGCGGACCGCGGCGGCGCGCACCGGCATCCGCACCGGTACCGAGAACGTGATCGCGATGATCGACGAGGCCCTCGCCCGCTGACGTCGCCGCACGGCGCCCGCCCGCCCCGCGCGCCGGGGCTCGCGCGCAGGATCGGCGACGTAAACTCGCAGACGCCATGATCAGACCCGACCTGAGCCTCCCCATCCCCGAGACCATCACCTCCGCGCACTTCATCGGCGTGGGGGGCTCCGGCATGTCGGGCCTGGCCCGCATGTTCCTCGACCGCGGCATCCGGGTCTCCGGCTCCGACCGCGCCGACAGCGCGGCGCTGCGCGACCTCGCCGCCCGCGGGGCGACGGTCCACGTCGGTCACGACGCCGCGCACCTGGGCGATGCCGACACGGTCGTGCACACCGGGGCGATCTGGCCCGAGAACCCCGAGTTCGTGACCGCGAAGCAACGCGGCCTGCACGTCATCCACCGTTCGCAGGCCCTGCACTGGCTCATCGGCGGTCGCCGCCTGGTGTCGGTCGCGGGGGCGCACGGCAAGACCACCTCGACCGGCATGATCGTGACGGCTCTGCGCGCCCTCGACGTCGATCCGACCTTCGTCAACGGCGGCGTCATCGCGGACCTCGGGGCGTCGAGCGGCACGGGCTCGGACGACCTCGTCGTGATCGAGGCCGACGAGTCCGACGGCACGTTCGAGCTGTACGACACCTCGGTCGCGCTGATCACCAACGTCGACCCCGACCACCTCGACCACTACGGCTCGCGCGACGCGTTCGACGCCGCGTTCGCTCGATTCGCGGATGCCGCGAGCGAGGCCGTGGTCATCTCGGCCGACGACGCGGGAGCGCGCGCCGTGCGCGAGCGCATCACGCACGCCACCGTGGTGACCTTCGGCGAGGACCCCTCCGCGGACGTGCGGCTCAGCGGCATCCGCACAGAGGGCCCCGTCGCCTTCACGCTCACCGCCGACGGCGAGAGCGTCGAGGTGCGCCTGCGCGTGCCCGGCGCCCACAACGCCGTCAACGCCGCCGGAGCGGTGGCCGTGCTCCGCGTCCTCGGTCACCCCCTCGCCGACGCGGCCCGCGCCGTCGAGGGCTTCGGGGGGACCGTGCGCCGCTTCGAGCTGCACGGCGTGCAGCACGGTGTCAGCGTGTACGACGACTACGCCCACCATCCCACCGAGGTCGCCGCGGCGCTGTCCGCCGCGCGTACGGTCGTGGGCGAGGGGCGCATCATCGCGATCCAGCAGCCGCACACGTACTCGCGGACGCAGGAGATGTACCGCGAATTCGCCGAGGTGCTCGAGACGCACGCCGATCACACGGTCATGCTCGACGTCTACGGTGCCCGCGAGGACCCGGTGCCCGGGGTGACCGGCGAGCTGGTGAGCGGCGCGTTCGCCGACCCGGCGCACGTGCAGTACGTGCCCGACTGGCAGCAGGCCGCGGAGTACACCGCGCGCGTCGCGCGTCCCGGCGACTACGTCATCACCCTCGGCTGCGGCAACGTCTACCAGATCATCCCGCAGGTGCTCGAGGCGCTCTCCCGCACCGAGGCGCCGGCGGTCTGAGCGTGCGCCGGCCCTCGCCCCTGCCGCAGCCGCCGGCGTCCGCCCGTGCGTCGAAGGCCGAGCGTCCCGCGGCGCGCGTGCCGCGGCATCCGGATGCCGTGGACGACACCGCCCCGGTGACGCCCTTCGTGCGGCCGGACGACGCGCAAACCGACGGCGGGCGGGCGGATGACGTGGCGTCCGGCGGCGACGGCGAGACCACGCGTCTGCGCGACGTGTGGCGCGCCTCGCGTGCGCGGCGCCGCGCGCTGTCGGCCGAGGTCAAGCGCTTCACGGTGCGGCAGCGCCGTCGTCGGCGCGTGTGGATCGGCGTGGGAGTGGCGTTCCTCGTGACGGTGCTGGGGACGGCGGGAGCGGCGTACAGCCCGCTGTTCGCCGTGGAGCGCATCGACGTCGTGGGCACCTCGCAGCTCGACGTCGCGGCGGTGACGGCCGCGCTGGACGCGCAGAGGGGCACCCCCCTCGCGATGGTCGACGACAGCGCCGTGAAGGCCGCGCTGGTGCGCTTCCCCCTGGTCGAGTCGTACACGCTCGAGGCCCGCCCGCCGCACGACCTCGTCGTGCGGATCGTGGAGCGCACGCCGATCGGGGCGATGCAGACCCCGGCGGGCTTCACGGTGGTGGATGCCGCCGGCGTCGCCCTGTCGACGACTCCCGACGCCCCGGCGGGGCAGCCGGTGCTCGACATCGCCGGTGGTACGGATTCGGCGGCGTTCCACGCCGCGGGGCGGGTCGTGCGGGCGCTGCCCGACGCGATCCGCGCGCAGGTCACCGCCGTCTCGGCGTCGACGCCCGATGACGTCACCCTGACGCTCGGCGCGTCGGGTTCGCGCGTCGTGTGGGGCAGCGCCGAGCGTTCGGCCGAGAAGGCGGTCGTCCTCGACCGTCTGATGGCGAAGAGCCCGCCGGACCGGGCCAAGGAGTACGACGTGACCTCGCCCGAGGCGGGCGTCGTCCGCTGATCTTCGAGGCGAAAACGGAACACGCCGCGTGTCGGTCCCGCGGGGCCCCGGACGCCGCCTACCTTCGAGCTAAGGAATTGCATACCGGGCAATTCTTTAACCCTCAACATGAGGTTTAGAGTTTCGGGTTCGGGGACAAACGGAGGCCGGCATGAGCCACAACCAGAACTACCTCGCCGTGATCAAGGTCGTCGGTGTGGGCGGGGGCGGCGTCAACGCCGTCAACCGCATGATCGAGCTCGGCCTGCGCGGCGTGGAGTTCATCGCGATCAACACCGACGCACAGGCGCTGCTCATGAGCGACGCCGACGTCAAGCTCGACGTGGGTCGCGAGCTCACGCGCGGCCTGGGCGCCGGAGCGGACCCCGAGGTCGGCCGCCGTGCCGCCGAGGACCACGCCGAAGAGATCGAAGAGGCCCTGCGCGGCGCCGACATGGTCTTCGTCACCGCGGGCGAGGGCGGCGGGACCGGCACCGGCGGTGCGCCCGTGGTCGCCAAGATCGCCAAGTCGATCGGCGCGCTGACCATCGGTGTCGTCACCAAGCCCTTCTCGTTCGAGGGTCGTCGCCGCCAGAGCCAGGCCGAGGGCGGGGTGCAGCGCCTGAAAGAAGAGGTCGACACCCTCATCGTCGTCCCCAACGACCGCCTGCTCGAGATCAGCGACCGCGGCATCTCGATGATCGAGGCCTTCGCCACCGCCGACCAGGTGCTGCTCGCCGGTGTCCAGGGCATCACCGACCTGATCACCACGCCCGGTCTGATCAACCTCGACTTCGCCGACGTGAAGTCGGTGATGCAGGGCGCAGGCTCCGCGCTCATGGGCATCGGATCCTCGCGCGGGGCCGACCGCGCGATCAAGGCGGCCGAACTCGCCGTCGAGTCGCCCCTGCTCGAGGCCTCGATCGAGGGCGCGCACGGCGTGCTCCTGTCGATCCAGGGCGGGTCCAACCTCGGCATCTTCGAGATCAACGACGCTGCGCAGCTGGTCAAAGAGGCCGCCCACCCCGAGGCGAACATCATCTTCGGAACCGTCATCGACGACACCCTCGGCGACGAGGTGCGCGTCACCGTCATCGCGGCCGGGTTCGACGGCGGCGAGCCGTCGCTGCGCATCGACCCGGTCAGCGCGCAGCGGCCGGCCAGCATCCCCGTGGTGCCCGTCATCCCCGCCGACGACGTCGCCCGCGACCTCGACGCGGCCGAGGAGCAGAAGGCGGCGACCGAACGCCCCGTCGAGCGCGCCCCTGAGCGTCGTCCCGAGCCCGCGCCGGTCACCGCGCGCGTTCCCGAGACCTCGTACGACAACGGCTACGCCGACGACGACCTCGACGTGCCCGACTTCCTGAAGTAAGCACGAACTCTCCGACGAAAGCGGGTCCGGTCTTCACCGGGCCCGCTCTCGTCGTCGAAGGAGCAGCATGGACACCGCCCTGGCCGACCGGCTCGCCGCCGTCGACGATCGCATCCGGGATGCCGCCCGCGCCGCCGATCGCGACGTCTCCGGGATCACCCGCATCGTCGTGACCAAGTTCCACCCCGCCGCGCTCGTGCAGGACCTCTACGCCCTCGGCGTCCGCCACGTCGGCGAGAACCGTCAGCAGGAGCTCACCGCCAAGCGCGCCGAGCTCGTCGGCATCCCGGATCTGACCTGGCACTTCATTGGTCAGGCGCAGACCAACAAGGCGCGCCTGGTGCGGGCGGGGGCGGATGCCGTGCACTCCGTCGACCGCGCGCGCATCGCCGACGCCCTGCACAACGCCGCACCCGGCGACGACGTCCTCGACGTCCTGGTGCAGGTGAATCTCACCGACGACCCCGGCCGCGGGGGAGTGGCCCCCGAAGAGGTCGGCGCGCTCGCGACGCACGTGGCGGCCCTCGACAGCCTGCGCCTGCGCGGTGTGATGGCGGTCGCCCCTCTCGACGAGCAGCCCGGTCGCGCGTTCGAACGACTGCGTCGATGCGCCGACGCCGTCCGGGTCGTCGTGCCCGACGCCGACTGGATCTCGGCGGGCATGACCGGAGATTTCCCCGAGGCGATCGCGATGGGCGCGACACACCTGCGGATCGGCTCCGCAATCACGGGCCCGAGGCCCCCGCGCGACTAGCCTCGGACCAGACGAGCGAACGGAGGATGCGATGTCGAACCCCCTGAAGAAGACCATGGTGTACCTGGGCCTCGCCGACGAGGAAGAGACCTACGAGGAGACGGCGCCGCAGCCCATCGCGCGCAAGCAGGCCGCACCGGCCGCTCCCGTGGAGAAGGCCGCGCCGGTCACCCCGCTGCACCGTCCCGCCGTGGTGCGCCAGCCCTCGGCCGGACCCGTGAGCGAGATCCTCACGGTGCACCCCAAGCAGTACCGCGACGCCCAGACGATCGCCGAGAACTTCCGCGAGGGCATCCCGGTCATCATCAACCTGTCGCAGATGAGCGACGCCGACGCGCGTCGCCTGATCGACTTCGCGAGCGGTCTCTCGCTCGGGCTGTACGGCCGCATCGAGCGGGTGACGAGCAAGGTCTTCCTGCTGTCGCCCGAGAACATCGCCGTGTCCGGCGACGGTGCGATCGCGCAGGCCGACCCCGAGGCTGCGCCCTTCGCGTCCCAGTAATCGATCGTGGCCGTCCTGAGCCTGATCGGCTCCGTCCTCAGCGCGATCCTCTTCATCTACATCGTGCTGCTGCTCGCGCGCCTCGTGCTCGAGTACATCCCGATGTTCAATCGCGAGTGGCGTCCCCGGGGTGCGACCCTGGTGCTCGCCGAGATCGTCTACACCGTGACGGATCCGCCCATCAAGCTGATCCGCCGCATCATCCCTCCCCTGCGCATCGGGGGCATCGCGATCGACTTCGGTTTCGCGATCGTGATGTTCGTCTGCTTCATGCTGTTGAGCGTCACGCGGTCCCTCGCGTCCGCCTGACGCTTTCGCCGCCGCCCTTCGACACCGGTCGAGGGCGGCGGCTATGCTGTTCCGAAGCGGTACGCCCCGGTGCGACACCCCCCACAGTTCCGAAATCAGAGCTCTCGAAAGAGGAAACACCATGGCACTGACCCCCGATGACGTCGTCACCAAGCAGTTCCAGCACGTGCGCTTCAAGGAGGGCTTCGACCCCGACGAGGTCGACGACTTCCTCGACGAGATCGTCGTCGAGTGGCGCAAGACCATCGCCGAGAACGAGGAGCTGAAGACCAAGCTCGCCGCGTACGAGTCCGGCGAGGCCGCTCCGGCCGCGACCGAGGCCCCCGTCGCCGAGGCCCCCAAGGCCGAGGAGCCCGTGGACGAGACCCCCGCTCCCGCGCCGGTCGCCGAGGCCCCCAAGGCCGACGTCGAGCCCGCCGCGCAGAGCGCCGGCATCATCGAGCTCGCTCAGCGTCTGCACGACGAGCACGTCGCCGAGGGCAAGGCCCAGCGCGACCAGCTCATCGGCGAGGCGCAGGCGCAGGCGGCGTCCATCGTCGCCGAGGCCGAGCAGAAGGGTCGCGAGGAGCGCGCCCGCCTCGAGAAGGAGCGCGTGACGCTCGAGGGCCGCATCACCGAGCTCCGCACCTTCGAGCGCGACTACCGCTCGCAGCTGCGTTCGTACATCGAGGGCCAGCTGCGCGACCTCGACACCACCGCGACGTCGTCGGGCTCGACCCCGGTGTCGGCGATCGGTCTGTAACTCTTTGCGCAGTCGACCTCCTCTGCGTTCGGCGGCGGCCGGCATCGTCATCGCGATCCTCGCGGTGGTGGTGCTGGCCGCCGACCAGTTGGCGAAGACCGTCGCCATCGACAGCCTCCCCCCGGAGCGCGTCGTCCCGGTGATCGGTGAAGCGCTGCAGTTCTACCTCGTGCGCAACCCCGGCGCGGCGTTCTCCCTCGGCGAGGGCGTGACGTGGATCTTCACGATCGCGTTGGCGATCGTGGCCGGGATCATCGTCTACCTCGCCGCGCGGCGCGTGCACTCCCGCCTGTGGGCCGTCGTGCTGGGCCTGCTGCTGGGCGGCGTGCTCGGAAACCTCACCGACCGGCTCCTGCGCGAGCCCGGTTTCCCGGTGGGTCACGTCGTCGACTTCATCTCGACACCGTGGATGATGCCCGCGATCTACAACGTCGCCGACGTGTTCATCGTGTCGATGATAATCTCGGTGGCGATCCTGGTGCTGTTCGGACTCCGGTTGGACGGCACCCGAGAGACCAAGGCCTCGCGCTCGACCGAGTCCGCCGCGGCCGACGACGCCCCCTCCGGGGCCGAGCCGGGCGCCCGCTGACATGGAGTCGCGGAGCCTCCCCGTCCCCGACGGGCTCGATGGGACGCGTATCGACCAGGCCCTGGCCAAGATGCTCGGCTTCTCCCGGACGTTCGCGGCCGAGGTCGCGGATGCCGGGGGAGTGAGCGTCGACGGACGCACCGCCGGTCGCAGCGACCGCCTGCGCGCGGGTTCGTGGATCAGCGTCGAGTGGGAGCCCAAGCGCGACCCCGAGATCGTCCCGGTCGCGGTGCCCGACCTCGGGATCGTCCACGACGACGACGACATCGTCGTGGTCGACAAGCCCGCCGGCGTCGCCGCCCACCCCTCCGTCGGGTGGGAGGGGCCGACGGTTCTGGGCGCCCTCGCGGCCGCGGGCTTCCGCATCGCGACCAGCGGCCCGGCTGAGCGCCGTGGCGTGGTCCATCGCCTGGACGCGGGGACGAGCGGTCTCATGGTCGTCGCCAAGACCGAGCGCGCGTACACCCTGCTCAAGAGCGCGTTCAAGGACCGCGAGGTCGACAAGATCTACCACGCCGTCGTCCAGGGGCATCCGGATCCGCTCGCCGGTACGATCGACGCGCCGATTGGGCGGCATCCCCACCACTCCTGGAAGTTCGCGGTCACCCCGGACGGCAAGGACTCCGTCACCCACTACGAAACGCTCGAGGCGTTCCCTCGCGCCTCGCTGCTCGAGATCCACCTCGAGACCGGTCGCACGCACCAGATCCGCGTGCACATGGCCGCGCACCGTCACCCGTGCGCGGGCGACCCCCTATACGGCGCCGACCCGACGCTGTCGGCCCGACTGGGGCTGACGCGCCAATGGCTGCACGCCCACCGTCTGGCGTTCGCGCACCCGGGATCGGGGGAGTGGGTCGAGTTCGCCTCGCCGTATCCCGCCGATCTGGCGCGCGCGCTCGAGATCCTCTCCGACGGCGCCTGAGCGGGCGCACGCCGCTCGCCTGCGCCCGCCGGCGCGGCGGGCGGACGACCCCGGCCGACGCGCCGCGGCGACGCGCCCGGGGCGAC
The DNA here is from genome assembly GCF_003075375.1 of Microbacterium testaceum. Taxonomy (GTDB): domain Bacteria; phylum Actinomycetota; class Actinomycetes; order Actinomycetales; family Microbacteriaceae; genus Microbacterium; species Microbacterium testaceum_E. The sequence continues at coordinate 27,537 of NZ_QDFT01000004.1, read as the reverse complement.
GGCCGCGGCTGGGGGTCGGCCCCGAACTTCAGGGGTCGATGTCGGAGGGCGAACGTAGACTCGTCGCGTGGCAGCAGACTCCTTCGTTCACCTTCACGTGCACAGCGAGTACTCGATGCTCGACGGCGCCGCGCGCATCGGTCCGATGGTCCAAGAGGCCGTCAAACAGGGAATGCCCGCGATCGCGGTGACCGACCACGGCAACACCTTCGCGGCCTACGAGTTCTACAAGACCGCCAAGGACGCGGGGATCAAGCCGATCATCGGCATTGAGGCGTACGTCACCCCCGGCACCCACCGCTCCGACAAGGCGCGCGTGCGGTGGGGCACGCCCGAGCAGCAGAGCGACGACGTCTCCGGTTCGGGCGCGTACACGCATATGACGCTGCTGTCCGAGACCACCGAGGGCATGCACAACCTGTTCCGGTTGTCGTCCAAGGCGAGCATGGAGGGCTACTACTTCAAGCCCCGCATGGACCGCGAGCTGCTGCAGACGTACGGCAAGGGACTCATCGCCACGACGGGCTGCCCGTCCGGCGAGGTGCAGACCCGCCTGCGTCTCGGGCAGTACGACGCGGCGCGGGCGGCGGCGGCCGAGTTCCAGGACATCTTCGGCAAAGACAACTACTTCGCCGAGATCATGGACCACGGCCTGTCGATCGAGCGTCGCGTCATGACCGATCTGCTCCGGATCTCGAAAGACCTCGGCATCCCCCTGGTCGGCACCAACGACCTGCACTACACGCACCAGCACGACGCCACGAGCCACGCGGCGCTGCTGTGCGTGCAGTCGGGTTCGACCCTCGACGACCCCAAGCGCTTCAAGTTCGACGGCGACGGGTACTACGTCAAATCGCCCGCCGAGATGCGTCAGGTGTTCCGCGACAACCCCGAGGCGTGCGACAACACGCTGCTCATCGCCGAGCGGTGCGAGGTCGAGTTCGACACCTCGGCCAACTACATGCCCCGCTTCCCCGTGCCCGCGGGCGAGACCGAGGGCAGCTGGATGATCAAAGAGGTCGAGAACGGCCTGCAGGATCGCTATCCCGACGGCATCCCGGATGCCGTGCGCAAGCAGGCCGAGTACGAGACCGACGTCATCCTGCAGATGGGGTTCCCCGGTTACTTCCTCGTCGTCGCCGACTTCATCAACTGGGCTAAGCGCAACGGCATCCGGGTCGGTCCCGGCCGCGGCTCGGGCGCGGGATCGATGGTCGCCTACGCCATGAAGATCACCGATCTCGACCCCCTGCAGCACGGTCTGATCTTCGAGCGCTTCCTCAACCCCGACCGCGTCTCGATGCCCGACTTCGACGTCGACTTCGACGACCGCCGTCGCGGCGAGGTCATCCAGTACGTCACCGAGAAGTACGGCGACGAGCGCGTCGCGCAGATCGTCACGTACGGCACCATCAAGGCCAAGCAGGCCCTCAAGGACGCCGGGCGCGTGCTCGGTTTCCCCTTCAGCATGGGTGACAAGCTCACCAAGGCCATGCCGCCCGCCGTCATGGGTAAAGACATGCCGCTGGACGGCATGTTCAACCCCGAGCACCCCCGCTACAAAGAGGCGAGCGAGTTCCGCACGCTCATCGAGACCGACCCCGAGGCCAAGACGGTGTTCGACACCGCGCTGGGGCTCGAGAACCTCAAGCGTCAGTGGGGCGTGCACGCGGCCGGCGTGATCATGTCGAGCGAGCCGCTGATCGACATCATCCCGATCATGCGCCGCGAGCAGGACGGCCAGATCGTCACGCAGTTCGACTACCCGGCGTGCGAGTCGCTCGGCCTCATCAAGATGGACTTCCTGGGGCTGCGCAACCTCACCATCATCAACGACGCCCTCGACAACATCGAGGCCAACCGCGGTCATCCTCTCGTGCTCGAGGATCTCGCCCTCGACGACGCGGCGTCGTACGAGCTCCTCGCCCGCGGCGACACGCTCGGTGTGTTCCAGCTCGACGGCGGCCCGATGCGATCACTGCTGCGCCTGATGCGTCCCGACAACTTCGAGGACATCTCGGCCGTCCTGGCGCTGTACCGGCCTGGCCCGATGGGCGTGAACTCGCACATCAATTACGCGCTGCGCAAGAACAAGCAGCAGGAGATCGAGCCGATCCACCCCGAGCTCGAGGAGCCCCTGGCAGACATCCTCGACACGACCTACGGCCTGATCGTCTATCAGGAGCAGGTGATGGCCGTGGCCCAGCGGGTGGCCGGGTACACGCTCGGTCAGGCCGACCTGCTGCGCCGCGCGATGGGCAAGAAGAAGAAGAGCGAGCTCGACAAGCAGAAAGAGATCTTCTTCGGCGGTATGACCGAGCGCGGGTTCGGTGACGTCGCGCAGCAGACGCTGTGGAAGGTGCTCGAGTCGTTCGCCGACTACGCCTTCAACAAGGCGCACACGGCCGCCTACGGCCTGGTGTCGTACTGGACCGCGTACCTCAAGGCGCACTATCCCGCCGAGTACATGGCCGCGCTGCTCACCAGCGTCGGCGACTCGAAGGACAAGATGGCGGTGTACCTCAACGAGTGCCGCCGCATGGGCATCAAGGTGCTCCCGCCCGACGTGAACGAGTCGATCCGCTTCTTCGCCGCCGTCGGCGAAGACATCCGCTTCGGCCTCGGCGCGGTCCGCAACGTCGGCACCAACGTGGTCGACGGCATCGTCGCGGCCCGGCACGAGGCGAAGTACACCTCGTTCCACGACTTCCTGTCCAAGGTGCCGATGCACGTGGCCAACAAGCGCACCGTCGAATCGCTCATCAAGGCGGGGGCCTTTGATTCGCTCGGCTCGACGCGCCGCGCTCTCGTCGAGGTGCACGAGGACGCCTGCGAGGGAGCGGTGCTCGACAAGCGGCGCGAGGCCAACGGCGAGGTCGGCTTCGACTTCGACTCGCTGTGGGACGAACCGCAACAGGTCGTCAAGGTGCCGGAGCGGCCCGAGTGGACCAAGAAGGACAAGCTCGCCTTCGAGCGCGAGATGCTCGGCCTGTACGTGTCCGATCATCCGCTCGCGGGTCTCGAGGTCCCGTTGGCCAAGCACGCGTCGACGTCGATCCACGACCTGCTCGCGTCCGAGGACGTGCAGGACGGCGACCAGGTCACGGTCGCGGGTCTTCTCACCAGCGTGCAGCACCGCGTCGCGAAGCAGAGCGGCAACCCGTACGGCATGGTCACCGTCGAGGACTTCAACGGCGAGGTGACCGTGATGTTCATGGGCAAGACCTACGCCGAGTTCGCTCCCGTCCTGCAGGCCGACTCGATCCTCGTCGTCCGCGGCCGGGTGTCGCGGCGCGACGACGGCCTCAACCTGCACGCGCAGAGCGCGTTCGCCCCGGATCTCGAGGGTCTCGACGAGACCGGCGGTCTCACGCTCGTCGTGCCCGAGCAGCGCGCGAACGAGGCGCTGGTCGGCGAACTCGCGCACATGCTGCGCCGTCACGCGGGGTCGACCGAGGTGGTGCTGAAGCTCCACAAGGGGGGCTCTGCGAAGGTCTTCGAGGTGCCGATGCCGGTCCGCGTGACCGCGGACCTGTTCGGAGAGCTCAAGGGTCTGCTCGGCCCGAACTGCCTCGGCTGACGCCCGCCCCGTTTCCCCCCGTACGTCATCGTCACAACCCCAGCGGATGCAGAACACCCGCTGGTTAGGATGACCGGGCGCTGCGGCGCCCCTGGTGAAAGGACCACCGTGACCGATCAGACCCCCCACCACGACTCCGCGTCCGACGCGCCCGTGTCGGACGGTTTCGCGCGCGACGAGGATCGACGTGACGACTCGAACGCCGTGCGTTCCCCCCACGACCGTTCCCCCTTCGACCGTTCCGCGCTCGAGCGCGAGGGCGTCGAAGCCGACGTGCACGACACCGGCGCCGTCGACGACTCCGACCGTGTCGGCTCCTCCGCGACCTCGGCCCCGACCGGAGCCCGCGGACGCGCCGGCTCCTCCGTGCCCGCTTCGGCGCACGCCAACGCAGCCTCGGCGACCCACGACGTGGATCACGACGGCACCGCAGCGCACGGCGCGCGGCGCGCCGCGGACGGGCCCAACTACGGCGTGGGTCCGTTCTCGATCCGCGAGGTCGCCCTTCTCGGGGCGTGGGTCGTCGCCTTCTTCGTCTCGTTCTTCCGCACGAACATCCTCGATTCGCCCTCCGGGGTCCTGATCGGCGGTGCCAACGTGTGGCTGTCGGGACTCTGGTGGATCCCCGCCGCGGCCCTGCCGACCGTCGCGGTCGGCCTCATCGTGCTGCGGCGCCTCTCGCCGCAGGGAATCCGCCGCGTCGGCTCGCTCGGCATCGACCAGTTCGCCTCGGTCGCCTTCACCGTCGCCGCTCTCGTGTGGATCGCCTGGGTGTGGGACACCGTGGCCGTCTTCAGCGAAACCGGTATCTGGACGCGCTCGTGGGTCATCTGGGTCGAGGCCGTCGTGCTTCTCGCCGGTGTCGTCCTGACCGTGTTCGCGCCCTTCATCCCGCCCTTCTCGCGTGACTTCCGCGATCGCGAGGACGTCCCCGCCCACCGCAACGCGCGGCCCATCGGCCCCGTGGTCGCGCGGCCCCGGACCCCGCGCGCCCCGCGCACCTCCGCGGCGTCCGCCGCCGCGCACGACGCCCCGGCGCACGACGGCACGGCCCACCACGCCACGCCGCACGACGCCACGGCCCACGGCGCGACGGCGCACGACGCCACGGCCCACGGCGCGACGGCGCATGCCGATGACGCCCCCGTCCCGGGCAGCTACACCGGCTCGACCGACCTGTCCCACGACGACGCGGAACCGCGCACGAGCGTTCTCCCCACCCGCCACGAAGACCGGTCCGACCACGACCGGTCGAGCGCCTCGACCGACGAGGACGACAACGACACCGACATCTTCGCGCCGCTGCGAACGTCGGAGCACGACCGTCGCGAGAGCGCGCGCGAACAGGACGATCGGGCGGACCACGGTCGTGACGACCACCCGCACGCGCAGGCGTTCTGGGCCCTGGCGCCCGAGCAGCGCGAGATCGTCGACGACTACGGCACGCCGATCTTCCACATCGGACCCACGGCGTGGGCGCTCGTCGTCGAGGACCGCGGCGAGACCTTCGTCGTGCGTCACGACGACGGCCGCATCGGCTACCTGCACGACGTCTCGGGCGTCACCCGCGGCTGAGCACCGCCTGCGAGCCGCCCGCATCGCGCGAGGCGGCTCGCAGGGGGCCGGTAGCCTGGAGCAATGCTTCGCACGATCGATCTCCGCGGCCGCGTGCTCTCGCCGGCCGAGCTCCTCGCCGTCGTCCCCCGAGCGGATGCCGCTCGCGACGAGGCGCTGGCGACGGCGGCGCGTCTCGTCGACGACGTCGCCCGCCGGGGCGAAGAGGCGCTGCGCGAGCAGGCGGCGCGTTTCGACCGCGTGAGCGACCACGCCATCCGCGTCCCCGCCGCGCACCTCGACGAGGCCCTGCGCGATCTGGATCCCGCCATCCGCGCGGCCCTGGACGAGGCCATCGACCGGGTGCGCACGGCATCCGCAGCTCAGGTCCCCGCTCCGACCGTCACCGAGCTCTCCGACGGCGCCCGCGTGACGCAGCGGTGGCAGCCGGTGCGGCGGGTGGGTCTGTACGTCCCGGGCGGCAAGGCCGTGTACCCCTCCAGCGTGGTGATGAACGTCGTCCCCGCCCAGGTCGCGGGCGTGCGCGAGGTCGCCCTCGCGTCTCCGCCGCAGGCGGCGTTCGGCGGACGCGTTCACCCCGTCATCCTCGCCGCCGCGCGTCTGCTCGGCGTGACCGAGGTCTACGCCATGGGCGGTGCCGGCGCGATCGGCGCCTTCGCCCACGGTGTCGCCGAGATCGAGCTCGACCCGGTCGACGTCGTCACGGGTCCGGGCAACAACTTCGTCGCCTCGGCCAAGCGCGCCGTCGCGGGCCGCGTCGGCACCGACTCCGAGGCGGGCGCGACCGAGATCCTCATCGTGGCCGACGACTCCGCGACCCCCGACCTCGTCGCGGTCGACCTGGTGAGCCAGGCCGAGCACGACGAGCAGGCCTCGGCCGTGCTCGTGACCGACTCCGCCGCCCTCGCCGAGGCCGTCCAGGCGGCGCTGCCCGCGCGCGTGGAGGCGACGCGGCACAGCGAACGCGTGACGGCGGCCTTCCACGGTCCCCAGTCGGCCGTCGTGCTCGTCGACGACCTCGCCCAGGCGACGGCGTTCAGCAACGCCTACGCGCCCGAGCACCTCGAGCTCCACCTCGCCGACCCGCGTCCCGAGGACTTCGTCAACGCGGGGGCGGTCTTCGTCGGCCCCTACACGCCGGTGAGTCTCGGCGACTACCTGGCCGGCAGCAACCACGTCCTACCGACCGGGGGACAGGCCCGGTACAGCGCGGGGCTGTCCGCGGCGACCTTCCTGCGTCCGCAGCAGGTCGTGCAGTACGACCGTGAGGCGCTGTACCGGGTGAAGGACGCGATCGTCACCCTCGCCGAGGCCGAGGCGCTCCCGGCGCACGGCGAGGCCGTCACCGCACGTTTCGAGGCCTGAGGCGCCGTCATGCACTGCCCCTTCTGCCGCAACCCCGACTCGCGCGTCATCGATTCGCGCACGAGCGACGACGGTCTCAGCATCCGCCGTCGTCGACAGTGCCCCAAGTGCGGCGGTCGCTTCTCGACCGTCGAGACCGCGAGCCTCAACGTGATCAAACGGTCGGGCGTCGTCGAGCCTTTCAGTCGCGAGAAGGTCATGTCGGGGGTGCGCAAGGCGTGCCAGGGGCGACCGGTGACGGATGCCGACCTGGCGGTCCTGGCGCAGCAGGTCGAAGAGGCGATCCGCCAGACCGGGTCGTCGCAGATCGAGGCGAACGAGATCGGCCTGTCGATCCTCGGTCCCCTGCGCGAGCTCGACGAGGTGGCCTACCTGCGCTTCGCCAGCGTCTATCAGGCCTTCGACTCGCTCGATGATTTCGACGCCGCGATCGCGCAGCTGCGGGCCGATCACGCCGCGCGCGCGAGGAGTGTCGAGGGTGGCGCGGTCCAGTAGCCTGGCGGGGATGTATCCCCTCCTGTTCCGCACGGTCCTCACCCGCTTCGACCCCGAGTTCGCCCACCACCTGGGGGCGTTCGTCATCCGGGTCGCCGGCGTCGAGCCGGTGGCATCCGTCGTCCGCCGCTTCACCGCGCCCGCGCCGGGTCTCGGCGTCGAGGCGCTGGGTCTGCGCTTCGACTCGCCCTTCGGCGTCGCCGCCGGCTTCGACAAGAACGTGACCATGGGGCGGGGCCTGGGCGCCCTGGGCTTCGGGCACGTCGAGGTGGGTACGGTGACCGCCCTGCCGCAGCCGGGCAACCCCAAGCCTCGTCTCTTCCGGCTCGTGGCGGACCGCGCGGTCATCAACCGGATGGGCTTCAACAACGAGGGCGCGGCCGTGGCCGCGGCGCGTCTGCGTCGTCTCCGGCGCGCACGTCGTCGCCCCGTGATCGGAGTGAACATCGGCAAGAGCCGGGTGGTCGCGGTCGAGGATGCCACCACCGACTACGTCCGCAGCGCGCGGCTGCTCGCTCCCCTCGCGGACTACCTGGTGGTCAACGTCTCGTCTCCGAACACCCCCGGTCTGCGCGGTCTGCAGGCCGTCGAGACGCTGCGTCCCCTGCTGACGGCCGTGCGCGAGGCGGCGGGGCGGACGCCGCTGCTGGTCAAGATCGCGCCGGACCTGGCGGACGACGAGGTGGGCGACATCGCCCGCCTGGCCGTCGACGCCGGATTGGCCGGCATCATCGCCACCAACAGCACGATCGACCGTGCGGGACTGTCGACCCCGGCGGCCCAGGTCGAGGGCATGGGGGCGGGTGGCCTGTCCGGTGCCCCGCTGAAGGCGCGCGCGATCGAGGTGCTGCGACTGGTCCGGGCGGCCGTTCCGGCGGAGTTCGTCGTCATCTCGGCCGGGGGAGTCGAGACCGCCGATGACGTGCGCGAGCGCCTGGCGGCCGGGGCCACCCTGGTCCAGGGGTATACGGGCTTCCTCTACCGCGGCCCCCTCTGGGCCCGACAGATCAACCGCGGTCTCGCTCGCGGGTGAGCCCACGCAGAAGCGGCGCGCCCGAGGGCGCGCCGCTTCGCGAGGATTCCGGATCAGACCGGGTACTGACCGCGCTTGACCTGCGCCTTGGGCAGGCGCATGAAGCGCATCTGCACCGTGCGCATCGCCGCGTACCACCCGAGGCCCTTCTCGAGACGGGTCTCGCCGAACTTCTCCTTCGCCGCGCGCTTGACGCGGATCGAGGTGATGATCATGTCGCCGACGACGAAGAGAATGAAGATCCACAGCGCCACGAACGACCAGTACTGGAAGAACGCGACGGGGATGAGCGTGGCGACGATGACGAGCACCATGAACGGCATGACGCCCTCGCCCAGGTGCCAGCCGGCATCCACGAAGTCACGGGCGAACCGGCGCTGGGGCCCGCGGTCGCGGACGGGCAGGTAGCGCTCCTCGCCGGCGGCCATGCCGATACGGGCCTTCTCGCGCTGCGCGGCGAGTTCGGCGCGCGCGCGGGCCTTGGCCTCTTTGGTGTCAGGCACCAGGGGACGCTTGCGCGCGGCTTCCTGCTCGGCGCGCGACGGGGTCGCACGGCCCTTGCCCGATCCGAGCTCCGTCGGATCGACGGGGGTGTCGTTGGGGGCGGGGGCGGGGGACTTGGCCACGGGAAACCTCGGTGATTCGCTGATCGGGAGACTTAAGATTACCCGCATGACCCTCGACCTGTCCCGGCAGGAAGCTGTGCAAAAAGCAGCCGACGCCGGAATCCCCGCCGCCCTCGCCGATCTCGGCTCCCTCGTCCGCATCCCCTCGATCGCCTGGCCCGCTTTCGACCAGAACGCGCTGGTGCAGAGCGCGGACGCCGTCGCCGCCCTGCTGCGCGGTACCGGCGTCTTCGACTCCGTCGAGATCAAGCGCGCCGCCATCCCCGGAACCGACGAGATCGGTCAGCCCGCGGTCCTCGCGACCCGCGCCGCGCGCAACGGCCGACCCACGGTGCTGCTGTACGCCCATCACGACGTCCAGCCCCCCGGCGACGAGGCCCTCTGGGATTCGCCCCCATTCGAGCCCACCGTCCGCGACGGTCGCCTGTACGGCCGCGGCGCGGCGGATGACAAGGCCGGCGTCATGGCCCACGTCGGCGCCGTCCGCGCGATCGCCGAGGTGCTCGGCGACGACCTCGACCTCGGAATCGCCGTCTTCATCGAGGGCGAGGAGGAATACGGCTCGCGCTCGTTCGGGCAGTTCCTCTCGGACAACCTCGACGTGCTGCGCTCCGACGTCATCGTCGTGGCCGACTCCGGCAACTGGGACGAGCGCACCCCCGGGCTCACCGTGTCGCTGCGCGGAAACGCCCGCTTCACGCTGACCGTGCGCACCCTCGAGCACGCCTCGCACTCGGGGATGATGGGCGGTGCTGTTCCGGATGCCATGCTCGCCACCGTCAAGCTCCTCGCCACCCTGTGGGACGACGACGGAGCCGTGGCGGTCGAGGGGCTCGCGGTGCGCGACGCGGCGACGCCCCCGTACGACGAGGCCACGCTGCGGGCTGAATCCGGCCTCCTCGAGGGGGTGACCCCGATCGGTCGCGACTCGATCCTCAGCCGGATCTGGAACAAGCCGTCGATCACCGTCACGGGATGGGATGCCACTCCCGTCGAGGCCGCGTCCAACACCCTGGCCCCGCAGACGAGCGTCGTCATCAGCGCGCGCGTCGCCCCGGGCCAGGATGCCGAAGAGGCCTTCGCCGCCGTCGAGAAGCACCTGCGCGCGCACGCGCCGTTCGGCGCTCGGCTCGAGTTCACCGACATCGACTGCGGCGATTCGTTCCTCGTCGACACGAGCGGCTGGGCCGTCGAAGAGGCGCGGGCGGCGTTCGCCGACGGCTACGGCGTGGACGCGGTCGACGTCGGCATCGGCGGTTCGATCCCGTTCATCTCCGACCTTGTGCGCGAGTTCCCCGCGGCGCAGATCCTCGTGACGGGGGTCGAGGACCCCCACGCGCGGGCGCATAGCCCGAACGAGTCGCTGCATCTCGAGACCTTCCGCAACGCTCTGGTCTCCGAAGCGCTGCTGCTGGCGCGTCTGAACGCGCGCACCATCTGATCGAAGCCGCGGGGGCGGGACGGGCGTACACTCGAACCGTCCCCGCGACCGAACAACCCGAAGGGCATCGCCATGACCGACACCACACTGTCGTCCTCCGCCGAGACCCGCGAGCACGGCGTCGGCCTGACCGCGGCCGCCTCCGACAAGGTGAAGAGCCTGCTGTCGCAGGAGGGTCGCGACGACCTCCGCCTCCGCGTCGCCGTCCAGCCCGGCGGCTGCTCCGGCCTCATCTACCAGCTCTACTTCGACGAGCGCTACCTCGACGGCGACAAGGTCGTCGACTTCGACGGCGTCGAGGTCATCGTCGACGACATGAGCGTTCCGTACCTCGACGGTGCGAGCATCGATTTCAAGGACACGATCTCGGAGCAGGGCTTCACGATCGACAACCCGAACGCACAGGGCTCCTGCGCCTGCGGCGACAGCTTCCACTGACCTGAAACGCCGTTCGCCGGCGTCGGATCGAGAGCCCCCGGGCCACGGATCGCACCGTGGATTCCGGGGGTTCTCGATGTCTCGGCACTGGACGAATGGCCTGAGAACGGTGAGAGGTTGCTCTAGACTGTCAGAGCAACATCCACGACCCGGAAAGGTGCATTGTGCCCTCCAAACGTCGCCTTCGCTGGGCAGCGCTCCCCCTGGGGATCGCCTCCGTCGCACTCCTCTCGGGCTGCACCACGACCCAGCTCCACGGCTTCCTCCCCGGCTTCGTCGATGACGGCACGCCTGCCACGAACCACACCGACATGGTCGCCGGTCTGTGGGTCAACTCGTGGATCGTCCTGCTGGCCGTGGGTGTCATCACCTGGGGTCTGATGCTGTGGTCGGTCATCGCCTACCGCCGTCGCAAGGGCCAGTCAGGTCTCCCGGTGCAGCTGCGCTACAACATGCCGGTCGAGATCTTCTACACCATCGTTCCGCTGATCCTCGTGGTCGGTTTCTTCGCCTTCACGGCGCGCGATCAGAACACGCTCGAGACGCAGTACGAGAACCCCGACGTCTCCATCACCGCCTACGGCAAGCAGTGGGCGTGGGACTTCCAGTACAACGGCGAGCGTGAGGACAACTCCGACGCGGTGTACTCCATGGGTGTGCAGGCCAAGGCCACCAGCGATGGTTACGACCTCCAGGACGTGCCCACCCTCTACCTGCCGGTGAACAAGACGGTGAAGATCGACCTGCGCTCGCGCGACGTCATCCACTCCTTCTGGATCATCGACTTCCTCTACAAGAAAGACATGTACCTCGGTCGCGAGAACGAGTGGTCGTTCACGCCCACCCGCGAGGGGACCTACGAGGGCAAGTGCGCCGAGCTGTGCGGTGAATACCACTCCGCCATGCTTTTCAACGTCAAGGTCGTGAGCGAAGCCGAGTACGAGGACTACCTCGACTCCCTCCGCAGCGCCGGTGACGTCGGCGACATCAGTGATCTGTCGCGCCTGCAGAACCTCAACACGGCCGGCGCCGAAGGGAACGAGTGATCATGGCCACGACGCTTCCGCTCCAGGGGACGGGCCCTTCGCGCCCGACGACTCTCCCGCCGCGTCAAGCCGCACTGCTGAGCACCACGCGTGTCGAGCAGAAGGGCAATCTGGTCGTCAAGTGGATCACGTCCACCGACCACAAGACCATCGGGTACATGTACCTGATCGCCTCCGTCGTGTTCTTCATGCTCGGTGGTGTCATGGCGCTCATCATCCGCGCCGAGCTGTTCGAGCCCGGGATGCAGATCATCCCGACCAAAGAGCAGTACAACCAGCTGTTCACCATGCACGGCACGATCATGCTGCTGATGTTCGCGACGCCGCTGTTCGCGGGCTTCGCGAACGCGCTGCTGCCGCTGCAGATCGGCGCCCCCGACGTGGCCTTCCCGCGTCTGAACGCCTTCGCGTTCTGGCTGTTCCTCTTCGGCTCGACCATCGCGGTCTCCGGCTTCCTCACCCCGCAGGGTGCGGCCGGCTTCGGATGGTTCGCCTATCAGCCGCTCGCGAATGCCAGCTTCTCTCCGGGCGTCGGCGGAAACCTCTGGATGCTGGGTCTCGGCATCAGCGGTTTCGGCACGATCCTCGGCGCGGTCAACTTCATCACCACGATCCTGACCATGCGCGCCCCGGGTATGACCATGTGGCGCATGCCGATCTTCTCGTGGAACACGCTCATCACGAGCATCCTGATTCTGCTCGCCTTCCCGGTCCTCGCCGCGGCGATCTTCGCCGCCGCCGCCGACCGCGTGCTGGGCTCGCACATCTACAGCCCCGAGAACGGCGGCGTCCTGCTCTGGCAGCACCTGTTCTGGTTCTTCGGCCACCCCGAGGTCTACATCATCGCGCTGCCGTTCTTCGGCATCGTCTCCGAGATCTTCCCGGTCTTCAGCCGCAAGCCGATCTTCGGGTACAAGACCCTCGTCTACGCCACCATCGCGATCGCCGCTCTGTCGGTGGCCGTGTGGGCGCACCACATGTACGTCACGGGTGGCGTGCTGCTGCCGTTCTTCGCGCTGATGACGATGCTCATCGCGGTTCCCACGGGCGTGAAGATCTTCAACTGGATCGGCACGCTCTGGCGTGGTTCGGTGACGTTCGAGACGCCGATGGTCTTCGCACTCGGCTTCCTCGTGTCGTTCGTCTTCGGTGGTCTCACCGGCGTCATCCTGGCCTCGCCGCCGCTGGACTTCCACCTGTCGGACTCCTACTTCGTCGTGGCGCACTTCCACTACGTCGTGTTCGGCACGGTCGTGTTCGCGATGTTCGCCGGCTTCTACTTCTGGTGGCCCAAGTGGACCGGGAAGATGCTCAACGAGCGTCTCGGCATGGTGCACTTCTGGATGCTGTTCATCGGCTTCCACATGACGTTCCTCATCCAGCACTGGCTGGGTGTCGACGGTATGGTCCGTCGCTACGCCGACTACGCGGCCGCTGATGGGTGGACGTGGGAGAACCAGCTGTCGACCGTGGGTTCGATGATCCTCGGCGCATCGATGATCCCGTTCCTCCTCAACGTGTGGATCACCGCGCGCAAGGCGCCGAAGGTCACCGTCGACGACCCGTGGGGTTACGGTGCATCGCTCGAGTGGGCGACCTCGTGCCCGCCGCCGCGTCACAACTTCACCTCGATCCCGCGCATCCGCAGCGAGCGTCCCGCCTTCGATCTGAACCACCCCGAGGCCGGCATCCCGGTCGGTGTGGGTCCGGCCAAGGACGCTCCCGATACGCCCGTCGTCGACGCAGCTGCCGGAGAGGTCAAGTAACGACATGCGCACCAACGTCAATCTCTGGTGGATCCTGGCGGTCTTCGCCTTCCTCATCGCCGGTGTCTACACCGTCTGGAGCCTGCTCCAGCACGGCGGCGTCGAGTGGGTCGGCACGGTGGCTCTGGCCTTCCTCGGCCTGATGTCCTCGATGATCGCGTTCTACATCGGGCGCGTCCTCAAGGCGCAGCGGGGAGAGCTGCCCGAAGACACCCTGACCGCCGACATCGACGACGGCGACCCCGAGATGGGCGAGTTCAGCCCCTGGTCGTGGTGGCCCATCGTGCTCGCGGCGTCCGCGGCGATCGCCGTCATCGGCCTCGCCGTCGGTAGCTGGCTCGTCCCCGTCGGTTTCGCGGTGTTCGCCGTGGCCATCGTCGGCTGGGTGTACGAGTACTACCGCGGGTACTTCGCGCGCTGATCCCGTGCCCGTTCGGCTGATCGCGGCCGCCGCGTCCGACGCCGGCGCGCACCGTCCCACCAACCAGGACGCCGCTTTCGCGGCGGCCTGGGGTGCGGCGGTCGCGGACGGCGTCGGCGGCGGTCCTTCCGGGGATCTGGCATCCGCCGCCCTGGTCCACCGGCTCGTGGCGACGAGTGGTCGCAGCATGGATGCCGACGGACTGCTCGTGCGAATCCGTGAGGCGAACTGGGACATCCGCGCCCACGTCGAGCGCGACCCCGCGCTCGAGGGCATGGCGACGACCTTCACCGGCATCTTCTTGAGCACGAGCGGCGACCTGCTGCTCGCCCATACGGGTGACTCCCGCGCCTACCTGCTCCGCGACGGCGAGTTCTCGCGCGAGACGCGCGACGACTCGTACGTGCAGGCGTTGGTCGACCACGGCATCATCCCGCCCGAGGCCGCGGCGGCGCATCCGCGGCGGAACATCATCACGGCCTCTCTGGGCGGGGCCGAGGGCGACGTCGTCTCGGTGGCGGAACGGCCCCCGCTCGCGGGCGACCGATGGATGCTGTGCAGCGACGGGCTGACCGACTACGTGCCCGAGGCCGATGTCGCGCGTCTGATCGCGCAGGCGCCCGATGCCCGCTCTGCGGCCGCGGACGCCGTCGCCCTCGCCCTCGAGGCGGGGACGCGGGACAACGTCACAGTGGTGGTCTGCGACGTCGTCGATGACGACGAGCCGATAGGCACCGATCCGATCTTCTTCGGCTCGGCGGCCCGCTGGTTCACCGAGGACGTCGAGACCGCCTGACGTTGCGTGACGATCGTCGGTCGTTGCCGCTCGGCGTCATGCGTCCGCACGCGCGAAGTCGTCGATCGCCTGCTGGCACAGCCCGGCGCTGCGAGGACCCCCGTGGCCGTCTTCCTCGACGATCTCGAGTCGGCTGCCCGGCCACGCGTGATGAAGACGCCACGGCGTCAGCGCGGGTCCACTGATGTCGCGGCGCCCGTGGACGAGGACGCCCGGAATGCCGGCGAGTTCGTGCGCTCGGGAGAGCACCGACCGCTCGCCGGGGAGGAAGCAGTCCTGCGCCCAGTAATGCGTCACCAACGTCGCGAAGTTGCGGCGCTGGTGCGGGTCGGCGTGCAGGGGACCCGGGGCGGCGAGAGGCCCGAGCGAGAGGTGCGTCGCCTCCCACGAGTCCCACCTCTCGGCTGCTTCGACGCGCACCGCGGGGTCCGGGTCGCGCAGGAGTCGCGCGTAGCCCTCGATAGTGCGTTCGTCCGGGTCGAGGAGCGCCCGCAGGTCGGCGAGGGCCTCGGGGAAGACCGGTGCGATCCCGTCGGTGATCCAGTCGATCTCCCAGCGGTGGCCGGTCGTGACGGCCAGGTTGACGATCTCGCTCACGCGCGCCGGGTGCTCGAGCGCGTACGCCAGCGCCAGGGTCGATCCCCATGACACCCCGTGCAGCAGCCAGCGCTCGACGCCGAGGTGCTCGCGGAGCGCCTCGAGATCGTCCAGCAGGTGATCCATGGTCTGCGTCGACAGGCTGTCGAGGTCGTCGCAGGCCCAGGGTTCGCTGCGCCCGCATCCCCGCTGGTCCAGCCCGATGATGAGGTACAGCTCGGGGTCGAAGCGCCGCCGGTAGCCGCCTTTGCCGAGGCCTCCGCCCGGCCCGCCGTGCAGGTAGAGCGCGGGTCGACCGCGCGGGTTGCCGGACGTCTCCCAGTACAGACGCGCCCCGTCGGGACGGTCGAGGTAGCCGTGGGCGAAGGGCTCGAGAGGGGGATGCTGCATCGTGGCATCCTACGGTCTTCCGCCTGTCGTGCGGGGGAGGACGGTCGACGCCCTCTCGGACGCTTAGCTGCGGACGACCATCACCGTGGGGTCGAAGATGCGCTCGAGGGGGCCGTCGTCGTTCTCGGCCGGCTGTCCCTCTCGCAGCCAGTACTCGTAGCCGCCGATCATCTCGCGCACGTCGTAGCCGAGGCGGGCGAAGGCGAGCGCGCCCTTCTGGCCGGCGTTGCATCCGGGGCTCCAGCAGTAGACGACGACGGGGGTGTCGCGCGGGATCTCGGACGGAGCGCGCTCGGCGATTTCTCGATACGGCAGGTGCACGGCCCCTCTGATGCGCCCCTGTGCCCACGCATCGTGTCCGCGCACGTCGACGAGGGTGAGGGGTTCGCCGGAGCGCTGTGCGGCGTACACGTCCGAGGGGTCCGTCTCGAAGGCGAGTCGAGCGGCGAAGTAGTCCTGGGCGTCGGTCATGGCCCCACGGTAGAGGCGCCCGCGGCACGGGGGGAGGGGAGGGGATGCCAACGACCGACGGCATCCTGCCAACGGGCCTCGGCGCGCACCTCGGCCGAGAACGACGAAACCCCGGTGCCGAAGCACCGGGGTTTCGTTCTGCGCGATTACTCGCTCTTGTCGTCCGTCGACCGGTTGCGGTCCGCGAGGCCCTTGGGCGCCGGGATCTCGACCTCGACCCGCTCACCGATGGCCATCGGCGGGCGGCCGTCCTCGTCGGCACGAGCATTGGCGCCGGCGATCTCGTCGGCCTCTTCGTGCGCGATGTGGTCGAGCTCGTGGTGCTGGTGGGCGTTCGCGGCGTCGAGCTCGGCCTGCGTCAGCGGGGCGAGACGGTCCTCGAAGAACCAGCGCGACACCGAGGCGCGGATGTTCTCGTGCCAGGGGATCTGGCCCTTGTCGTTGGGACGCACGACCAGCGGCTCGTAGGTCTCGTTGTCGACCAGCTTCCACCGCTCGAACTCGTCGACGGGCTGGTGCACCTCGATGTACTCGCCACCGGGGAGGCGGACGATGCGTCCGGACTCGTAGCCGTGCAGGGCGATCTCGCGGTCCTTCTTCTGCAGCGCGATGCAGATGCGCTTGGTGACGAAGTAGGCGAAGATCGGGCCCAGGATCAGCAGCGCCTGCAGGGTGTGGATGACACCCTCCATGGTCAGCTTGAAGTGCGTCGCGATGATGTCGGACGAGGCCGCGGCCCACATGACGGCGTAGAACGTGACACCGGCCGCGCCGATCGCCGTGCGGGTCGCCGCGTTGCGGGGACGCTGGGCGATGTGGTGCTCGCGCTTGTCGCCCGTGACCCACGCCTCGATGAAGGGGTACACCAGGACCAGCACGATGAACAGTCCGAGAACCGCGACGGGCAGGATGATGTTCCACGACCAGGTGTGACCCCAGAGAACGAACTCGAGGTGCGGCGGCACGAGACGCAGGGCGCCGTCCGCGAAGCCGATGTACCAGTCGGGCTGGGTACCCGCCGACACCGGCGACGGGTCGTACGGGCCGTAGTTCCAGATCGGGTTGATCGTCACCAGGGCGGCGATCAGGACGATCACACCGAAGGTGATGAAGAAGAACCCGCCCATCTTGGACGCGTACACGGGGAGGATCGGGTAGCCCACGACGTTGCTGTTCGTGCGGGCGGGCCCGGCGAACTGCGTGTGCTTGTTGATGATCATCAGCATGAGGTGCACGGCGAGCAGCGCGACGAGGATCGCCGGCAGCAGCAGGATGTGCAGCGTGTAGAGGCGACCGACGATCGCGGTGCCGGGGAAGTCGCCGCCGAACAGCAGGAACGAGGTCCAGGTGCCGATGATCGGCAGACCCTTGATCATGCCGTCGATGATGCGCAGACCGTTGCCCGAGAGCAGGTCGTCGGGGAGCGAGTAGCCGGTGAAGCCCTCGGCCATCGCGAGGATGAACAGGATGAAGCCGACCACCCAGTTGAGCTCGCGCGGCTTGCGGAAGGCGCCGGTGAAGAAGACGCGCAGCATGTGGACGCCGATACCGGCGACGAACACGAGAGCGGCCCAGTGGTGGATCTGTCGGACGAGCAGACCACCGCGGAGGTCGAACGAGATGTGGAGAGCGGACTCCATGGCCGCCGACATCGCGATGCCGCGCATCGGCTCGTAGGCGCCGTTGTAGTGCGTCTCGACCATCGAGGCCTGGAAGAAGAACGTCAGGAAGGTGCCCGAGAGCAGCACGACGACGAAGCTCCACAGCGCGATCTCGCCCAGCATGAACGACCAGTGGTCGGGGAAGATCTTGCGACCGAGCTCTTTGACGATGCCGGACATGCTGGTCCGCTCGTCGAGGTAGTTCGCGGCCGCACCGACGAACTTGCCGCCGAGCGGCTTGCCGTCGCGACCCGCGGGGGCCTGCGGCGGTCCGGAGTACACGGCCGGTTCGGTCGTGACGTTCTCGGTGGGGTGAGTACCGGTACTCATGAGCGCTCCCAGAAGCTGGGGCCGACGGGCTCCTGGAAGTCACTCTGCGCGACGAGGTAGCCCTCGGCGTCGACGGTGATGGGGAGCTGCGGCAGGGGACGGGCAGCCGGGCCGAAGATGACGGCGGCGCCGTTGGCGACGTCGAACTGCGACTGGTGGCAGGGGCACAGGAGGTGGTGGGTCTGCTGCTCGTACAGAGCGACGGGGCAGCCGACGTGGGTGCAGACCTTGGAGTACGCGATGATGCCGTCGTACGACCAGTCCAGCTTGTTGGTCTCGGGGTTGAGCTGCTCGGGCTGCATGCGCATGAGCAGGACGATCGCCCGAGCCTTCTCCTCGAGGTAGCCCTCGTCGTGGCCCAGGCCGGCGAGTTCTTCGGGGATGACGTGGAACGCGGAACCGAGGGTGACGTCAGCCGCGCGGATCGGGCGACCCGAGGGGTCGTGCGCCAGGCGCATGCCCTGCTTCCACATGGTGTGGCTGAGGTTGACCACGGGGTCCTGATCCTGCGGAGCGAGACCGCGGAACAGGGTGATGCCGGGGATGACCGAGGCGGCGAGGGCCGCGAACAGCGAGTTGCGGATGATCTCGCGACGTCCGAAGCCGGAGTCCTTCTCGGCCTCGACGAAGACGTTGACCGCGCCCTCGCGGACCTGGTCGCGACCGCGCGTGGCGTGGCGGTCCTCGATGTACTCCTTGTCGGACATGACCGACTTGCCCCAGTGGATGGTGGCGATGCCGATCGCGAGCAGCGCGAAGGCGATGCCCAGTCCGATGAAGAGGTTGTTGTACCGGATGTCGACCATCGCGCCCGACTCGATCGGGAAGATCATGTAGGCGATGCTCGCCCAGATGCTCGCCGCGACCGAGATGTAGAACAGCGTGTAGACCGTGCGGACCGCGCGCTTCATCTCATGCGGGTCCTTGTCCGTCATGCGCTGACGGTGACCGGGCAGACCCGGGTTCTGTGCGGCGTCCGGAACCGCAACGGCGAGACCCGAGCCGGGCTTCCAGGAAGCCCTCTCGTGCTCCAGTGCGTCGTCCTCGTGTGCCATGGTGCTCCTCGTGCGTTTACGTAATGTCGAAGACGACGGTCAGTTGGACTTCGCCGTGATCCACACGGTGAGCGCGATCAGGCCGCCGATGCCGAAGATCCAGATGAACAGACCCTCGGACACGGGTCCGAGCGAGCCCAGAGCGAAACCGCCGGGGGAGTCGTTCTGCTGGTTGTACATCAGGTACGAGATGACGTCGCGCTTGTCTTCGGGGGTGAGGTTCAGGTCGTTGAACACCGGCATGTTCTGGGGGCCGGTGACCATCGCCGCGTAGATGTTGACGGGGGTCGTCGAGTGGATGTCGGGGGCGTACTTGCCCTCGGTGAGCGCTCCACCCGCGCCCGCGACGTTGTGGCACATCGCGCAGTTGATGCGGAACAGCTCTGCACCGTGCGAGAGGTCGCCCTGGCCGTCGAGCAGCTCCTCCGAGGGGTACGCGGGACCGGGGGCGGCCGACTGCACGTACGCCGCGATCGCGTTGGTCTGCTCTTCGGTGAACTGGACGGGCTTGACCGGTGCCTGCGGGCCCTGGGCCTGCAGCGGCATGCGTCCGGTCGAGACCTGGAAGTGCACCGACAGCTCGCCGACGCCGAACAGGGACGGACCCTGCTGGCTGCCCTGCAGGTCGAGACCGTGGCACGTGGCGCAGTTGGCCTGGAACAGCTTCTGGCCCTCTTCGACCGCGGTCGCGTTGTTGGCCTCGCTGACCGGGGTGCTGGAGGTGGCGGCCACCGCCGCCGTCGCTCCCGCGTAGACGCCGCCGGTGAGGAGGAGTCCGATACCGATCAGTGCGGCGGCGGCCAGAGGGCTCCGACGCCCGGTCGCCTTACGAGTCTTCTTCTCGCGTGCCATGTGGATGCAGCTCTCTTACTTGAGGAAGTAGATGACGAAGAACAGGGCGATCCAGACGACGTCGACGAAGTGCCAGTAGTACGACACGACGATCGAGGTGGTCATCTCTTTGCGTCCGAAGTTCTTCACGGCGTACGCACGACCGATCACGAGCAGGAAGGCGATGAGGCCACCCGTCACGTGAAGGGCGTGGAAGCCGGTGGTGAGGTAGAAGGCCGAGGCGTAGGGGTTGGCGCTGATGGGCATGCCCTCGGCGACCAGCGTCGCGTACTCCCACACCTGACCCGACACGAAGACCGCGCCGAGGATGAAGGTGAGGTAGAACCACTCCACCATTCCCCACTTCAGGATGCCGGTGCGCGTGCCCGTGCGGTACGGCTGGTACCGCTCCGCGGCGAACACGCCCATCTGGCACGTGACCGAGGACAGCACGAGGATGATCGTGTTGACGGTCGCGAAGGGGACGTTGAGCAGCTGGGTCTCTTCGGCCCACAGGGAGGCGGAGGTGCTGCGCAGGGTGAAGTAGATCGCGAAGAGGCCGGCGAAGAACATGACCTCGCTGCCCAGCCACACGATGGTGCCCACGGCGACCGGGTCGGGTCGCTTCACGGCACGCACGGCCTGGGAATACGTCGCTGAGGTCGTCACCGTTCCATTATGCGCGATGCCGGGACGCAATATTCCCATCCCCAAGATGAGATATTCCATCGTCGAGACTTAGGGAACCCTCATAATCCGCAAGGAATCCCCGGTACGACCGGGGTTCCGTCAGGTGCCGCGCGGGCGTCGCCGCGGGACACGCGTGTGAAAGGATCATGGCATGGCGGAACGCTTCACCTGGCCCGATCTGCTCACCTCCCTGCTGGCCGGCAGCGACCTCAGCGTGTCGGAGTCGACGTGGGCGATGAGGAAGGTCATGGCGGGCGAGGCCACGCCCTCTCAGCTCGCGGGATTCCTGATGGCCCTGCGGGCGAAGGGCGAGACGGTCGAAGAGATCGTCGGCTTCCGCGACGCGATCCTCGAGGCCGCCGTGCCCCTGCCCGTCCGCGCCGAGGTGCTCGACATCGTGGGCACCGGCGGCGACCGCTACGGCACGGTGAACGTCTCGACCATGGCGGCCGTGGTGGCGGCGGCATCCGGAGTCCCCGTCGTCAAGCACGGCAACCGTGCCGCGAGCTCGGCGTCGGGCTCGTCGGACGTTCTGTCGTCGCTGGGCATCGCGCTGACGCTGTCGCCCGAGAAGGTGGCCGAGACGCTCGAGCGCACGGGCATCACCTTCGCCTTCGCCTCGGCCTTCCACCCCGGGTTCCGCCACGCCGCGGCGACGCGCTCCGAGCTCGGTGTGCCCACGGTGTTCAACTTCCTCGGACCGCTGTGCAACCCGGCGCGCGCCGAGGCGAACGCGGTCGGTGTCGCCCACCTCGACCGCGTCCCCCTCATCACCGGTGTCTTCCGCACCCGCGGTGCGACCGCGCTGGTCTTCCGCGGCGACGACGGACTCGACGAGCTCACCACCACCGGCCACAGCCGGCTGTGGGAGATCAGTCGCGGCGACGTGCACGAGCACGATCTGGATCCCCGGGATCTCGGCATCCCCCTCGCCGACATCGACGATCTGCTGGGCGGGTCTCCCGACCACAACGCCGAGGTCGTCCGTCGGGTGCTCGGCGGCGAGACGGGGCCGGTGCGCGACATCGTCCTGCTCAATGCGGCGGCGGGTCTGGTCTCGTACCGCCTCTTCCAGGATGCCGCCGAGGTGCAGCGTCCGATCCTGGAGCGACTCGCCGAGGCCATGTCCGACGCGGCCGCCGCGATCGACGACGGGCGGGCCGCGGCCAAGCTCGACGCCTGGGTGCAGACCTCGCGCGACCTGGCGGAGTGAGCGTGGACCCGCTCGACGCCCTCACCGAGATCGCGTATCTGCTCGAGCGGGAGAGGTCGTCGCGCTACAAGTCCAAGGCATTCCGCACCGCGGCCGCGGCGATCGAGGGTCTCGGTCCCGAAGAACTGCGCGACCCGGGCCTGCGTCGTCGGCCGGGGATCGGGGAGTCGACGTTCGCGGTCATCCAGCAGGCGCTGGCCGGGGACGTCCCCGAACGCCTGGCGGCCCTGCGCGCCGAGAACGCCCCGGTGGGCGGATCAGAGTTGCGCGCGCGCCTTCGCGGCGACCTGCACAGCCACAGCGAGTGGTCCGACGGCCTGACCCCGATCGAGGCGATGGTCGATGCCGCGCGCGGACTGGGGCACGAGTACCTCGCCCTGACCGACCACTCGCCCCGCCTGACCGTCGCGAACGGTCTGTCGCCCGAGCGTCTGCGCGCCCAGATCGAGATCGTGCGGGGGCATCGGGGCGACGGCTTCACGCTGCTGACCGGGATCGAGGTCGACATCCTCGACGACGGCGACCTCGACCAGCAGGACGAGCTGCTGCGCGAGCTCGACGTGGTCGTGGCATCCGCGCACTCCAAACTACGCATGGAGCGGGGGCCGATGACGAGGCGTCTCGTCGCGGCGGCCCGCGACGCGCGCGTCGACGTGCTGGGCCACGTGACCGGCCGATTGGTCGAGGGGGCGCGGGGGACGCGACCGCCCTCGGACTTCGACGCCGCAGCCGTCTTCGCGGCGTGCGCCGAGAGCGGGGTCGCGGTCGAGATCAACTCGCGTCCGGAGCGGCAGGATCCCCCGGACGAGCTGCTCGCCCTGGCGATCGAGGCGGGGTGCCTGTTCTCGATCGACTCGGACGCCCACGCCCCGGGCCAGCTGTCGCTGCTCGACTACGGCGCCGCCCGCGCCGAGGCCCTGGGCGTCCCGACCGATCGCATCGTGACGACGTGGCCGCTCGAGCGGCTGCGCGAGTGGCTCGAACGCCCGCGCTGAGCCCGAGCCCGGGTCAGTGCGGGAGCGCGGCGAGGGCCCGGGTCATCGAGGAGCCCAGGTTCCACGTCTCGGCGAGAGCCTCGGCGGCATCCCGATCGACGGGGGAGAGGCGATCGTCGACGGCCTCGAGGTCGAGGTCGCGGGCGACGCGGACCACGGTCGGGGCGACGTCGAGGTAGTTCGCGGCGGCGAGGATCTTGGATCGCTGCGACGGGGTGCCGAGGGTGCCCGCGGCCACGGCGTCGCGGATGCCGTCGAGCGTGCCGCCGGCCGCCAGCAGCGAGGCCGCCGACTTCTCGCCGATCCCCGCCACGCCGGGCAGCCCGTCGGAGGGGTCGCCGCGCAGGGCTGCGAAGTCGGCGTACTGCGCGGCGTGGACCCCGTACTTCGTCATGACGGCGGCGTCGTCGACGATCTCGAGGTTGCTCATGCCGCGAGCCGTGTAGATCACCCGGACTCCGCGGTCGTCGTCGACCAGCTGGAAGAGGTCGCGGTCACCGGTGACGATGTCGACGGGGATGTCGGATCGGGTGGCGAGGGTTCCGATGACGTCGTCGGCCTCGTGGGCGGCGGCTCCCACGATCGGGATGCCGAGCACCTCGAGCGCTTCGCGGATCACCGGAAGCTGCGCGGCGAGCGGATCGGGGACCTCTTCGACATCGGGGCCGGTGGCGGACGGCTCGACGACGCGGTGCGCCTTGTAGCTCGGCAGCAGGTCGACCCGCCAGGCCGGGCGCCAGTCGTCGTCCCAGCACGCGACGAGGTGCGTGGGCGCGTAGGTGCCCACCAGTTTGGCGATCATGTCGAGCAGGCCCCGCGCCGCGTTCACCGAGGTGCCGTCCGGTGCCGTGACCTTGTCGGGCACGCCGTAGAAGGCGCGGAAGTACAGCGACGCGGTGTCGAGGAGCATGAGGCGGTCGGTCACGCGTCCGATCCTGGCACGCCGGGTGTGCTCGCCGACAGCGCCGGGCGCCGCGGTCGCGACCTAGAGTTGCGGAATGTCCTTCGGCTCGGCGTCGTCCCGCCCGTCCGCGTCCGCCGCGTGCCCGTGCGGCGGGCCGACCTTCGGCTCGTGCTGCGGTCCGATCCTCGACGGCGCACCCGCGCCGAGCGCCGAGCGGTTGATGCGGTCGCGCTACACCGCCTTCGCGGTCGGCGACGCGGCGCACCTGGCGCGGTCGTGGCATCCGCGGACCCGACCCGACGAGATCACGGTCGACGACGGCACGCGATGGACGGGGCTCGACATCGTCGAGGCGCAGGAGCAGGGGGATGCCGCCGTCGTGGCGTTCCGTGCGCGCTGGCGTCACGGGGTCGACGTCGGCGAGCTGCGCGAGCGCAGCCGCTTCGCGCGACGCGCGGGCCGCTGGGTGTACGTCGACGGCGACGTGGACTGAGGCGGGTCGGACGCCCCGCGCCGGGGCGTCAACCCCGCACGGGCGTGTCGGAGGTGCTGCGTAGGGTCGATCCCGACCGACCCCGAGGAGGACAACGACATGGAACGCATCGTGATCATCGGCGGACACGGCAAGGTTGCTCTGCACCTGGCCCGCCTGCTCGCCGACCGCGGAGACGAGGCCACCTCCGTCATCCGCAACCCCGACCAGAAGAGCGACATCGAGCAGGCCGGCGGTACGCCCCTGGTGCTCGACGTCGAGAACGCCGGCACCGACGAGATGGCCGAGGCGTTCTCGGGCGCGGACGCGGTGGTGTGGTCGGCGGGCGCCGGCGGCGGCAGCGCGGAGCGCACCTACGCCGTCGACCGCGATGCCGCGCAGCGCGCGATCGACGCCGCGGCCCGGGCCGGTGTGCGCCGCTTCGTGATGGTGTCGTGGATCGGGTCGACGCCCGACCACGGGATCGACCCCGACGACGACTTCTTCGCCTACGCCGACGCCAAGCTCGCCGCCGACGACCACCTGCGCGCGAGCGAGCTGGACTGGACGATCCTGGGCCCCGGCACGCTGACGCTCGATCCGCCGTCCGGACGCATCACGACCGCGCCCGAGGGCAAGGGCGAGGTGTCGCGCGCCGACGTCGCGGCCGTGGCCGCCGCCGTCCTCGTGCAGCCGGCGACCATCGGACGCTTCATCCGCTTCGGCGCGGGCGACACGCTCATCGCCGAGGCGATCGCCGACGATTCCGCTCGAAACCGAGGAGACAACGCATGACCACGCCCCGCGACCGCGCCGAGACTCTCGCCGCCCTGCACACCGCCCCCGAGATCCTGCGGGTCGTCAACGTCTGGGACGTCGTCTCGGCGAAGGCGATCGCCGCGCTGCCCGAGACGAAGGCCCTCGCCACGGCGGGGCACTCGATCGCCGCGACCTTCGGCTACCCCGACGGCGAGAACATCCCCGTCGAGCTCATGCTCGACATGGTGGGTCGCATCGTCGACGCGGTCGACGTGCCCGTCACCGCGGACCTCGACGCCGGCTTCGGCAACCCCGGCGAGACGACCCGCCTGGCCATCGCCAAGGGCGTCGTCGGCGCGAACGTCGAAGACCGGGTCAAGCCCCTCGCCGAGGCGGTCGCCGCGGTCGAGGCCGTCATCGCGGCCGGAGAGGCCGAGGGCGTGCCCTTCGTGCTGAACGCGCGCACCGACGTCTTCTTGAAGGGCGCCGATCGCTCGGTCGACGACAAGGTGGCGGATGCCGTGGAGCGCGGCCGCGCCTTCCTCGCCGCCGGCGCGACGTCGGTGTTCGTCCCCGGCAAGCTCGACGCCGAGACGACGCGGCGACTCGTCGAGGGCATCGGCGAGCGCAAGGTCAGCGTCATCGGCGTCCCCGGCAACCTGACCGCCGCGGAGTACGAGGCGCTGGGCGTCGCGCGCATCTCGTACGGCCCGCAGACGCAGCGCGTCGCCCTCACCGCGCTGCAGGACCTCGCGATCGACCTGTACCGCGACGGCGAGATCCCCGCGACGGTGCGCGAACTGAACTGAGCGTGTCCTAGTCCTCGTCCCCGGGGGTGTCGTCGTCGACGACGATCACACCGTCGGGGACGGGGTCGCCCAGCAGCGGCTCCGCCGCGAGCGTCAAGTCGATCGTGGCGCGCAGCAGTCCGCCCATGGTCGCGGAGCGCAACAGCTCCATCTGGTCGAGTTCGCCCAGGGGAGCGATGGCCGCCAGCTGCCAGGCCCGCGGCAGCGGCTCTTCGGAGAGCTCCACCTCGGGATCCCAGCGGGTGCCGCCGAACTGCTGCGCCCGGCCGAGGACGCGTCGTACGATGCGTTCCGCCTCGTCGAGCAGGGGGAGGAGCGCGTCATTCCACTCCAGGTCGGGAAGTGCGCGGACCTCGGCGCGCGGGTAGGGATCGTCGTCGAGCCATCCGACGATCTCGAAACGCTCGGTGCCGCGCGCGACGATCTGCATCTGCCCCGCCTGCGGGACGACGTGACTCAGCTGCGCCATCGTGCCCAGGCGGAAGCGCTGATCCCCGCCGCCGGTCTCGGAACCGCGCTCGATCAGCACGACGCCGAAAGCCGGGTCCTCCTCGTCGAGGAGCCGACCGAGCATGATCAGGTACCGCTCCTCGAAGATCCGCAGCGCCAGCGGCGTATGCGGGAAGAGGACGGCTCCAAGGGGGAACATGGCGGTGCCCATGCGCCCAGTCAACCAGCGCGGGCGGCGGCGAGGGTCGCCGGGGCGGGATTCGCCGGACCTTCCCGACGCGGCGCGCGTGCGCGCGGGCTAGGACTCGCCGTCGCGCAGGCTCTCGTGGACGCGATGCAGATCCATCAGCAGCGATCCGACGAGGACCCAGTGCAGGGGAGAGGGCGTCTGGATCTGCAGGGGACGGGTGAGGGCGGGTTCGGCGTCGACCACGCGCTCGGGCCCCGCGTCGAGCGCGAACGCGAGACGGACGTCGTGGGCGGCGCGATGCAGCTGCTCCGCGATCGCCCGGACGGCGGGCTCGTCGACGATCGAGCTCTCGTAGCCGTCGTAGACCGCGCGCGTCATGCCGACGGTCTGGGTCACGACGGGACTGAAACGGTCGAGCAGCTCGCCCATCTCGGCCAGTTCGGCGCGGTGCCGCCCGCTGCGCGGGTTGAGCGCCAGCGAGTCGGCGCCGTCGCGGATGGCGTCGGACGCGGCATCCCGGACCGGACGGAGCAGCCGCGCCTCGATCAACAGGCCCTCGAGCGAAGCGGGCGTCTGGGGCGTCTCGAGGGCGTCGGCCAGCCGCTCGAGGGCGCCGGCGAGCTCGCGGCCCAGCACGTCGACCTTGTCGCGGGCCGCGGGCACGAGCACGGGTGGGACGAGCACCGCGTTGACGACGATGCCGATCGCCGCGCCGATGAGGGTCTCGAGCACGCGGTCGAGCGCGTAGTTGGGGGTCGCGGTGCCCAGGGCCAGCACGAGGAGCGCGCTGATGGCGATCTGGTTGGTCGCGCCCGGCGAGATGCGCGCGGCCCACGCCACGGCCAGCGCGACGCCCGCCGACAGCAGCGCCACCCACGGCTGCGAGCCGAAGACGAGGCCCAGCGCCGCGGCGATGACGACGCCCAGGATGACGCCGACGCTGCGCTCGACCGCGCGCGTGAACGACTGGTTGATGCTCGGCTGGACGACCAGCAGCGCGGCGATCGCGGCGAAGATCGGCGGCGGACCCTGCACCAGCCACCCCGCGACCAGCCAGGCGGCGATGATCGCGAGAGCGGACTTGGCCACCTGCAGCAGGGGGACGCGCCGCGGGGCGCGCACGTTCAGGCTGCCGCGC